>JAVKCM010000307.1:0-21466 GCA_040222735.1 Fuerstiella sp. | reverse complement strand
GTATCTGGATGCAGTCCGCGATACAGAGGTGAAGCTGGCGAAGGCTCAGCGGTGGATTGATACGCCAGTACCGAAGGTGGATACGCGAAACCTGCATCTGGATGCCGAACCCAAAGAAGCTCGCCTTTATTTCCAGACCATGTATGAACTGATCTATCTTGCCTTCCTGAGCGACTCGACGCGCGTCGCGACATTTCAGCTGGGAAGAGAAAACGGGGAAGGTCCGCACGACCTGTTGTCAATGGCCGTGGGACTTGGTGGTGCTCATGGGCTGACTCACGCCGTGAAGGAGCCCAACGGCTGGAAGAATCTCGGCACCTACAACCGCTACCAGGCTGAGGAATTCGGTCGTTTCGCAAAGAGACTGAAGGATACGCCGGAGCCGACCGGTTACGGCAACATGCTGGACAACACGTTTGCCATGCATGGCTCCGCCTCCAGCAGTTTTCACCTCTCCCGCAATTATCCGATCATCTCTGCGGGCGGAAAGAACCTCGGGTTTGCAAACGGCCGGTATCTGAAGTTCGGCAGGGGGAATGAGGATAATCAGGCGGGTGCCGGTATCGTCACGGACGCCGGATGGCGCGGCCGGGTGGAAGTGGAAGAGCTTCCTCTTGCACAGCTGTTCGTCACCATTCTGCAAAGACTTGGCGTTGAGACCGACTCGTTCGCCGGCTACTCAGGAACGCTGAGTCGGGTTTGACCGGATGACCTGATTTGCCAGCGTTCCTGCTTACACCAGCTTCACCGCTCGCAGACGCAGGGCGTTGGCAATCACTGATACGCTGCTGAAGCTCATTGCCGCGGCGGCAATCATCGGGCTAAGCAGCATGCCGAACACCGGATACAGCACACCCGCCGCTACCGGTACGCCAAGAGCGTTGTAAACGAAGGCGAAGAACAGATTCTGGCGAATATTGCTCATCGTTCGGCGACTCAGATTGCTGGCCGCCGCAACGCCTCGCAGGTCGCCTCCAACCAGCGTGACTCCGGCGGATTCAATCGCGACACCAGTACCGGTTCCCATGGCGATCCCGACATTCGCCTCGGCGAGTGCGGGCGCGTCATTGATTCCATCACCCGCCATCGCCACGATTTTACCTTCGGTCTTGAGGCGTCTGAGAAAGTCGTGCTTGTCCTGCGGTGAAACACCCGCATGAAATTCGTCGATGCCCAGTTTCTCTGCCACGGCTTTCGCGGTGGGCTGAGCGTCACCGGTCAGCATGACAACTTTCAGGCCCAGTTCATGAAGCGTTGCAAGGGCCGCGGGAGTGCTTTCCTTGATCGGGTCCGTGATTGCCATGATGGCCGCAAGTCTGCCGTCGACAGCGATAAAAATGACCGTCGCCCCTTCAGACTGATGCCGAGTCGCTGTGTCCCGTCCGGCATCCACGCCGGAAATCGACTGTTTGTCCAGCAGGTCCGCCTTGCCAGCCAGCACTTCGTGGCCGTCAACCTTCGCTCGAACACCACCTCCGGTGATGCTGTCGAATTCAGAGGCATCCGGAACTGACAGTTCATCCGTTTTTGCTCGCCGAACAACAGCCTGCGCCAGGGGATGTTCACTTTGAGCTTCCACAGCAGCCGCCAGCCTCAGTACATCGCTGTCATTCCAGTCGCCGAAAGTTTCGATGCCCGTCACCTCCGGTCGCCCCTGCGTCAGAGTTCCCGTCTTGTCGACAACAATGGTGTCCACCGTTTCCATCACTTCCAGCACTTCGGCATTTCTGATGAGCACACCTTCTTTCGCACCGCGGCCGACGCCAACCATCACCGACATCGGTGTGGCCAGACCCAGTGCACACGGGCAGGCGATGATCAGCACGGCCACCGCGGCCACAAAGGCATGAGCCAGACGTGGTTCCGGTCCGAATATTCCCCAGCCGATAAACGCCAGTATCGAACAGGCAATGACGGCCGGGACAAAATAGCGGGATACGACATCGGCCAGCTTCTGAATCGGAGCCCGACTCCGCTGGGCTTCGGCAACCATCTGTACGATTCGGTTCAGCACCGTATCTTCGCCGACACCGACGGCTTCCATCACCAGCGCTCCGGTCTGGTTAAGTGTCCCGCCGGTGATCTCGTCACCCTCACCCTTCTTCACCGGAATCGGTTCACCGGTGAGCATCGATTCATCAACACTGCTGCTGCCGCTGACAACCTTTCCGTCGACCGGCACTTTCTCGCCCGGCCGCACTCGCAGCCGATCGCCTTTGTGTACGTTGCCGAGTGCTACCTCCTCTTCCTCACCCTGATCCGTTATCCGATGAGCTGTTTCCGGAGCGAGTTCCATCAGCTCCCGAACGGCATTGCCGGTTTGTTGTCGCGCACGCAGTTCCAGTACCTGTCCGAGCAATACCAGCGTGATGATCACCGCCGCCGCCTCAAAGTACAGCGGCGGTTTACCGTTCTCAAAAAACGCTTCGGGTATCACCGCCGGAAACAGCACAACAAACAGACTGAACAGAAACGCCGACATGGTTCCCACGGCGATCAGTGAGAACATATTCAGGTTCATCGTGCGAAACGATTTCGCTCCGCGGACCAACAGCGGCCAGCCGCACCAGAATACGACCGGGGTGGCCAGCGTAAACTGTAACCAGCCGAACAACTGATCCGACATGGCTGCCGCCGGATTCAGGCCAACCATCGGTCCCATTGCCAGTACCAGCAGAGGCACCGACAGAGTAATGCCCACCTGAAAACGACGAAGCATGTCGCGGTACTGCTGTGCATCGCCGCGATCCGTCGTGTCGACAAATTTCGGTTCGAGGTCCATCCCGCAGATCGGGCAGTCGCCCGGCCCGACCTGTTCCACCTCGGGGTGCATCGGGCAGGTGTAGATGGCGTCGGGATCGGACGGCGGTGAATCAGCTGCCGTGGTCCGCGTGTCTGCCGACTTCTCAACAGCGTGCGAACAGCAGCTGTGCTCGGTGTGAGCATCCGGGCGTCTGGCTGTTTCCTGCTGAGCCGCTTTCGACAGAACCTGTTGCGGATCGTGCTCAAACCTCCGTTGGCACGATTCGCTGCAGAAAAAGTAGTCATCGCCCTGGTAGCTCGAAGACCGCGCTGATCCGGTATCGACCGTCATGCCGCAGACAGGGTCAATTGCGTGGGTATCTGTTTTGCTCATTTTGTCCCTCAATCATCTGTCTCATCACGCCGTGGAAGCTCAGCAGCAAATTCTACACCGACACCTGCCTTCGTGTTGCCGTTTGTCCGGAAAAGCCGGAAACTGAAATTCCTGCGTCAGTGGGGGCGTCCAGTGCTGTCGGGGCTGACAAAAGAAGGCCCACGCCGGAGACATTTCCCCGCCGATCGCGCGGGGCATCCTGTCTGTTGACGAATTGCAGGCAGTCAGCTTCGCGACAGCAGACTCGAAAACCAGCGTTCTAAAACCCAGGTTTGCCGCAACCCCCCAACCGAACGTGACGGCTGCGTGGAAGAGTCACTGGCCGACAGCGAGTCGGGTCTTCTGGGACTTCTCGATCACTTGATAGTCGGCAGCACGGAAACGCAACCCCGCGCAGCTACTTATCACAGATGCCGACGCAGATGCGCGGCACTGGTGCCGCGCCGCGCATTCTCAACACAGATCTTACTCTTATAATGCGGGAGCAACGACGATTGTCCACCGGTTCGCAAAGATGGCTCCCTCTCCCACATCGGTCGTGACCACCGATGCGAGTTGCGGCACGCTCGTGCTCCCGGATCGCAGAGCAAATTCGTGCAGAATGTCGGTTCGTCATGGGTAGTTTCAGAGGCCCGCCGATGAGGATTGTGGAGCTTCAGCTGGACGAGGTGAGAAACGACAAAGCGGGCACGCAGTCGCACTTCGCGGCAGTCGGTCGACGGCACGCTGATGGTCCGCCAATCGTTCGACGATCATGTCGGTTGCCGTTATCTCGACGCGGACTGTCCCGGCGCAGGCCACGTTTTTGCTATGTCCGGAATCAGTCAAATCTTTCGTTGCCGACGAACACCCCAGATGCGTTTGCGGGCGAAGGACGCCCGGACGCAGGTGCTCGAGATCACGAACATTGCCATTGCACCGACGTGTGATCTGCGTACAGAGCACATGCATGCCGCTTGCGGTCATCGCTTCAATGACATCACTGCGAGGATGGCCGTGCGTGTTGCTGGTACCGGCAGAAACGACGGCGGTCGTGGCTGATACGCCCCCATGATCGAGACCGCACCACCGATGTGATCGTCGTGACTGTGCGAAACGATGAGCCGTTCGAGGAATTCGATCCCTGAACGCTGGAGGAATTGCAAAACCAACCTGTCGTTTCGCAGCCCGCAGTCAACCACGATCGCTCTGCGCTGGCCGAGCATGATGACTTGGCAAGTGCCTTGCCCTACATCGAGAAAGAAGATCTCCATTCGTCCTTCCTCGCACTACTGGTTCAGTCCCAGTCGCCTTTTGGCAGGGTCTTCGACGAACCGATGGAATCGAGCAATTCCGCTTCTTCACGGGCACTTATCCGAGCCGGTTCCTGGCGACGTTCAATATGAACAATTCGCTTCAGGCGATAGCTGACGGGATCACGTGCTACGACAGCCTCAAATGGCTGGCCGGGCTTATATGTGATGAAATCGTCTGCGTCGACCTGGCTAACCCGAATGTCCTCTCGCGTTCCATCGTCCCATTGGATCTGCGAAGGATACGGGCGTGCCTGGCTCACTCGCCCGAACTGGATCGCCTTCAACGGCATCTGGTTGCGGTAGACAGCGACGTCGATGTTCGACGACAAAACAGACCACACTTTCTTCTCGTCGACTGTCATTTCGAATGGGCGTTTGTGCAGCAACTCCTGGAACGCGGCGTGGACGCGCAGAGCCCAGTCTTCTCTGGCAGCGTCGATCGATTCGCCGCGACCGACGAACGCACTGAATTCCTCGACAAGAAACTCCCCAGCGACCGGGATGAAGCTCGCTCGGCAGGTGCGTCGAAGCGGGTACGTGAACCCAGCAACTTTCAGTTGCGACATCTCGCAGCGAATGGCATCGGTGGCAAATACGCCACCGAATCGCTGGTCGTCCTGATCCTTGGCAGGTGTGACGTACGCTGGGGGCGGCGAATACTGGGCGACGGCAAGTGGCATCTCAGTCGTTTTCTTCCTCGTGAATTGGCTCAAACAACTCAAGTGTAGCCTGCGAAAGGGCTGTGGTAAAACAATCCCACATGTAGTCGTGTGCAACGTCCATTCTTTTCCACACCTGGTTCAGGTCAAGTGAGTTCACGTCGGACGACTGCTTGTGCCATTCGAGTCGGAACCGAAGCACGGACAGTTCCTTTGGTGCTGGCAGCGTCTGCAGTCGCATGAACAATGGGCCGTCGTCAACCGGGCAAGCGATCTGAAACTGCTGAACGAAGGCCGAAATTGTGCCGAACGGCGACTCAGGCAGGTCGGAGGCATATGGAAAAAAATCCTGCAGATCGATCTTTTGGGAATCGGGCACGGGGATATCGATGATGTCGAGGTAATGCAGCGTGGCATGCCGTATCGCACTGGGCTGAAACACATCTACATACGCTTCAAGTTTCGGCTGCGTCGCCTGCCTGACTTTGCCGTAGCCCGGCGTTTCGTTTGCCGACTTCAGAACATGAAACGACAACTGGTCGTCGCCCACCTGCAGCATCTGCGATCTCGACTCGTCCCATTGTCGAAAGTGCTGAATGCGGTCCGTTATCTGAACCTTTTCCGGCAGTTCATGGGGCGAGCTGGTCTGTATCGTAAATTCACGTTCGCTCCGAATCTCACCCTTCGGAAGCTCTTCGCGGAACGGTTCGAGGTACTGCCTCACCAGTTCAAGGTCGAACTGCTGTTTTTTTTCGTTCGGCTCAAAATCAAGCGAAATCCAAACTTCGGCGACTGGCGGTTTGCGGAACTTCATGACTTCACTACCTCCTTCCTGCCTGCAGCAAGGAGGGCTCCACGAATGCGGAGAGACTTGACGGCTGCCTCAAACGCTTTTCTCTCTGTTTGGAGCAGGGAAACTGGGACAAGCTGAGTTTCCGAACCCACTCGGATATGAAGGGTGTAGCATGATCTCCGCTTCGATCGGCGTCTGGCTTTGAATCCAATAAATCCCATCGCTCCAGCTGACTGCTCGCACTTGGTGAAATCCTTTGACATCTGAGAACATGGATTGCGGGGCCGACGAACCTGACGCATTTATTCGCATCGCTTAGGTCGCACATCTCGTCCGGGATCGCTTTCATTTCCTTCATTTTACGGCCGCCGGAACCGGCGGGGAGTATTGCACGCTGTGATGTATTTGACGGTTACTACAAGATGGTGTCAAATGCTGGGTAAGTTCCCGCCGAAGCCACCGCGTGGCCATTCCCGGCAACTTCGTGATTTCGAAACCTGTGGCGGCGAAAAGTCCTCTGCAGTCAATTGATGACGGCAATTCACTGGCCACCGGCGAGCTGCCCCGCCGCTGCCGCGTAACACAGGAGGGCGCAGTCCTGAGCGTCGAAACGATCAGCTGATGTCAACCCTCGGCCCGACACACCGAAGACGGGTCACGGAATTGCACCTTAATCGGTCGTGACCACCGAAGCCACTTAGAGAGAATCGGTTCCCTGTATCGGTCGATATAACAGGTACGGGATTGCTTCGAACATTGGCTGCACGATTTTCGAACAATGCGTTTTTCATGGGCCGGCATTCTGCAAGTTGTCCAAGTATCCGTCAGTTCCGATGAAATACCCTTCCAGCCCTTTCATGACATCGGCAAGGGAGTTTAAGTCGAGTTCTTCGTGGCCAAGTGGGATCTTTCTGCCTTGCCGATCAACCGGATAGCGAAAGGAAAACGACCTTTCATCGACTTTGGAAAACTCAGTAATAGTCTTGCTTATCACCTGATCAGTGCCGTCGGGGTCTTCATGTCCGTACCCAATCAGAACTCGCCTGAATGTACACCAGAGTGTCTCCAAGTCGTGCGTATTCCAATTCGGCTTGATCCCAACCGTTCCGCCATATGTTGCAATGATGTATTTCAACGCGAGTTCGATGAAGTGACGATAATTGAAGACAATTGGGTACACCAGTGCGGCTCGTTCACAGTTTCCTTGGTTCGAGTGCTGAACCATTAGGTCACCTCCAAGCTTATAACCCGTAAACATCATCACGAGCCGACTGTGCGATCGGCCTGCAATTTCTGCATTTTCATACGAGTTTTCAGCCTGAGTGAAAAGTGTATCCCCCTTTCTCGGCCAACGGAAATCTGTACTTTCTTGAGTGCTCATTTGGCTTTCCAAGATTCTGAATTCTAGTTTAACGCTGTTACAAGACACAGATTGCTTCAACGGGTTCGAACTTGAATATATGTGATTCGACTGCAGCAATGCGCATCCGTCCGACACACCGAAGTGATTTCAGTCGTGACCACCGAAGACGGTGTGCGGATCAGTCAACTAGAGCAATCACGGACTCGTGCTTCAGAATTCGAAACTAGCGGTCACTACCTCGCATCCCACTTGCGCCGAAGCTCGCGAAGGCGGGTGTCAGAAAGCAACGCCTCGTCTGCGTCAGCAATCATGCTGAGAGCGTCGTTTATCCCGTACGGCCAGTAACGAACATCGTCGGGAAGGACGATATGCAAGAGATGCAGAAATCGTTCCGGGTGTGCTTCGATAACATGCTTCACTTTGCCTCGAAAGTGAATGTGGAGGCTAGTAGCATCACGGATCGTCGTCAGCAGTGGCGAAACCAGATTGATCAACTTCCCGAATCCGTCCGAGTGTGCAACGAGAACGTCGACTATTCGAGCGGTCATCTCAGGCGTTTTGACAGAACGTTGCCTCGGCCACACTTCCTCGAAAAACTCATAGGCTCTGTTCTGCCACTCTTCTCGTTTATTGACATCCCCGTCTCGCAGTACCCGTTCGAATTGCCATAGAACATGAGACCGGAGTTCATCGCCACCCTGCAAAAGCACATCTCTCAGTTCCGCATTGTCCACCCAGCGACGACCTTCATTCTCAGCAGACGAAGTCCACCCTGTGAGCAAGAGATACGCGAGCGATTGGTAGTGTCCTTCACGTGAATGGGTTCCATTCTTCGCAACCGCCAACAGTCCGTTCTTGATTCGCAGAAACAATCCGGGGCTAGACACTCTTGGATTCCAAAAGAACCCGGCCCAAAATGCTTCTTGGTCTTCAGCGTCATCACCATCAAGAATGGTCAGCAGGTTTTTCTCTGTCCATACGCCAGCATACACGTGCAGCCATCCAAGATGATGCGTAGCCATCGCAATTGCGTGGCGTCGGGGATCTCCCGACAAGGCCAGGCACTTCTCGATCGGTCCGAGGCCCAAGTGCACTGTTGCAGCCACATGATATCTGCTGTGGTCGAAGGCAGCGCGAACCAGATGACCCACCGGCGAATTGATCGCTTCCATGACCCAGTCCCGCGCACGAGCTGAATGACCTACCGCAGAAGTTGCGATATCAGGGGAAGCCGCAATAACGTCAGTCAATCGTCCCATAACGCGATCGAATGCATCTGGGAAACCAGCAGAAAGAGACTTGCTGACCTTTTGCAGCCACCAGGTTGCTGGATACAGCAACACCGCCAGAGACTCGTCTGGAAACCGACTAAGTCGTGTCGCAATGACTGCAGAGAATGCCGCTGAGTCCGACTCTCTGGAATCCGAATTGAGGAACGTTCTCCATGCCCACTCTGGACACTCATTTCGCCGCGCCGCGTAAGCAAGGGCGAGGTATGCACGTTTCGGGCGCTCGGAACACAGGCCTGCGAACGGATCATGTTCCATCAGGTGGTTTGAAGTTGAGCGTCCAGACAGCTCAATGGCTTTTGCGAGAATTGAAGTAATAGGCTCGCGGAGGAGGGCACTGTGCTCAGTATCCGTCGCCACGCATCCGCCACGCATCTCGCGCGAATCTGCAGCATGTTCCGCAAACTCTGGCTTCCAGTTCGGAGCGTCCGGTCGGCGGCTAGCAATCTCACTATCAAGATCGAACGAAAACTGACACGCATTCCTGGCGAGCCATTGCAGCCGTTCCAACACAGACCACGCTACACGCTCGGTAAACGAGTCGTCTTCTTCACCGTCGTACCGCGACGGCCCTCCCAAGATTCGCGATTCGATCTCACTGCGCAGCTCGTCTGGCAATTCCGACCAGCGTTTCGCCAGCACGACGAGCAGGTCTCTTTGGTGGTAGGAACTCCAGAATACCTCGTCGCTCAACGTAAGAATTACTTGAGCAAACTCGTCTGGTGCTGCAACTTCCGGTTTTCCACTTGCCCAGAAGCGTAGTCTAGCGAATGCAATCTCGTCGTCCTGAGGCCATGCGAGAAACTCTTCTTTCGCACGACGCTCGTCCTCGGAAACCATGCGTTCGAAGAGGGTCGCAAACCCGATGACAAATCCAGAGAACCCATGAGTGCGTTCGTAGCCGGATAAATCTTGCCGGTCGTCTTCCTCGATTGGGCTGATGTGATGACCGTGATAGTCATTGACCTCAATACAGAGTCGAGCCGCAGCGTCAAGGCAAGTCCGGAGTCCTCGGACAACGTGATGCAGCCATTCAGCGGGGATCTCAGCGTCTTCTGGTGGAACAGGGCATTCAACTTCGACTCGAGCCAATTCGCTTTCGCGATACTCCTCATCTGGCTTAGGTGGCACTTGACGCGACATCAGTCCTGGCCCCAGTTTCAGCGACGGCTTGCAAAGTGCCACAAACCGTCGCACGCCGCCGAGTGACCATCCATTCTGCTCAAGATCTGACTTCAAATCAAACCAGTCACGTCTGCTATCGGCGGGCGGATGGTTCCACGTTTCGAGAAGGTAGGTCCACACCTTGTGAACTCTTACGTCGATTCCCTCGTGCGTTCGCGAAAGTCGCCATTCAATCATCCAGCGATAGCTCGGATGAAGCGAATCTTGACGGGCTGCCCACCAGATGGCTGCGGGTTGTCCGGCGACATTCCCTATCCACGATCCAAAACAAGAAAGACGTGAAGGTAAGGTAGGAACGTTGCGAGCCGACTCGCCGCGAACTGCGGGGAGATTGTGCGGCGACAGATTCTGTTGATCCAATTCGGAGTTCGCGAATGCGTCCCACGCATCGGTGGGTGGTGTTCGTCGATGGGAGAAAGAGTCATCGCCGCTGCGTTGCGGCACCTCGTCAACGTCCAACCCGTACAACGCGAACGGATCGATCGTCGGGCTGTCGGGGTTCATGTAGTCCACTTGGCCCGGGCGTTCATATCTACATCGCGGATCGAAGACACACAACCATTCTGCCGGTGGTGCCGCTTCAGCGAACGCTCTGGCACCTTCGTAGGTCGACACGATGTGTGCGACCTGCCCCCTCTCATGAGGCTTCAAATCTCTGGGGCCTGCCATTGCTTTGTTCAGAACGGCTTGCTGCCAGATCGCCGGGTCGTCCGCGCGAGTCGCCCAATGCTCGAGCGTCTCCCAGAGGGCGTGGTGCCGATCGGCGTCAGAATACGCAATCGCCTCGACGCCCTTGTGTTTCCATCGTGCGGTGAGTTCAGCCGAGCCATCCGACTGGAAGGCGTAGATTCCGTGCAGTGAACCAGGATCTCGTCTGAGACCTTCGAGTAAGTAGTGGACAGGCGGGTCATCGGCCGAATACCCCACGAAAACAACGACGTATTCTCGGACAATTTCTCGGAAGAACTCGGTGGCCCAGCCTTCGGATAAATAGGCGTGACCGAAATCAGCACTCGAAAGGACAAACCCGTTTCCCTCTGCACCGGAGTATTCAGCATCTACACGGCCGTGTAGATATACGATTCCGTCCAAATCGTCGTGCCGTGATGGTTGCGGCAGACGCGGCGGTTGAAACAAGGGGATTCCTGCTGCTTCAGATTCAAACAGCCGATCGAAGTTTGTGGTTACGAGCTGCGTCTTTCCGCCTGGAGTCCGCGCCAAGCGGAGCAGGATTTCGTGGGCCGAGCGATCGACTTCTGCTGCCGGTGCGAGACTCTTCGCAACTGCCGACTGTATGTCCCGCGTCGTGAACTCCCGCTCCAACAAGGAGAACACGCGGTCGGCGGAGATTAGTCCTGTGACATCAAGTTCGTCGCCAATCTCCCACGCCTTGCGGAGGACTTTGTACGCGTCGCAGTCCTCCGCCGCGCCGAGTTCCCGAATCACGGATTCAGCCAAACCGAAAAAATCTTCAAGACCGGCGCGTGCCCGCGACACACCCGCGCCGCAGAAGAACACAACGCGTCCCTCATCTCGCGCTCGGAGAAGTGCGTCTGGAATCTGGGGCCCGCCGTCAATGAATCTCATCTACGTGCCGAACTTGAAAAGAACGTGGTAGTGCTTCTGTTCTATACGGAACGACGCCCAATTCCGCGTGGATCAGGATCGTTCTTCAAATCATACCTACTGATTCTCTTTTCCACAGGAATGCCAAACTCTTTCTGTGGGGACGATCAACGTGAGAATTTGAGTGCTTCGGTGAGACCAACCGATGCCGTTTCGCGGTCAGATCGATCCACCTCCGCAGAATCGCCCGAGGTGATTGGTGCTGTGTGTTTGTCTGCGGCGGTTTCAGGCAGGATGTGGCCATGCCTCCGGCATCTTAGTGGTCGTGAGACAATGAAAGGGTTGCAACGAGCGGATTCACCGGTTGTATGGGGCTGTTGGAATCGGCTGGCGCTACAGATGTGCGAATACGCCCTCCGCGGTAAGTTGTGACTGTATCTCCGTTCGTGGCAAGTTCTCGGCGAATATGCTGCGGTGATAGATTGCACAACGACGAATCTGGCGGTTGAAGCAGAAAAATGTTGGACGATGTGGGCGGCGTGGGGAGAGGCTTCCGCAACAGCAGTCCTCACCCGATTTCGTCGCCATTCTCATTCAATCCCAGAACCAATCGACCACACGATATGGATCATGCGAAAGAACGCTGAGTACCGCAGCGCCGATGGCAGTGTATGTCGCCAGGGATGCGACACGAAGGGAAACCGGGGCGGAATGCGTGTTGAATCGTGCGAACGGAAACAATATCGAAAACACGAGTCCGAGCGGAACCGCAAAGGGCGCCAGCAAATGCAGGATCGCCGTCACCCAGCTCAACACTGTAATGGCGACGCCCTCCGGATATTCACGATAGGGAATTGGCGGTCGACCGAGCTGCAGCGTTGCAAGCCCCCACGTCGCATACAAGAAAGTCAGCGCGATCAGCGGGTAAAGCAACACGGCTGCCACGATTAACGTTCCGATCCGACGACGAGGCACGCTACTGCGTTCAACCTGGCTCGGAGTGTAAGGGTTCGTGTTCACGCTGTGCACAATCTCTGTCGGCAGAACGCCGACCGTCGACCGGCGTCTGCCTTTTCGCGTCGAACAAACGGCGGAATTTCGGTGTCTGCTGTCTCAGCCCCATTCATCTGTCACCTGAATCACAGCACGTCGATCCAGTTTCGAAATTCCCCCCAGACGCTGTCGGCCCAGACGCTGTCAGCCGAGGTCTGCTCGGCCCGAACCCGTTCGGCTGATTGTGTCAGCCCTGTTCCGCGAGTTTCTTCTTCGTCAGCTGGCTTGTTATCGAACAGGCTCTGACTGGCAGTGGGAAGGCTGTTTCGGCTGGCCTGGCTCGAAGCAGATGTTGTCGTCGTGCCCAGGGCGTTGATGCGCGTTCGAATCTGGGTTGCGGATAATACACTGCTGCCCCGGGCCGCAATGATCTGAGCATCCGAACCGGAAAGTTTCACAAGGTGAATCAGAAAGGAATCGTTGGCATCAAAATCGCCGTCGCCGTCGACGTCCGCCGCTGTGCCCAGTGCTGTGACCGCCTGGCGAATCTGGTCGCCGGTCCGTGTGCTTGTCCCTTTAGCACCCTCGATCTGCTGATTGTTCGCGGAAAGGCTGACCAAATGAATCAGGAACGAGTCGTTGGCATCAAAGTCCTGATCCCCATCGACGTTGCCACGAATCACAGACGGCACGTCGACCGTGGCACTGGTGAGTTCGAAATCCACTTTCTGATTGGCGTCGTCGACAATAACACCACGCTGTACGTATCGCTTTCCGGAATGTTCCAGAAAGACATCATACGTGTCATTGGGAATCTGCAGCGAATAGCCGCCGCTGCTGCCGACGTCATCAGAGAATCGAGCACCGGTATTCGTGCTGACGGCGGTCACCGTTCCTCCACCAGCACCTTCGCCGATCGTGTAAAAATCGTCGTTCGCAACACCGGTGGTTGCGTCCGAGTAAACCACGCCTGTGATAAAATTTACACCACCATCGCTGTAGCGACCGAATTTTTCGACCACCATGGTTGCGTTGACGGTGATGTTCTGACTGCTGTCCGTGAAACGCCCGAAGCGGACACCTGAGCCGATCTCGACATAGCTGTCCCTAAGTATGTTCTGGCGATGTCCCGTTGTGCTAAGAAACAGTTTGTCGTGTGCCGTATGCACATACTGAGTCTGATCGATCATTGCCGTATGCCCTTCGATTCCGATGTTTTCACCCACGGATCCTGTGTACCCGGCCTTTTCGGCCCGCTGCTGAACGGTCACTCCATTGGGCGCCGGCGCCAGTGCGTCATGCTTCACATAATTTCGATCCAGCATATCCTGAGCATGCAGTCGTGCAGCGCTCAGCAACGCCTGATGCGGAGCCAGTGGCTGTTTGGGAGTCGCGGTGATCGGTGAACCGGACAGCCCCTGATTCAACCCGATTCCCAACCGAGATGCCTCTGCCGTCGGATTCGCACGCGCTCGATTGACCAGTTCCAGCAGCAGTTGTTCGTGGTTCGTGAGGTTTGGCGCGGCGAGCAGTATGCGCACTTCCAGAACCTCGGGCTGCCAATAGCTCGCTGTTCCACAGCGTTGCATTCGCCGATGCGTTTGCGTGCTCGACATCGAGATCTTCCTTCAAGGCGATCGGTTGATGGGAATTTGACGTGGCAGAACCTGTTGGAACTTTCGTCCAGCCAGCCGAACTCCGGCTTGTTCCCGCGCGATAGCCCGCCGATGTTTGCCCCTGCAGGTGCCAGTTTACCTGCCCGTCGCCCCGGTTGCGACAACCGGACTGCTGCCTGACGTTCGGCATCGCTGTGCTGGCCGCGGGGCGAGCGGTCAGTATCCCTTCTCGATGCCGAGCCTGGGCGGTGATGCCGCTTTGAAATCGTAGTACAGTCGTCTCGACTTGACGAGTTTTTCGATCGCGTCGTCCGCGTTTCCGGAAAGGCCGCCAAGAGTGGCAATATCCTTCTTATAGGTGTCGAAATTTCCGATCACCTCGACGCATCCGGCTGAGCCCCACCCGTATTCGCTAAGTGTCTGCGGGCCGGCGTGAATATAGAACGCTCCGGTGATCACAATCGCCCCGCCAAAGGGCGAGTGCGTGTTTTGGATGCCGTAGTTTCGCTTGTATTTGAGGACCCGTCCGCGTCGCGGGCTGCTTAGTCCGGCGACAAGGAACCCGCGTGACTTGTACTTCAGGCTCGGCGCTTTCGGGTCGTTGTAAAACGGCATGAACCTTAACCCCGTCCAGTCCTTGGACGCCGTCACCTTCCACTTGCTGTCGTACTGGTTGATTCGCAGCTTGTAGACCGGGACGCGGTAGTAGTCCACGATGTTGTTCTTGTTCCGGTCTTTCGACGGGTATGACTCGGCCCAGTAGTAGTCGCCGGTCTGATCACCGGTCACAACAACGCCCACTGTGTTCATGGGAAGTCTCCTGCGGGAAGGCTGCGAGTAAGGATCAAACGGAAAATTACTGTCGCGTCGAAACGTGGCGTAGGCTTCCAGCCTGCGTTTGTCTGCATCGCAAGCTGGAAGCTTGCGCCACTTATTTTCCGCTCGGTCCTAAGGTATGTCCTGCTCAATTATTGTCGCCTTTCGCGGAGCGAAAGGCGACCAACCAGTCAGTTATTGATCGACCGTTTCGAAACGGGCACGATTGGTCTTGTGCGATCTGACGAATGGCCACCTCAGCGGCCGCAGGAATACACACTCATCAATCGTGCGTTTGAACTGCTCTGCTTCGTCGTTTCAAACACCGGACAACGGCCCGTGCCGCGTCAGTCACGGCGACTGACCGGACACTGTCTGAGTTTACCGCGGGAGTCGGTCGATGTCACCAAATGGTTTTATTGCGGTGGCCGCGATAGATCGACAGTGTCGCCTCTGGGGCGGGCAGGCTTCGTAGAACAGCCTGGTTCGCCTACGATAGTCGATGACAATACAAGAGACTGCGCGTGACGTCTCTTTTTCTGTAGCAAACTTCGCCGGCATGCCGACCATTCGCAGACAGCTCGGCGCGACCCTGCCAGCCCAGCGTCAACCAGAGTTTACACTGCGGCGTCCGATGTTGAGTTGACTGCCTCGTGTCGTACTGACCTCTACCACTGGAACAGGTTTCCCGATGTGCGAGATTCACCACCAGTGCCGTGCGTCTGCTGAACGCGGTAGAATAGTTGTTTCAGCATGGCCGCCGCGACTGATCTTCTGCCTGCCGAAAAACTGGAAAGAATGACGGGATGCAGACGGTCACGAACGAGGTGCGATCTGCGGCGAACGAGCTCAAGACAAACAACCTTCCGATGGCGTGTCTCCGTCTGGGGGCGTTCCTTTGCTTCGGCGGATGGACCTGGGTGCATTTCTATTGGGAAGGCCCCTATGGTGTGCTTCTCTGGCACGAGTCTACCTACGAACTTGCGAGCCGATTCGGACTCACGTGGGAAGAGTTCGTCGGGTCAGGGGCTGACGATGGTCTGGTGCAGAAGTGGATCGGCCGTGTCTGGTGGCTGTATCTGGGGTGTACGCTGTTGACGATGACAGTTTGCAGGCGGTCCTGGCTTCAGAAGACCGCACTGGTCTTTGGCAGTGGGCTGCTGATGCTGCTCAGCTATGCGGCCTTCGTGCGATCGCAGAACCAGCTTCCCATGTTTGTTGAACACGGCGGTCAGATGCTGAGCCCGATTGTGCTTGTCCTGGCGCTGTCGTTTGGGGCAGCCCACCGGGTCACGGTGATCACGGCAATCGTCGCCGTGATCATGACGTTCGCAGGTCATGGCTGTTATGCGCTCGGAATCTGGCCGACGCCGGGGAATTTTTATGCCATGACGACGGTGATTGTGGGGGTTGAGTTTCCAACCGCTCAAACCCTGCTGCGAATCGCGGGCGTTCTGGATTTTCTGGTTTGCATCGGAATCTGCATTCCGTTTGTGCGTCGGGCGAGCGCCGTGTATGCCACTCTCTGGGGATTCGTGACGGCCATTGCTCGCCCCGCAGCCGGCATGTCCTGGGGGCTGAATTATTGGGGGGCCGATCAATTCGTCCACGAAGCAGTGCTTCGAGCACCACATTTCCTTATTCCTTTGTATCTGCTCCTGCAGTGGCGCCAGCCTCGTCACCCGGAAGTTCCGGCATCCTGTGCCGGTTCTCAGCAGGCTTCTGACGGGGTCGGCCGGGCGGGTGATTCCGAACCACTGGCAGTCGCCGAAAGCCCCGGTACACTATTGGCGACTGACCTTGAACAACAGGTGAACTGATGACTCGGCAAAAATACCGGCAGTGTGTTCTATGCGGCCTCGTGGTGCTTCTGGCCTGCACTTCGGTGCCGGCTCAACAGAAGGGAAAGAAACGGCCGGCCCGCGCTGTACTGACGATTCCCGATGTTGACCGCAGCCAGGTCATTTGTTTCGCACTGTACACGGTTCATGACAGGACACTGAAGCTGACTGCTCAGCTCTATCCACTCCAGTCGGGCGAAGACAGAACCGTTCGCCTGGAAATTCAGAAAGACGGCAGGTGGGTGAAGGTTGCCGAAACGACCGTGATTGAACCTGGCTGGACGGCACCGTTTCGAGTCGAAAACTGGGACGACACTCAATCGCACAATTACCGTGTCCGGCACGGAACCGAAGCAATTTACGAAGGGGTCATCCGCAGGAACCCTGTTGACAAAGACGAGATCGTTGTTGTCGGATTTACGGGCAATTCGATTCAACCCGCCCACGGTGGCGACATTTCTCGGCAGGATCTGATCGACAATGTCAACAGAGTCGACGCCGACGTGCTGTTCTTCTCGGGCGATCAGGTGTACGACCACAACAGGCATTATGCGGCCTGGCTGAAATTCGGACGCGACTTTGGTGACATCATCAAAGACCGCCCGACCCTTTGCCTGCCCGATGACCATGATGTCGGGCAGCCCAACCTGTGGGGTGAAAGCGGAAAAATTTCGACCCTGAGCGGGGCTGCCGATGGCGGCTATTCTCAGCCTGGAATCTATGTCCAGGAAGTTGAACGCGCTCAGACCAGTCATTTTCCTGACCCGGTAGATCCGAGAAAAATCGGGCAGGGCATTGGTGTCTATTTCACCAGTCTGAACTGGGGAAACATCGACTTCGCTATTCTGGAAGACCGCAAATTCAAGACAGGGCCGGCCGGGCGAGTTCCCAAACAGGGGCCGCGACCCGACCATATTCGGAACCCGGATTATGATCCCGCCAGCGTCGATGTCGATGGTGCGATCCTGCTCGGTCAGCGACAGCTGGATTTCCTGGATGCATGGGCTCAGGACTGGCACAACGCCAGGATGAAGGTCGCCCTCTCGCAAACGATCTTCTGCGGCGGTGCCCACATTCACGGCTCGGCCAACGGTCGATTACATGCGGACATGGATTCCAACGGCTGGCCACAGTCGGGGCGAAATCGGGCACTACGAATACTTCGCAAAGCTTTCGCCTTCCACTATGCAGGCGACCAGCATCTGGCCACGATCTTCCACCATGGAATTGACGAACACCGAGACGCCATCTGGTCGTTTTGTGTGCCGTCGATCGCCAATCTGTATCTCCGCTGGTGGGAGCCGCTGGAACCGGGCAGGAACCGTGAACCGGGCAGCCCCGAATACACGGGAGATGTACTCGACGGCTTCGGCAACAAAGTCACCAACTACGCCGCTGCCAACCCCGAGAAGATGCCCGCCGGCAATCTGCTGAACACCCGTGCCGCGGGATTCGGTATCGTGCGTCTGAACACGAACACCCGAAAAATCACGATGGAATGCTGGCCACGAAATGTTGACGTCACCGATCCGAATGCCAGGCAATACCCGGGCTGGCCACGCACAATCTCGCAGTTCGACAACTACAGTCCTCCATCCTGGGGCAAACTCGGACAGCTGACCTTTGATGTTGATTCTCCCGTGGTGCAGCTCGTCGATTCTGACAGCGGTGAAATCCTTTACACCGTCCGCGTCAACGGAAAATCGTTTGTCCCCGGAGCGCCGCCAGGAAAAACGTTTGTCATCAAAGCCGGCAAGGACAGCCCGGAGACAGTCGTTGTCAAGGATGTGCAGGTGGGGAGTCCGGCAAAATCGGTGCACCTGAAGTAGCGCCCCCAGGTCAAACGGCTGATCCGCGACCGAGCACCAGACGCTGAATGGCTTCGTCACAGACCCGTCGCGATCTGCTTCCGTCATTGCCACGGTAAGCGCAAAGCTGTACGGCACGCTGTGACTCAAACACGACGCGCTGACATACCCTAGCTGTTCGATCGCCACCTTCGGCGGAAGTCGGAAAACGCAGAGAAAACGCCTGAACAAACGTACTCACCCTGGGTTGCTTCCTAAGGAGTGTCCAGTCAATTATTGTCGCCTTTCGCTCCGCGAAAAAGCGCCCTTTCGCTGAGCGAAAGGCGACCAACCAGTCAGTTATTGATCCAACGTTTCTAAAGATTAATTGTCCGGTCGGCTGTGGTGGCCGGGCGTCGGCACCCGGCCGCGACGTACGGATGGCGTACGGGTGTGTCGCTGCGAGAGAGGATGGGCAATCTGGCCTGGCTGGCTGGAGTTCTGCTGTTGAGAACCTCTGATGCCGTTTTTCTTGTGGTATCCGGCGTGAGCAGAACAATCGTTGAAGGTGTTGTCATCCTCAAAGTCGATAGGTTGCCCAATAGGGGATGTTGTGTCGTGCCCGTTCATGATTCCACAGGCGGACTGCGTGGTATGAGACCAGTAACTTCCAGCATGACATTGATGATCGCTCTGCTGCTGTCGGCGAGTGCAAAGTCAACCGCTGCGGATGAAGCTGCTCCGTGGATATCTCGATTCACGGCGAAACACATTTTCGGCGATGGAGTCGGCTACCAGGATGGGTTTACTTCGCTGGAATGGTTTCTTCCCCTGGAGCAGGATTCAGAAAACGAAATGTGGTTCGGCGATTTTCGCGGGATCATGTTTGATGATGCGGAATTCGGCGGCAATCTGGGAACGGGTTATCGATGGCATGATCCCGAACAGGATCGCATCTACGGTGTCAACGGCTATTGGGACTTCCGTAATCAGTCGGGACTGTTGTTCAATCAGGCAGGAATTGGCGTCGAATCCCTCGGACGACTTCTCGATTTCCGAGCAAACGCGTATACGCCGACCGTGAACGATGCCGACCAGCGAGTGGGCTTTTCCTTCATTGGCAACAACCTGCTGAACACCGAATATCGAGCACTTTCAGGATTCGACTACGAGCTGGCCGTCAATCTTCCTGATTTCAGAGAATTTCAGTCCAGCATTGCCGGTGGTGGCTACTACTTTGATTCGTCAAAAACGGCGGCCGCGGCAGGATGGAGAACGCGGTTTGAAATCGCGTTCCGCGACACGCTCGCCGCGGCCGTGTCGGTTCAGGACGATAATGTGTACGGGCAGACTTTGAATGTGACGGTTGAGTATCGCTATACCGCCGAGCACCTGAACAACATGGCCAGACGCTCAATGTACCACAAATTCCGCAACAGCCGCGGAACCGGTGATGACACCATCAGGCATCGCCTCGCAGATCCGGTGCACCGACAGCAGAACATCGTCCTGCTGCAGGCGCGAGCACTTGTGACGGACAGCAGCAACACCCCGCTCACGTTTCTGCACGTGGTCGAAGGGGGCGCTGGTGACGGTACAATCGAAATGCCGTTCGGGACCATCACGGATGCAATGGCCGATCCTCTGGCCCCGACAAGCGTCGTCTTTACACCTCAGGGCGGCAACTTTACAGAAAATGTGACTCTCGTTTCAGGAACACGGCTGCTGTCCAACGGGCCGGTGCAGAGCGTGACCAGTTCGGTCGGCACGGTTCAACTGCCGTTCTCCGGTGTGAGTACCGACCTGAGCGCGTTGCCTGCTTCCATCGTTGGCGATGTGGTGTTGGCCGACAACACGGAGCTGTCCGGATTCGATATTACCGGTGGCGTCAGCGGCACGGGAATCACGACGGCCAGTGTGAACCAGACAGCAATCAATATGTCACCGGCTGACGCTCTTGGCTTTACCGGTTCTGATGATATCACAATCGATCAGCTGGCCATTTCGATGCCGACCGGGCGAGGTATCTTTCTCAGTGACACCTCTGCCACGCTGTCGAACGTCACAATTGCCGATGCCGGCGATGACGGAATTCAAATTGACAGTGCTGCAACCGACCGCGCTGTCACCGCAACCAACATAACGGTTACCGATGCCGCCAACGAAGGGATCGACGTGAATGTGGCTGGAGCGGGGAATTTGACGTTCGGAATCGACAGCAGCTCTGTCACATCCACGAACAATGCTTTTGACATCGTAACAACCTCAACAGGCCATGCATTGTTGAGTGCAGACAGTCTGACATTGGCGTCGACCGCAGCAACCGGTTTCAACGCCGATGGTTCGGGCGGAGCCGGAACGCTGTTCATTAACAGCTTTGCGGGCAATACGGTCGCTGGGGCGAAGACGGGCGGCGTGTTGCTGAACACGGTCACGTTTGATGCTGACCCTGCTGCGGCGGGCAACCAGGCACTTTCTTCCGGAACGCTGACAATTGGGTCAACATCATCCCGTGTTGAGGGAGCCGGGCTTTCGCTGACCGATGGAACTGGTGACTGGAACACAGGCGTGCTGTCGATCTTCAACACGACCGGCACGGGGCTGTATGTTGATAATTCCGTTCTCGGGATACCTGTGGCCCTGTCCAGTGAGGCGGGCAGCGTTGTTGACAGCGAGATGGGGCAGGCGATTGGATTGGACACCGTGACCTCCGGGTTGTTATTCGATTCGATTACCTCGCTGAACAGCCCCGGAGTGGGGATCGGAATCAAGACTGTGTCAGGAACGCTGACCAGTGGTGCAGCGACATCAACAGGATCCGCGTCGTCGTCGGTTCGCTACGAAAACATCCCACTGGCGAGCCCGCTGACCACCTCGTTCGGTAATACCACGTTCAGCAACACCATTGATGAGGTCGGAGATACATCAGGGCTGACGCAGAACTAAGAAACGTTCGATCAATACCTGACTGGTTGGTCGCCTTTCGCTCGGGATGTGACGACAATTACTGGCCAGCATTCGGAGTTACTCGATCGTTTCTCCCTCGCGAAAGAGTACCAACAGTTCGGGCACCTGCTGTAGGTGCCGCCTGCCGGGCGGCACTTCGCGGCAAAGCCGCGACCGTGGT
>JAVKCM010000306.1:0-9989 GCA_040222735.1 Fuerstiella sp. | reverse complement strand
CCGTCGGTTCCATTTCCGTCGCCGTGCCTGTCGCATTTCCGTCGCCTGCGGTGTTGGTGCTGCCAGAAGGGGAGGCAAACCCGACTGCACCCTGACGGACTTGGAAGTGCGTCATACAGAAATATCCGGAAGGCAAGCTGGAAGCTTGCTCCACAGGGGTGGAAGGTTGCGGGGTGTGGTGTAGGTGCTTGCTAAGAAATCGACAGCAGCGTTTTTCCGGCTGTGTCAGAATTTTCCGCGTCGCGGACGGCCGCCTGGATGTCGTCCAGAGAAAATGTGCGGCCGATTTCAGTGGACAGCACGCCCTGCAGAATCATCCGCGTGATCCGTCGCACCAGCCTGAGTTTGAAGATCAGGCCTTTGTTGTTCATAAAGCTGCTCAGCCAGAAACCTTCCATGGTCAGGTGTCTGGTCATCAGAGCTCGTGTAGAGATCTGCACCGGCTGGTCGCAGAGTGTTCCGAAGACCAGCATCCGTGCATCCGGTGACAGACACGAAATCACGCCTGCCGCGGTGTCTCCGCCGACCGGGTCGATGGCGTATCTCAGTCCGTCGTCCCGGATGATGGCTGCCACTTTGTGCTGCAGTTCGTCAGCGGCGTGACGGGCAGGATCAAACACAATCACCTCGGTCGCGCCCGCTTTCTTCAGCGGCTCAATGTGTTTGTCGTGTCGCACGATATTCAGGGTGCGGAAGCCTTCGGACCGACCCAGCCGGGCCACCATCTTTCCCAGCGACGAACCGGCCGCCGTCTGCAGCAGCCATGCCCCGTCCGGAACCCGCAGTACCTCTCGAGTCATGATCCACGCCGTGGCCGGGTTGACGAAGAATGTGGCGGCCTGTTCGATCGAAAGCTGGTTGCTGAGCGGGATGACCTGGGCTGCCGGAACCACGGTGTGTTCGGCCCAGTTGCCGCCCGCTTTGTTCAGGACCGCCACGCGACGCCCCTGAAACAGGCGGCCTTTCAGACCGCCGCCACCGGCTTCGACGATGCCGACACCTTCGAATCCGGGAACCTGCGGCAGCTGCGGCGATACACCGTACACACCCCGGACAAACATCAGGTCTGACGGATTCACCGGACTGGCCTGCATCCGGACCAGGACTTCACCCCGCCGTGGTACCGGAGTTTCGCGCGTTCGGCACTGCAGTACGTCCGCCGGTGTTCCCGTCGATTGAAACTCAACGCACTTCATCGGATGACTTTGTCTCAGAAAAGAACCTGCTGAAGCTCCGCAGTGTATCTGACATTGTCAGGCGGCAAAGTGAAGGCAGCCGTTGGAACTTCCGGGCAGTCAGCCTCGGGGATGGCATTTCTGATGCACGTTCTTCAGCCGAGTATGATCGACGTGCGTGTAGATCTGAGTTGTGCGAATGCTGGCGTGTCCCAGCATTTCCTGCAGGGCACGAATATCAGCACCGCCGGCCAGCAGGTGAGTTGCAAAGCTGTGCCGCAGCGTATGAGGGCTGACTTCGGCTCCGCAGCCGGCTCGTGCGGCATACCGCTGCAGCAGCTCCCACACGGTTTCCCGATTCATCTGTCGACCGCTGCGGGTGACGAACAGCCAGCCGGCATCCACGGCGGCATTTGCCACCATATCGGCACGTTCCAGATTCAGGTAATTAGTGATGGCGTCGACGGCCAGCGGCGTCAGCGACACCATGCGCTGCTTGTTTCCCTTGCCCGTCACACGGGCATAGCGGTCGGCCATGTTCAGGTCAGAAAGTTTCAGTCCGGTGACTTCCGAAACCCGGCAGCCGGTGGCATACATCACGGCCAGCAGGGCGCGGTCTCGCCGGGCGTAACGATCCGTGGCGCCGCGGGGAGCGTTCAGCAGCTCGTCCACCATGTCCGGGCTCAGCACCTTTGGCAGGCGCTGCCACAGTTTCGGAGAACTGATCAGGTCGACACTGCTTTCGGCCAGTACCGATTCCAGCATCAGATAGCGAAAGAACATCCGGATAGCCGCCAGATTACGGGCAATACTGGTGGCTGCCAGGCCGCTGTTCTGCAGGTGATCCAGATAGGCCGTCAGGGTGGCGATGTCGATCTGATGGACGGTCTGCCGGGTATTCGCCTTGTTCCAGGCGCAGAACTTTTCCATGTCGCGCCGGTAGGCGTTCACTGTATTGGCGGACATGCCGCATTCGGCGTCCAGATAAGACAGAAACCCGGTCAGCCACGTGGCCGGGTCCTGAAAGCCACCTCCTGCGAATCGACTTCCGGCGGGTGGTTTTTTACGACGGGCCATATCTTGGAATTTCCTGCAGAAACCCGGCGTGAACGGGTTGTCGCCGGCAACACATGTCCGGAAACGCAAATCGCCGTCACCGTTCAGAGGGGGGTGAACGGAGACGGCGACTGTGAAACCGTCTTGCAACGGTGTTCGGACCAGTACTGATGAAGCGGGACAAACCTGCGTCCGTCCCGTTTCAGCCGCTGACAGGAAATCAGAGACGGCCAGACGTTTCCGGCTGCCGTCGGTACCCGAAAATGACGTCGGGAATTTTTCAGTCGGCGACTATTGCGTGTATCGACGCCGGAGCTGGTCGAACATTTCCAAACCGATGAATTCGGTCGTCAAAAACTTGCGAGGAAAATGGGGGGGCCGACTAATCCGCAGAGGCCGCAGCATCCTCCGTCTGAGGAACACCGTGCTTCGCGCGAAAGATCAGACTCAGTACGGCAATCGCCGCCAATGACCCGAAGCCAACCAGCTGCTTGGTCGAATCACTCTGATAAATCGACACAATCGACACCGTGATGGCAAACGACAGAGCCAGAATCATCAGCACATTCCATTTCAGGCGATTCAGGCCGGAGGGAAGGTGACTGCCCAGCAGCCGTCTGGAATTCATCATCCAGAAAAAGGTCAGGTAGGCGATCGGCAGCAGA
Organism: Fuerstiella sp.; assembly: GCA_040222735.1. Classification (GTDB taxonomy): domain Bacteria; phylum Planctomycetota; class Planctomycetia; order Planctomycetales; family Planctomycetaceae; genus Fuerstiella. The sequence continues at coordinate 7,093 of JAVKCM010000306.1, read as the reverse complement.
GCCGCACCAAACATGGACGTCGGGACCACCAGCCAGGCCTTGGCATTGCCGGTCCACAGATACATTGAACCAAAGGCTCCGCTCAGTCCCGCCAGCAGGCAGCCCACGCGAAAGGTATTGCTGGTGGGTTCATGTCCGAGCATTTCGCACAGGGCGAATCCATTGATCAGCATCAGAATGATGATGGTGGAAACCGCCATTGCCAGCACGCCGATGCCGAAGACCACATGAGCCACCGTCTTGCCGGTCAGCTTCTCCAGCGCACCGGCCAGTTGCTGGTTGTCCCGCTTCACCAGGATAGCCGCCATTTTCCGATCCGCTTCCGGAAGCTCGTTGCGCGCCTGCTGCAGTGCCTGCAGCTGTGACTCGCTGCGGTCCTTGCCGCCGAATTTTTCGGCGAATCCATCCTTGCCCAGTTCCTCACTGAGTCGAGCATCCAGCAGTCCGTCCACGCCGCTGCGAATTCCTCCGGAAACAACAATAGGCTGACCTTCTGCATCTGTGGTTTCCACAATGCCCAGTTCCGGTCGGCCGTGAAACTGCGATGCGGCGGCAATCACGACACAGCTGGTCGCCAGCAGGTACGGAATAAAAAGTCCGGTGCTCAGGTCAAAAATTGCCAGGCCCCGGAAGTCGCGATCCCATTTCTTCCGCAGCAGCGAATAGGGCATCAGGAAAGTCATGTTGATGCCAACGGCGGTCGCCGTGGCGGTGACCATGGTTTCCACCTGAGGATTAAAGACCTGACTTCTCCAGAAATCCGGTTTGCTGGTGGCAGCAATCAGAGGTTCCAGTCTGGACGACACGTTCAGCAGCGCCGGATTCGGAATGAAGCCGGCCAGAATCTCACTCCAGGGCAGACCTTCGTCGCTGAACGTCATCCTCAGGACCACGGCGAAGAAGGAAATCACAACGACACCGACCAGGACCTTGAGCAGGATTTCGAACAGCTTGATGCCTTTGCTGCCGCTGTTGTAGGACCAGATGACGATGGTCGCCAGCACAAACAGAATGGCCACCGCCGGTCCGTCACTGAGGCCGGGAAACAGGTTCTGGTTCAAGGCTCCGGTGCCCAGCGAAAACTGCGGCATGCACCAGACCATGTTGGCCATCATCGTTCCGATCAGCCATGACCAGCCCAGGACCGGGCTGATCTCTTTGTTGATGGCTTCGAACGGGCGGCGACCGGTGCTGAGCGTGACGTAGGAAATGGCGGACAGCATCACGACGCCCAGAAGCATCGCCAGCGGCTGCAGCCACATGGTGCCGTAGCCGAGCAGCACGCCCAGGTACAGACTTCCGCCGAGACTGCCGCCTCCCAGCGTAATGGCACTCTGCAGCCAGCCGGGACCCGACAGTCTGGTATAAACCCCCAGCGTGGACAGCGGTCCTCGCTGCCGCGCCTCTTTGATAAGGCCGCGTTCTTCTTCCAGTCGATTTTCGCCTGCAGACATTCAGAGTGTCTCCGGGGAGTGGGGGGGTGAGAGGGCAGATTCAGTAGGCGCCAGGCGGCGAGCCGGACCAAACTACCGACCGAACTGGTGCGACGCAACCTCCCGAGTGCGCTTAACTTTGCTGATCCTGGCAGGTGGCGTCGTCGATGCCGTTCTGACCACGCAGGTTGTCCCGCCCGCTCCGGCATCCCGGCCCTTCCCCTGTCGCGGCGGTGGCCGGCTGTTGTGACGACGACCGTCCTGTGATCCGCGGGAGTTGCAGAGCCTTTACTTCTTTTCTTTTCACGGTGCCTGACCGGCAGTTGCACGATTCCGGTCCGCAGCGAACAAAAAATATCATCCCCTCTCGACTGTTCAGGCGGGCGGAACATAATTATTGTCCGCAGCGTCGGAAACGCCTGAGGCGATGATGATTGTCGGAAACCGACGAATCGCCCGCAGCCACGACACTCAATTCCGTTATCCGGGACGCTTTCCGCGGAAATCCCCGGCGACGAATTCTTCCGGACCACGAACATCGAACCGTCATCGTCTCACGTTCCCCGAACGGATCGGCTGCAGTTTTCGATCGACCGGCAGCCAAATAATTCCACCTGCGGACCCACCTGCCTGCAGGCTGTGTATCGCTATTTCGGCGACGATGTCGAACTGGCCCGGCTGATCCGGGAAGTCACCACGCTGGAACACGGCGGCACGCTGGCCGTTATGCTCGGCTGCCATGCTCTGAAAAAGGGCTACCGCGCCCTGATCTACACGTTCAACCTGCAGGTGTTCGATCCGACCTGGTTCGGCTCAGAAACGCTGGATCTGAAAGAGCGACTGACGCTGCAGGTGCAGGCCAAAAACGATCCGAAACTGGCCACGGCCTGTGAAGCCTATATCGAATTCCTGAGTCTCGGCGGAACTATCCGGATGCAGGACCTGAACGGACAGCTGATCCGCCGGTACCTGCGATCCGGGATTCCCATTCTGACCGGACTTAGCGCGACCTATCTGTACCACGAAGCTCGTGAGGTCGGCCCCGACTGTCACTCAGACGATCTGCGCGGCGAACCGACCGGTCATTTCGTGGTGCTGTGCGGCTACGACCATGTAGAACGAAGTGTGCTGGTGGCCGACCCCTGGCTGCCCAACCCGCTCAGCAAGGGCCACCACTACGCTGTTCCACTGGACCGCGCCATCTGCTCGGTGCTGCTGGGTATCGTGACCTATGATGCCAACCTGTTGATTATTCGTCCCGCCGAAGAAGCCTCAGAGCCCCAGGGACGGTCATGAACGCTGCTGCTGAGTGGCTTCTTCCACACGCCGGAATCATCTGTTCCACATCTCTGCCTGCTCTTCTGCCGACCCCGGGTCGGACGCCCTTAACGGAGTGACACAAGCCCCATGGCCGCAATTATTGTGACGTCAGACCCGCGGGACTGGCCGTTTCAGATTCCCGGTGTGGATGTCGTGGATGCATGGACTTATCTGACGGCGCCCGAAATGGCGTCCGCCGACCGAAACACCAGAATCTTCAATCTGTGCCGTTCTTACAAATATCAGAGTACCGGGTATTATGTTTCGCTGCTGGCGGAAGCCCGCGGACATCGGCCCCTGCCCGGCGTGACCACGCTGCAGGATCTGAAAACCCGAGCGATCGTGCGGCTGGCGTCAGAAGACCTGGAAGAACACATCCGCCGCGATCTGGCTCCGCTGCAGTCTGACGAATTTTCACTCAGCATCTATTTCGGTCGCAATCTGGCCAAGCGGTATGACCGTCTGTCGCACCAGCTGTTCAACCTGTTTCCGGCTCCGCTGCTGCGCGTGGACTTTCAGAAACGCGATGGTGTCTGGCAGCTGAGACGGGTGCGTGCCATTTCCGGAGCCGACGTGCCGGACAGTCATCGCGAATTCGTCAGCCAGGCGGCTCAGCGATATTTCTCAGGCCGGGGAGCCACGGTCAAACGGAAAAATCGGACCCGCTTTGACCTGGCCATTCTGCATGACCCCGCCGAAAAGGAAAACGCGCCGTCTGACGAAGCCGCCCTGAAGAAGTTTCTGAAAGCCGCCGAAAAAGAAGATCTTTATGCCGAACTGATCACCAAAGAGGACTCAGGGCGGCTGCTGGAATTCGACGCCCTGTTCATCCGGGAAACCACAGCCGTTGACCATCATACCTACCGCTTCGCACGCCGGGCGGCCAGCGAAGGGATGGTGGTCATCGATGACCCGCTGTCGATCTCGCGATGCACCAACAAGGTCTACCTGGCCGAGATGATGGTGCGCAATAAGGTTGCGATCCCCAGAACGATTGTCGTCCATCGCGAAAATGCCGGCAGTATCGCCACGGAACTGGGGTTCCCCTGCGTCCTGAAAAAGCCGGACAGTTCCTTCTCTCAGGGAGTGGTCAAGGTGGCCACGGCCGAGGACCTGGAAAAACGTCTGGCGGAATTCTTTGACGAATCAGAACTGCTGGTGGCTCAGGAATTTCTGCCGACGACCTTCGACTGGCGGATCGGTATTCTGGATCGCAAGCCGCTGTTTGCCTGTCGCTACTACATGGCCCGCGGACACTGGCAGATTATTCGTCAGGAACGTCACGGCTCAGGACGCTACGGAAAAACCGAAACGCTGCCGGTCGAAATGGCGCCTCAGAAGGCCGTGAAGCTGGCGCTGAAAGCCGCCAACCTGATCGGCGACGGATTGTATGGTGTCGACGTCAAGGAATCCGACGGCAACTTCACAGTGATCGAAGTCAACGACAACCCGAATATCGATGCCGGCACTGAGGATGCTCTGCTGAAGGACGAACTCTACCGACGCATTATCCAGGTCTTTGTGGAACGGATTGAAGCTGCCAAGGCACGCAACCATGAGTGAACCGACTTCCCGCAAATCAGCCGCAGGCCAGCCTGAGTCGTGGCAGCCATACCCACCGCCGGCCGCTGCAGATGGCTCTTCCCCAGACCGCGAACAGCCCGCGCCGGCCGCTGCGCCGCAGTTGCCATCCGAAAACAGACTGCATCTTTTTGATGCGTACGGCGTCGAACTCGAATACATGCTGGCGCAGCGGGCGACGCTGAATGTCTTTCCCGCGGTCGATCGGCTGATCGAATCCGAATGTGGCAGTATTCAGTCCGAGATCGAGGTCAAGGATCTGTCGTGGTCCAACGAACTGGCCCTGCACGTGGTCGAACTGAAGACCACGGTTCCGGCGCCGTCGCTGTCCGGTCTGGCTGACCGGTTTCAGCGACACGTCAGGCGCATCGACGGTCACCTGGCCGGTCTGGAAGCCTGCCTGCTGCCTTCCGCCATGCATCCATGGATGCACCCCGATCGCGAAATGAAACTGTGGCCTCACGAACACAGCGAGATCTATGACGCCTTCAATCGTGTCTTTGACTGTCGCGGTCACGGCTGGGCCAATCTGCAGAGCGTGCACCTGAATCTGCCGTTCTGCGGCGACGAAGAATTCGGACGCCTGCACGCCGCAATCCGTCTGGTATTGCCGCTACTGCCGGCCATCGCCGCGGCGTCTCCCGTGATGGACGGAAATATCACCGGTCGACTGGATAACCGCCTGGAAGTGTATCGCACCAATTCCCGCCGTGTGCCTGAGGTCTGCGGGAAGGTGATTCCGGAACGAGCGTTCACGCAGGCGGAGTATGATCGGATGATCTTCCAGCCGCTCTACGCTGCCATCGCCCCGCTGGATCCGGACGGCGTGCTGCAGGATGAGTTTCTGAACGCGCGGGGAGCCATCGCTCGGTTCGGCCGTGGTTCCATCGAAATTCGGGTGATCGATATCCAGGAATGTCCGGCGGCCGACCTGGCAGTGCTGCAGCTGTGTGTCGCCGTGCTGAAGGCGCTGGTTGACGAACGTCTCAGCAGCACCGCGGCGCAGCAGGCCGTCGAGGTCGAGCCGCTGCACACCATTCTGCTGGATACGATCCGGGACGGAGATCAGGCCGTTATCTCGGACACAGGTTTTCTGCAGCTGTTCGGCTATACCGCCGAAACGTCCTGCCGAGCCGGCCGACTGTGGCAGTATCTGGCCGGAGTGGTGGCTCCCGAGACTGACGCCGTGACCGACGGGGCGCTGGATGTGATTCTGGAACAGGGACCGCTGGCCCGCCGGCTGCTGACCGCAATCGCCGGCAACGTATCACCTCAGAATCTGAAGTCGGTCTACTCAGAACTTGCCCGGTGCCTTGTGGAAGGTCGAATGTTCGTACCCGGAGATCGTCCGTGACGTCCGCTCGCGCGTTGCAGACCGGGACTTGTTCACGAGAAATCGTCATTACCTGTGAACACGGCGGTCACCACGTTCCCGCCAGGTATCGGCCGCTGTTCACCGGTGCCGAGCCGGTGCTGGAGACTCATCGTGGCTGGGACCCCGGAGCTCTTCATCTGGCCCGCCGGTTTTCTGCGTCCCTTCACGCGCCGTTGTTCTTCAGCAAAGTCACCCGGCTGCTGGTGGAACTGAATCGATCACGACATCATCGAGCGTTGTTCTCGGAATTCAGTGGAAGACTGTCAGCCGCCGAACGCAGCATCGTGCTGGACCGCTACTGGCATCCGTATCGACAGCAGGTGGAAGACGCGCTGGCCGATGCCATCAGCCGTCGGGGCACGGTGCTGCATCTGTCGGTTCATTCGTTCACACCCGTGTTTGAGGGACACCGCCGTCGTACCGACATCGGTTTGCTGTACGATCCGCAGCGACCGCTGGAAACCGAATTCTGCCTCGCATGGAAGGCGGCTGTCGAAGCCCGTGACGCTGACCTGGTTGTTCATCGCAACGCCCCCTATCGAGGCATTGCAGACGGTTTTATTACTCATCTGCGGCGTCACTTCAAAGCGGAGCAGTACGTGGGAGTGGAGCTGGAAGTCAATCAGAAATTTGTTTTGGGCCATCCCGATGAATGGCGCCGCATTCAGCGCCTGCTGGTCGATTCAATGGGCGTCATGCTGACAGGTTTCCAGTCAGCGTCACCAGGGAAACACGGGGAACAGATCAGGAACGGTAGCTCGGACATTCCTGTCCGAGACCCGGGTGTTGTCGCACGCGACGGACAGGAATCTCCGTCGTAACCGGACGGACCACCAGAGGAGACTTTCGGCGGACGTCCGGTTTTCGCTGCGCCAACCAGTTCGCTGAAATAATCCGTGAAGATCTGTGCGAATCCGTGGCATGACACATGCTCTTGTTTTTTCCTGCCACCGATCTTCACGGATGAACATAGATTTCGATGAGGTACCTGTGCGCGCAGATGGAAAAGGCTGTGGCCATTGATCGCACCGGCCGACATCGTGTTGTCGCTCGGCTGTGACTTCGTCATTGGATAATCTCTCGGTTGATCACGCTTTGACCAGCATTGCCTCCGCATCGCTCAGTTTGAGGAACTCCGCGGTCGAGCCGATCTTCCAGCCAGCTGCTTCCTGATCGGCGAAAATCTGCGCCATCTGCGGATACCACGCCACGCTTCCACCCGGTGCGGGCCGCAAAGGCCGTTGGGTGCATCCGTTCATTGGGACGATTGCCTACAGGACGAGGTTTTTCCAGATTGAATGCCAGTTGTTGTTGATGTTATGAGCTCGCAGGGCGGTGATGGCGGAAGCCCCGGAGGGTGACCAGTGCATGCCGGGACCTTTCA
>JAVKCM010000305.1:7500-9289 GCA_040222735.1 Fuerstiella sp. | reverse complement strand
CGGCTATCCGGTACCGTCACGATCGGCGTCTCGGACCGGTCTTGAAGCGTACGAACCGTCGCGTGGTCGCAACTGACACGTTTGGGGCGGGGCGGATGTCACAACACTGGTGCGGCGTTCCGGTCGCGCCGGTGTGTCGGGCCGGTGTGTCGGGCCTGCCCTTGAGCTGTTTTGCCGGAGCTGTTTTACCGGGGGCCGATGTGCCGCGGGCGATGGTAGCCAGGTCCGGCCGCTGGGGGCGGGCTTTTGGTGTCATCTGGTTCAGGACGACCAGTACCAGAGAATGGCGTAGAGCGCGGCGAGTCCCGCGGCGGTTTTGAGAAACATTCCGGTGGCGCTTTGAAGGATGCGGGACGGCAGTTCGTATCGGGTTGTGCAGTAGACCAGGCTGACGGCGGCGGTCAGCGGCAGGGCGTAGATCAGAGAGGGAGTTGGCATGGCATTCACTTCGGCTGGGGCGTGACGGGTGGTGGCTGAACGGCTGTGTGCAGAGTTCAGGGGCCGGACTCATGTGCTTCAGTCGGGGCTGGATTCGTCGTCATCGTCGTCTTCCGGTTCTTCGTCGCCGTAACCGTAGGCGGGGCCATCGTAAGCGTCCCAGATCGCCATCAGATTCAGCAGGCCGGCGATCCAGGTGAACACGCAGGCGATGTCAAAATCCTGACTCAGTTTACCGTGCAGCCGATCGAGTTCGTCGTTGTCGCGGGGAGCCTGGAACCAGTCGAGGAACGGTCGTGAGACGGTCCCCTTTAGTTCGTCCGGCTGAATACCGTCGATCTCGATTCCGGACAGTCCGTGGATCTTGATTTCTTTTCGAGGCGATCCGAACACTTTTCGTCCGAGGTGGATTGAGCCGCTCAGGTCGACGGACACGGGTGTACCTTCGGGCGTGCTGCCGTCCATGTGTCCTTCGATGAGTCCGGCATCAGCGGCGGACAGCTGCAGGCGTCCGGAGACCGGGATGGAAACGTCGTTCTGCCGCAGGATACCGACAAAATCGCTGTCGATGTCGTCGTTCAGCAGTCGGACGACGCCTTCGTCGGAGGCGAAGCGGGCCTGTTGAATCAGGGCTGGCAGGGCCGGCAGTCCGGTAAACACCTGTGCTCCGTAGCCGATGGAAAAGCTGGTTTCGACGCGTGCCTCGCGGGGCAGCAGCTGCAGCGAATCGGCACGAGTCGAGTAGGCGACCTGGCTATACACCGGCTGCCAGTCACCGAGTACCATGCCGGCGAAGAACAGCGACAGAATGCAGGTGAAGTAGATACCCGCCTTCAGCGTCCGTCCCTGATAGCAGTGACCGGCACCCGGGATGAGAAAGGCCAGCAGGGCGGCAAGTTCGCGGCTGCGAAAGTTTATCCGGGGATCTCTCATTGCTGATTCAGCTTGTGGTCTGAGGAATGAAGATAAGAAACGAAGCGGGTGATCGCATCATATTCCCGGCACCGGCCGTCGCACCAGTCTGATGCGGTCCACACCATAGCTGTGGAGAAAACAGTGCGATATGTCATCCGTCCGGGTTGGCTTCCAGTTTGGCGAATTCCGGAATTGTGAGCAGGCGCTTCAACTTCCGGTGCGGAACACCCGATGACAGGTTCTGATCAAATACACCTGAGAAGAATGGAACCGAATCGGGGGCCGGCGTGTCGTATTCGCCGGGGAAACGTCGTCATCGGCGGATTTCGTTGAGATTCCGGCGTCAGGGCTGGACAACGTGCCGATCCGCTGGCAGAATGCTCCGCTCGCGAAAAACGAGGGTGTGTAGATCAGCTGGTTAGATCGCAGCTCTGAT
>JAVKCM010000305.1:0-2500 GCA_040222735.1 Fuerstiella sp. | reverse complement strand
ATGAAATTCAACAGGATCAGCTGACGGCCCGTGGGTTTCTGGTCATGCCGGCGCCTGATGTGGCCGGTGTTGTGGTATTGCAGTCCGGTTCGGTTTACGAGGCATCGAAAGTTGAGTTTCCGGGGGTGCTGCATATCGAAGCCAGTGGTGATACATCGGCGGTGGTCATGGTATCACCTGAATCGGGCTGGAAGGTTGAAGCATCTCAGGTGGTGTTCACCGGCGTGCAGGTTGAAAGCATCGCGGATTCATCGGCCGATCAGTCAGTTCAGCCACTGGTGGATTGCCGATGCGATGTGTTGGCGGTTCGGAAGTCTGCGTTTCGGGCGGAAGGCCGATCCAGCGGGATTCGCTGGCAGTCTCTGGCCGGGGTGACGGGCGTCGTCACGCTGGAAGACAGTGTGCTGACCGGGGACGGTTACGGACTGTGGCTGGCGGAAGCCGCCAGTCGGTGCGAACTGCGGAACCTGCTGGTGACCAGTGCGGGCGCGGCGGTACGCGGTGATCTGGGCAGTGGCCGAAGTGCGCCGGAGGTGAATATTTCGCGGCTGACGCAGGTCGGTGGCACCAGCTTTCTTGATCTGATTCTGAAGCCGGGTCACGCGGAAGATCTGCGGCTGGACATTCGTTGTGGGGAATCCGTGTTGGCGCCGAGCTCTGCACTGGTGCGTGTCGCCGGTCCTTCCGGCTGGTCACCGGACGGGATTCAGGTTTCGTTTCTGCTGCCGGAACACGGGAATCCGACGATAATTCCGTCGGGCGTTCATCCGGTGATCCGTTTTGACCGTTCGTTGAACTCACTCGTGGCCGTCCCGGATGCTCAGATCCTGGCCGAATCGCTGCTGATTGCCGCTCCGGAATTCCAGGGGAAGGCTGAGTCGGCCGGCGACAGCCTCAGTGCGTATCAGTTGATCAACTATGAAGGCCCGAAACTAAGTCCGCGCTTGCCTGGTGTCGATGTCTCGTCTCTGCCCAAAATACTGAAGACTGACCATGCCGCTCAGCACAACCTATCGTCAGCTGGACGCTGAAAAAACGATCTCGACGCTTGAGACGTTGAGGAATCGGATTTCTGAGCGATTCGCCGACTCCAGCCTTGCTCAGGTGGCCGAAGAACTTTGTGAGATGTCGCGCGAGTCAAAATCCAAGATTGAATGGATTGACCGACCTCATCTTGGTCTGCGGGCGGCGGTCATTGCCGTTGTTCTGGCAAGTCTTGGACTGCTTGCTTTCGGCGTGACTTCGCTGCTGAATGCTCGTGCCGAAGCATTTGGCGTGGCTGATACGATCAGTGTTCTGGAGGCCGCGACCAACGAAGTGATCGTGGCCGGTGCGGCGCTTCTGTTTCTGTTCAGTCTGGAACTCAGAATAAAGCGAACACGGGCACTGCGGACACTTCACGATCTGCGGGCCATTGCGCATGTGATTGACATGCATCAGCTGACAAAGGATCCCAGTCAGATGCTGACCGGGTCCGCTCCAACAAAGTCCTCGCCCCGACGAGTCCTGACGCCGTATCAGCTGACACGTTATCTGGATTACTGCAGTGAGCTGCTGTCGTTGATTGGTAAGCTGGCGGCACTGTACGCACAAAGTCTTCCCGACCAGATTGTGGTTGGCGCGGTCAATGATATTGAAACGCTGACCAACGGCCTGAGCCGTAAAATCTGGCAGAAAATCGTGATGCTTGAAGGAACCGATCGGCTTGCGGCAGCGTCCGCGTCCGAACCGGGAACCGCCGGCCATCCCGGTACCAGCCAGTCAACGGATGCCGGAACGTCGAGTGCCGACCGGGGCTGAGCACTGGCCACCGCCGAAATCCCGGCGGCAGCAAAAATCAGTAGCGGACGGTAATCCCGATGTCGGCGATGTGAACCGTTTCGCGGTTGGTCACACTGGAACCGGGCATTGGTCCGCCGGGGGTGACAATCGGTCCGGTGATTTCGTTTTCGAAATAATAGGTGTACGCGACATTCAGCCAGATGTTTTTTCCGAGACGGTACGAGCCACCGACATGGAATTCGTGCTGGTAGAACAGAGGGGCCCCGATGTTGAAGAAGGCCTGGCTGTCGGGAATTGGGTTTTCGTTGAATGTGTAACCCATTCGCAGCAACAGATCTTCGTGGACTTCGTACTGGACACCGGCGGCCACGGCAAAGATGCTTTGCCACCCCAGTCCGGCCACGGCGCCGTCTGCTCCGAATCCCTGTCCACTGAATCCGTCTGTGTTGCTGTAGTCGAAATACCGCACATCGGTGGCGATCACCCAGCGGTCCCAGCCGGACCATGCGGCGCCCAGGGATAGTGTCATTGGCAGATCGATTTTCGCTTCCAGAGACTTTGGACGCCCCAGCTCATCTTCGCTGTTGAAGCTGAACTTTTCCATCCATTGAGGACTTTTGAAAGTGAAGCCCAGGTGGAATCCTTCATCGTCCTGGTAGTACATGCCAGCCTGAAACCCTCCTCCCCAGTGAGTTCGTCCGCCGATTCCCGATGAATA
>JAVKCM010000304.1:0-49246 GCA_040222735.1 Fuerstiella sp. | reverse complement strand
GATCTGGTGGTCGGGTCGGGAGACCCGACCACAACTGGTGCTCCGCCACCAGGGTAGCGGAAGCCGCGCAGGCTTTCGGTTGCGCTACGTGCGGGAATGTCAGGCTGATGGAGGCGGCGGAGTTGGTGGCAGCGGTGGGGGTGGGGGTGGTGGAGAAATCGGGGGTGGGGGAGGCGATGGCATGGCAGCCCTTTCATAACGGTCTGATTGTCGCGCCAGGACAATCCCGGCGCTGACAGCCTTCTACGAATTCAGCAGAGCCCGTAAAACTGAGCCGCTTCGCGCAGAATTTTGCGAAGAAAGCCCGCGACGGTGCCGTCGTCCGGAGCAAGGTTCCGAAAGGCGATGCACCGAACATCGTTATCGTCAGCCAGGTGTCTCTTGTCAAATGCCGGTGAGCCATAGCAGTAGTGCAACAGAAAGATTTCTGATCCCGGATCCGGCATCGGTTGATCATCGTTATAGTTGTTCATGGACCATCTGGTTTCTACATGGTTCAGATTCAGCCGATGTTTCGCCATGATGATCGCCCACATGCTGGCCAGATAGCAGCGCATGGGCCAGTCGTTGTATCGCTCGTCACTACTGTCAGGACGTTCACCCTCAAACAGAATCGGAAAGACGTCGATACAGCGCCGCCATTCTTTGGCGAGCGACTTCTGAAGCTGTTTCGGAACAACATGAGGGACTCCACCGTCAATCACCGGATTCCTGAGTCTTGTCGGATCAATGCCGCTGGACCTGAATACGTTGTCGATGTCAGGCTGATAGACGGGATGGTCCGGGTGCAGATAGCCGACCCGGTCAAACGAAATTGTATCACTGTCGATCTGCACTGACTTCAGCGGAAGCGGCTGCAGAAAAACCATGTCGGCATCGCACAGTATTATGTAGTCTGCAGCCGTGTCGACGGCCTGCAGCGCCACCGCCGTGTTCCGCGGCGGATACAGGACGCCCCGATGATTGCGGAGATTCGGAACCGGCTGAACATGTCCCCCGTTGGCTGAAATCATTTCAAAGCCGGGCAGAAGTGGTTCGTCACCCTTGTGAACGGCAATGATCGGGGTCTGACGCTGCGTCTTCTGGCAGCTGTAATGAAACAGCATGGCCTGCCATTCCATGTAGTGATTGTTTTCTGCTGACGCGACGATTTCGAAGGCAGGCATGGGAAAGCAGTGCGAGTTGTTTGGGAATGTCGGGTCAATTATTGTCGCCATTGGCTCCGCGAAACAGCGCCCTTTCGCTCCGCGAAAGGCGACCAACCAGTCAGTTATTGATCGACTGTTTCTTAGTCAGTGAGAACTGATGAAAGCAGGTTCAGGATTCCGGCGCCAGAAAGAATCCGGACGTTTCCGGCAGTACGCCGAAGAATGCGCCCGTGTGGCGGAACTGATCACGCAGGAATCCATTGACGGTGCCGTCGCCTCCGGGGATTGACCAGAACTCCGGGTCGGTGACTTCACGTTCCAGTCGCACGGTGCGTTTATTGAAGCTGTCGTCGCCGAAACAGTAGTGCAGCAGACAGTGGTCTGTTGAGGAAGCGTCGGGCAGCATTCTGTTTCCCGACTGATTGTTGAGGCACCAGTCAGTTTCGATCGGATTCAGTCTGAGTCGCTGAGTGGCCAGGATCAGCGCCCACATTGCGGTCAGCCAGGGATGATGAGGGCCTTTGGGATAGGAATAGGGCGGCAGGTCCGGATCGCGTGGGTGATCGATCACGGGAAACAGATCCATATACCTCAGCCATTCGCGACTCAGGGCCATCCGTTGCGACCGCGGAATCACGTGCGGTACTCCGCCGCGGGTGGCTGACTTCAGCGTTTCCGGATCAGTGCCGTCTGCGCGACAGGCGTGCGCAATTTGGGCAGCAGAACGCGGATGGTTCGGGTTCAGATAGTCGACATGATCAAAGGAGATGGAGTTCTGCGTGAGCGGCAGTGAGGACCATGGAAGGGGCTTCAGAAAGACCATGTCGGCGTCGCACAGCACAATATAGTCGGCCGTGGTGCGGACATGCTGCAGCGTGGCGGCCGTGTTTCTCGGAGGATATTCAATTCCGCCCACCTCGCGCAGGCTCGGGGCAGTCTGCACGTTGCCGCCGCGGTTTCGGATCAGCTGATAACCGGGCAGCAGTGCCGAGTCTGCATTGTGGACCACGAATACCGGCGAGATTCCCATGACCCGGGTACAGGACCAGTGAAAGACCATGGCCTGCCATTCCAGATACCGATTATTCTCGGTGGCCACCACAATTTCGAACACAGGTTCGCTCATGGTCCTGTCGGCATTCAGCAGAGACGAGTGACAAAAGCGACGGGGGCTTCTGGTGCAGAGTATCCGCACGTCCGGTTCGCGTCGAAAGGCTTCCGACAAGATTTTTCCGACGCTGCTTCTTCAGTCCCCGTCTTTGCGGCGGAACGGCTTCAGCGCCAGCCGGGTCTGGTGTTCCGAGTGCACCTGACCGTCGATGTCCCGGCCCTGCATATAGGTTCTTTGCCATCCCTGTCGTGAGGTGTCGGGATCCTTAGCGGCGAGTGCTTCGTTGAAGGCAGTGCGGGACGCCTTCCAGCGTTCGAATCGCTGCCGACGCTCGGGGTCGGCGTTCAGTGGCTGAATCTCCGGTGTCAGAGATTCTGCGAGGTTTCGGGGCACCGGCACGATCATGCAGAACGGATCACCCTTTTCGAACCGCACGGCGGTGTCCGGTCGGGTGAACTTCCAGTTCATGGTGAACGATGTTTCTGTCCAGTCCGATTCGATAATGCCTTCCAGCGGCTGAATGCCGTCCTTCAGCATATTGGCCGGTCCTTTGACCCACAGGTTGACATCGGGTGGTGTCTGAAACAGAAACGGCACGGCGAACGTCAGCACACCGCTGCCGAAGTGGCTGCAGACGCGGTCATCCTTTTTTCGATCGTGGAACCACAGTCGAATTCCCCTGACGTCGTCTGTCCCGTTCCACCTGGCGGTCAGTCCGAACGGGCAGTGGATGGTCCAGCCGGACTGGTTGGCCATGACCAGTGGCAGGCAGCGATAGGCGAACCGCTGACTGGTCTGGTCCATCCAGTCACGGGCAATCGGCGCGGCCTTGATGGCAAAGTCGGACGTGCCGTAGATATCCCAGGCGGTAAACGACTGCGATTGCGGTTTCGTCATCAGCTGCCTTCTGTATTGGTCTCAGCAGTGCGCTGTCTGCTGCTTTCTTCAGGCTCTGAATTCCGGAGTTCAGACTTCGGATGTCGCCGGGTTTATTCCAGCACCACCAGCAGGTCACCGGTATCGACGCGGCTGCCGGACCTGACCAGCACGTCGGCGACCTTGCCATCCTGTTCGGCATGGATGGCCGTTTCCATCTTCATGGCTTCCAGTGTCATCAGACGCTGACCTTTTTTGATGATGTCGCCGACCTGAGCGGTGACGGCGACCACCATGCCGGGCATGGTGGAACCGATGTGTTTGGCGTTATCCGGATCGGCCTTCACGGCTTCCACGATATTCGTTTCCAGACTGCTGTCGCGGATCGTGACTTCCCGAGGCTGGCCGTTGAGTTCGAAGAACACGGTGCGGGTGCCGTCGGCGTGGGCGTTGCCGATGGTCAGGAAGCGGATGATCAGGGTCTTGCCGGGTTCGATGTCGATAGCAATTTCTTCGCCGGGTTCGAGCCCGTAGAAGAAGTTGGGCGTGGGCAGAATACTGACGTCGCCGTATTTCTGCTGATGGCTGACGAAGTCTTCAAAGACACGTTCGTACAGTAGCCAGCTGATGACTTCGCGGTCCAGCGGATCTCGTTTGACCAGCGTGCGGACCTTTTCTCTGGCGGCGTCAAAATCAGCCGGTGGCAGTGATTCGCCCGGCCGTCCCTTGAACTCTTCCCGTCCCAGCAGCACGCGGTGCTTCACTGTTTCCGGGAAACCTCCGGGAGGCTGTCCCATACCACCGCTGATCAGGTCGATGACGCTGGCGGGGAAGGCGATATCGCGTTGTTCGTTCAGCACGTCTTCGGCTGTCAGATCATTGGCCACCATGAACAGTGCCATATCGCCGACGGCCTTGCTGGTCGGTGTGACCTTGACGATGTCACCGAACAGCTGATTCACGCTGGCGTACACGTGGCAGATTTCGGCCCAGCGGTCAGCGAGTCCCAGAGCCCGGGCCTGCTGAAACAGATTCGTGTACTGGCCTCCCGGCATTTCATGATGGTACAGGTCCGCCGTGGCCGGCAGCACCTGGCTTTCAAACGGCGTGTAGAATTCCCGTGTGGAGCGCCAATATTCGGCCACTTCGTCGATATGTTCCGCATCCAGTCCGGTATCGCGGTCGCTGAAACGCAGCATTTCGACCACGGTATTCAGATTCGGCTGAGACGTGCCGCCGGACATGGGGGCCATTGCCGCATCGGCAATATCCAGTCCGGCTCTGCTGCCTTCCAGAATCGAAGCCGCCTGAATGCCGGCCGTATCGTGCGTATGGAAATGTACGGGAATTCCGACTTCTTCACGCAGGGTGCGGATCAGCAGTTGTGCCGCGGCGGGTTTGCACAGCCCGGCCATATCCTTGATGGCCAGGATATGAGCGCCCATCCGTTCCAGTTCTCTGGCCAGTTCGACATAATACTTCAGTGAGTACTTGGTGCGGCTCGGGTTGGTCAGATCGCCGCTGTAGCAGATACTGGCTTCGCAGATCATGCCGCTTTCGATCACCGCATCCATGGCGATCTTCATGTTGGGCACCCAGTTCAGGGCGTCGAACACGCGGAACAGGTCCATCCCCGTATCCGCCGCCTCTTTGACAAACGCCGTGACGATATTGTCCGGGTAATTCGTGTAGCCAACCGCGTTGGACGCTCGCAGCAGCATCTGCGTCAGGATGTTGGGAATTCGTTCCCGGATGTCGGCCAGACGCTGCCACGGACATTCCTTCAGAAAGCGCATCGAGGTGTCAAAGGTGGCTCCGCCCCACATTTCCAGGCTGAACAGCCCGCTGCAGTTACGTGCGTAGGCATCGCCGATCTGATGCAGATCGTAGGTTCTCATCCGCGTCGCCAGCAGCGACTGATGGGCGTCCCGAAAAGTGGTGTCGGTCAGCAGCAGCTGCTTCTGGTCGCGGACCCAGGCAGAAAATTTTTCGGCACCCAGTTCCAGAAATTTGTCGCGTGAGCCTTTGGGGATCGGTCGATGGTGATCCACGGCGGGCAGCGGTGCGGGTTCACGGCGGAGCGCCACTGGCCGGCCCTTGACCAGTTCGTTGCCGTTGATCATGGTCTCAGCCAGGTAGGTCAGAATTCTGGTGGCCCGGTTGCGGCGCGGAGGGAACTTGAACAGCTCGGGTGTTTCGTCAATAAACCGCGTGGTGCAGCCGCCTTCCAGAAAGACCGGGTGGTGCAGCGTCTTCAGCAGAAAGGGGATATTCGTCTTCACGCCACGAATTCGGAATTCCCGCAGTGCTCGTTCCATCACGCTGATGGCGCCGCGAAAGTTGCGGCCTCGAGCGGTCACCTTGGTCAGCAGTGAATCGTAAAACGGATTCACCACCGCTCCGGAAAAGGCGCTGCCGGCATCCAGTCGAATGCCCATGCCGCTGGCAGAACGATAATGGGCCACTCGACCGTAGTCGGGCATGAAGCTGTTTTCCGGGTCTTCCGTAGTGACGCGGCACTGCAGAGCAAACCCGTTCACGTGCACCGAATCCTGCGAGGGAAGGTCGATTGACGGATCGGTCAGCGGCAGGCCCTGAGCCACAAGGATCTGGGACTTGACGATGTCGATCCCGGTGATTTCTTCCGTCACCGTGTGTTCTACCTGGATTCGCGGATTCACTTCGATGAAGTAGTACTTCTGCTCATCCGCATCCACCAGAAACTCAACCGTGCCGGCGCAGCTGTAACCGGCTTCGCGGCCGATCTTGATGGCGGCGTCCAGAATCCCCTGCCGCAGACTGTCACTCAGGTCCGGTGCCGGAGCGATCTCAATCACCTTCTGGTGTCGGCGCTGTACCGAACAGTCGCGTTCGAACAGGTGCATCAGGTTGCCCTGTTCATCACCCAGCAGCTGCACTTCAATATGCTTTGCCCGCGAGATGAATTTTTCGATGAACACATCGGGACAGCCGAAGGCAGCCTCAGCTTCGTTGCGGGCGCTTTCGAAGGCCCGGTCAAATTCATCCACCGATCTGACCACGCGCATGCCGCGTCCGCCACCGCCTTTGGCCGCCTTGATGATGATCGGAAATCCAACTTCCTCGGCCCTGCCCCGGGCCTCTGCCAGGTTTTCGACAG
The DNA here is from genome assembly GCA_040222735.1 of Fuerstiella sp. Lineage (GTDB taxonomy): Bacteria > Planctomycetota > Planctomycetia > Planctomycetales > Planctomycetaceae > Fuerstiella. The sequence continues at coordinate 42,972 of JAVKCM010000304.1, read as the reverse complement.
ACCCCGTGGTACCCCCCAGAATCGGTACACCGACCTTGATCGCGATCGCTCGGGCCGAGGTCTTGTCGCCCAGAGCCTCCAGAGCCGCCACGGACGGGCCGACAAAACGGATGCCGGCGTCGGCACAGGCCTGAGCAAAGTCGGCTCGTTCCGACAGAAAGCCGTAGCCCGGATGAATGGCGTCGGCGCCCACGTCCTTCGCCAGCTGCACCACAGCGTCGATGTCCAGATAGGCGCGGATCGGTTCGCCCGGTTTTCCGATCTTGTACGCTTCGTCCGCCTTGAATCGATGCAGTGCATAGCGATCTTCATGCGAATAAATGGCGACGGTCCGAATGCCCAGTTCCGAGGCACTTCGGAAGACCCGAATGGCGATTTCTGAACGGTTGGCAACGAGCAGTTTTTTGATGGCGCCCATAGTGCAAATGTGTCTGGAATTAGGTCGGGAATTGTCCGAGGGGCCGGAGAATACCGCAATTTCCACGCTCAATCCACGGGTTGACCACGCCTGCCCGGAATTTGAGCGGGACTGAGGCAACCGTCGGCGGGGCCTTCGACCTGCTGCTGCAAACCAGGGCTGCCGACTGCTCTGAATGCCCCGATCAGCCACATTGGCTGCGGATTACCGGGCCTGACCGTGGCGATACCCGGGATCACTGAGTCGGGTCAGTCACCATTGCGGTCGGACCGAAACAGCCCCAATGGGTAACGAATCATCCGCATCGGCGTCGCTCCGATCAGCTGGACCATCACGTGTCTGGTGCCATGAGACTGCGGTTCGCGGATACGAACCGCCAGCAGCACACTCGCCAGCCGCAGCAGCACACTGACGGCAAACAGCATCTGAAATGCATTCCAGTGGAATCCCAGCACCACGGTGCCGGATTCCAGAGCGGACAACGCCGCACCGCACCCCAGCGATGTGAGTCCTCCGACAAGACCCGCCAGTGCCGTGCCGGCGGCGATGAACATCGTCCGGTTCCCCTTCGGCGACCTGGTCAGCATGAAGCCGTTGGTGGCGATGGCAAATCCCGCGTTCAGGATAGAGTCGACGACGAATACCGGCACCAGCCACACAAAGGCGATATTCGCGTCCAGCGGTACGGCAATCAGGGCCAGCATGTTGATCGACTTCAGTGCCGTGCAGATCACCAGAATCGGTCGGTGTCCGAATTTCTCGGCCATGTGGCCGATGCGGCCCGCACAGGCGGCGCCTCCGACCCAGCAGAAAACCCACAACAGCATCAGCTGCGACAGACTCATGCCCACCACGGACAGCAGGTACAGGCTGATGAACGGAGCTCCGGTCATGGCGGCGAAGTGCCAGAAACACATGAACGAAATGAAGGAGCGAAAGTCCCGGTTGCGGAACGGCTCGGCCAGCACGGTAAAGAGCCGTGTTTCGGCCAGCTTCGTGACCGGAGGTTCCTCAACCCGGAAGAAAATCAGCACATCTGCCACGCCCAGCACGGCCGCCACACAGGTCAAAACGGCGAAGGCCGACCGCATCTGATGTGCGGACGAAGGCAGCAGCAGGGCAGCGCCGAGCAGTGCGGCGGCTCCGGCCCATTGCATCCACAGATGTCGCTCACCCCAGAACTGACTGAGGCCGCGACGTGGCAGATAGTCGCCCATCCACGACATCCACAACGGCGTTGCAAACTGCAGCATCGCATAATTGGCGGCAGACAGCAGCAGAAACAGCCAGAGCCACACGGTGTCCGGGACGTCGGGGGCCAGCACCGGTCCCAGTGCGGCCGGCACCAGAATCAGACGCTGCAGCACCGAAATGGAGATCCAGAGACCACGACGATAGGTCAGGTGGTTGGCGACGACGGCCGAGACAAACTGAACAAACAGCATGCCAGCCGGAATAGCTCCCAGAAACCCGATATGAAACCCGTTTCCTCCCAGCGCCCGGGCAAATTCAATGGCTGCCGGAGACAGGGTCAGCTGCGTATACGCCATTCCCAGGCAGCCGGCCACGATGATCGATTTTCGATGCGGAAACTGCGTCGAAGCGGACAGAACGTCATCTGGAAGCGGCGCCACAGCGCAGGAAGATTCGGAGGCAGCCAACGGGGCAAACTATCTGTCAGAAAGTGGAAAGCGGGGGGTGATCGAAAACGGACCAGATCGAAACGGGCCTGATGGCAATAGGGCGGGCAAATCAAGAACTTCATCCGGGGCACCTGAATCTGAAGCCCCCATTCTGACCAGCCGGACAGCACACCACGAACAAGGTTCAGCTGCCTGTCCGGTTTTTCACATCCTGCGGAGGTGTAGCACAGCGTCGGCACGGCGGGTAGATCGTTTCACCGCCGAGAAACGAACATCGAAAGGTCGCCCGCCGTTGTCTGATGGAACGACGGCTCTGCGGCATCGTTCTGGAGGCTGTCAGACAGTGATGTTCTGCCAGTCGATGCGTTCGGCATCTGCTTTCAGGTTTTCCAGGTCGTAGAGTTCCCGTCCTTCTTCGGTGAACACGTGCAGCACGACGTCTCCGAAGTCCATCAGAATCCAGTTTCCTTCGGTGCGGTACCCTTCGATACTCAGGCGACGGTTTCCCGATTCGCCCTTCAGCTTGCGATTGACTTCGTCGGCGATCGCGTGCATCTGCCGACGGCTGGTTCCCGTCGCGATGACGAAGAAGTCCACAATTGAAGCGATCTTCGTCATGTCCAGTACCACCACGTCCCGGGCCCGCATTTCGTCGGCACAGCGAGCGGCCGTGACGGCGTTCGCAAGACTGCGCTGGTACAGGTCCTTGTCGCGTGGAAGAGTGACAACCGGAGTGTCGAAGGTCCGGTCAATCTCTTCGTCGACCTCCAGGTCCGCCGGTGCTTCGGAAGTCTGGTCAGGATCGAGGTGCGGTTGATCGTCGTCTGAGATTGGCATCAGAAAAGGGATCCAGCGAAAAAAAACATGAATTCGGTGCGTGCGGCCGTCTGCGGCTTTGGAACGGACGGCCGCAATCATTTCTGTCGGATTTCACGACCACGAATGTCTTCGGGGTTCAGCCTCGCGACGGGAACTCAGGCCGTGCCAGAGACGCGGCGCCCGTGTTGCCGGCCCCTGTTTCCCACCGTCCCGGACAGATACCGCCGCCTTCCGCTGCCGAACTGATTTCTGTGACCGTCTGTCGGAAGGATGGCCGGATGCTGACCCGGAATATACTATGTCGGTTCCGCCGTATTGGTGGCGAATCATCGGGAATTCTGCAATTCCCGCTTTAAAAAGCGGTTCTCTGCTCACCAGACGCCGCGTTTTGGCAGCTCGCCGCCGCCGTTCGCTTCTGCCATTCGACCGTCGGATGGTTAATTGTGGCACGCCGGGACGGATTATTTCTCACGGGTGGAACAAGGCAGAGATGCTGGTGACTGATGAAGCGAGCAAAAATGCAGGTCGTAATGCTGATACTGGTGGGGATCGCGCTGGCCGGCATTGTCGGGCTGTTCATCGTCAGCCTGACGGCGGCCCGCCCCGCGAATCTGGGCGTCCGGGACGGGCGTCTGGCGGAAACGCCTGACAGCCCGAACTGCGTGTCGACTCAGACGGACAATCGCAGTCACTGGATGGCGCCGCTGACCTTTACCGGACCCGCCGACGAAGCTCGCGAAATTCTGCGACAGATAGTGCTCGCGATGCCTCGAACCACAATGGTGGAAGAAACCGAAGACTATTTGTACGTCGAGTTCCGCAGTCCCGTCTTCCGGTTCGTGGACGATGTGGAATTTCTGATCCAGCCTGACACTCAGCGGATTCACTTCCGGTCGGCGTCGCGCGTCGGGCATTCTGACCTGGGTGTAAACCGGGCGCGGATGGAATCGATCCGGGAACGTTTTAATCGCCGCCTGCAGAGCCAGCCGCAGAGCAGCCCGTCGGCACCAGCGCGTGATCCACTGCGATCGCCGTGAACCGGGTCAGACCTGAGTCAGCACTGCGCCGTGACCTGCGTCAGAACTGAAGAACCAGTTTCTGCGTTTCCTTCAGCAGTCTCGAGCGAATGAACACGGTGTCGCGGACATTCACATCGGCACTCACAATCGGCACGACAAACCGCGCATAGCCGTTGTCGATCGGCAGACTGCCTCTTAGTGAGCCCGGGATCGGCTTGCGGTAACCATCGCTGCCCACCACAACGCCCTGCAGGTCTGACAGGTCATATTTTCTGATCGAATCCGGCAGCCGGACCTGAATCACAATATGGTACGGCTGGCCGGCCACGGGGTGAGATGGTTCTGTCCAGACAGAGAAGCTGCCTTCCGAGACGGCCAGCGGCGGAGCGGGGTTTACGTGTGCCTGAGAACTGGCCTTCGCCTGCCGCGCGGCGTCGGCGGATGAGTCATCAGCGGGGGCCGCGCCGGCTCCCTTGTCACTGACCGCCAGTTCTTCCAGCAGTTTTGGAGCCAGGTCCACATCGTTTTCTGTCAGCGCCGTCGGTTCCGGGTCCGGAATCGTGGCCGCCTCGGGTTCAGTTTCCTGCTCAGGAATCGGTTCTGTGGTGATGATTTCAAAAGTCTGAGGTTCCGGTTCCGTGGGGGCCGAGAAGGCCGCGTTCAGCAGCAGGCTGGCGGTGTTTTCCGGGCCGTGCACGATAATGGCCGCCAGCGTCAGCACCAGCACCCAGTGCACATAGAACGTAAAGAACCAGGTCAGCCAGCGACTGGGAACCACCACTCGCTGAAACCATTCCTGATAAGTTTCCACGTCCGGCGGCGGTGGCTCGGTTACTGAGAAGGACAATGCGGCCGTGTCGGCGTCGTCGTCGATGGCACCGTCATCCGACACCGCGGTCGCCTTCGATTCGCCAGGCGAAGTGTCCACTGACGGAAAGTCTGCGGACGGAAAGTCCACTGACGGAAAGTCGGCTGGCAGTAAGTCGGCTTTTGCGGAGCCGGCTGATGAAGATTCGGCTGACGGAATGTCGGTCGACTGAAACTCGGCTGACCGAGTGAGCAGGGGCAGAGTCGGCTGCACCGCGTGGTCCAGGGCCGGCTGCTCACTGGTGTCCGGATTCTGAGTGCGGCCGACGCGACGCAGACTTTTCAGCTCTTTCCGTCGGCCGTCCGCGGACGCTCCCGTCTTTGGTTTCACTCGGTTCAGTCCGCGCCGGAGCAGACGGGACCGAGGTCGGTCGCTGGTGCGGTGATCCGGTGCCGTCAGTGTCGCGTCACCGGATGCCAGGTCGGCGGACGCGTAGTCTTCGGGGCGTTGTTGAATCACGTCATTCTTCCCGGGGCTTCGAAACAGGGAGGCGGGGCCTGGAAAAGAAAGCGGGTGTCTTCCCCGGGACGATGTCTTTCGAACTCACGACCGCGCGGATGACAACGAAGCCCGCCTTCTTTTTTTCTTCTGTTGGATCAACGGCGGATGAAGGTGAATTTGCGTGAGCGCCGGATACCTTCCGGCAGCTCCTTGAACTGTTTGGCAATGCGAAATCGACGAACTTCGTCAGGTGAATCCAGAAACATGATGACCATGTGGTAGACACTGCCTGAGATGGAATCTTCGTTGCCGAAATTCACGCGTGCGGCAAACGCGTTGCCTCGGATGCCCACCATCTGCTGTACCCACCAGTGGTCGTCCGGCAGGTCTGAACACACCAGGGCAATCGGCCAGCCTTTGGCCTGCGTCACGGCGACCAGATTCTCAACGCGTTCGACGGGACGGGATTCCAGCGGGTGCTGAAGAATGACGTCTTCTTCCGGCGCCGTTACTTCTGTTCCGAATCCTGGTGCCCACGGAGCATCGGCAGTGGTGGAGGCGGCTGCGGGATCGTTGCCGGGCATCCGCGGTTCAGGTGTCCCGGATCGTCGTTTTCGAGGCGTCCGCGCGGAACGCTCTGAATTCCGGCCTGCCGGTGCTGTTGCTCCGCCGGGTTCCATGCCCGGCGTCGCGGCGAGATCGCCGGTGGCTGGTGTCATGGGTTTGGTCGTACCGCCAATGGCTCCGGCAGTACCGCCCGCCATCGACAGATGCCCGGTGGCGGCAAAGGTGGACGGTGGACTGACTTCCGGCAGGGGGAACGGTTCGTTCTCTGAATCGCCCGCCATTGAAGAAGTCCGGGCTTCGCCGGCGCCGGCGGTTTCCGCCATCTGCGGATCGCGTGTGTCTGACGAAAAGGCCGGAGCCGGATTCATGACCTGGGCCGGAAGGGACGAGTCTGCCGCAGAGGGCGTTGGTGCTGGTGTTGCCGCGGGGGTGTTGACGATTGTCGGCGTCTGCATATGCATCTGTGCCTGTGCCTGTGCCTGTGCCGCTGTCGGCAGTGTCGCGGTGGCCATCGACGTTGGAGCCGGAGTCGGAGTCGGAGTTGCTGTTGTTGATGGTGTGGCAGCGGTGGCCATGGGTGTTGTTGAGGTTGATTGTGCGGTTTTCGGTTCGGTGTCTTCGCCGGTCAGCAGGGTTGTATCTGACAATCGTGTGGATTTGTCGGTCGACGAGTCCGTCTGGACGGACCAGTCGAAGTCATCATCCGGAGCTCGGAGATGCGACAACAGCAGGACCATGCACAGCGGCGCGAGAAGCATCAGCGCGGCAGCAAGCACGGTCACATGTGGGTAATACTTGGGCTTCAAAGGAAGAGCATCCTCGTCACAGAGTCGGCCTTCACGGTGGGTGAAATCACTCTGGGTAAAGATACCCGCTTCCGGGGCCGCTCCCTGAATCAAAGTGGTTCGGGAGCGCGGTTTCGCACCAGATCCCGCCGGTCCGCGAAGCGGCGGGAAGTCTGCGTGTCGCTGGAGCGATATCGGCTGTGCGGGTTAGCGGGGCTGCATCGCTGTCGGCGACTGTGGTTTCAGGCCATTCGTGCCGGACCTGCCTGTCACGGGCCTGGTGTTGAGCGGCAAAGCCGGCATGGTCGGCGCAATCGTCAGCGTCGCTGCTGGATTACCCGAAGTTGCGATGTGGCAACGTGTCGCCGGGCAAGGGTGAATTTCTGCAACCTATGGTTGATTCAGTGATCGTGTTGATTCGGAACGACTTGCTCAGAAATTTCCGAATTCGTCACATCGAATGTTCGCCGGGGGATTCCAGAACAGGAAGGGATGTACGCCGCCATGTCCGCGTCAACTGCCAGGTCAGATTTGAATGGTTCCGCACAGGAGTCCGACAGTCAAAGGTTGGCTGCGGTCCGAAGTGCCTATCGTTTCCGGCGCGACGCTGAGGGGCAGGTCCCGTCAGCCCCGTCGGCCAGGACTGCGATGTCGGCTGCTCCGGTGACCGCACCGGCGGCTGTCGCGCGGCGACCGCGCGGGCGTCTGCTGATTGCCCTGCTGATGCTGTTGGCCTGCGGGGGCGGCATCTTCACAGTCTGGGATTCGCTGCTGCGTTATCAGGCGTACGGCGTCGTGACCGGGAAGATCATCGACGTGTCCGCTCCGATCGACGGCGTGCTGAAGTACGTCCACGTGCGGGAAGGTGAAGAAGTGCGACAGGATGGACGGCTGGCGACGGTCTCTGACCTGGAATACGAACAGCGACTGTCTCGTGTGGCCGACGAACTCAAGGTGGCTCAGGCATCGCTGCATGCGGAAATCGCAAAGGTGCAGTGGCAGTCACACGTGCAGGAAACTGAGATGACAAAATCCATGGCGGACTTCTTTGAAAGCGCCAGTCAGATGTACCAGGAAACAGCCACGCTCGGAGTCATCCGGAATGAACTGTCCAGGACTCAGGCGCTGGCCGCCGCCAGATCGGCCCGGGATCTGGATCTGCAGAATCAGACACTTCAGGAACAGGCCCACACCGACAAACTGGAATCCATTCAGAAAGCTCTGAAAGTGCTGAAGGAACGGGCGGAAACGGCGGCCCGGATTCCCCGGATGGGGCCGGAGCAGATTGCTCCGCTGGTGGCCAAAGTGGACATGCTGCTGAACGAAACGGAACGCATTCGTGAATGGATTGCTCAGGGTGACCTGCGAGCGCCGGTCAACGGCATCGTGCTGGCCCGGCATCATCCCGCGGGTGAATGTGTCCGTTCACACGAACCATTGTTTTCGGTGATGGAAGAATCATCACTGGAAATCGAACTGTTTCTGCCGCAGCAGCTGACGGCTGACTATAAGGTCGGGGATACGATCCGGCTGAAGATCGACCCGTTTGATCAGCTGGTGCCCTGCACGGTGACAGCGATCGGCGTCGAACACCGCCAGCCGCCGCAGAACATCGAGGTGTTCTACCGCAGCAACGTCAGACTGCTGCCGATTCGGCTGCGACCGGCGGCGGAATTCGCAGGTGATCGACGAATGACGGTGGGAGCGGTCGCCAGAATGCCTCAGTTTGCACAGCGAGGATGACCGGAAGCGCATTCGGCGGACGGAAATCCACCGTGGCCTCAGGCAGATGGGCCGGGCCGCTGCTGTGCTCTCCGGCCACCGTGCCCGGCCGTCACCGTGCCCGGCCGTCACCGTGCACTCCAGTCGTCGTGCCGGGCAGTTATTGATGAAACCGATCGGACGGTGCCCTGCTCTGTGCACCACAATACATCGGTGTCTGCAACACCGATATGTCCTTTAAAAAGTGAGAAAAGAATCCGATGACCAATCTACGCAAAGCACTGATCGTTGATGACGATCTTTCGACCACACAGTTGATTCTGACCACGCTCAATGATGCTCAGATGCCCTATGTGCTGGCTGGCAGCAATGCCGAGGCATGGCAGGTGCTGCAGCAGGATCCGGCAGTGTCGCTGGTGCTGCTCAGGGGCTACGGGGACCGGATTCAGGGAGTTGATCTTTGTCGACAGATTCGTTCGGTCCACCCTGTCAGCGACCTTCCGGTACTGATTCTGCTGCGTGAATCAGAAATGGCCAGCGGTGCCGAGTTTCTGATTGCGGGAGCCACGGATCTGCTGATCGGGACGTTTGAACCTCGTGAACTGCGGATGCGGGCGAAGATTGTCCCGCCGGACCAGGTCAAACGCATCGACGCGCCGCATACAACGACGACGGAAACGGGGCCGACGCGGAAGTCGCCGACCCTGTATGTGCCGGAGTTTGATGCGAGTTCTCATCGGTTCACGTTCGGCGTGAATGAAGCTTTTCGCGCGGCGTGGGAGCGGGATCCGCGGACGCGGACGGTCCCGCTGGACAAGATCATTGTCTGTCCTGAGTGCGACGGGATTCCCACCTTTCGGCCGGGCTGCGGTGCCTGCGGCAGCGCGTGGGTGGAGCAGGTCGTGATGATTCATCATTACGCCTGTGCTCATGTGGCGCCGGAGCAGGAATTTCGCACGGAAGACGGTCTGGTCTGTCCCAAGTGCCGCCTGGACGATCTGGTGGCCGGTTCTGATTTTGAGTTGCTGCCGGGAAGCCTGCGTTGTGCCGACTGCGCAGCGGTGTTCACCGAAATGAAAATGGTGGCTCATTGTCTGGCCTGTCAGCATCGGTTCATGGCGGAAGATGGCCGTGTGCAGGAACTCCGGGGCTATCAGGTCGCCGGTTCGTCCTCATCGCCATCGGTGGTGGCGCCGACCTTTCGCAGGGCGGATTCGTCGTCGACCACGGTCGCTGAAGTGCATTGAACATGTTCCTTCGGATTCGATTTCAGGAGGTCGGCGACAGGATCGGCCGTGGCAGCCGGGCAGCGGCTTAGAAATGGTGACAGCGAATCATGAACTTTCAGGAACTGAAACTGGTGCGGGGACGGTCGGTGGACGGCGACGACTGCCGGATCCGGTCCCACGATACCATGCTGGAAATGTTCCGGCGGACGGCCGACAGTGCTCATTCCCATCTGTTTGTGGAGGACGAGTCAGGACGACCGGTGGGCGTTATCGGTCCGGAGGACGTGCTGAAACGCATCACCGATCCCAGCCCGTACGCGTTTGCTCGCTGGATGGAAATGCCGGTGGAAGCGGGGCTGGCCGGACGGTTTGAAGTTTCCGGCGCTGGTGAACGGCTGCATCAGGACACCACGATCACCGAGGTGACACGCGACGGACGGCTGCTGGGCCTGATGACGGAAACCGACGTTCTGATCAGCTGGCGTTCGATCCAGCAGATTCTGAAATCGTCTCAGGGCGATTCGGTGACCGGTCTGCCGAACAGAACCACGTTTGACTATCACCTGAAGGTGGAATGTGACCGCGGACGGCGCTGTGGCCATTCGGTAGCGGTGATCCTGGTTGATCTCGACTACTTCAAACAGATCAATGATGAATTCGGTCATCCTGCCGGAGATGCGGCGCTGAATGTGGTCGGGTCGACGCTGCGAAAATTACTTCGGTCGTGGGACCTGGTGGCTCGTTTCGGCGGTGACGAATTCGGCGTCATCTGCAGCGGCTGCCGGCCCGGTGAAATTGACATTGTGCTTCGCAGAATCCGTGAAGTGGTGCTGGAACTGCACCACAATCCTGCCATGCCACGTCCTCTTCCGACCGTATCAGTCGGGGCTGCCGTGATTCACGATCTGGACGCTATTCGCCATACGGACGACATCATTCAGATTGCGGACGAGTGTCTGTATGCCGCGAAGGGGGCGGGACGGAACTGTGCCTGGAAGAGTGAATTGACGAACGAGGAATATTCAGAACTGGTGTTTGTGGAAGACCGGTTCTCTCATGTCACTGTACCTGGCGGATCAAGGCCTGAGGCGTCGCTGCCGCAGGGCTGAACAGGAAGACCGTTCTGAAAACGACTGACCACAACACCTGCCCGCAGCGCAAGCCGGGGATTCGAGCAGATTGCCCCCGCTACCCCCGGGAGTCTCCTGCTGGCGCTGCGGGCCGGTGTTTTGTCACCATCTGTCGCTGCCGGGCGGTGTGCGCCCGGCCGACAAAAACCGACAGCAGGATCCGGACCTGACGACAACGGGCGTATCGAACATGACGATGCTGATCGAATGGTATTACTGGGTGATGAGCATGCGTGCCGACGAACTGATGTTCGTGCTTGGCATCCTGCTGTTCGTGGATGCGCCACGGTACGCGTACAGTGTGCTGGCGATGGCGTTCTGGGACGTGCTGAAGTCGGGCTGGACCGGTCGTCTGCCGGTGTCTGAGGGCGATTCCTGGGCATATTGCCCGACCGTGAGCGTTGTGATTGCCGGTCATAACGAGGCGGACACGATCGTAGACACCATGCGGTCTGTCTGGGATCGTTACCCGAGGCTGCAGCTGATTGTGGTGGACGACGGATCCACCGACGGAATGGCCGAGGCGGCTCGCGAGTTTGCGGACGGCCGCGACCGGATTCTGGTACTGGCCCGCCCGGAACGGGGTGGAAAATCATCCGCGCTGAACATGGGACTGCAGCAGGCCACGGGAGAAATTCTGGTCACCATTGATGCCGATTCGAAACTCAGCGATTCGTCCATCCACGAATTGATTCAGCCACTGCAGGACCCGACCGTGGGGGCCGTTTCGGCCACGGTGCTGGCATGGAATCCGTTTTCCAGTCTGGCGGCGTGGCTGCAGGCGTATGAATACCGACAGACGATTTTTCTGAGTCGCATGATGCGCGGCCGGACGGGCGTGCTGGGAATCGTGTCCGGGGCGTTTGGCGCGTTTCGCACAGATGTGCTGCGCCGGCTGGGCGGCTGGGACGTTGGTCCGGGAGAAGACGGTGATCTGGTGCTGAGGCTGCGCAAGGCCGGCTACCGGATCGCTGTGGCGCCGTATGCCAACTGTTTTACAAATGTGCCGACATCCTTCCGCCGTCTGTTCTGGCAGCGCTGTCGCTGGGACCGGACGGTGATCACGTTTGAGTGCCGCAAGCACAACGATCTGGGAATTCCCTGGAGTCAGAACTTCCGCTGGTCCAGCTTTCTGCTGATGGTGGAACGCTGGTTCTTCAATGTCGTCTGCGTGTACACCTTCTGGCTGTACGGTCTGTGGCTGTTTGTCGTGTATTCGTTCAGTGCCTTTCAGCTGTTGCTGCTGCTGTATTGCTGCGGTTTGTGCATCGAACTGCTGCAGCTGCTGACGCTGTTGTTTTATTCAGATCGATTCCGGCACGACCTGCGGCTGGGGCTGGTGCTGCCCCTGTATCCGCTGTACCAGGTCTTTCTGAAAGGCGTCAACCTGTTCGCTCTGACGCGGGAAATCCTGTTTCGGGATTCGGGCGAAGATAATTTTGTGCCGGAACGGGTCCGAGCGGCCACGTGGCGCTGGTAAGCATCGAACGTTTTCAGGCAGGGGCCGCCGGCACAGACGTGGTTGATCCGGTGAGGAATGGCCGGCGGATGTGGGGACTTTTACGTGTTGCCAGGAGGCGAGTTGACGTAAACTGTGCTGTCCACCCGGTTTTCAGCGTCGATCGCGGTCAGGGCAAATACGACCCTGTTGACGGTTCCCAGGAAACGCGCGATTGGTGTAGACTCTGGGACGTGCAGGTCGTCGTGTGACGAACTGGATGGTGCGGCCGGACCTGAGAAGTCGGAACGACTGATGCTGCTGCCACACAGGGAAACTTTGCTGCGTATATGTTCGGCATTTCGGAATGGATTCCGAGAAAGGACTCTGCCATGGAGCAAGCGACTCCCGCTCCGCATCTGGTGAATGGACTCCGCCACCTGGTCCGCAATATTTCGTCGGCTTCCGATTCGGTCCCTGCCGGGCTGGACGGTGTCGTCTGCGGCGAAACCGATCTGATCGGCTTCTACGAAGACCGGGTCGAATATTTCGGTGTGGACGTCCAGGAACTGTGCGACGCCGGTTCTTTTGAATCCGTCATCTGGCTGCTGCTGAACGAAACGCTGCCGACCGGTGAACAACTGGCTGACTGCTGTTCCATTCTGAATGAATCGGCGGTGGTGGATCAGCCGCTGGCGGACACGATCGGGGCGGTTCCGCTGCAGACGCGTCCGCTGGATCTGTTTCCGCTGGCGATCTCTATGCTGTCGTGTTTTGACCCGACGCCCTGTGACCGCAGTCTGGCTGCTTCGCAGTCTCAGTTCTGGCGCGTGATCGCTCAGCTGCCGGTGCTGATGCATGTGGCCTTTGGAGGCCGCCTGCAGGACGGCCGCGCTCTGGACAACGACGAAACACGTTCGCTGTCGTTTGCCGGACGCCTGTTGCAGATTCTTCGAAACGATAACAGCCTGCCCTCGCCGATTGAGGAACAGGCGATGAACACGGTGATGATCTGCGAATGTCTGACAGAGATGCGTCCGGCCTGTTTTCTGTCACGATTCTTCGGCAGCACGGTCAACGACGTGGTCGCCGGCCTGAAGGCGGCTGCTTCCATGTATGTCTCGCAGCTGCGAAACGATCCGTTTGCCTGGACCACTTCCAGGCTGAAATCCTTTCGTTCGCCCGAGCATGCGGAAGAATGGTGGCGATCTCGGAAGCCGCGGACGATGCCGTTCGGATTTCAGCTTGAGCCGGAAGACTGCCGGGCTGCGATTCTGCGGTTTGAATGCCGGGAATTGCTGGGAAGTGTCGAGCACATGGTGATGGAATCCGCCGCCACCCGGCTGGCGGCGCTGCAGGCCCGGGAAGGCTATCACCCGACCGTGGACTGGCTGGCCGCCCGGGTGCTGACCATGCTGGAGGTCCCCGAAGACCGGATTTCTCTCGCGATCGGGATTGCGCGGATGGCTGGCTGGGCGGCTCAGACATTTGAGCAGCATGGCTCTGGAATCCCGCTGCTGCCCAGCCTACGCTACGCGGGCGACCAGCCGCCGCGGGCCTGACCTTTGTTCGGCCTTTCTTCCCGTTGTCGGGCTGTGCCGGTACCGACGGCATGATCCGGTGAACCCTGATGGTGAACCCTGACGGTGAACCCTGATGGTCTGGTCGGCAGCGGCGCACGTTTTCGTCCGGTCGGTTCGGGTTTTCCGGGCCTGAACGGGCCTGAACGGGCCTGAAATAGTCACACGCTCGGAATCCGTCACCTTTAACAGCAGTATTGAACATGTCTCACGCATTTCAGCAATGCATTCATCCCGACTGTCAGGCCCGCTATGACATTGCTCAGGTTCTGACCGCCTGTGAAAAATGCGGCAGTCTGCTGGACGTGGGCTACGACTGGGACCGGGTTCCGGTGCCGCGGTCGTTGAGCGAATTTGAGCGTCGCTGGAGCCGCCGGCTGAACCCGCTGGACTTCAGCGGTGTGTGGCGGTTTCGGGAACTGATTTCGTTTCCGAAGGACGAGGACATCGTGACGATCGGTGAGGGGCAGACGATTCTGCAGCGGAACGATCGGCTGGCCAGAACGGTCGGGATGAACCCGGATCGACTGTTTCTGCAGTACGAAGGGCTGAACCCGTCGGGCAGTTTCAAGGACAACGGCATGACGGCTGCCTCGACGCACGCGCGGATGGTGGGCGCAAAAATGACGGCCTGTGCCTCAACCGGAAACACCAGTGCCTCACTGGCGATCTATGCCGGAGTGTCCGGACTGTTTCAATGCGTGGTCTTTGTCGGCAGCGGAAAGATTGCCTACGGGAAGCTGTCGCAGGCGCTGGATTATGGGGCGAAGACACTGCAGATTCAGGGCGATTTCGACGATGCGCTGGCACGCGTGCGTGAAGTCTGTGACCAGCATCCGATTTATCTGTGCAACAGTGTCAATCCGTTTCGACTGGAAGGCCAGAAGGCCATCATGTTTCGTGTGCTGGAGGGTCTGGGCTGGGAAGTGCCCGACTGGATCATCGTACCCGGCGGAAACCTGGGGAACAGCAGCGCCTTCGGCAAGGCATTTCAGGAACTGAAACAGCTGGGGCTGATTGATCGTGTGCCGCGGCTGGCCATCATCAATGCGGCCGGGGCCAGCACTCTGGATGAGCTGGTGAATGATCAGTCGCTGCAGTGGAACGGTGGTCGCAGCGATGCCGACGTCATCCGCAGCTATTACCAGTGCATGGATTCGGAAGATCGCCGGGCCAGTACCCTGGCGTCGGCGATTGAAATCAATCGGCCGGTCAATCTGGTCAAGGCCCTGCGAGCCCTGGCGGTGTGCGACGGTGTCGTGCGCAGCGTCCCTGATCAGGAGATCGTCGATGCCCGCGCCCGGATTGCCGCCTGTGGATTCGGGTGTGAACCTGCCAGCGGGGCGACGCTGGCCGGGCTGCAGCGGCTTAGAGAAGAAGGTGTGATCGCCGCCGACGATCGCGTCGCCTGTATCCTGACCGGACATCAGCTGAAGGATCCGGACCTGACGGTGGCCTATCATACGGGGGATCCGCAGAAGCAGGCCGAGAAGCTGCATCCGGCGGGCGTGTATCAGACGCCCTATGCAAATTCGCCGGTCGTGGTCGACAATGATACGGCTGCCATCGTGGCCGCGCTGGGACTGGAGTGACGCCATGCCGGAACGAACAACAACATCCGCCAGCCGCCACGACAACCTCGATGGGGTGTCTGAGGAGGCCGTCGAAAACCGGGTTGAGCACGCCGCTGACAGCAGCACTGACAGCAGCACTGACAGTGCATCCGACAGTGTGTCTGCCAACCGCACTGACGCGGCGGACCGGACGGCCGGGTTCGGGCGGGCGCCTGATTTCGACCGGCTGCTGCCGGAAGTTCAGCGATTGTGCGAAGTCATTGCCCGTCTGCGTTCTCCGCACGGCTGTCCATGGGATCGTCAGCAGACGCTGGCAACGATCAAGCCGTACACGCTGGAAGAAACGTATGAGCTGCTGGAAGCCATTGATGCGGACGACAACGCGGCCATTCAGGAAGAACTGGGCGACGTGCTGCTGCAGGTCATTCTGGATGCTCAGATTGCATCTGACGAACACCGTTTTGAGTTGATTGATGTGGTCCGTCAGATTGCCGACAAGATGGTGCGCCGTCACCCTCATGTCTTCGGCGACGCGGATGCTCAGACGACGGAAGACGTCAAAAGGCACTGGCACGCGGCGAAGAACGAGGAAAAGAAGCAGCGGGAGTCCAGGCTGGAAGGAATTCCCAAAGACCTGCCGCAGCTGGCGCGCACCTACCGGATCGCTGCCCGGGCTGCTTCAGTGGGCTACGACTTTCCTGATCGCCGCATGCTGTTTGACAAGCTGGCTGAGGAAGTCCGGGAACTGGCGGAAGAACTTTTCCCGGATGGTCGTATTCCGGAAGTTCCGGCTTCGATTGACCCGGAGCGGATTCCAGACGAGCCGGTGGATGATCCGGATCTCAGGCAGCGTATCGAAGGCGAGCTGGGCGACGTATTATTTGTCGTGGGAAATATTGCCAGACGGTGGGGCATCCATCCGGAAGAGGCGCTGCGGAAGAGCAACGCGAAGTTCAGTCGTCGTTTTCAGGCCATCGAAGCGGCGATGAAGGAACAGGGGATCACGATGGAAGACGCCACTCTGGCGGAAATGGAAGCCGCCTATCAGCAGGCGAAGTCTCGTGAATCATCTGACCAGCCTGTACCTCCGCCGAATTCAGCCTCCTGACGCCGCATCTGCCATGCCACGTTCTTTGAATGTTTATTTCGTCCCGTCTGAATTCCGGCCTGAACAGGTGGCCGGAGGCATCGCTGTGATCGTCGACATCCTGCGTGCGTCGACCACCATTACTTTTGCCCTGGACAACGGAGCCGCCGGTGTGGTTCCCTGCGAAACGGTGGAGGACGCGCGGCAGATTCGGTCGACCGGGTCGGTGCAGAGCTGTCTGCTGGGTGGCGAACGCGGTGGTGTCAGGATTGACGGGTTTGATCTCAGCAATTCTCCGGATGACTATGACCGCGCCACCGTCGCAGGCCGGCTGATCGGGTTCACGACGACCAACGGCACACTGGCATTGCTGCGGTCGGCTCAGGCAGAGCGAATTATTGTGGGGGCCTTCGTGAATCTGTCCGCCGTCGTCCGGGATCTGCTTGGTCGGCCGCACCCGATTCACATTGTGTGTGCGGGCACCAACGGGTTTGTGACGGCAGAAGACGTGTTGCTGGCCGGGGCTCTGGTGCAGCGACTGTGCGAAGCCGAAGATGCGGAAGTGGAACCGTCCGACGCGGCGGAAATTGCCCGTCATCACTGGCTGCAGCGGTGCCGCGACGGATCATCTGAGTCTGTAGAGGCCGCGCTGCGGATTTCTCACGGCGGGCGCAACCTGATAAAGCTGGGATATCAGAACGATATCGCCACCGCGGCGCGTATTGACGCGGTGTCCGCACTGGGAGTCAGGCAGCCGGATGGAGTCATCCGGCTGGACTGAACATCGCAGGCCGTTTCGGACGGCAGGACCAGTGCCGCGGTGACGCTGGTGGGTCTTATGGCAACACACCGGCCGGGACTGGCTGAGTTGCTGAGGCCGGGTCCACAGCGTTCGGTTATTTCTTCTGGCGGGTTTTGGGCTTCGGAGCGAAGGTCAGCTGATACCCCAGTTTGTCGGCGATATCGATGATCACCTGAACAGAGATCGGGTGTCCGCGGTCTTCGAACTTGATCAGCGTTGCCGGGGCAATTTTCAGTTGTTTTGCCAGCTGAGCGACGGTCGTCCCGTTTTCTTCGCGGACGGTCTTCAGAGCATCGGCAAGTTTCTGAACGCCGTTGTTTTTGGCGGATTGCTGTCGTCCGACCCGAGGCCAGCTGACCTGTCCGGTAACACCCAGGCCGCGTCCAACCTTTGGAGGCTTCGCGTCCGTTTCCTGTCGGGGAATGATTCCCTTCTTTTTCCGGGTGGCTTTTTTCTTCACCTTGTTCGGCTCCTATGAATTCGTACGACAAGATCGCGTCCACAACGTGCCGATTCCGATCAGGAATTCAGAGATGGACAGGCGATGTCAGGCAGGCTTTTCACGGGGTGGCGGACGGTCGCAGCGTACAAGGTGGTGTACTGGAACGCTTCTGGCTGTCCGGTTCGGGGGCTGCGAGGTGTCCGTTGTCGCGCTGCATGTTGCATGTCAGGAGAACGGGACGACTATGCCGCAGTGCTGATGTTCGTTCCTGTGGGGGCGGGATTCAACAGTTCCAGTCGCAGAGTTTCAGATAATATGGATTCCAGCCGCATCAGGCAGTTTGCGACGAGTGCGCCGTCCATGACCCGATGGTCGTAGGCCAGGGTGACTCTTGACCGGCCGCACTGGTCAATCGGGCCGTAAGTCAGGCAGCCCGTCTGGATCGCAGGGGGAATCTGGATTTCCACTCCCTGGCCAGACAGTGTCGACAGAAAGAAGGTGCCCAGGCGTTCGGCCCGAAGACGTTTCTGGCAGTGGATATTCCAGCCCCAGATCAGTCGGCGAATCGGAGTTGGCAGGCCCGCCAGTCGGATTTCCGGCCGAAACAGACGTGAAACGGGGGCGGTCTGCAATTCGTCGATCAGTAACTGAATCTGAGCGAGACTTTTCTGTTCCGGGCAGGGGATTCGCCCCCAGAACAGCCAGGGGGCACCCCGGTATTCTCGCTGTACGGTCAGGATGCCGATACTGACGGGATGCTGGTACAAATGGGCCCATGGCCAGCGGTACCACGTCTGCCGCAGTTCCGGAAATTCCACCGACAGCAGTCCCATGGCCTTTAGAAAGATGGCCGGCCATGAAACGCGGGAAGGGGCGACTGCCCGGGCTTCAGACAGCGATTGCAGCTGACACAGTCGGTCATGGCCACACTGAGGTATGGCTCGGTTGAAATACAGCAGGTCCCACGTGAGCCGACGGCACCGCGGAACTGCAAACCAGCGACCGTCTCGCCTGTCTGACACGTTGGGCTTCTCTGCTGTTGAGCAAACACGAGCGGGCGGAACACTTCCTCCCCGAAATCTCTCGCTCGTCTTCCCTCCGGGGCTGCTCCAGTCTACAACAGAACGGCGTTTCCGCGAACAGCATTGTGCGGTTAAACTGCTGGTGTTGACTTCGAATTGCTGTTTCGAAATCTGAGCTCTGGGTTGCCGGAAGGAAAAATGCAGACATCAAAGTCCGTGCCATCCGCGCCGTCTGACTGGCGATCTCTGTGGCCGGGAGGTCTGGTTTCACTGTGTCTGCATGCGGTGCTGCTGGTGCTGGCCAGCATATCACTGCGCGGCTGCGAACGCGGAGCCCCGGCTCAGGCCGGTGGGCGAGACTATCGTGAAGTCGGTCTCGCAGTGGTCCCCGACCGCTCAGAGCCAGCCGCTGAACAGGCACAGCAGAATCCGCAGGATCAGACCGCCGATACGCCGGCCGAACAGCTGCCGGAGGAATCGGAAGTGCCGACTCAGTCTCTGCCGACCGAAGCTCCGGATGTGGCAGACCTGCTGGGTCAGCAAAGCACGGCCGCCGCCACGCCATCAGAACGGACTCTGCCGGACACAATTGGTCCGGGGATGCTGCCCGGCGGATTGCCGCAAGCGGGGGCCGGAATTCCGGAACTGATCCGCCCCCGTGCCGCGCCGGGTCAGGGGGCGGCCGGATCGCTCACTCCTGGTCCGAACACCACGTCGTTTATGAATATTGTGGGGAACGGCCGGAATTTTGTGTACGTCATCGATGTGTCCAGCAGCATGGGTAACGGTGGTCGACTGGACCTGGCCAGGAGTCAGTTGAAGGGCAGTCTGCGCATGCTGAAGGCAAATCAGCGGTTTCAGATTCTTTTTTACAACGAAACCACAACACAGATGAAGCTCCGTAACCGACCGGCTGAGGACCTGTTTGTGGCGGACGCCGTACAGATTCAGCTGGCGGAACAGGAAATTGACCGTGTGACGGCCACCAGCGGGACGGAACATCTGCAGCCGGTGCTGCACGCCCTGCGTCTGCAGCCGGATGTTGTTTATTTTTTGACCGATGGCGACCAGCCGCAGCTGTCGCGGCGAGACCTTGAGACCGTACGCCGACAGAACCGCAGCGGAGCCTGTATTCACGTGATTGAGTTTGCTTCCACGGCGAAGGAATCGCGGGAAGTGTCCTGGCTGCAGCTGCTGGCGTCACAGTCTGGCGGAAAGTACAGCTATATTCCCGTGCGGTAGCCGTCACCGGCGGCCTCGGACGCGTTATGATCAGACGCGTTATGGTCAAACGCGTATCGTGATCACGCCATATTGTGGCTCGGCCGACGTTGTGGCTCAGGCAGCGTTGCATTTCAGGCGATGTTGTCTTCGATGAAGCGGATCAGCCGGCGCGCCACTTCGGTTTTCAGACCCTGAAATTCCGCCAGTGTTTCTGCGTTGGGCGACAGGACTTCCACGCGGTTGTCGAGTGATGAGATGGCGGAGGTGTCGTTCAGCACGATGCAGTCGCACTGTTTCATCCGCAGTTTTCTCATGGCGTTGTTGCGGGGGTCCTGTGATTCGAGGGCAAAGCCGACTACCCAGCGAGGTCCTTTTTGTCCGCCGAGTTCGGCCAGCACATCCGACGTTTCGACCAGTTCCAGCACGATTGGTTCGCCGGTCTTGGTGATTTTTCCACGGACTCGCTGCCGTGGCCGGTAGTCGCAGACGGCGGCCGTCGCGATGATTCCGTGGCAGGAGGGAAACAGTTCAAGGCAGGACATCCGGAGTTCGTCGGTGGTTTCGATCCGTGTGACGCGGACGCCTGCCGGCACCTCCAGATCAACCGGTCCGGTGACCAGAATGACTTCATGCCCGGCATCCACGGCAGCCTGAGCCAGCGAATAGCCCATGCGTCCGCTGCTGGCGTTGGACAGAAACCGAACGTCGTCAACGTATTCGCGCGTGGGGCCGGCGGTGATCAGAATGCGCATCGGGCGGTAGCCTGCAGTCAGCGGCGGGATCAGACGCCTGAAACACGGGTCGCGGCGGAACGCGACGGACGGAATGTCTGGCGGCTATTCGGAACGGGAATCAACAGTCACAGTTCCGTCCGACGCGACGATAACGTGAATCACATTCGGATGGCAGCAAACAGGGCAGTCTTCGGTGTATTCCTGGGATTCACCGCCACTTAAATCGATGGGAACCACAATTTCCTCACCGCAGCTATCACAGGTATAAGTGGCTTCTTCCTGCATGGGGCGACGTTTCCCGGTGAGTCGGGTCGGATGGGTGCTGACAATCTCTGGCCCGTACAGAGACGGTCGTGCGTCCGGCGACCATTGGCCGGATGTGCGGCTGATTCCAATATACGCCATGTGAAAACACTTCGACACTGCAATGTCTGCGCAATGTCTGTGGGAAAAATTTTCGCCTGGTGCTGCTGTCGGCCTGGTGTTGTTTTCCGCCCGAGCGGGGGCTGTCAGCCCGAGTCGGCGCAGGAATCGGCTCGCCACATGTTGCAGTAAACGGTGTGTTCAGCGGAACAGGATGGGGAAGTCGCCGGGAACGAAATTGGCGCGCGAATTCTGAGGGGTGGCGCGAAAGTTGTGGCTTTTGCCCCGTTTTTTGGTAGCCTCCACGCGTCGGCCTGCCGAGGTCCCAATGAACCAATCGGTATTCCTGGTTCGTCCTTCGGGAAAGCTGTTTGTGGGCCGTCGAATCCCTTCTTTGTCTGCAGACAGCCAGGGCAACACGTTTGCGCCGGTCGTGACGACTCTGTGGCCTTGCGGTGCTTCGCACAAAAACCCTTCTTTTTCTACTCTCTGACGTTGTCTCATTCTGGACGCGATTCGTTCGACCTGTCATCCTAGTGCGGCACGGTTGCGCCCAAATTCAAGCGACCGCCCGGAAACATCTGGTGGGATCTATGCCGGAATACGTACGAGATACAAGACTGCCATCGGGCCTGCTGCTGTTCAGCCTCACCATGTCGATGGCCATCTGTTCCGTCGCGGCTGGGCAGACGCCGCCGGATCCGGCGCAGAATACGCCCGCGGCCGGAAATAACGGCAGCCCCGAAAACGGAGCGGCGTCCGCGCCCGAGAACCCGGTTGAAGCCTATCAGCTGGACCAGCGCAAACGAGTGCAGGCGCTGCGACGCATGGATGAATCACTGCTGACGCCGCAGATTCTGGCAAAGTTTCAGAAGGAATCCCGCGACTACCGAACGCTGATTGCCGTCGGTACCAACGGGCGGAACCAGAAAGAGCTGGAAACGCTCAGAACCGGGCTGCAGTACCGGATCCTGTCCATGTCGGACGGCGCCGTGCAGAACGACCCCATCGACCGGGAAAACGCTCTGAAGAACTTCCGCCGCGACCTGCTGCGTGCAGGAGCTCAGATTACGAACTCTCAGACCAGGGCGCAATTTCGCGAGCTGGTGTGCAAAGAATCGCTGGATCTGATTCGAAAGCTGCTCACCAACAATTTTCTGGCCCGATCCTTCGCGCTTGAAATTCTGCCGGATCTGGAAGTCGTGCCACCTGGAAATCAGACCCGCATGGTCATGTATGATCAGGTCGATGAAGTGTTTGTGGAAGTTCTGCGGGACCCGGAACAGCCGGACGCCGTCAAGGCCCGTGCCGTGAACTCCATCACCAACTACCTGCAGAAGGCAGATGCCATTCCTCAGATTCAGATGGCACTGGCCAGTGCCATCAGTGACGAACTGAGCCGTCCCTACACCGAGGTAGCCTATCAGGTATTTCTGCTGGCCGCTCTGGAAGAAGTCACGGCTCCTCGGCAGCTGGTGGCTCCCACGACCGCGGTTTCCTACTGTATCGCCGCGCGGCTGATGAGAGACAAGAACCGGGATATTCAGGTTCGCTGCCGCGCGGCCCGGGTCATGGGACGCACCGGCTATGATGCTCAGATCAATCTGGAAGTGCTGTCCTGGGCGACGGCTGATCTGGTGTTGGAAACAGCCGCACGGTTCAACAAGGACCGGAACAAGAACGATCCGAAATGGGTCACGTCCGCCTATTATCTGTACACGGCCTTCCACCACTGGGAGCGGGACGAAGCGACTGGCCGCGCGCCGGCGCTGCCCAAGGGGTTTCTGAATCGCGATGCCCGCAGTGAAGTGGTGAAGAAGGCGTATGAACTTTCGATTCCCGTGATCAGTCATATGCTGATGGGCAAGGCAGACGTGCCCAACAGGTCTCTGATTCCCCTGTTTCAGTGGACCGGTGACAACAAACCGGCGAATCTGAAATTTGATCCCTCGTGTCCACCGCTGGTCGCGGCGGGGAGCAACGGTGCCGCCGCCGACGGCGGTCAGTAACGACGCCGTCATTGACCCACGTTCAGAGCGTGCCGTGCTGACGGGGCACGGCGTGTGTGTGTCAGAAACGCGGGAATGCGGTTTCAAAAATGATCGGCCGGTGACGCCGATACCTGATCTTGAAAGCCTGTGCCGAATGCGACGCGTGCTGACATCAATGGCCGTCCTGCGGTTTCTGGCCGTCAGTGTATTCTGGCTGGCACAGGTGGCGGTCGCTCAGGAACTGCCGGCCGCATTTCGATCGTTCACTCCATCTGCGGCGAACCCTGTTTTTGAATCGTCACCAGGCAGCTGGGATGCGAAGATCCGGGAACGCGGCTGGATTCTGAAGGAAGGCGACCTGTACAGAATGTGGTACACGGGTTACGCGCCGGACCGCGAGCCGCTGACGATGAAGCTGGGTTACGCCACGTCAGCCGATGGCATTCATTGGCAGCGACACGGGGCCGCACCGTTGTACGACGACGTATGGGTGGAGGACATGATGGTGGTCCCCCACAACGGCACTCTGTACATGTTCGCGGAAGGGGCCGGCGACCAGGCTCAGCTGCTGAAATCTGCGGATGGTCTTGAATGGACACGCGTCGGCACGCTCGACGTTCGGCTGCAGAACGGTGACCGAATTCCGCCGGGGCCCTATGGGACGCCGACGGCCGTTGTGAAGGACGGCGTGTGGCATCTGTTTTATGAGCGCCGTGACCAGGGGATCTGGCTGGCGACGTCGCGGGACATGAAAGTCTGGACCAATGTCAGTGACGAACCGCTGATTGTGCCGGGGCCTGACAGCTACGACAGACTGATGATTGCCATGAATCAGATCGTGTCTCACGATGGACTGTACTACGCCGTGATGCACGGCACGGGGACACCGACGAAGCCGCGGGACTGGTGCACGTGGTTTGCCGTCTCACCCGATCTCAGAACATGGCAAAAATGCAGTAACGGGCCGGTACTGCCGGTGTCGGACAACAAATCGAGCGGCGTACTGGTGCATGACGGGCAGCGTTACCGGCTGTACACAATGCATGGGCAGGTTGATCTGTATCTGGCAGACTGAGTTGGGGTGGTTGCGTTTCGCGTGTTGTCAGGACACCCCAGGGACGTATAACCGACACAGGAGGGCGTCAGAAGCTGCCGGAATCCTGGACTCCGGGTCAGTTGCCCCAGAGACTTTTTGACCCGGCCGATCGCCGGGACTACAATCGTGAAGCCTCGAAGGGCCTGCCTTCGGGGGCTTCCTGTCTGTAAAGACTGTCTGCTCGCGACCGGCGAATTTCTCCAGAGCTGCTCGGCCCTGCTGTTCGTGAGAGGCCGTTATCGCCGTGGAAGCGGTGAACCATGAATCACCATTCCAGCGTTGAACTTGATGCCACGCAGCCGATGTCACCGGATGTGCCGCTATCGGAACGCCCGCTGGTGGCCGACGACCAGAACACGGTCATCACGTCCGGAAGTGACGTGGGGCTCAGTGATGCGGCTGAAGTGCCTCTGAGTGCTACGGCTCAGGAAATCCGCGACCGCCTGTTTGCTCCACCGGACAGTGAAGAAAATGCTGAGCGTGATCTGCGCATCGGTCACTTCGAAGTAGAGCAGCGGATTGGTTCGGGCGGCATGGGAGCCGTCTTCCGTGCCCGGGATCTGGAACTGTCACGCTACGTTGCTCTGAAGGTACTGCATCCGGGCGTCGCTGCTGACCCGGCGCTGGTGGCAAGATTCCGAAACGAAGCGCGGGCCTGTGCACAGCTGAATCACGACAATGTCGCGCGGGTATTCTTTACCGGTGAACAGGACGGCGTTCATTATATTGTGTACGAGTTTGCTGATGGTCTGACCATCAAGGAAATGATCTCGGACCGGGGCCGGTTGACGCCTGCGGAAACCGTCAACTATGCCATTCAGGCCACACTGGCTCTCAGCCACATCGATGCCGCCGGCATTGTGCACCGTGACATCAAGCCTTCCAACATCATTCTGACCCACAGCGGGCGGATCAAGGTGGTCGATCTCGGGCTTGCCCGGCGCGAATCCACCGATTCGGTGGGCGACCTGACCGTGGCCGGCACCACGCTGGGCACCTTCGACTACATCGCTCCGGAACAGGCGCGCGATCCGCGGACGGCCGATATTCGCAGCGACATCTATTCACTCGGCTGCACCGTCTATCACATGCTGACCGGACAGCCGCCCTATCCCGAAGGCACAGCACTGCAGAAGCTGCTGGATCATCAGGGGAAATCACCGCCGGATCCTCGTACGGTGGCGCGGGACGTTCCGGCCGAACTGGCTGTTATTGTCCAGAAGATGATGAATACGGATCCGAAACAGCGATACCAGGATCCCGGGCAGCTGCTGGCTGATCTGCTGGCACTGGCAACTTATATGGGGCTCCGCAGTGTGCCTGCAGAAGGCATCGTGTGGCGACGTATGGCGGTCACGCATGTCCGGGAGCTGTCCGGCGCACTGTTTCTGACGGGTGCCGTCTTTGCCATCTGTATCACCGCGCTGATCATGCACTTCGCGCCTGGCCCGCAGGATCTGTCCGGTGAAGATATCCGGTCCGTGCTGCAGTCAATGTTTCCGCCTCGGGTCGAACTCGTGCAGGGGCCTGCGGTGCCGCCGGCAGATTCCACGAAGCCGGACTCTTTGGCGAACGGGGCCACCGATACATCTTCGGACACCGATACTCAGGAGGCCACGCCACCGAATGTCGCCGGAGCGGAATCCACACCGGTCACTCCGGAGGGCTCTGAATTGCCCGTGCCGGTGCAGCCGTTCGTGATTGTGCGGGCGGACCAGACGGTGGAACGTGCGGAGACGCTGAATGTGGCGTGGGACATGGCTCGTTCGGGCGACACCATTCAGCTGGACTTCGACGGGCCTCTGGAACTGCCGACGCGGGCGCTGACGCGGCTCGTTTCCGGAAGAATCATCACGCTGCGGGCCGCTCCGCGTCGCCGGCCGATGATTACCTTTGCCGGAGAACAGAGTCAGAACCGTCAGGGGCAGCTGTTCTATCTCAGCAATAATGTCAGTCTGACCGTAATTGACGTCAACTTTCGCATGACGATTCCCCGTGAGGCGATGGCCGATCGTCTGAGTTTGTTTCATTGCAGCGGTCCCAACCAGGTGACGCTCAGAAACTGCAGTGTCGAAGTCCGTAACCCTTCACGTCGGGAGGCTTCGGTGTTTCACCTGACGGATTCGGCCACGGATTCCGGCGGCAGCGCCGAAACCAGTCTTACGCTGAACAACGTGTGCGTGCGCGGCAGTGGTGATCTTGTGGTTGTCGGCGGTCGATCCGGTGGAGCGATCTCAGCCAGCCAGTGCGCTTTTGCGCTGGATGGTTCGCTGATCAACGGTCTGGGCGCACCGCGTCAGGGGACCACCGCGTCGGCGCGCGAATCCGGCCGGATGAACTTCAGTCTCACTCATACCAGCAGTATTCTGGCACAGCCCGTGATTCGGATGCGTGACAGCGAAAGCCTGACGGGCGGCGAACAGGAGCGAGATCAGCCTGAGATTGTGGTGGACGCCTATTCCAATGTGTTTGCCTCACTGTCGCCGGACGGCGTTCTGATTCAGTCGGGGGGCAACGCTTATCTGGACGAAATGCAGGAACTGCTTTCATGGCGAGGCAGCCATAATCTCTACTGCCAGTACGAAATCTACTGGGCGCTGAGTTCGGGAAGCCTGGACCGGATCACCGATCAGCTGGATTTTGATCAGTGGCAGTTGTACTGGTACGAACTGTCCGATACCTATGAAGAAGTGGCGGCTGAGTTCGGACCACAGCTCTGGATGTTTTCAGAAGAACTGGCGGCTTCCGGTCGAACGGATCTGGCGAGCCTGCCGGTCGAATATTTTCGACTGGATCACTCACAGTTCTTCAACGGCGACGTCACCTCTGCCTTCAACGTCGACCGCGAACGGGCCGTGCCCGGCGTGGAGACCGCCGACCTGCCCCGGTTCTCAGAAGCCACGGCAGTACTGCCGCCCGCTGACGTCGTTCCAGCCACCGACGACTCAGAGCCGGACACGGATTGAAGCAATGGAATTGGTGCTTTCGCCGGCCTGGTAGTGACTGTAATATCGGCTTAGGAGTGTCCGGTCAATTATTGTCGCCTTTCGCTCCGCGAAAGAGCGCGCTTTCGCGGAGCGAAAGGCGTCCAACCGGTGAGCTATTGACCGACCGTTTCTTAGTGTCAAACAGTCACCCTGCCGGAGAGTAACCATGCCCTGCCGTCGTGCCGTTGTTTCTTCCCTGTCCATTGTCTTCCTGACCGGCGTGTTTCTGTCGGCCGACGCGGTTGGCCAGCCCGCTGCTCCAACCAATGCACAGCTGATTCAGGAAAAGAAGGCGCTGCAGCAGCGACTCAACGAACTGGCCGCCGAAAAGCGTGCCGCCGAGGCGGAACGCGACCACTGTGAAAAGACCCTGACGGGTCTGCGAGAAGTCCACGCGAAGGTGGTCAAGGAAAACGCCGCACAGAGCGACACGGTCGAGTCGCTGCGCCAGATGCTGGCTGATCTGCAGAAAGCACTCGGCAAGGCCCGGCATGAATCAGCTGCGTTGCAGAATTCATTGAACACCTGTCGCCAGCAGCTGGCTCAGAAGCAGACACAAATTGATCAGCGTGAACGAGACATTGAACTTCTGAAGAAAGCCAGCGCGGAACGAGCATGGGTTCTGGCGTGGCTCAGGCATCGCTTTCCAGGTACCTATGGCAATGAGTTCAATATTGAAGCCATGGTCGGAAAACTTGGCGGCTCGGCTGTTCCATCGCCCGCGCCGACAAAGCCCGCCCTGCCGGACACCGGCTACGCTCCCGGATATCTGCTGCTGCGAATGCCGGACAGTGATGATCAGCAGATTTGCGTCGGCGGCGTGCCGGTAGCGGCTGATCATCAGCTGTTTCGTTTGATCACGATACCGATGTCAGACTGGTCGCGAACCGTTGCCGTCAGGACGCATGGCTACGAAACCTTTGTCGACATCCGGTCCGGAAATGTGACTCGATTTGACGGCAACACCGGTACTTACCAGGGCCAGGCGCCCTGATCGTCACGATCGGCGGATTTTCAGCACGCGGTTCAGACGTCAGGCGTGACGCGGCCTGTGAACTTGCTGCAGATTGCCTGAGTCCGGGGGCAGGAATCCCCGCAACAGCCGGCCACGGATTGTTGTGCCGGAACACGGATTCTCCGGAAACACGTTGCGACGACCAAGCCTGTGTGGAAGGTTCCAGGGAGGGTTATTCACTTTCCCAGGGGATGATTTCGATGAATGCTGGTCGTCTGATTGCTGGTCTGGTCTCCTGTTTTCTGCTGCCGTCCGGAGTCATGGGCTATCAGATGCCCGAGTCGGTACCTGCAGTACCCGATGGATCTTCAAACAACAATGCTCAGGCCGAAACGCTGATTCAGCCTGAGCTGGACAACTCACCACCTGCGGCCGGTCGGCCGCAGGTGCAGCCTGAGTACAGTCTGCCGTCCGAAGCGTCGCCGCAGCCGCAGCCCGGGATGACAATTCAGGCCGAGCAGTTTCGCCAACCGCCGGCGGGTCTCGCTGAATTCGATCCGCGGACAGGATCCGTACCGGATGCCTTCTGCTCGACGGACCTGCCTCAGGATATTCCGACTGCCTCAGGTTCCGGCGGTCCGCGCTGCAGCCACGGCGCAGCGGATGATCGCGCCCCTGCGTCCGGCACGTTCTCTGATGATTTGCGAACGTCAGATGTCGAGGCGGGCGGATCTGGTGCGTCGTCCGGAACGCTGACAGCCGTTTTTGCAGACGCCGCTCATTTTGCTACCGGAGCATGCGGCCCGGGTGACAGCTGTGACGGCATGCCGCCGGTGATGATCTACGAAGGAATGTCGGTGCAAGTCCATGCTGATGGAAGCTATGAGGTCCGCGGCATAGTGGAAGGTCCGCGTGTTTCAACCGTGCTGCGACTGCAGCTTTCGTTCTTTGCACAGAACAGGAAAGTGGCCACTGTCACGCTTCCGCCGATTCGGCTGAATCCTGATTCGGACGGGGCTCGGCTGGCCAATGAAACTCAAAACTGGTTTATCCGCCGCACTGGGTACTCGGACGGACTGAGACAGTGGCCTCATTCGCATGCCGGCCTGAGTGTGACCCGGAATGGAATTGCTGAAGTCGGGCAGATTCCGGAACCGTAACCTCGGGCGTCAGACTTTTCCCAGTCTGCCTGATCGGAATCAGCGGCACGATGTGTATGACAGGCACGGCCGTGAGAACGCTCATAGCCGCTGCGACCGCTGCGACGGGAAGGTGCGGCCGGAGATTACCAGGTGCGGGGTAAAACCGATACCCTGAGGGGTAAGGTTGTGACGGCTGAATCCGATAGTAGAAGTGTCGGGGTTCTGTCAGCCGCACGGATTGCAGCATCCCCGGCGGGCCGTCGATTTTTCGATCGAAACCGTTTCTTTCTCTGGCACCGACAAGGACGTCGTCATGCTGCGAGTACTGGGCATCGCCTTTATTCTGTGTGCGTTTCTGTTTGGAACGCTGCTGGTGGTCGGACTCGGCTGGTGGGCCGTTTCCAGTGGCACCGTCAGAATCGCGGGGGTAAATGATCAGCCCATAAACGTAGCCGCTGACTCACCGGTTGTTTCGCCAGTTGCTGCGGCAACAACTGTCCCGGTGATGCCAACCGTCGGGGCGACTGACATCGCTTCTCCACAACACAGTGGGTCTTCCGGACTGTCCGTCCGTCCGGCTTCGATGACTACAACGGTTGTGGCCGAGACCGTTGATCCACACGCAGCACTACGACACGCGAGCGTTGTTCAGTTGACGTGTCAACTGGGTGACGTGAAATGGTCGTGGTCGGTCGACGATAGCAGCCAACCCGCAATTATTCCGGCTGCGGGCGCCGTGACCGTCCTGGTGAGAGATCGGTCTGGACAGCCATTCGTCGCCGGCTTGGACACACTTCTCCAAAATGCTGACCCGTCGTTGCTGGCTGATCTGTTCGAAGGATCAACAAGCATTGATCCGGCGACATTTTCGCTATCCGAACATACGAAGACTCTGACGTACCAGACAACGCTGCCCGCCGGCCGTAGTGACGTTGGCGTGCGAAGAACAGTTAGCAAGGTCTCCACCGCCAGCCGTCCGGTCAACGTGGCCGGTGCCACTGACCTTGTCAGCTTTCAGAGCTACCTGAACGGCAGGTATCAATTGCCCGGTGCCGTGAGCGACGCAGCAATCACAGAGGCCACTTTACTGAGTGATTATTTCGGGTTCTATTATTCGGAGTTGCAGTCCGGGCTAAAGCACCGCTTTTTCGTCGTTCGGCAGGGTGCTGACCGTGACTGGCTTCCGGTCCGCGAACTGAAGTCGACCCTGCTTGAACGACTGGCCACGAACGGTAGTCCCGCCAGTGGAAAAGCGATTCAGTTCGAAGGACAATTAGGTGCTCTGAGACACGATGAGAAGATATACTTCGTCTGGTTTTCGGAGTCTGGGGCCGAACTGGCTCATCCAAAGGTCGTGACGCTGACCGCCTCCGTCAACCACGCCGGATCCGCGATTGAGTCTCTGGCGGTGAAAGAAGAAGACAAAAGCGGCGTGATGACGGCGGTGACCGTCGGCAACGCGGTGTTTGCTCAGAACCGTGTGACCGTTGACGTGGATCTGACGACTGGCAACGCTGATGCTTCAGAAATCGATCTGGTCCTGAAGTCATCCGGCACGATCGTGGCCCGACAAAGATTGGCAGCCGCAAGCACTATTTCGACTGTGCAGATTGGGAATGTCGACCTGCCCCTTGGCCCGCAGGACCTTCAGGCGCAACTCTACCGAGGGCGGAATCTGGTCGCGAGCAGTCCTGTCGTGCGTGTGGACGTGCTGCCATCCGGTCCGGTCGTGGATTCGGTTGACCCGAGCGGCTTTTCGCTCGCTCAGACCAACGTGATCAAAGTTCAGTTTCAGCGCAGTATTCCTGTCGATCCCGACAGTGCTGTCCAGCTGGAAAACTACAGCCTGACCAACACCGCGTCTGTCGACGGCAAGCCTTCACCAGAGAAATCTCCCACGGCCACGCCCGTGTTCGATGCCGCTCAGAATTCGGTCGAGATTCAGTTCAGTCGGGATCTGGCGCCCGGCACGTACATTTTCACGGTGAAGTCGGCGACGCTCACGAATGTTCTCGGACAAAAACTGGTGGACAAGGATGGCACCGAAAAGGATTACACGTTACGCATCACCAAGAACACGTCGTCTGAATTCCCTACCACCGTCGCCGGGCTGGATTCGCATTATGCGGGCGCGCATGTGGAATTTCCCGAATATACACCGCCGCGGAATATTGCTAAGGGCTTCAATCCGTCGGACAAGGTTGTGACCCGGGTGGCGCGGTTGTATTACTTCCGTGATGCCCATCGCGTCACACAGATCGTGAACCGTAAGGCCAAATCCTATAACCGTGCCGCCGTCCAGATGCAACAACAGTTCGCTGACACGGCTCGGCGACAGGCCGATGCTGCGACGGTGGATCGCCGCGAACTGGAACAACAGGCCGTCCGCGCCGCCCAGGAAGCCCGGCTGGCCGAAAACACGCTGGAAGAACATCAACAGGCGCTGATCCGTGCCCGCGACGCCGCCGGTCGTCTGGAAGCTGATATCGAACAGCTCGACACGCTGATCGCCGACCTGAACGCAGGTCCTGCCGGTGACGGTCAGACCGAACAGGATCGAGAAAAACGACTTCGCGACGTACAACGTCTGCGTGATTCAAAGGACACCGATCTGGATCGTGCCGAACTTCAGGTGCTGCAGCAGGAAGCGCTGGTGCGGAATCTGCTGTCCACGATCCAGGCCAAACGCGAGAACGAAATCCGCCTGACAGAACGCTGGGAAGCGGCCGAACAGGAAGAGCGTCTGAAGGCTGAGGAACAGTTTCGACGGGAAGTGGCGGCCAAGACGGCCGATCCGGATACCTATGCCCCTGCGAATCCGAGGTCAGACGACCCCGTCACTCAGGTAAGCCTGTCGGTGGTGGGTGAGGGGCTGATTCAGATGCGTGGTCCCCGCAAGGGCGTGAACGAAGTGCACAAGATCATCAATCAGCTGGATGCACCGGTGGGTCAGGTCAAGGTGGCGATTCACACGGTGCAGGTGAACGGCGAACGCGGCGAACGGATGGAGAAGGTTGTGAACCGGATTCAGCGATATCTGGATCATTCTCGCTTTCTGACCATTCAGTCCACGCAGATGCTGCGGAATGCCGTGGTGAAGGTGGCCAGTCGACGTGCCGATGCGATTGCCGACATCTGCCCGCCGGGCACGCCTCAGCAGGTCCGTGATTTCAAATACCAGCAGGCCTTCTTCGGTCAGGACTTTATTCAGGAACTGCAGTCGCTGGATTCTGAGTTTCTGCAGACGGGGAACAAGGTGCTGTCGCTGAATTCGATGGACACCACCAGTCTGTCAAATGCATTGTTTCTGATGTCGCTGGCGAAGAACGATGTGCGGGAAGAAATACTGCAGGAATTCATGAACGACGTGCTGTGCAAGCTGCCTCAGGATGAAGTGGAGTTTTTTGAACAGTCCGGGGCGGAGTTCAAGTACCGGCACAAGCAGTTCCAGTTTCTGGGCCACAACGCGAAGTTCACGGCGCTGCGAGGTTTCTTTGACGCTCAGGTGGCCGGTTCGGACACGTTGAATCCGATGCAGCGGGAATTCATCCGTCTGGCCCAGATTTTCAAAGCCCGCCTGATCACCGAAGTGGAACTCCGCCAGCGCGTGATGGAACGGGCACTGATTGAAGAACGGATTGGTGATTCTCAGGCCGCAGCGGTCGAAGCCAAAAAGAGAGAGGACGAGGCCAAAGAAAAGTTGCGGAATGCACAGTGGGCGGTGTACGAAACCGCTGAGCAGGTCCGGGCAACGCTGGTCCCGATTCAGTCGACAATTCAAGGGATTCTCGAAGCCGCCGATCAGGCGTCATCTCGAGCCTCCGACTTCAAGCGATTGCAGACCGAACTGATTCGCGGGTTTATCTTCAAATGGCTTGTTGCCGCCAATGACCGGGTTCGGCCGGACAGCGCCGAAATTGAACGTGCCGAAAAGGTGCTTTTCGGTCCGTCGCGGAACGGAACCTATACCGCACTTCGAACGCGTTATTTTGGGTTGGCACTTGTTCGAAAGAGTAACCCGAGCACCTGGACCACCGCAGCGGCCTGGAATCAGATCGAAATGTTGGCGCCGACTCTTACTCAAGGACCGGTGGCCGAAGTTCGACGGGACCAGGAGCAGCAGGACTCCGGCGCCGCAAGAATGTTTTCCGACGTCTGGAACGTTCTGTCATCGCGACAACCTCCGGAACGGACTGCTGAAATCAATGACACCGTGCAGTATCTGATCAAGTCATCAGAAAATCCGCCCGTGTCGACAGATGATAAATCGCTTCCGGAGCATTCAGGCTTTTCCATTCCTTTCAAATTCAACGAACACAAGTATGTTTTGAAACTGGACCCACCACAGGCCGGGCGAGTGTCTGACGGCTTTCAGGTCGACGACTGGAAGCAGCTATGGCGTGACATTGAAAGTTACGTTGAACAGTTCGAAACGATGAAGCGACGGTTGGGGCAGTATAAGCATCGTGCGGTTGAACATTCGTTGATGCTGGCCGCAGACGACATGTTGCGACGTGTGGCTAAGTTGGAACAGGAAACGACGGAAGTTGTCGACAAGACGGGGGCCGGCCTCACCGCCATCTATTTACTCAGTGAAGTCGCCTACAATTACCAAACTGTCGGCCGACGCGTGATTACGAAGACTACCTCTTTGCGAGACAACCTGACGCGGCTGCGGTCCACTTTTTCCAAAGTTGCAGCCGACCCGAATCTGTTTGATGATCTTCTGAATGGCTGGGTCGCCTTCAAGGAAGTCGTCATGGAAGACCTTGATCCGCACGCCGAGGGCATCAAGGAGCTCGGAACGGGATCTGATGGTAAACATCTGAACCGTTTTGATGTTGCTCAGGGCATCATTTTCGAGGTTGATCGAGCACTCGGCATCATTCAGGCGGATAAAGCTGCCGAGAATGCATTGTTGGCCGCAATCGCCAATCTGCGGACGGCGGAGGCCGCAGCCGATGGTTCCCGTCGGAAGCTCGATCACAAGAAGTTTCTGGACATGCTGGTGGACGATGTCGAGGAGAAGTTTATCGAACTGGTCGAAGGTACGCGGGCTCAGACGTCCAATATCGACAATTACCTGAAACGCCTGGGCACGGCTCTGGAAGATGACGTGAATGCTCAGTTCTATCACCCCGCCTTCCGCCATGTGCGCGAAACCAGCTACTTCTATGACGTCAATGTGGGACAGGTCGAAACCACCAGTGTGGTCGCCAACAACCGTATGTTTGCCAAGGTGTCCCCTCAGGCCACCATGGAATTTGATCTGCCCAAACGCGATATCCTGATCAACGAAGCCATGAATTCAGCGCTGGCCGCGTACAACGACTATGGAGCTCTGATGGGCGATCCGAATTTTCTCGCCCTGATGAAGATGTATGGCGGTCAGTCTCCCAGCACCACGTATGGCGGACTCGGACAGTCGCCGTATATTCAGGAAGTTCTGCCCGGACTGCCGTCCACCACCGATGCTCAGTTTATGAGCTCGGCCAACAACAATGTGCCGCGTATCGGCAGTAATCTTGAGGCGCTGATTCCCGACCCTGCGATCTACAAATTTGAAACCGGGACCGGCTACGAAATTCGTCCGGTGATTCAGCCGGACGGGCAGTCGGTCGTGTTCCACTTCGACTACATGTACACCACCAATGTTCGTGAACCTGTGCGAGCCGATGAAAAACATCTTGGACGAGTCAAACGCCACTTTATCAACACGGATGTCGTGTCAGGCAACTACGAACTCCGGGAAGTCAGCACCTATCAGGTCGGACTCAAGGCGTCCCGAACGTCCCGAGGCGTGCCTCTGCTTGAGGATGCTCCGGGTATCGGAGTCCTGTTCCGCCCTCTGCCGTCCGACGAATCGTCGCTGCAGCAGAATATCATCCTGTCGCACACCGTGATCTATCCGACTTTGTTCGACCTGATGGGGTTGCGCTGGGCTCCGGCCGTGGCGGATCTGGATTCGCTGAGTCTGCGAGAACGGGAATTTGTCACCCGGCACCGCGAAAAGTTTCTGCAGAACGAAGTATTTGATTACTCAAGTCTGCAGGTCGACGACTTCATGCGGATTCCGGAAGCCGAACGTCGCGGCGATCTGTATCGCACGCAGGAAAGTATCCCGCACACACATCCCAACGGTTACCATGGCAGCGGTCTGAACATCCGCAACGGGCATCTGCAGGAAGGCTACGCTCCGGAACAATTCCACCCGCAGTCGCAGTATGTCCCGCAGCGATCAGAAGACGCTCGGTTTTCACTTGAGACCGCTCCGGCGACGCCGGTGCTGAAGGTGCCTTCCGTCCAGAGTCTCAAGCCGCGGCGGCCCGGCTTTTCTGACGGGTTCGTACCGGGGACCGACATCCCGATCGATTCGCTGGAAGGAGCGATTCCGCTGGACCCGCAGTATGCCCCAGGCCAGAGTTGTCCCCCGGATACGACATCCCCCGACTACCGGTTCCGCTCATCGACTCACGGTGGGACATCGGGAGACGGAGACGCCAAGCCGTTGTTGCAGTCGTCGTTCCAGCAGCCGAATGCCGTGCCGACACTGCAGATGGGCAGCTTCTGTCGGCCGGTCGCGGCAGAACAGGCAAGCCTTTCCGCCGTTGATCCGAATCCGCCCCTGACACAGATTCATCAGCGTTCGCGTCCGCGATTCTCACGCGACATTCTCGGGCTGCCGGGAAGATTGATCAAAGGGCTGACAGGACGGGGGTCTGAGAGTCCGTCGGATCCTGTCCGCATCGGGACGGCTCAGACGATCAGTGCGGGCACGCGAGCTTCACAGACTGTTGATTAGCATTTTCGGCCACCGGTGCGGCATTGTGTTCGGCAGTCGATGACAGCCGAACTGCTGCCTGCCGACAGGCCCTGGACCCTGCAGTAACCTGGACCTGAATCCAGCATGACACGGATGTCATTATGAACCCGAACTTCAAACGACGCGCTCTGCTGCTGACAGGGCTGAGTACAATTCCCGGAATGCTGTTTGCGGGCGACCTGCTGGCTCGGCGACGACTGCGGACGCGATGTGCCATCCCGCAGTGGGATTACCAGCCGCACCGCTTCAGCGACCCGGTCAGCGAAGGCAGCCTGAAGGCAGTGGGCTATCTGATGGATGGCTCCGGCGATGCGGCGACCGTGGACAGCCCCGTGGTGCGACTGAAGACGTTTCAGATGGCGGCCGCCCACCTGGGACGAGACCACTGCCGGATTTCTCAGGTAACCGTCACCATCACCAGCGATGGCCAGTGGATTCTGCAGCTGATTGCTCAGCAGCATCCGGGAGAGCTGGTGGAAGCTCAGCTTCGACCGCAGTTTGAGAGATACCAGCGCAATCTGTTTCGAGTGGACATTCGGCCGGTCGGCCTGATGACGCTGGACCATACCGAAGCGACGTCGCCGATCGGGAAACCGGAATTCCCCTGTATTCCGCTGCAGCAGTTCTGGGTCCTGAAGGAACAGACGCAACGCATCCACCGGCGGGGCGAGTCTGCGGACCTGGCTCGCTTTTTTAATGTCATCAGCCAGGTGGAAATTCATTTTTCGTATCGCTGACAGGCGGATCGTTCGGGCTGGCCAGGAAATCAACCGTCAAGGATGCAGGCATGATGATTCAACAACATTGGATGCGGGCGAT
This sequence comes from Fuerstiella sp., assembly GCA_040222735.1. Lineage (GTDB taxonomy): Bacteria > Planctomycetota > Planctomycetia > Planctomycetales > Planctomycetaceae > Fuerstiella. Next base: position 6,252 of record JAVKCM010000304.1, on the reverse strand, counting down.
GCGGGTGCAGTGCATATCGTGGTGCGTGTCGTGCTGCGTGGTGTTGTGTCTGGCCGACATCGGTTTCGCTCAGTCAGGGCATCGTCCGCACGACATCCGGGTTTCACCGGCCGATGAAATCACGGTAATTGATCCGGGCGTCAGTTCTGAAGCTGGTCCTGAGGCACTGGTGAACGGCCAGCAGGTAGAAATTCCGCCGACGCTGCTGGTCCACAATTTCTATTACACGGGCGACCGGGATTTTCGCGGCCCCGTGTTTCCCGGTGGCCCTTCCATTGTGGTGGTGGAACATCCGAAGACCGGCGTGCGTCTGTATCTGGATGTGAACATGCTGCCGGGCTCACCGCGGGTCGTTTATCGCCGCAGCTATATTGACTATCACTTCGGAGACCAGCGGATCCGTATTCAGTTCTGCAACCTGCTGGACCCGCTGCATTACCATCATCCAATTGTGAAATACGGTCGCGGCAACCGACAGATTCAATCCGCGGGCGGACCTTCTTCGTCTCATGCTTCGATCAGCAACTGGGTGCATCGCACCGGAGTGCCTGAGGCGCTGAAATCAGCCTCGTCCGGCACAAAGACGCTGCTTAACCGCAGTGCAGACGGCATCAAACGTACGGGCGAAATCGTGACCACACCGATTCGTCTGGTGGCTGATTCCACGCCGCTGGGTTCGTTGCTGAAACCGGATCCGGAAGCCGCCGCCGCCCGTTCACGAGACGCTGCCGTCTCCCGTGCCGCGGATGAACTGTCCGAGCGAGACCTGTCCATCCGAACCCTGCGCTGAGGACAAAACGTTAGCCCGGCGTTGGTTTCGGAACCGGTATTCCAGCCCGGTTCAAGTATGCCGCTTGTAAGCCGCGACGCGTCAGCGGCCGGGCCCCGCCGCGGCTGAGGCCTGACTTCGCACGGCTTCTGCTCTGCGACTGCGCCAAAACAGCCAGCCTGCTCGTTGTGTGGCGGTCTCCGGGATGTGGCGACTTGTTGTGTGGCGGTCGGTTGTTGTGTGGCGGTCGGTTGTTGTATGGCGGTCGGTTGTTGTGGGGCGGTCCGTTGTTGTGGGGCGGTCCGTTGTTGTCTGGCGGTCGGTTGTTGTGTGGCGGTCTCCTGACCGCCACACGCGTTGGGCGTGATGCGGGGAGACCTTCGGTCGGTCCTGTGGTCGGGTCGGGAGACCCGGCCACAACGTCGTCGCTCGGCCACAACGTGGTCGCTTGTTGTGTGGCGGTCTTCCGACCTTGTTGTGTGGTGGTCTCCCGACCTTGTTGTGTGGCGGTCTCCTGACCTTGTTGTGGGGCGGTCTCCTGACCGCCACACGCGTTGGGTGTGATGCGGGGAGACCTTCGGTCGGTCCTGTGGTCGGGTCGGGAGACCCGGCCACAACGTGGTCGCTCGGCCACAACGTGGTCGCTCGTCCACAACTTCTGTAGGTGCCGCCTGCCGGGCGGCACTTCGCGGCGGAGCCGCGACCGTGGTTGCAACACCCACGCCACTTCCTACAACCCGCTGCCACGAACCCAACGCCCCCACAATACGAACGCGGGTCCTGCGCACAGTTTGGGCTCCGCCCAACGGTCCTGCGGTCCTATGCGGAGCCTGGGACCGAGGCGGGAAAACTGTCTGGTCGGAATTTTCGGGGGACACGGAGCCAGAGAGACCCTGGCAATTGCGTCAGTCATTAAATCGACGTCCCCTCGTCCGCCACACGCGTTGGGCGTGATGCGGGGAGACCTTCGGTCGGTCCTGTGGTCGGGTCGGGAGACCCGGCCACAACGTCGTCGCTCGGCCACAACGTCGTCGCTCGGCTACAACGTGGTCGCTCGGCTACAACGTGGTCGCTTCGGTTATGGCTGAGGTGCTGTTTACGGCGGAGGTACGAGTCGACGGGACCGGGACAGGCTGCCACCTTCCACAGGCAGTTGCTGCAGCCGTTCCGTGACGCCGGGAAGGTGCCGCATCCTGCTGACAGATTTGTCGGATTCCAGCAGATTTCGAGGTACCTGATGTTCAACACAGGACTGCAGCGCCTGAAGAAACCGGGCCTGATCCGTCGGTTCCAGGTTACTGCAGATCCGGCACGCCAGCAGAAAGGTCTCTCCGGTCGCCATGCGCCCGTATTCGGACAGCTGCAGATCCTGCAGCGCGGACAACGGCGTGGGCTGACCGTTCTGCAGTGACTGCTGAAACAGGGCTTCAGCACGATTCAGGATTGCCAGGGTATGGTTCGGGGACAGTTCGAGGGCTCGGTTGTAGTGTTCGATCGCTTTTGAGAACGCGCCCTCACGAGCCAGGGTGTAGCCGAGATTGTTGTGTGTGGAAGCGGTTTCAGAGAATTCATTCAGGATCCGCTGATACCACCTGGCTGCCACGGAATTCTGGCCCAGCTGAATATTGCACCATGCAATTTTCGTGGCCGTTTCGGCTGTCGGCGCGCGATTGTACAAAGCTTCCAGATCAACAACTGCCTCGGCATATTTCTCTGTTTTCAGGTATGCCTGTCCTCGCAGGGTGAGCAGTGTTTCGTTGTCCGGCGATTCCAGCAGCAGCTGGTTCAGGGGGGCCAGTGCGTCTGCATAATGTCCGCTTCGGAACGCGGTATCTGCCAGATTCCTCAGGTGTTCGGATTCTGAGGGCAGTGAATTGAACCAGACCGCGGCACCCAGCACCGAGCCTGCCAGAGACAGTACGCCTGTTTTTGCCAGGCGAGGATAAAGGCGGACGATGCGTCGCCAGCGATTTCCCAGTGTCAGCGTGTCCTGCAGCGCATCGGCAAGTTCCTGAGCCGACTGTGGCCGCCGGGCAGCATCAAATTCCAGGCAGCGTGAGATGATATTCTTCAGACGCGCGTCCACGAACTGCTCCCGCAAAGGGGCGCTTCCGGGACCCAGCGCCTGTCGTTCCAGAAGGTAATGACCGAGTTCAATATTGGAAAGGCCGCTGGGAATCGGGGCAAACGGATGAATACCGTACAGCAGTTCGAACAGGCATGCTCCCAGAGAAAACAGATCGGCCGCCGCTCCCACTTCCACCGTCGTCGGCGTTTCGGTTTCGGCCGAGGCATCAAGAAAGGCCAGCAGCTGTTCCGGTGCCATGTAAGGCAGCGTTCCTCCCAGCGGCATTTCCTGCAGAGGCTCAGAGGAAAGATTGAAGTCAATCAGCAGCGGGCAGCCGAACTGATCGACCAGGATATTTGAAGGCTTCAGATCGCGATGAAAAATCCCGGCTGAATGAGTGGTCTTCAGAGCTCCGGCCACAAGGTATCCGAATACACTGACGCCATCTGCAAATGTTCCACGCTCCGGGCCACCGCTGAACCGCGAATGCGGGACCAGTGTGTCCTGTTCACAGTTGACCGACCGTGCCGCCATCGCAATCACACTCGAACAGGTCGGTGGCCGTGTCTGATCGGCATGAACGATGTCGATCACGTTTCGCAGCGTCGCTCGACTGATGAACGGCATGCACAGCACCGTCAGGTCCCATTTCCTGTCGGTGGCGACAGAATAGACCGGCACCACACCGGCATGTGGAACCCGAGCCAGCAGCTGTGCTTCATGCAGCCCGCGTTTGGCAAGCTTGACAACCACCTGACGTTCGTCCAGGTTGATCTCGCTGGCCCGAAACACTCGTCCGAACGACCCGCGCCCCAGTTCTTCCAGCAGCCGAAAGCCGGCAATGATGTCGCCCGCGACCGGCCATTCGGGAAGGCCGTCCGGATCTGCCAGTACACCCCGTGCCGACAACGCCTCGTGGATGCAGATCTGACGCTTCAGTGTGCGTGCCACGCGAGGAAATCTCTTCAGAAATCTATCCGTGTCGACGGATTCGCCGGCTTCCCGAAGCAGACAGTATTCTTCATAGGCCAGCTCCAGGACGATCGATCGGTGCAGTGCGGGGCCGCCCAGCTGCGCGACAGCAGCAGCTGCATCTGCCCGAGCTCCGTTGCGCCAGGCGGCCTTCAGCTGCTCCGCCGCATCTCGCTGCTGTTCGATTTCAACCGTCGAATCTCTCTGGTCCGCCATCAGCATGGAAGACTACACCTCCAGCTTTTCGGTAAGCTTCCGGATGATTCTGCGAACAGTTCGCTCGTTCACGCCGACGCGGTCCGCTATCTCAGCCAGCGTCAGTCCCTCACAGCGGAGTTCCATGATCTCACGATACTTCGCCGGTTCGTCGATCACCATCAGGTCCCACTGCTCCCGGGCAATCACCAGCTGGCTGGGACGCTGTGCCGTATGATCGGGAAGAGGCAGAACAAGGGTTTCGTTCTGAATTGATCGTTCACGGTTGATATTCTGTTTTTCCGCCTGAAGATGGCGACGGAATTCGTAACGCACCTTTCGCCGGGCAATGGTCACCAGCAGCGCCATCAGGCTGTCCGGCGAGGCACAGCAGGCCATCCGGTCCCGATGCTCGTGCACCGTCATCCAGACGGCCTGAACAAAGTCCTGCGAATCAAACCGCGCGCGGAGTCGCCGATCCAGATGACGGCGGACCGACCGTATGACATATGGCCCGTAACGTTCAAGAATTTCCTGAAAAGCATCGTCAGAACCATCTTTCAGACGCTGTATGAGGTCACGAAACCGGTGCTCACCGTCGGGGTCTGAATCTGAATTCATGGTCACGGAGTTCCTGGTGTCAGCTCAAGGGGATGTCAGCAAAGCGGTGTGCCGGCGAATTGCCGTCGTGGGCCGGTCCGTTGTGTCGAGGCGGCCGGTATGCCTCGGGAAAGATGCCTTCGTCATCAGGGTTGTCATTCTGTCGGACACCGGCCAAATTCGCCGCAGCGGGCGAAGAACTTTCAATCGCGTTCTTAGGCCTGACGGGCGGGTAGAGATGCTACCACTATCAGTGTTGGATATCAACACCCTGGAGCAGTCTCCGGAATCCACTAAAGGAATCCGCGGTTCGCGCGTTTCTCCGGGAGAAATTCACCGCCGGGATCTCGATTCCGGTTGCTCGAGTTTTCCTGCCACGAGACAGCCCGCGGGTTCCCGAGAAGCATTTGGTGCAGCTGACCAAATCGACCCGGGTCATGGTGCTGAACTTCACGCCGAATGACAGATATGTCAGCGGTGGCGACGACATGGTGCGTGCGGCTGGGTTCGACCGTGGCCACGTAGTCGTCTCTACTTCGCCTGGCCGGTCAGCCTGCGCAACACGGATTTCAGCCGTTCCTGTGCCGCGACGGAAGAGCCTGTGATATTAAAACGAAAATGACCTGACAAAAGGGAAAATCATCATGTTCGGTCCATCTGCCGCCCTGCCACTGGCAGGGATCCTGCTGACGTGCCTTCTGGCCGGATGCAGTTCTGAAACGGCTCCGGCTGAAGACAGCTCGGATATTCGCATTCAGGTCGATCAGGATCTGGTCGACATCGAAGAGCAGACTCAGCGGGAGTATGCCGCGAAGTATGCTGAACTGTAGCGGATGTCTCAGGTGGCCCGGCCCGCCGTGTCGACAGCCGTGAACGGTGATCGGCCATGGCCACTCAAAAGAATCTGTGTACCGCAGGCGGTCCGGGACTTCCGGACCGTCTGTTTTTTTTCAGTTTTAATGTCCACATCCTTCGCGCAACTGCCATTGGATAGTGGATGCATGTTTGAAAGGTTTACAGAGATTCGGCCATGAGCGGCGACGTCAGGGTTTGCGAGGCCTGTCGGCGGCCGATTTCACGAAAATGTCAGCGGTGAATTCTGAAGCACCAGTGCCGTGCCGGGGCTGTGGCTGTGGTGCGGCCGGCCATGCTTTGTTGTCGGCAACGCAGAACCTCCACTGGAACGCCCTCGCAGTAACCGACGGCTGAAACCGGCTACAACAGTACCGTGGTTGCTGCGAGGACATCCGGTGAGAGTTCCCAGCGGCCGCTGCCGCCCCGAGCATCGCCCCGGGGCCCGGCCGCTGACGCGTCGCGGCTCACAAAACAAAACGCACCTGGCCGCACGATTGTGAGCCGAGTGCCGTCAGGCACCGGGCCGCTCACCGGGTGGCTTCCCGGTGAGACGTGCGATCTATGCGAGCATCGCGCCCGGGGCCCGGCCGCTGCCGCGTCGCGGCTCACAAGGCAAAACGCAGCTGGCCGCACGGCCGTGAGCCGAGTGCCGTCAGGCAGCGGGCCGTTCACCGGGTGGCTTCCCGGTGTGACGTTGAACTCCATGGAATGGTCGCGCCCGGGGCCCGGCCGCTGACGCGTCGCGGCTCACAAGGCAAAACGCACCTGGCCGCACGGCCGTGAGCCGAGTGCC
>JAVKCM010000303.1:0-11303 GCA_040222735.1 Fuerstiella sp. | reverse complement strand
ACGTCTCGCCTGCCCGGGTTCACGCTGCGCTGTGTGTAAACCCCGCCGTCCAGCACTACCAGATTCCCGCGGCGACACCCCCCAAATCGCGTGCACAGAAATCAGCAACTCGCACAGCAGCCCCCGTGCCGAACAGTATTGCGCCTGTCCCATTTCCGTCGTCTGCTGTGTTGGTGCCGCAAAAAGGGGACAGGCACGACGGCGGACGCCGCATGCTATGTTCAGATTCCACCGGCGCCGTCGAGCCAGTCCCCTTTTGGCTCCGTCGCCTGCCGTGTTGGTGCTGCCAGAAGGGTAGACAAACCCGACTGCACCCCAACGCGCAATCTTTAATGATCGCACGGCATGAGATCTCAAACACCTGTCGTCCGTGACTATACGCGTTTCACGGCGATTCCGATTCGGGTTCGGGTTCGTGCTTGCTGTCACTGGTGCCAGCCGAATCGAATGTCGTTTCCGCCTTGCGTGGCGGCTCTGCCGACCTCACGCGCATATGTGCTGGCGGGACGTGCCGCCGAAACACTTTGTACAGCATTTCCAGTGGCACAATACTTCCCAGTGGTGGTCTTTTGATAGCAGGCTGATTGGTGAGTTCGCGGTACAACAGATTGTAGCCGCGATCATTCAGGTCGAAGCTTCCAATCCGGTAGCGGCTGTATCCTGCAAGAGGCACCGGAATGTGTGATTCATCACTGCCGTCCAGCAGTACGGGAATGAATCGTTTGTTTTGCTTATCGTCATAAATGTAGTTGAGAATAACAGTGCCCTCCCAATAGACACCTCGTCCTTCATCAGCCGGAGTGTTGCCCTTCATGCGATCAAGATACGTTTGAGTGCAGACAACGATCACAAATCCAGACACCTCTGGATCCAGCATTTGCTGACACCACCGGGGCCAGCCCTGTGGCGGTCGCGTGTGATATTGGTCAATTTCGGCATTCACGCCGTGTTCTCGCAGCTTGTTGGCGAATTCCAGCACGCGTCTGGAGTGGCTCGGACTGTCGTGGCTGTAACTGATGAAGACATCAATGGATTCATTCGGATTCAGAGGCAGGTGCATGCCGATTCGGCCTGCGACCTTGCGGACAACTTTGCCTGCAGTCGTGACCATCTTCGACATCACAAGTAAACAGCTGAATGCCAGGCCGCCAGTTACAGAGACCACGGTGGCCAGATGCCACCACTGCAGTGTCCAGACCGTGCGTCTCAGTTCTTCCGTGTAGTTGTCCATCTGTTCAAGCAGAGCGCGGACGCCGTTGGGCGAGATTTCGTCCAGCATTCGCGAGCGGCTACCCCACTGCAATTCCTGGTCGCGGGCATCATCCGTCAGGTGCAAGGGGAACAGCACCGGATCGGAGTCCGGATATCGGACTCGATTCGAAGGAGATACAATGCAGTTCTGACGGACGGAAGCGTACTGATTAAAGCAAAACGCCGCTGCGAAGATCAGTCCTGCCAGGACTATGAGTCTCCAAACTGGCGGCAATTCATTGATCGGATGCCAAAGCTGGGTGGCGGTAATCCCCACGCCAAATGCTGCCAGACCGCTAATCACGGCAAACTGAAGTGTGTAGCCGGGTGGCGCCAGGATACCGGAAATGAGTGCAGAGGCCGCACCCATCAACATGATCAGAATAATTATCAGGACATCGCCGCGGTTCACTGACACTGACCATCAACCGGATTGGGTGTATCCGGATACCAGAACTGAACGTCGCACACTTTGCCGCTGTTTACAAAGATGATTGCAAAGCCATCGTCTTTGGAAAACGGACGGCTTGTCTCGGTCTGTCCGAGTTTGTTGTTCAGGGTCAGGATGCGCATCACATCGCCCGCATGTTTCGCGACGAGGTATTCCCAGATATAGGTTCGGTAGACTTCGACTGGCTGTGGAGTCGACTCGAAGTCTACCTGAATGCCGGGAACTCCGCTGGCAGACGCCTGCACGGAAATTTGCCAGCTTCCGTCATCCTGTCGCCGCGGGCGAAACAACTTGGTCGAGTCGTTGTCCATCGCAAGATACTGGTACGGGGCTGTACTAAGTATCTGTTGGACGCCGCCTCCCAGCATATTGCGACCGCTTCTATCGATCAGCCAGTCGCGGTTGTTATCCGAAACCATTGCAAAGTTTCGGTCAAAAGGCATTGCCCTTTTAAAGCCAGACTCCGAAAGCAGAGTGCCGTCTCTGCGAACGTAGTTCACCGAATCACCTGTCTGAACCCAGGCCAGTCCGCTGTGGAACGATCCCGCGGAAGCGATTCCCTCCAGGCTGAACCTGACCTCACCGTTGGTATTGATGTAGCTGACGGTGTTTTCCTGTCGCACCATGGCAAGCCCCTCTGAAAAGGACTCTGCCGCATCGTATTGCGGCGCGATCACAACAGCACCGGTCTCATCGGCATAGCCATAGCGATTGTCAAGCCGCACGAGCGCACGATTGAATCGGTATGGTCCGATCCAGTCGTACTGTTGCTCAATGATGAATTTCCCGGAAGAATCAATCACGCGGTAACGACCGTCGACTTTCACAGAAGCTCGACCGTCGGAGAACTCACAAGCAAATTCGTACTGCGGCGAAATATAAAAATAGCCCCGACGATCGATGTAGCCATAGAGACCACTTTTTTCCAGCTGAACGGGGGCCAGTTGAACGGAGGCCAGTGGATCTTCGGGCCGCCCCGGTCGTGGTCTCTGCTCACGAATCCACGCGTTTCCAAATGGTCCGGCGCTGACGAAACGTGGTGAAATCGCATACTTTCGTTCTGCCATTGGAGCCAGCAGAGAATTCTCGGCCCAGTTCAGATACCCCCAACGATGTTCGGTGCCCAACACAAGCGAAAGTGTTCCGGCAGGCGGCTGAGCTACCGCAGACCCGGCCAGAAACACTAAGAACGCGCTGCAAAACAAGTGTCGGGAGCACGACATCTTTGTAACCTCTACCGAAACTGCTGAGGGTGAAATCGCAGTGATCAGGAACTCAGCATCGCTGACTGTTTCGTTTGATTATGACACCGCGGGAAACACCGAACAACCCACCTCAGGCGGTCTGCCGCAGCGAGGGTGTAGCCGTTCGATGGTGGTGGTTGATTTGGGGATGTGGAGCGTTTTCCAGAGATCGGACCACGGAAAGGGACAGGCACAATCGGGGCGCTGCTGAACGTAACTGGGGCTTCCAGCCGCAGTTCGTGGCGGGGGGGCAAGTATCGACCGGTATCCGGTGGCGCTGCGGCTGGGTGCCCCAGCTACGGAAATGCAGGACGGCACCCGCTGTGTCAGCCGAGCTCTTTGCTGCGGTTCGTCGCCGTTTCGACGGCATTCATCAGTGCTGCCCGCACGCCGCCCAGTTCCATTTCGTGCAGTGCGGCAATCGTGGTGCCACCGGGGCTGGTGACGGCATCTTTCAGCGCGGCCGGATGTTCCCCGGTCTGTAGGACCATTTCTGCCGCCCCAAGCAATGTTTGAGCCGCCAGGCGTGTGGCGACGTCCCTGGGCAGCCCGACCTTCACACCGCCGTCGCTGAGCGCTTCAATCATCTGGAACACATAAGCCGGGCCGCTGCCGGACAGGCCCGTGACGGCATCCAGCAGTTTTTCCGGTACCCGCTCTACGACACCGACGCTGCTGAGAAGTTCGCAGACCAGCAACTCGTCCTGTTCGGTGGCACACGATCCTCGGCTGACGCCACAGGCCCCTTTCCCGATCAGGCAGGGTGTGTTTGGCATGACTCGGATCAGCCGCGTTTCGGCCGGCAGCCACGATTCCAGACGGGGCACGGTCAGCCCGGCAGCGATGGACACAATCAGCTGATCGGGCGACAGAACCGGACGCAGGTCTGTCAGAACGGCCTGCATCACCTGAGGCTTCACGGCCAGAAAAACGACATTTGCTGACTTCAAGGCATCGCTGGCGCTTGCAGAAACGATCGCGTCCTGACCAATCGCCTTTGAAAACTGATCGCGGGATGCCGCGACCGGGTCGACACCACTGATCTGACGGGCGGGAATCAGGCTTCTGGTGAATCCGGCTGCCAGAGCACTGGCCATACGTCCAGTGCCTACAAATCCGATCCTGACATCATCCAGCTTCATAGCGATACTCAACTTCCGGCAGCAGCAGAGATTTGCCTTCAGGCCGGCAGGAATAGCTACCGTTCGTGTCCGTGCCTGGTTAGGGTGAGGGTGCATTTGAATGGCCGGGTTGCCGAATCGCCAACCGGACTCAGGTTGAATCGTGGAATTCTGCCCAATCTGTGCGTGATCTTCAGAAAAATCGCGACGGTAAACTGATCCCCTCAAAGGGCGCTGCTGCGCTCTCTGTGCGCCCCGCCGATCATCAACGTGATCAGCCACCGCAGGCGGGACATTCTGAAACAGGCGAACTGACCATGCGTATCCACGTTGTCCCCATCGGGCTGATGGCAGCCTGTCTGGTTTTTTCTGCTTCCTCTGCGATTGGCCAGACGGTACGACGTGTGGAGGTCGGCAAGAACGGAACGCCAGTGGTGGTTGAACAGCCCGTCGGCGGCACTGCGGAATCGGGGTCGGACGAATCTGCAGCCAAATCCGGCAAGGACGCTTCACAAAAACCGGGCTCGGCCGACGCGGACAAGGAAAAGTCGTCTGAAACATCGTCTGAAAAGCCGGGGGACAAGCCTGACGACAAAAAAGCCGGGGTCGTAAAGCGGCCCTTGAAATCGGACGAATCGGTGGCTCCGATTTCTGACGAAGTGCAGCTGACTGAATCCGGGATGGTCACCTTTGATATGAAGGGGCAGCCCTGGGAAGCCGTGCTGCAGTGGCTGGCGGACGCTTCGAAACTGTCGCTGGACTGGCAGGAACTTCCGGGCGACACCCTGAATCTGACAACCACACGCAGCTATTCGCTGGAAGAAGCCCGCGACATCATCAATCGCCACCTGCTGGCTCGCGGCTACACCATGGTGCTGAACGGGGAACTGCTGTCGGTGTTGAAGATCGGCGATATCAAGTCCTCGCTGGTGCCGCGAATTGCGCCGGAAGATCTGGAAGGTCAGATGGACCACACGCTGTGCAAGGTGTCCTTTGATCTGAACTGGCTGATTGCTGACGAAGCCGTCGAGGAACTGGCTCCACTGCTGTCAAAAGCCGGCACCATCAGCAAGCTGAGTCGCACCAACCGTCTGGAAGTGATGGATACTGCCGCCAGCCTTCGAGACATCTATCGCATTCTGCAGTCCGAACAGTCTGATGCCGGCCAGGAACAGCTGGTCCGCACGTTTCGCCTTGAATATCGCCGTGCGAGCGAAGTGATCGAGCTGCTCAGAACGCTGCTGGGACTGGAAAACGATGGCGGAGGTCGTGGTGGTGGTGGCTCGATGGGGGACGTCGGGCAGATTACCAACATGATGCGGCAGATGCAGCAGCAGCTGCAGCAGATGGGGAACAGCGGAAATCGGGGTGGAGGCGGCGGTGGCGGACAGGATCCAAAAAAGACACGGCTGGTCCTGAATCAGCGTGAGAACATGATTCTGGTTCAGGCCGCCCCCGACCAGATGGCAATCATCGATCAGGCCATCACGCAGATTGATGTGCCCGTCGAAGCTTCAAATTCGCTGCTGCAGAACGTCAATAAGATGAAGATCTATCGACTGGAAACAGTTGATCCGCAGACGCTGGTGGACCTGCTGCAGGAACTGGGTGACATGGGGCCCGGCACGGTCTTAAAGGTCGACAAGGACAAGAAGTCCATCGTCGCCTTTGCAAACCTTGCTGACCACCTGACCATTACCACGCTGGTGGAACGTCTGGATCAGTCCGGGCGCCAGGTGGAAGTGATTCCGCTGCGGCGACTGGATGCCGAATATGTGGCCGGCACAATCCGGGCTCTGATGGCTCCGCCGCCAAAGCAGGAGAACAACTCACGCTACGGCTACTACAGCCGGTACTCAAGCCAGCCGGAACAGGAAGAAACCCGGGAATTCAAGGTCGAAGCAGACATCGAGAATAACCGACTGCTGGTTTATGCCAACAAGGTGGAAATGGATGAAATCCGCCTGCTGCTTCAGAAGCTGGGTGAGATTCCGGACCCGGATGCGGCCGACGATGGCATTCGGGTATTCGAACTGGGGCCGGACGAAGACCCCGGCGAGCTGATGGAACGCATCAAGCGCCTGTGGCGTCGCAGCAACGAACTGAAGACGGATATCCCTGAACCACAGAAGCGTCCGAACTCCGAATCGGATGACGGAGCGGAAGCCGTTGAGGATGATTCGGTCACCGACGACGACGATCTGAAGCCGGCGGACCGAATTCAGGTCTGGCCGCCCCCGCGAAAGATGCAGCCGGTCCGTTCCGTCGCCTTGCCAGAGACTACCGCCGACGAATTCTTTGCCCGGCTGACGGAAGCAAACCGTACAGACCAATCGGTTGCTGCCTCACCAGGCCAACCGAAGGACGCCGGCACCGCCCGGACTTCGAAGCGACCACTCGCGAAACACTCAGACGACCCGCAGCAAACGGAAGCCGAAACCGCATCGCACGGTGCCTGGGCTTCATCCGGAACCGGAAAGTCAGCCGGCACGTGGTTGCCTGTGAACGACAATGACGTCCCGAACGACGCCCCGCCGATTCGCTTTTCGACGACGGCGGACGGGCAGCTGATTGTCAGCAGTGACGATCCCGCAGCACTTCGGGATGTCGAGGATCTGATGAAGCGGTTGGTCAGACCGCTGCCGAAGTACAGAATCTTCTACCTGAAGTATGCCACCCCATCGTGGGTTACACTGAATCTGGAAGACTACTTCAAGGCTGAAGAAGAGACAGAATCCGGCTTTCGCTATGACCCGTACTGGGGCATTATGCCGTCCAGCCAGAAGAAGTCCGGAGCAGCGACGCTGGGGCGTCGGCGACAGCCGCAGTTTATCTACGACAACTTCACCAGCACGATTCTGGTACGTGGCGCCGACCGCCGTCAGCTGCAGACGATTGAAGATCTGATCAAGGTGTACGACGTTCCCGAACCGGCGGATACGCGATCGATGCGGGTCACCAAAATCTTCAAGCTGCAGAATTCGAAAGCCGAAGTGGTCGCTCAGGCGGTCAAGGATGTGTTTCGTGATCTGCTGAGTTCCAATGACAAGGCGCTGGAGAAGAAGGACGGCGAGAAGACTCAGACGCGGGTGTATTCCTACTTTGGCGGTGAGGATGAAGACGACGGCGAATCTCCGATTCGCTTTAAGGGGCTGCTGTCGATCGGTGTGGATTCGACGTCGGACACGCTGGTGGTGTCATCCACCGCTTCGCTGATGGATATCATCAGCGAGTTGGTGGAAGAACTGGACAAGGCGGCCGATCAGGCCTCGACCGTACAGGTGCTGAAAATCGATCCCACCGTAGACATCACTCTGCTGCAGGAAAAACTCGGCAAGGCGTTGTCGATTGCCCGGCCTCAGCAGAATCAGCCCAATGGCAAGAACGGCCGCCAGCCGGTCAATGGCGTGCCGGTCGGCGTTCAGGCGGGCAATAACGAGTAGAGCCGGAATCTTGTGCCGGGCAGAGACACAGGTGTGCCGGCGCGAAGGCTGCCGAGCAGTCATGCGGTGGTTGTTGGGCGTGCGTTTCGTGTGTTTGGCCGCTTTCCGTGTTGCTCTTCGCCTGTTACACCCAGCGATGCCAGGCTCTGGCCAGTCCGCCGTGTTCCAATTCACCCTGTTCCGGTTCACCGTGTCGAAAAAGACATGAGCCGCCGTTTCCGAACGGACGGCGGATTGCGGATGAACACGTTACCAACATTGGGTACAGGGGCCGAATCGCTCCGGCAACGGCAAGAACCGCTTTCTTGAGGGCGGTGATCTTTCTAGAATCTGGCTCGATTCCCAAAGCCCGGCTTTTCGGAAAAGCCGGGCTTCTTTTGCTTCCGAAGCCCCTGCAAACGCCCATGACCAGCAAACCAGACATCAGAGAAATCCTGGACGAACGCATCATGATCATCGATGGATCGATGGGTGCGCTGATCATGTCGAAGGAACCGGATGAAGCCTTCTACCGGGGAGAACGGTTCCGGGAACATCACATCGATCTCAAGAACGCCACGGACCTGCTGGTACTGACTCAGCCGCAGCTGATTACCGAAATTCATCAGCAGTATCTGGATGTCGGCGCCGACATCATCGAAACCGATACGTTCAACGCCAACATCGTGTCGCTGGAAGAATTTGATCTGGCAAACCTGACCTACGAAATCAACAAAACCGGCGCTGAGCTGGCGCGATCGGTGGTCGACAGGGTCACGGCGGCCAACACAAAGAAGCCTCGCTACGTCGCCGGCAGTATCGGGCCGACCAAGATTCAGCTGTCCATGAACGCGGATGCACCCGGGACGCGTCCGTTCACTTTTGATCAGATGGTGGAATCGTACGCTGAGCAGGTGCGCGGGCTGCTGGATGGCGGTTGCGACCTGCTGCTGCCCGAAACCAGTTTTGACACGCTGAACATGAAGGCGTGCCTGTTTGCCATTTCCCGTGTCTTTGCAGAACAGGGACGCGAAGTTCCGGTGATGATTTCCGGGACGGTGTTTGCCGGCGGCGTTACTCTGCTGGGACAGTCAGTCGAAGCATTTTATACATCGGTTGAGCACTTTCCGTCACTGAGTGTCGGGGTGAACTGTGCGCTGGGGCCGAAGGAAATCAAGCCGTATGTTGAGACGCTGTCCAATATGGCCACCCGCTATGTCACCTGCTATCCGAACGCCGGCATGCCGGACGGCATGGGCGGCTTCGACAGTAATCCACAGGAAGTGGCGAGCACGCTGCGCAGCATGGCGAAAGCGGGGCATGTGAATGTCGTGGGCGGCTGCTGCGGCAACACGCCGGAATATATTAAAGCCATCGCTGAGGCCTGTGACGGGATTCCTCCCCGAAAAGTGCCTCAGGGCAACGGCTGGTCAACGTACTCAGGATTTGACTACCTGGCACTGCGTCCCGAGACGAATTTTCTGAATGTCGGCGAACGCACCAACGTTACCGGTTCGCGCAAGTTTGCCCGACTGATCCGGGAAGAGAAATACGACGAAGCCATCAGTGTGGCGCAGAATCAGGTCGAAGGCGGGGCGAACGTCATCGACGTGAATATGGACGAAGGCCTGCTGGATGGGCCCCGCTGCATGGAAAAATTTCTGTGGCTGCTGCACGACGAAAACATCCGCGTCCCCATCATGATCGACAGTTCTGACTGGAATGTGATTGAAGCCGGCCTGAAATGCGTTCACGGCAAGAGCATTGTGAACAGCATCAGTATGAAGGAAGGGGAAGAAAAATTTCTGGAACAGGCGCGGCTGATCCGCCGCTACGGAGCCGCCGCCATCGTCATGGCGTTTGATGAAACCGGACAGGCTGTTACCTGTGAAGACAAGGTGCGGATCTGCAAACGAGCTTACAAGCTGCTGACGGAAGAGGTTGGCTTCCCGCCCAAGGATATTATCTTTGACCCCAATATCCTGACGGTCGGCACCGGCATGGAAGAACATGCCAATTATGCGGTGGAATTCATCGAAGCCGTGCGGCAGATCAAAAAGGAATGCCCCGGCGCAAAGACTTCCGGCGGTGTCAGCAACATCAGCTTTTCGTTCCGCGGCAACAACACGGTTCGTGAAGCGATGAACGCTGCGTTTCTTTATCACGCCATCGAAGCCGGGCTGGATATGGGAATTGTGAACCCCACTCAGCTGGAAGTGTACGATGAAATCGACAAGGAACTGCTGGTCTATATCGAGGACGTGCTGCTGAATCGTCGGCCTGATGCCACAGAGCGGCTGATCGACTATGCCGAAACAGTCAAGGAAAAGGCGGGCGGCGAAAAGAAGACGGAAGAATGGCGCAACGGCACGATTGAAGAACGGCTGAAGCATGCTCTGTTGAAGGGCATCACGGATCACGTTGATGCTGATACAGAAGAAGCTCGGCTGAAATACGGTCGTCCGCTGGATGTGATTCAGGGGCCGCTGATGGACGGCATGAATGTGGTCGGTGAACTGTTCGGTACCGGTAAGATGTTTCTGCCACAGGTGGTCAAGTCGGCCCGCGTCATGAAGAAGTCGGTCGCCTGGCTGGAACCCTTCATGGAAGCCGAAAAGGCGCTTGGTGACGACCGCCGTCACTTCGATGATCGTGGGCTGTTCACGGCCGGTCGTGACGAGGCCGTGGCAATCGTGGAAGCCGCTGAAAAAGCGGCTGGCGGAAAAGCGGCCGATGAGGGTGCTCGCGGCACCTTTCTGATCGCCACCGTCAAGGGTGACGTGCATGACATCGGCAAGAATATTGTCGCTGTCGTGTTGCGCTGCAACAACTTCAAGGTCGTCGACCTGGGCGTCATGGTTCCCTGCGAAAGGATTCTGGAAGAAGCGAAGAAGTGCAACGCCGACATCATTGGCCTGAGCGGCCTGATCACGCCGTCTCTGGAAGAAATGATCGTGGTTGCTCGGACCATGAAGGAGCAGGGCTGGACACTTCCGCTGCTGATCGGCGGCGCCACCACCAGTGCCAAACATACGGCTGTCCGGGTGGCTCCGGTCTATGATCACCCGGTCGTCCACGTGGGCGATGCATCACTGTCCGTGGGCGTGGTGGAAGCGCTGCTGGACCCGGAATCAAAGCCGGCCTTCGTGCAGAAGAATCTGGAAACACAGGAAAAGGCGCGGGCGGCATTTGGCAAACGGCAGCAGGCGACCCTCATCCCCTACAAAGATGCGCAGGCCAGGCGGTTCACCATCGACTGGGACAGCTACACGCCTCCGAAACCGGAGTTTCTGGGAACGCGCGTCATCGAAGATCTGCCGCTGCAGGAACTGGTTCCGTACATCGACTGGTCACCCTTCTTCAGCAGCTGGCAGCTGGTCGGCAAGTATCCTCGGATCTTCGAAGACGAGGTGGTTGGCGAAGAGGCGAAGAAGCTGTTTGATGACGCTCAGCAGGAACTGCAGCAACTGCTGGACAACCGGAGTTTGACAGCAAGGGCCGTTTATGGGTTCTGGCCGGCCAACGCGGACGGCGATGACGTGGTGCTTTGGACGGATGATACCCGCACCACGGAGCTGGTCCGGTTTCCGATGCTGCGGCAGCAGTGGGAACGCGTCGGGCAGAAGGATTTTCGCAGCCTGGCCGACTACGTGGCTCCGGCCGATGCAAAGGTGCCGGACTACATCGGGGCGTTCGCAGTAACGGCCGGCCACGGCTGTGAGGAGCTGGCAAAACAGCTGGAAGCGGAAGGCGATGACTACCGGGCAATTATGGTGAAGGCGCTGGCCGATCGATGTGCTGAAGCCTTTGCCGA
>JAVKCM010000302.1:0-11864 GCA_040222735.1 Fuerstiella sp. | reverse complement strand
TTGATTTTGGTTTTCGTTCTGGGTCGCAGTCCGCCATGCACGAAGTCTGGCAGATTCAATCGGATGGCGCAATACTGTTCATATGAACACCACCCGCCAACGCCCAGCAGCCCCCGTGCCGAACAGTATTGGGACAGGCATCATTCTCTTCGTCCGAGCCAAACGGGGACTGGCTCGACGGCGCCAGTATTACCTGAACATAGCATGCGGGCGTCCGCCGTCGTGCCTGTCCCCCTTTGGCGGCACAGTATCCGGTGGCACTGCGGCTGGAAGCCCCAGCTACAGAAACACAGCAGGCAGACGGCGGAAATGGGACAGGCACCGAAGAAAACAGTCCCGTCCCGAATTCACCCGCCAACGCATCAGTCGTGCCGAACAGTATTGGCTGGAAGCCTGCGCCGCGGGTTAAGATATCGCAGGCAGGATGCTTACACCACGGGTTGAGGTACCGCAGGCAGGATGCTTACGTCACGGGTTGGTGCACTTCTGCGCAGGCAGGATGCCTGCGCCACTTTGTCTGCTATGTTGAGCGCAGGTCGGACTGCATCCGGCGGGCGGCTCCGCCCAGAAACAGGACGTCGACGCCGGCACACAGCAGTGTGCATCCCTGATCGGCGTAGCCCTTAACGGCATCCGCCGTGACGCCAAACGAACCGATCGGGATACCGGCGTTTCCGCAGACGTCGATGACACGCTGAATACAACCTTCGACCTGCGAGTCATTGATCTGCCCCATTTTTCCCAGACTGGCCGACAGGTCATACGGCCCCAGCAGCACGGCATCGACGCCCGGTATCCGGACGATGTCTTCGATGTTGTCGACCGCGTCCCGGTGTTCGGCCTGCACAATCACAGCGACGTTGTCGTTGGCGGACGGGACATATTCTTCAAACCGAAATCCGTAGCCGTGTGCTCGAGCCAGCCCCACGCCGCGGGATCCTTCCGGTGCGTAGCGGGCGTACCGCACCACGTCCTCCACCATCTGCGGTGTGTTGGTCTGCGGCACAATCACACCGTCGGCCCCGAGATCCAGCACTCGCTTGATCCACGCCTCGCTGCATTCGGGTACCCGGACCACACAGGCAATGCGCTCACCAACCGCCTGCAGAATGCTGAGAATGTCGCCGGCTTCCAGCGGACCATGTTCGGCATCAATAAACAACCAGTCAAACCCGGCGTCCGCCAGAATTTCGGCCGTGGTCGCCGTCGGCAGCGTGACCATCGTGCCCAGCAGCGATTCGCCGGCCTTCAGTCGTGTTCGAAAATCATGCATCAGAAAACCTGTCCGGTGAATTGTTAATAACAGTGGACGTTCGACACAGTCCGGCTACTGAACGTACCGCCGACATTCCTGTCCGCCGACGACGGCGATGATCGTCGGACAGGAATGTCCGAATTCAAAACGAGTGCTCGGTGCAAAGATGATCTTTTCGGCCATGGATCGCCAGCCGGAAGCTGACGCCGCGCCGGAGAAGCTTTCACCGCTGTCCTATTCCAGCACGTCCTTCAGACGACGGACGACGCGCCGCAGCAGCTGGGTCAGAATGGCTCCGCGAGGATTGTCGTTGATCACGAAGGTCCATGTCGAGGACGGTCCGCGAAGCCCTTCCTGTTCCAGATCGATACCGTCTTCCGTAAACGTCGCCGACTGCAGAGTACTCACGACTTTATCCTCAACGTGCCTCAGAAAGGCACCGAACTCAAGGTTCATTTCCTTGTTGAAGACATCAATCGCGTTGAACCCGCCATAGCTGACCAGATGAATGCCCTCACGGATTTCTGCAGCATGAGCCAGATGGTCGCTCCACGCCCAGTCCAGGTGAATCAGGGTCACGCGGCGTTCCGCGGCGTCCACCAGCGTTTCTCCCCACTGGCTTACCAGACGACGTCGGAGGTCCGGATCTCTTTTCCTGAGCGCCTGCGGGGGCCGGATTCCGGTCAGCAGGTCATCCCGGTCTTTACTGATGATTCGTCGCTGCAGTTCCAGCAGGTGCGAATACACGCGCAGCGTACGGCGGATTTCAAAACTTTCGCCTTCAATCACGCGCTGCACATGAGCGATCCGGCGTGCTGTGTCAGCGTTATCGATGGCGTGGCTGCTATCGACCGTCGGCGGGCTGACCAGTTCTCTGATGCCGTGCCGCGCAATCAGATCGTCTTCCAGACTTACGTAGAAACGTGATTCGCCGGGATCGCCCTGGCGACCCGACCGTCCGCGCAGCTGATTATCGACACGACGACTTTCATGACGATTGGTCCCGATCACATACAGACCACCCAGCTCAATGACCTCGCGCGTGGCGTCGTGATCAGTCCCGCCGAGACAGATATCTGTCCCTCGACCGGCCATGTTGGTGGAAATAGTCACGGCATGCAGCGCTCCCGCCTCGGCAATGATCTCGGCCTCCAGATGGTCGTTGGCGGCATTCAGAACACGACACGAAACACCGGCGGCCTGCAGTTCACGTGCGATAACATCCGTTTCTTCCACGCTGGCCGTCCCGATCAGAATCGGACGACCGCGGCGATGCTGTTCGGAAACATCTTCTGTCAGGGCGGCATATCGGGCGCGTCGCGTGGCAAAAATTCGATCGGGGTGATCCACACGAATACAGGGACGATTGGGCGGCACAATCACCACCTGCAACCGGTAGAATTCCGCCAGCTCTTCCGTGGCCTCGACCGCGGTGCCGGTCATTCCGGCGAGTCCGTCATACAGTTCCAGAAAATGCTGTAGCGTGATGGAGTTCAGAATTCGGCCCTGCGGCTGAATTTCCAGTCCTTCTTTGGCTTCCAGAGCCGCCTGCAGCCCGCCGGGCCATTTCCGGTTTTCGGCCACGCGACCGGTGAATTCGTCGATCAGTTCGATTCGTTCATCCCGCACGATGTAGTCCACATCTCTGTTCAGCAGTACCTCGGCCTGCAACGCCAGATTCAGCCGCGTCAGCAGATCCACGTGAGCGTCACTGTGGAGTTCTGAAACATTCAGCCGGCGTTCCAGCAGCTGCAGTCCTGTTTCCGTAAAGCTGACGTTTCGCCCGCTCGCTTTGATCTCATAGTGCACTCCGTTCTTCAGCGGATGCATCAGCCGCGCCATCTGAGTCAGATCAGCGTTGTCCTTTTCTGCATCCGTGGCAATGACCAGCGGAATCCGGGCTTCATCAATCAGAATGGAATCGGCTTCATCCACGATCGCAAAACAGAATCCGCGCTGGACGCGGTGGTCCGCCTGTTCGCACAGCTGATCGCGCAGAAAGTCAAATCCGGCTTCTTTGGCGGTGACGTAGGTGATGTCGCAGCAGTAAGCGGCCTGGCGGTCCTGGAGCGACATTCCCTGCACGACATGCCCGACGGTCAGACCCAGAAACCGGTACAGCGGTCCCATCCAGCCGGCATCACGCTCCGCCAGATAATCGTTGAACGTCAGCACATGGACACCCTGGCCGGCAAGTGCCCTCAGGCAGACGACCACCGCGGCCGCCAGCGTCTTGCCTTCACCGGTCTGCATTTCGACGCAATTGCAGTCATGCAGGGCAGCGGCCGCCAGGATCTGCACGTCATAGGGTCTCATCCCCAGCGTCCGCCGGGCGGACTCACGAATCAGCGCAAAGGCTTCTGACGTGTACTGATCGGGCGATCCACCCGCCTGAACCTGTTCTCGGATGTCCGAAAAACGCTGCTGCAGGTCCGCGTCACTCAGGGCGGCAACTTCTGCGGTCCGTTCGTTCACCTGATCCACCACCGTCTGGAAGCGGGTGTTGGACAAGGTCACACCGTGCCGCAGTCGGTGCACGAACTGAACAAAACTGGCAATCAGCGATTTCATGTCGTCTGTGACACTCCGATCCGGCCCCGGGAACGTCCCTCACGAAAGGTGTGGACGCTGTTCGCCGGCTGGTCCGGAATATTCCGTCAGCCGCGACCGGACACGGCCTGTTGATGAAATGCGATTCGATCACCCGATGCGTCAGCAGGGGACAATAGACGATATGCTTTCCGACGCTGATCCCTCGCTGACGCAGCGGGTTTCGATGAAACCGACACGCCGGACAGGCGCCCCCAGCCGGCAAAAGAATGGCCGATTCTGTCCGCGCAGGCAAGCAGGGCGGGCAGTTCATGATCTGAGGTGACTTGGGTCTCTCGGTTCCTATAATTCAGCCCCCGCAGCGCAGGGCGAAAATTCTGAGCGGCAACCGGGGGGCTCTGTGAGCTGAATTCCCGGGGTTTTCACCAACTCTGCCTTCTTCGGCCAGGCCGGCCTTACGTACCAGCCGCCCACATGCGACGGCGGGTAACGGCAGCATGTGGCACACAGCAGTCCGGCAACCACTGACATTATCCCCAGCCAGCAGCATCAATGTCTGAAACTGAAATCGTGATTCGCGGAGCTCGCGAACATAATCTGCGCAATATCAGCCTGTCGCTGCCGCGCAACAAGCTGATCGTGATGACCGGCGTCAGTGGTTCGGGCAAGAGCTCGCTGGCTTTCGATACGCTGTACGCCGAAGGACAGCGAAGGTACGTTGAATCGCTGTCGACCTATGCGCGGCAGTTTCTGGGACAGCTTCCCAAGCCGAATGTCGACGCCATTTCGGGACTGGCACCGTCGATTTCCATACAGCAGAAATCGACCAGCCGGAATCCGCGCAGCACCGTCGGCACCATCACCGAGATCTTTGACTACCTGCGCGTGCTGTTTGCACGGGTGGGGCAGGGCTACTGCTATGTTTCGGGCAAGCCCATCCGGGCGCAGTCCACCGATTCCATTATCGACAGCATCAGCAGCCTGCCGGACGGCACGCGATATTCCATTCTGGCTCCGATTGTGCAGAACCAGAAGGGTGAGTTCAAAGACCTGTTTGAAGACCTGCTGAAACGCGGCTACCTGCGCGCCCGCGTGGACGGCGAAGTGGTTTCGCTTAGTGACGACCTGAAGCTCCGCCGGCATCACAAGCACAACATCGAGGTGGTGATTGACCGTCTGGTCGCGGGCACCGGCAACCGCAGCCGACTGGCCGAAGCCGTTGAACAGGCACTGAAACTGGCCGACGGGCGACTGATCTGTGCCGTGGCTGCCGACGCGAACAGCGAACAGACACGTGGGGCAAAATCCGGAACCGGACAGAAGCCGCCACGATCGGCGTCAGCGTCGTCTCAGAGTTCGCCAGCCACCACCGACCGGCTGTACAGCGCCAACTATGCGTGTGCGGAAAGCGGGATGAGCTATGAGCCGCCGTCTCCGCAGCTGTTCAGTTTCAACAGTCCGCTGGGCATGTGTCAGGAGTGTCACGGTCTGGGGATGGCTCATGGTTTTCCGGATTCGGCAATTGTGGTGGACGAACGCAAATCCGTGCAGAACGGAGCGCTGCTGTTTCTTCCATCGCTGAAGAAGATGGGGCGCTGGCCGAGACATCTTCTGACCGGCGCCGCGGAAGCGATCGAGAAAATCGTCGGCATGGAGACCGGCACGCTGCTGAAATCCAGATGGGAGGACGTTCCTGAGGAAGCCGCCAGACTGTGGCTGTACGGTACCGGAGACCGCCACATCACATTCAGCTGGAAAACTCGTGGAGGCGTTTACAAGCACGGCGGCACCTGGGAAGGCTGGGTCAACCGACTGCTGGAAAATTATCGAACCACACGCAACCCGATGCAGCGCCGCGCGATGGAAAAGCATCTGGAGGTTGTTCCCTGTCCGGCGTGCAACGGCGAACGGCTGAACAAACAGGCGCGGCATGTCAGGATCACCACGTCCAGTCGGCGTTTTGCGAAACGCGGCCTGCCAAAGGAAATGAGTCTGCCGCAGGTCTGTGCGCTCAGCATCGAAGAAGCGTCGGAATTCTTCGAATCACTGAAGCTCGACCAGACTCAGCAGATTATCGCCGAAGAAGCACTGAAGGAAATTCGCGGGCGGCTGGGCTTTCTGCTGCAGTGCGGGCTGCATTACCTGACGCTGGAACGATCGGCTCCGACATTGTCGGGCGGAGAATCACAGCGAATCCGGCTGGCGGGACAGATCGGCTGTGGCCTGGTGGGCGTGGTGTATATTCTTGACGAACCATCGATCGGCCTGCACCCGCGTGACAACGTCATGCTGCTGGAAAGCCTGCAGCACCTGCGCGATCAGGGCAACACGGTGATCGTGGTCGAACACGACGAAGACACGATGCGGGCTGCCGATCATATTGTCGACTTCGGTCCGGGTCCCGGTGTGCGCGGTGGCGAACTGGTGGTGGAAGGCCGTGTCAGCGACGTGCTGAAGAACAGGCGCAGCCTGACCGGGCAGTATCTGAGCGGCCGCAGAAAGATCGAAGTTCCCGCACAGCGACGCGGCCCGATGGCAGCCAGAGAAGCGATCACCGTCCGAAACGCCCGGCACAATAACCTGAAGGGCATCGATGTCACTTTTCCGCTGGGCCGGTTCATCTGTGTGACCGGTGTCAGCGGCAGCGGCAAGAGCTCCGTCACCAACGACATTCTCTGGCAGGTCCTGAATCGCGACGTCAACAAGGGCAAAGGTGAACCGGGCCGGCACGATCGCATAAACGGTCTTAAGAAGATTGACAAGGCGATTGATATCGACCAGTCGCCGATCGGACGTACTCCCCGCAGCAATCCGGCGACCTACGTCAAGGTGTTCGATGAAATTCGTCGCCTGTTCACCGCGCTGCCGCAGTCCCGGGTGCGAGGTTACAAACCCGGACGGTTCAGCTTCAATGTTGCCGGAGGCCGCTGTGAGGCCTGTGAAGGACACGGCGCCACAAAGCTGGAGATGGACTTTCTGGCCGACATCTGGATGCCCTGTGACGTGTGCGAGGGCCGGCGATTCAGCCATGAAACGCTGGAAGTGAAATACCGGGACCACAGCATCGCCGACATCCTGAACATGGAAATCCGCGATGCGCTGCACGTCTTCGAAAACGTTCCGAAGATCCGCAATCTGCTGCAGACCCTGGTCGATGTGGGTCTGGACTACATGCAGCTGGGGCAGCCGTCGCCGACGTTGTCCGGCGGTGAAGCACAGCGCATCAAACTGGCTCGGGAACTGGGAAAACGGTCCACCGGAAAAACGCTGTACCTGCTGGATGAACCCACCACCGGGCTGCACTTTGCCGATGTCCACAAGCTGCTGGAAGTGCTGCACGGATTTGTCGACCGCGGAAATACCGTGATTGTGGTTGAGCACAATCTGGATGTCATCAAGACCGCCGACTGGGTCATCGACATGGGGCCGGAAGGCGGCGCGGGCGGAGGCCGGGTTGTCTGTGCCGGCACCCCCGAGGATATTGCCAACTGCAAAGATTCATATACGGGAGCCGCGCTGCGACACGTGCTGCCCGGCATGAAGCCCCGCGCCGGATCCGGCAGGCGAAAACAGGCGCACACCACCGCCGATCCGTTTGTCTTCAGCAAACGCATCCAGATCAACGGAGCCTCGCAGCACAACCTGCAGCATCTGGACCTGCAGGTGCCGCGGGGCGAAATGAGTGTCTTTTGTGGCCCCAGCGGCAGTGGCAAGACATCGCTGGCCATGGACACTTTGTACGCCGAAGGTCAGCGGCGATACGTCGAAAGCCTGTCGGCCTACGCCCGCCAGTTTCTGGGACAGATGCCTAAGCCCCGCGTCGACAGTATTCAGGGCCTGAGTCCGGCCATCGCCATTGAACAGAAAACGGTAGGGGCCACGCCTCGATCCACCGTCGGCACCGTCACCGAAATCTATGATTATCTAAGAGTCCTGTACGCACGTCTGGGCACAGTCCACTGTCCGTCCTGCGGCCGGGAAGCCCGGAAACAGACGACCGATGAAATCGTCGAATCCGTGCTGAAACTGCCGGCCAGGTCCCGGCTGCTGCTGCTGGCGCCGGTGGCCGTTGATCGTCAGACTCCCTACGACGCCGTCTTTGAGCGACTGCAGAAGAACGGGTTCACGCGCGTCCGGATTGACCACATGACGTACCAGATCGGTGAGACACCGGACATCGATCACCGGCGGGAACATGAGCTCGAAGTCGTCGTCGACCGAGTCATCGTGGATCGTCAGCAGCGGGGCCGTATTACCGATTCTATCGAAGCCGCACTGGATCTGGGCAAAGGCGTCATTCGGGTCGTGGTGACTGACAACGACCTTCCGGAACCCGAATGGAAGGACCATGTCTACAGCCTGCACCTGTCGTGCCTGGACTGTGGTTACAGTTACGATCATCCAACGCCGCAGCAGTTCAGTTTCAACAGTCCGCTGGGCTGGTGCTGGTCGTGTGAAGGGCTGGGCACGGAATTCGGAGCCAGTCAGTCGCTGCTGGTGACCAGTCCGGAACGTTCTCTGATGGATGGAGCCATCGGCGCATGGCCGGATCCCAGGACCAACGAATCCTTCCGCGTCATGCTGGAAGCCATCGGAGCAGAATTCGGCATTCCACTGGATGAGCCATGGTATCTGCTGACCTCTGAGCAGCAGCGGATCATTCTTTACGGCGACGAAAATCGCTGGATTCATACAGGCGACATCAAGGCGGACGGGAATCTTGCATCTGCCACCGGCAGGAAGGCCGACAGGGAAGCTCGTTCCGCGCTGCAGTTTCGGTACCGAGGCCTGTTTCCTACGGTGGAACTGGCGGCACGTCTGTCGTACACCCATCGTCATTCACTGATGGAAATGGCGGGAGAAAAAGACTGCAGCGTCTGCAACGGCACGCGGCTGCAGGAACTCACGGCTCATGTGCAGCTGAAGCAGACGACGCTGCCGCAGCTCTGCCAGATGCCACTGGCCAGGGCTCTGCAGTTTCTGAAATCGCTGAAGCTGACCAGAGCTCAGAAACAGATTGCCGGCGACCTGCTGCACGAAGCCATTCATCGTCTGACCTTTCTGGTCGATGTCGGACTTGATTACCTGACCATGAATCGTTCGATGCCCACGTTGTCGGGCGGGGAATCTCAGCGTATCCGCCTGGCTGGACAGGTGGGAAGATCGCTGACCGGTGTGTTGTACGTGCTGGACGAACCCACCATCGGACTGCACCCGCGTGACAACGGCCGGCTGCTTTCCGCACTGAAGCGACTGCGAGACCTGGGAAACACCGTGCTGCTGGTTGAGCACGATCGGGAGGTTCTGGAAGCCGCCGACCGGTTGTTCGATTTTGGTCCCGGGGCCGGTCGCCTGGGCGGCAGCGTGGTGGCGGAAGGTACACCTCGTCAGCTGGGACGCCAGGCAAAGAAGTCACTGACCGGAGGCTACCTGAGCGGCCGGCAGGGCATTCCGGTCCCGGAACAGCGACGCATTCCGTCCGCCGCCGACATTCTCAGCAACCACAGTGATCTCAAACATGAAAGCAGCAGCGGCACCGCCACGACGGTCGGTGCCGTCCGCGAATCGCGAGTGCAACTGCAGCAGAACGCAGTTGCTTCCCGCGACGACGACGTGGAAACGGCAATGCTGTGGAAGAAGCAGCAT
Organism: Fuerstiella sp.; assembly: GCA_040222735.1. Taxonomy (GTDB): domain Bacteria; phylum Planctomycetota; class Planctomycetia; order Planctomycetales; family Planctomycetaceae; genus Fuerstiella. The sequence continues at coordinate 2,413 of JAVKCM010000302.1, read as the reverse complement.
CCCCGGTGGCTGGAACTGCTCGGAGCCACGCAGCACAACCTGTGTCAGGTGGATCTTCGAATTCCGCTGGGCACGCTGACGTGCATCACCGGTGTCAGCGGCAGCGGAAAAAGCTCACTGGTGATGAACACGCTGGCGCGAGCCGTCGCTCGTCGGCTGAATCTGTCGACGGAAGCGCCGGGCCCGCATCGAGACCTCACAGGCATCGAACACCTGTCCCGCATTGTGGTCGTTGACCAGAAGCCCATCGGCAATACACCGGCATCGAACCCGGCCACCTACACCGGCCTGTTCGATCATATTCGCGACCTGTTCACAAGAATGCCGGAAAGCAAAGTGCGAGGCTTCACGGCCGGGCGGTTCAGCTTCAATCGCGCGGGGGGCCGCTGCGAAGACTGCGAGGGCATGGGCCAGCAGAAAATCGAAATGCATTTTCTGCCCGACGTCTGGGTGGAATGCTCGACCTGCCGGGGCAAACGCTACAACGCGGAAACGCTGGGCGTAAAATTCAACGGCGCCAACATCGCCGATGTGCTTGAGATGCCGATCGAAAAAGCTCTGAATGTATTTTCAAACGTGCCAAAAATTCGAGCACCACTGGCGACGCTGAATGCCATCGGACTGGGCTACCTGACCCTCGGCCAGTCGGCCCCCACACTGTCCGGCGGAGAAGCTCAACGGATCAAGCTGGCCGCGGAACTGGCGAAGCCGAATCAGGGACGCACGCTGTATCTGCTGGATGAACCAACCACGGGACTGCACTTCGACGACATCGCCAAACTGCTGGCCGTGCTGAACAGCCTGGTGGAGCAGGGCAACACCGTGGTGGTCATCGAACACAATCTGGACGTCATCAAGACCGCTGACTGGATCGTGGACCTGGGGCCGGAAGCCGGTGCCGGCGGCGGGCGGATTGTGGTTCAGGGCACCCCGGAAGACGTCGTCGCCCGTGCGGCCGCCAGGAAGCCAGCCAGCCGGGGCAGGAAGACAGCAGGCAGCAACGGAAAGACGGGACGCCGACGCGCGGCCGCCGGATCAGCAGACAGTCCGGAACAGGCGATGCGATCGTGGACAGCTGAACTGCTGGCTCCAGTGCTGGCAGAAGCCAGCACCGGGCGGCTGGAAACCTTCGACATGCGGGACGTCACGAAGAAACAGGCGGGTGACGTCAGCGTGGAACAGCTTGGCCGGTCAGCTCAGCTGCCATGGGAAACAAACGGCCAGCAGTGGCACACAAAAGAATGTCTGAGCCACGATGGTCAGCGGTGCCGCTGGGACGGAAAGGCACTGCAGTTTGTGATTGACCTGCTGGCGAAGGACAAGCGGCTGGCCCCGGTCAACTGGAACCACCGATCCACGGTCGAAGTAAAAGCCAAAGGCGGACTGGGCTGGCTGCTGCACGCCCGCACCGGTCATGAATGGCTGCTGTCGCTGTGTTTCCGAGTGAAAAAGAATACGTTTGATCAGCGGACGCTGAACACTGCACTGGGACTGACACCCATCGACGACGTCGAAGACATTCACTACTACAGCCAGTCGCCCCGGGTCAATGTCCGGAACATGAAAACACCGTGGCAGGAAGTCACCATCAAGGTCTGGCAAAAGGACGAAATTGACACGCCGGCCTTCCGGGATTTTCTGCAGGAAGCCGTCAATGCTCATCTGGCCCAGGCGAAAAAAGAGAAAGCAAATCCTGACGACCTGACGCCCTGGAAGCAGCTGGGGCGCAAGTGGCACCTGATGAAGAAGGGGCTGCCCAAAAAGCCACAGTGGGACTTCGCTGTGATGGAAAAGCTGCTGCCGCTGGTTGAGCGGTGTCTGATGGAATTCGACGTGGACGATGGAATTCGCAGCAAGATCAACTGGAAACAGAAGTCCAGCGGCACGCCGGCGGCTGAACTGCATACCAAACGGAAAGACGGAGTCGACCTGGTGTTATTTGTCCCCCGGGATTCCATAACCGTCGGAGCGGTGGCTGATTTTGGTGCCGAACAGGATGTCAGACCGCTGGCGAATAAACGCGATGCGGTCAGAATTCGCTTCACCACGCCGGCTCAGATCACCACGGCCTTTGGAAGGTGGCTGCAGTCACACGGACAGCGGACGGGCTGACCGGCGGTTTCGTTGCAGACAACGGGCGACGGCAGACGGCGGAAATGGGACAGGCACCGACCGGATGACAGCCCAAAGGCCGAACTCGCCCCGATGTGGGGCGGGCACCCCACCCCCCCACACCGTAGAACCCAGGGGTCCCCCCCAATTGCGACAGGCACAATACTGTTCGGCACGGGGGCTGCTGTGCGAGTTGCTGATTTCTGTGCACGCGATTTGGGGGGTGTCGCCGCGGGAATCTGGTAGTGCTGGACGGCGGGGTTTACACACAGCGCAGCGTGAACCCGGGCAGGCGAGACGT
>JAVKCM010000301.1:0-20389 GCA_040222735.1 Fuerstiella sp. | reverse complement strand
GGAATGTCCGCTGTACGGTCCCCGACTGAATCAGCGGACAGGAATTTCGCTGTACAGTCTCGGGCCGAATCCCACTTAAGGGGACGCCGTTCCCCGCCGACCGGCCGGTGAACAGAATCTTCGGGCAGAAACAGCCGTTTGATGCGGGTTGCCGCGTGCATCACCGGGGCGAACAGCTTCGCGGGAAGCGATTGGGAATTCGCGGGTTTGCCTTTGCATCCGTCGCCGACCAGCGTAACCTGCCCGCGAAATTCCTGCATTTTCCGATCACGCGCTGTCCGAATGTCACTCACGCTTGCCGAATACGCTGATTCTCTGGATGAACGAGAGCTGATCTGGCCGCAGGTGCCTGCGCCGAAGCCGGTGAAGGCCAAACCATCCATCGACCGTCTGCCGGATATTAAAGCCGTCTTGTGGGATGTTTACGGCACGCTGCTCCGTACTCCGGACGGAGCGTTCACCGTATTTCCAGAACAGGAAATCTATCTGCAGGTGGCACTGGAAAAGACGATTCATGAATTCCACATGTGGCACAGCATGTATCGCAAGCCCGGACCGCCGTGGCAATCGATGATCCACCAGTATCGAGACTATGCCGAACGCCTTGCGATGGCGGCGCCTCAGCGATCCGGTGACCTGACAGACGTAAGTCTGGTCCACGTCTGGCGGGGCATCATCGACCGGCTGTTTGACAAGGAATACAGCTATGATGAGGGGCTTTACGGGGATGTGGACGAATTGAGCGAAAAGGTCGCCTATTTCTTCCACTGCAATCTGCAGGCGGTGGAGGCGCGGGCGGGGAGTGCAGCGGCGATCAGCGAACTGATGGAAACCGGCGTTCGGCAGGGGCTGCTGGCCGACGGGCAGGCATTTACGATGGTTCAACTGGTTCGCGCACTGCTGCGCGAAGGTCAGCTTCCGCCAATCGGTCAGGTCCTGCCAGGCCAGCACAATGTGCTGTCATTTCAGCTGGGAATCCGGAAGCCATCGCCGTCGTTATTCAGACAGGCTGTTGCGCAGTTCGAGGATCTGGGAATTCACCCGTCAGAGATCCTGCACGTCAGCTGTCGTCTGAAAAAGGATCTGGCCCCCGCGAAGGCGGCGGGAATGAAGACGGCGCTGCTGGCGGCTGAGAAAACCGGACTTGAGGCGACCGCTGATTTACTCAAAGATCCGCAAATTCGCCCGGACCGGTTGTTGACTGACATCTCGCAAATTACATCAGTTGTCGGGTTTGGCTAGAATTCTCAGAGGCCGCTTCTGCCGCCCGAAAGCCCGGTTTTTATCAACAGAAATTGTTTTCCATGGCTACCGAACCAATCGTCGACATCAGTCAGTTTGACTTTGACAACCCGATTTTCACGATTGATGATATTCGCAGTGTCAATCCGCAGCGACATGAAATGGAGCAGCTGACCGGAATTGTTTTTGTCGATCAGGAAAAACACATCATGGTCGGCTACAAGGAAGTCACGGACAAGGAGTTCTGGGTTCGCGGACACATGCCCGGCTTTCCTCTGATGCCCGGCGTCGTCCAGTGCGAATGTGCCGCTCAGCTGGGCGGCTTTTATGCTCGCAAATACGAACTCATCGGGGGCGACTACCTCGGCTTCGGAGGAATGGATTCTGTCCGCTTTCGAAAACCCGTTTTCCCCAACAAACGGCTGGATCTGGTGGCGCAGGTCACGCGCGTTGTCGGCCGACGCATGGCTCAGTTCCGATTTCAGGGCTTCGTCGAAGGTCAGATGATGTTTGAAGGCGAAATGCTGGGAGTAACCGTCAATCGTGAGGTACCCGCGTAACACTCGATTTGCGCTGGCCGGCCGGTCGGGAAGCGCGGTCGTGAAAATCGTCAGAATTTTCTGCCGTGAACGGCTGGATTGCCTCCGGATTCTGCTTCCGAACGAAATATTCTGAACCAGTGTGCCGCCGTGATTCGGAAATTCCGTGGTGGCGGCTTCGGTCAGGAATTCTGCCGCATCCCGTCACCCTGACCCACAGAACTGACATAGGGCACGCCCGTCTCGGACATCCGGCCCGCCGGTCCTGCTGATCGGCCGTTGTCGCCCGACGACGCGGCCCGTCTGACCTGACCTTGTCTGGCCCGATTTGGTCTGGCCCGATTTGGCCCGGCTGATGCGGCCTTGCTGGTGGGCAGCCCGGGACGGCTCATTCTTCACTATCTTAACATCCTGAAACGCGGCGACCGATTCAGTACCCGGACAGCCGAGCACCAAAATTATGCAGACCGCCCCGATTAAACCTCTGAAGCCCTGGTTTCAGGTCATCGAAGATGTCGGTGACCATATCGACTGGCAGCAGTTTTTCGGCAACAACAATCCCGTTGAACTGGATATCGGCTGCGGTCGCGGGCTGTTTTTGTTCAATGCCGCCCAACAGAACCCGGACATCAATTATCTGGGACTGGAAATCGACTACCGCGAAGGCCGTCGTGCCGCCACACGACTGCTGAAAAGACAGATGCCGAACGCGCGGGTGATCGGCGGCGACTGTAACGTGGTGCTGACGAAGCTGATTGATCGCCACTCAGTCCAGGCGGCTCACGTTTATTACCCGGATCCATGGTGGAAGAAACGTCACCACAAACGACGACTGTTCACGTCCGAATTTACGGACATTCTGGCCGACGTGGTGCAGCCGGACGGGCATGTGCATTCATGGAGCGACGTGGCCGAATACTTCGACATTATTCGTGACCTGATGGACCGTCATCCGCAGTTTGATTCTCTGGAACCTCCGCCCGAGCGAGATCCGGCACACGATCTGGACTACCAGACCAGTTTTGACCGAAAGAAACGGCAACTGGGGCTGCCCATCTATCGCGGGCTGTGGCGTCGCCGACCGCTGGACTGACGCCGAGTGGTGCGGGCTTCCGGTGTTCTGTGAAGCGCGGGCGGGTTCCGCGGTACCGTCTCACTTAACGCCATGCGGTTCGAAGGTCCTGTCTGCTTTGTGACCTGCGGCGCACTGTTGTCATCACCCGGTTCAATCGGAAATCCGTCTGTCCGTGGCAGAGTCTCTGAGTGTCAGGTCTCTTGCCCGCGACAGCGCGTTCCAGACAAACAGCCAGACGGTCAGCATGATGACCACACTGGCCAGTACCGCGTACCATGCCTGGCGTGCCGCACGTTCCTTCATTTTCACAACCGGCAGCAGAGCGGCCTTCCGCTCCTGCTGGACAATGACCAGCCAGGGCATGCGATCGTCCCGGATGGTCGATATCGCGGCAATATAGTCGCACGTATATTTCTGAGCGTCGGGCGATGGCTGGCGGCTGACGGGGTCCTGGTACGACGATACCTTCACATCGACCATTTCCCGGCCCATGGCCTTCTCGCCGGTGGCGCCGATGGCATTCTGTACCTTCTCAAGCGTTTCGCGGCTTAGTGAAAGTTGCCGAAACATCTGTTTCGCTTCCAGTGTCGAACGTCCCTGAAACAGGTCTTCGGTCAGCCACGGGTGATCCAGCAGTACAGACTCTCGTCGGTCGGCGAGGGCGATGACGCGAGTTTCGTCTTTTCCCTGGATGTTCTGGCCCAGGTCTTCCTGCAGATCTCCCAGGTGCAGGGTCCTTGCGAAGACACCGATTACTTCGCCGCCGGCTGATCGTACAGGCACGCTTAGTGCGACCATGTAGCGTTTGGTACCCTCGCTGATGAATGCCAGCGACACATGCGACTGTTGAATCGGCCGGATGTCTTCGGGAACGCCGTCTTTTTCGTACTGGATATTCCCGCCATGAAAATAGTCGCGCCAGGCATAGTTGGACCCGATGATCTCTTCATCAAAATCGCGCCGCCAGACCTGATTGCCGTCGGCATCCGTCAGAAACCAGCTGGTATCCCGGCTGCGTCCGTTATCCAGATTCCACTTGTCCTCGGCTTCGCGAGCCAGATCAAGTTTCTGCATCCATTCGGGACGTTCGTTCAGCGGCCTGTCGTGAAAGGTTCTGGTCTGTTCCACGATGTCTTCGGCCGAAAGCTTCATCAGCTCCGTCAGCGATGACACGATGTCATCCCGGGTCACCACGCCTTCCAGGGCACGGAGTCGGTTCTGCAGTTCCTTCTGCAGCGAATTGGCATGACTGCGAGCCGTCAGCTGGTTGCTTTCCTGAACGCCGACAATCAGCTGATGTTCCATTTCGTCGATGTTTCGGCTCAACGCGCCGACAAAGATGGGCAGCATGGCACTGATCAGCAGCACCGGGCCCAGCACCCCCAGCAGCAGCAGCGGCCGGCGTGACCGATTCCGCTCACGAGACGCCAGCTGATTCAGAATTGCCTGAGCATTCGGCAGTCGTTCCTGTGGGTCGACCGCAAGGCACTGATCGATGGTGGCGGCCAGCTGGCGATCGACTCCCCTGACGGCCTTGTGCGCTTCGGGTGACGGCGAGTCGCGAATATGCTGCTGATAAATGTGCAGGCGATCCTGCAGCGATTCCGCAGACTCCAGGCGGCGCTGAATTGCCGGACTGCGAAACGGCGGCTGTCCCGCCAGCATGTGGTACATCAGCGCGCCCACGGCGTAGACGTCCCAGCGGGCATCCGGAATGGCTTCCAGGTCCGCCTGTTCCGGCGCCATATAATAAAGTGTTCCCAGAGCGGGACTCTGTTCATGAGACATCCGGGACTGGCCGAAGTCGCACAGGCGAACCTGAAACTGCGCATCCAGCAGCACGTTGTCGGGCTTCAGATCGCAGTGCAGCACACCGGCTCCGTGAGCTTCAATCAGGGCGTTGCAGACCTGCTGAGTGATTCGGACTGTTTCTTCTGCCCCCAGCGGCCCGCCGGCGAGATAGCCGCCCAGCGATCCGTTTTCAACAAACTCCATCACGTAATAAGGGGGCTCGGCATTCCATCCCACGTCCAGCAGACGCACGATGTTGCGCGACGCGTAAAGCGTCGCCAGTTTTTCAACTTCGCGGTTCAGCAGCGACCAGTTCAGTCCGCGGCGATGCGGATAATACTTGATCGCCACCAGTCGACCGGTGTGCTCTTCCCGCGCCAGCCAGACGGTTCCATAGGCTCCGGTCCCCAGTCGCCGGAGTACGGCGTAACCCTCAATTTCCAGAGGCGGAGCGTTGCCCTGCAGACTCAGCCGCCGGGCTCCTTCGCGCTCGTCATCATTCTGGATTTCAGTTCGGTCCGCGGATGCCATATGTGTGAATAAGCGATGAATTGCCGGTCAGGACGAGATCCTGATCATACGTCTTTTACCATAACGCCGCCACGTGGCCTGAAAAACAATGATCACTACCGGGGGGCGAGTCCATTGTCGCACCGTCGCCGGCGATCACCGATCGCGCCGGATGTCAGCCGCTGGAATGCGAAATCTGTGGAAGAGAAGACTGAGCTGAAGGAAACGGTTCGCGCGGAAATCCGCGACGAGTGGATCGGCGAGGACGCTGACATGCAGGACCTGACCGATGATGAAGCCCAGCAGGCAATGGACGAAGGTGTGCACCAGGTCAAGCTGGTGGCCGCGGTCGTGCTGGCCGTCGGCAATATCTTTCTGCCGCTGTCCAGCCTGTTCTTTTTCTGCAGCGGAGCCTTTGGTGCGTTCAAGCTCGCTTCGAACCTCGGCGACGAATGATCACTCTCAGAGGCCCCTCAGGGAACGCAATTGCCGCGGCATCGGTTGCAGTCGCGATCAGCACACGTGAAACTAACACAAAGTCGTGTCAGAAAACCCCGACACGTCGTCCCGCATTGTTTCGCTGTACCCGACGCGAAGGAAATCGACTGTCAAACGACAAATTCAATCAGCGTCGGGTTCCGCTGCCTGCCTGTGTTCTGCCACCGGAGAAATCCATGCCTGATCAGTTGCGTTCCTCCCTGCGCGCCCTGTTGCCACTCTGGCTGCTCACCCTCATCAGTCCGGCCGCCGTCATGGCTGAAGACATTGATCTGACGCTGCGGTTTCAGCAGGAGACCGGGCTTCACACCGGACGCTTTCATCAGCTGACCCGTGCTGAAACATGGAAGCCCGAAGAAACGGCCATCATTGTCTGTGATGTCTGGGACTACCATCATTGCCTGAATGCCGTGCGCCGGCTGGAGGAATTCCTGCCGCGTCTGAACTCGGTGCTGACCAAAGCCCGCGAACAGGGAGTGACCATCATCCATTCCCCCAGCGACTGCATGGCCGCGTATGCTCAGCACCCGGCCCGGGCGCGAGCGATCTCGACACCGAAAGCTGACTTTGTCCCGGAAGACTGTACCTCGTGGTGCTCTCGCCTGCCGGCGGAAGAACGAGGCCTGTATCCGATCGATCAGTCGGATGGCGGCGAAGACGATGATCCGGAAGAACATGCCGCATGGGCGGCGAAGCTGAAGAGAATGGGACGCAATCCGGGACAACCGTGGCAGAAGCAGGCTGAGGCCATCGCCATTGACGACGCCCGCGACTATATCAGCGACAAAGGGGATGAGGTCTGGAACGTGCTGCAGCAGCGCGGCATTCGCAACGTGATTCTGACCGGTGTGCACACCAACATGTGTGTGCTGGGACGTCCGTTCGGCCTGCGTCAGATGGCCCGCAACGGTAAGAATGTTGTGCTGATGCGTGACCTGACCGACACCATGTACAACCCGAAACGGTGGCCCTATGTCAGTCATTTTACCGGTACCGATCTGATCGTCTCACACATCGAACGTTATGTCTGCCCGACGATCAGCAGCGACCAGATTCTGGGCGGTGCCCCGTTCCGCTTCAGGAATGATACTCGACCGCATCTGGTCATGCTGATTGCCGAAGACGAATACCAGACGGAACAGACGCTGCCGGAATTTGCCGACACGCATCTTGGTAGAGACTTTCGTGTCACCACAGTGTTTGGCAGTGAAGTCGAACGTAACAGCCTGCCGGGTATCGAAGCGGTCCGCGAGGCCGATGTGCTGCTGGTCAGTATCCGCCGGCGCGTGCTGCCCACAGCAGAAATGCAGTTGATCCGTGATTATGTCAGCTCAGGCAAACCGGTCATTGGAATTCGTACCGCCAGCCATGCGTTTTCACTGCGAGATAAGCAGCCGCCGGAAGGTTTCGCCGACTGGCCGGAATTTGATGCCGCGGTCTTCGGCGGCAACTATCACGGGCATCACGGCAATGAACTGAAATCTGTTGTTCAGGTGACCGCCACGGCCCCGACACACGATGTGCTTGAGGGCATTTCGCGACAACCCGTGCCGCAGGGCGGCTCGCTGTACAAGACGTCGCCGCTGGCAGAAGGAACCACTGTGCTGACGATCGGAACGATCGAAGGTCAGCCACCGGAACCCGTCTCGTGGACGTTTCAGCGCGATGCCGGCGTTGTTCAGACTAAGTCTCCGCCATCGTCTCAGGGCGGCGGCCGGTCCTTCTACACGTCGATGGGACACGTGGACGACTTTGACAACCCGGTGTTTACGCAGCTGCTGTACCAGGGCATCTGCTGGGCGGCGGGAATCAGCCCCACAAAGCCGATCCAGACGGCTCACTGGTCTCCGATCGACATTCCTGTTCAGGATGTTCCAACCGCGCTGGCGTGGTACCGCTGTGCGGTGCGGTTTCCGGCCGACACCGGCCAACATCAGACGGCGACACTGTCACTGCCCGGCCACGTGCGGCAGGAAGGCGTGACAGCGTGGCTGAACGGCCACGAGCTTCAGCCTCACCGTGACGCTTCTGCGACAGGACTGGAATTTGTGATTCCGGGCGAGGTGGTTCAGGCAGGCGACGCCAATCTGCTGGTTCTGCGCGTGGACGAAACCGGGCAGCAGGCCATGACCACACCACCAGCGGTTTCATGGGACTGTCAGGGCACATCCAGCACGGTCTTACTGCGAGGACGCTGGCAGCAGCGGACGGGCGACCATCCTGAATACGCTGATATTCCGCTGCCGGCAAAGTTCGGCGCTGCGGCCGACATTGTCTTTTCGCTGGATGAACCCCTGTGGACAGCTCGTCCGGTCACTCGCCCCGGAGAGTTCACTCCCGGTATTGAAGGCCCGGCCTGTGACGCTGCGGGCTATATCTATGCGGTCAATTATCAGAAACAGGGCACGATCGGCCGGATCAGTCCCGACGGATCGGGCGAGGTTTTTGTCACGCTGCCGGATGGCAGCGTCGGCAACGGGATTCGCTTTGACAAGGACGGCAATTTCCTTGTGGCCGATTACCCGCAGCACAATATTCTGAAGGTCAATACGCAGACGCGCGAAGTGACGACGCTGGCCCATCACAGCGGGATGAATCAGCCCAACGATCTGGCTATCGCACCCGACGGTACTTTGTATGCCAGTGATCCGAACTGGAAGAACGGTACCGGACAGCTGTGGCGGATCGACCCGGACGGCACCACGACCCTGCTGGCGGCAGACATGGGGACTACCAATGGCATCGACGTCAGTCCGGATGGAAAGACATTGTACGTGAACGAATCGGTGCAGCGCAATGTCTGGGCCTTCGATATTCAGCGTGACAGAACGCTGACCGGTAAACGTCTGATTCGGCAGTTTCCGGATCACGGTTTCGACGGCATGCGGTGCGATGTCGATGGCAACCTGTACATCGCCCGGTACGGTGCCGGAACGGTCGTGAAAATGACGCCTCAGGGTGAACTTCTTCAGTCGGTGAATGTGCTCGGAGCTCGACCTTCCAATGTCTGCTTCGGTGGACCGGATGGCTGCACTGTGTATGTCACCGAAGTGGAAGGGACACGGCTGGTCAGTTTTCGAGTCGACCGTCCCGGTCGATCGTGGGCCGAACAGCACCAGCGGCAAACTCTGAAGACGTCGACCAACGTGTCATTCTGACGCCCCCGCCCCCATGTTCAACAAAAGAGACCAAACCTGATGCGCTGTCGATTTCTGGCCGCGTTGCTGGCTGCCGTGTTTCTGCTGGCCGTTCCGGTAAGGGCCGATGAACGCGCTTCCGTACCTGCGGATCATCCGGAACGAGTCAAAAAAGGCCTGGCCCTGTTTACGTCGGTCAGAAAAATTCTGACCACGCACTGTCTGGACTGTCACGGCGGCAAGTCGGTGAAGGGTGACTTCGACCTGGCGACCCGCGAGTCTCTGATGGACAGCGGCTTCGTGGCGGATTCAGCCGACGACAGTCATCTGGTAGCACTGATCACGCATGAGGCCGAGCCCGGAATGCCGTTCAAGGCCGAAAAGCTGGCGGCTGCTGAAATACAGCAGATTCGACGCTGGATTGATCTCGGAGCCCCCTACGACAAACCGCTGGCAGAAAGGCCGAACACTCCGGCCGCGGAAATGCAGGTGCAGGACAGCGATCGCGACTTCTGGTCGTTTCGACCGCTGCATGCCCTTCAGCCGCCGACGGTTCATGATGAGGCGTGGTGCCGCACACCTGTGGATTTCTTTGTCAAAGCCCGCCAGGAAGCCGTACAGCTGGCGGCCAATCCGACCGCCGATCGCCGGATTCTGATCAGACGGGCCTGTTTCGGACTGCTGGGGCTGCCGCCCACTCCGGCACAGGTGGACGCGTTCGTGAATGATGATGACCCCGAAGCCTGGCCGAAACTGATCGATCAACTGCTGGCCTCACCACAATACGGAGAACGCTGGGCGCGGCACTGGATGGACGTCGCCCGCTTTGCAGAATCGCATGGTTACGAACAGGATTATGACCGTCCTCATGCGTACCACTATCGCGACTTTCTGGTGCAGGCATTCAACGCCGACATGCCGTATGACCAGTTCGTGAAATGGCAGCTGGCCGGAGATGAATTGGCGCCGCAGGATCCTCTGGCGATGATGGCCACGGGCTTTCTCGGAGCAGGCGCCTTTCCGACGCAGCTGACCGAAGCTGAATTCGAATCGGCGCGGTATGACGAACTGGATGACATGGTGATGACCACGGGAGTGGCCTTTCTGGGCCTGTCCGTCGGCTGTGCTCGCTGTCATGATCACAAGTTCGATCCGATTCCGTCACGTGACTACTATCGCATGGCGGCCACGTTCACGACGACCATCCGGGCAGAAACCGAAATCGATCTGGCCCCCGACGAAAACCGTCGTCGGCAGCGCGAATTTGAAGAACTGTTGCAGGCAAAAAAACAGAAAGTGGCCCATTATCAGCAGACGCAGCTGCCCGAAAAATTTCGCCGCTGGCTGAAGTCTGCGCCCGGCGACGAACAGCTGAGTCCCTGGGAAACGCTGCACCTTCTGTCGGTCGAATCGACCGCTGGTACGAAGTTCATCTCTCTGGAAGACGGGTCGATCCTGTCGACCGGCCCGGCGCCGGCTCGGGAAGTGATTACCGTGATCGGCGAATCCACGCGATCAGGCGTCCGTGCCCTGCGCCTGGAAGCTCTGACGCATGATTCTTTGCCACGGCACGGACCGGGGCGAGCATCCAATGGCAATTTTGCTCTCGGTGACATTCAGGTGCAGGTAGCGCCGGTGTCCGTTCCGGATCCGGGTACTGCCGGGGTGTCAGAGCAGACTGAGTCTGACCAGACGGCGTCCCGGCAAAAACCGTCTGAGGCGAAACCACCTGTCAGCATCCGGCTGGTGAGTGCTCGCGCGACTCACCAGCAGAATTCAGACGCGTTATCCGTGGCGGCATCGATCGATGACGATCCGGTATCCGGCTGGGCCGTTGATCAGGGCGGTATCGGCAAAGATCAGGCGGCCGTGTTTGATCTGGAGGAGCCGGTTGCTGTGGCGGAGCGGGTTCGCTGGAAGATAACGTTGACGCTGAACCATCCGAATACGCAGCACACGCTGGGGCGATTCCGGATCTCTGTTTCTGAACAGCATCAGCCGGCCGCAGAAGCTGGCCGTCGGGGGCTGGACAAAAAGGTGGTGGATGCTCTGAAGGTCCTGCGCCAACAGCCCGATGAATTTTCCGCGGCCTGGCAGACGGGGATTGCCTGGTTTGCGACGACCGACCCGGAACTGAAAATTCTGCAACAGGCGGTGACAGACCTGGAGCAGCAGGGGCCGGGGCTGCAGCTGGCCACGGTCATGGTGACCAGTGAAGGACTGCCGCCGATGAGTCACCACGCGGATGGCCGCGGTTTTCCTCATTTCTATCCGCAGACACATCTGCTGAAGCGAGGTGATGTTCATCAGAAGCAGGAAGTGGTGACGTTCGGATTTCTGCAGGTGCTGATGCCGGCGACGGCAGACGCTGCCGACTGGCAGCTGCCGCGTCCGGATGACGGAACGCGGACCAGTTTCCGCCGGGCTGCCCTGGCGAACTGGATGACTGATTCTTCGCGCGGCGCCGGCAGCCTTGCGGCCCGTGTCATCGTAAACCGTCTGTGGCAGCATCACTTCGGCACTGGTCTGGTGTCCACACCGAACGACTTTGGAATCTCTGGTGAACGGCCCAGCCATCCCGAATTGCTGGACTGGCTGGCGCTGGACATGATCGAGCACGGGTGGACGCTGAAGCGAATGCACAAACTGATCATGACCAGCCAGACCTACATGCAGTCTGGTGCTCATGATGAAGACCGGGCGGCCATTGACCGGGAAAACAGGCTGCTGTGGAGACGCACGCCGCAGCGGCTGGAAGCGGAAGCCATTCGTGATTCCATGCTGGCCGTTTCAGGTCTGCTCGACCTGACTCAGGGAGGCCCCGGAACACTGGATCAGAACATGACGCGCCGCAGCATTTACTTTTTCATCAAACGCAGTCAGCTGATTCCGATGATGATGCTGTTTGACTGGCCTGAGCATCTGGTCAGCATCGGTCAGCGTCCCGTCACCACGATTGCTCCTCAGGCTCTGATGTTCATGAACAGCCCACAGGGCCGTCAGTACGCCACCGCTTTTGCTCAGCGGCTGCCGCCGGATTCACCGCTCCTGGCGATTCGCGAAGCCTGGCGGCTGGCTTTCGGCCGGCTGCCGTCTGATCAGGAAATCACTGCCAGCCAGCAGTTTCTGGAACGCCAGCAGCAGATCCACGCGAGCAACAAAAACGACGCGGAAGAAGGTACTCACGGGGGCGACGGGGCCGCTGATGCCGGGCAGAAAGCGCTGGCTGATCTGTGTCAGGTGATTTTCAGCATGAACGAATTTGTGTACGTGGAGTGATCGCAGATTATGACGACACCATCATTATTTTCACGCCGTGAGCTGCTGCGGCGATCCGGCTGCGGTCTCGGGATGCTGGGGCTGGCCGGTCTGCTGCACGATGAAGGCCTGCTGAATTCGGCGACGGCTGAAGACAGTCTGGGCACTCGGGCGCTGAATCCGCTGGCCCCGCTGGCCGGGCATTTTCCGGCCCGCGCCAAACGGGTGATCTGGGTGTTCATCAACGGCGGTCCCAGTCCGGTGGATACCTGGAATTACCGGCCCGAGCTGACTCGGTGGAACGGAAAATCGATCCGCGAATTCGATTCCGAGTTCAGTGATACGACGGGTTTCTTCAAAAACGCCGTCGGCAATCTGATGCAGTCGCCGTTCCGTTTCACTGAACGCGGGGAATGTGGCCTGATGGTGCCGGAGATCTTTCCGCATCTGGGGGAACATGTGGACCGCATGGCGGTGATCCGATCCGGGCATACGGAATCGAATAATCATTCTCCGGCGCTGTTTGCAATGAATACCGGAATGGCCCGCATGGGATTTCCGTGCGTCGGGTCGTGGGTGACGTACGGTCTGGGCAGCGAGAGCGCCAACCTGCCGGGTTTTGTTGTGATGAGTGATCCGAAAGGTCGTGGTCTGCCCAAGGGGCACGCGGCCAACTGGAGCGCCGGCTTTCTGCCCGGTGTCTATCAGGGAACGTATCTGCGTCCACAGGGAGAAGCGATCGACAACCTGCGGCCGGCGGCTCCTTCCGAAGCTGCTCAGCGCAACGAACTGGACCTGCTGAAGCAGCTGAACAGTCTGCATCAGCAGCAGCACGAAGCGGATACGGAACTGGCCGCACGTATCGAAAGTTTTGAACTGGCCTACCGCATGCAGTCAGCGGCTCCTGAAGCGCTTGAGCTCGACCGTGAGCCGAAACATATTCAGGACCTGTACGGCATCGGCGATCCGCAGTGCGATCACTTCGCACGGCAGTGTCTGATGGCCAGACGGCTGGTGGAACGCGGTGTGCGGTTTGTGCAGATCTATTCCGGCGGCATGGAGAACCAGCGATCGTGGGACGGTCACAGCGATATTGATGGCAACCATCGCCAGTTCGCCGCAGAGACCGACAGGCCGGTGGCGGGCCTGCTGAGTGACATGGCGGCCAGTGGACTGCTGAATGACACGCTGGTGGTCTGGTGTGGCGAATTTGGTCGTCTGCCGATCGCACAGACGGGAGCCAAGCCGGGACGCGACCACAATCCGCATCACTTTGTCGCGTGGCTGGCCGGCGGCGGCGTGAAGGGCGGCGTCACCTACGGTGAATCCGACGAAATCGGCTACAAGTCTGTCGACGACAAGGTACACATCAACGACCTGCACGCCACCATTCTGCATCTGCTGGGCATCGATCACGAACGCCTGACCTACCGCTACAACGGCCGCCGCTTCCGCCTGACGGACGTCGCGGGGCACGTCATTCAGGACATTCTGGCTTAGCCCAGCAGCTCGGCAATCGGCTTTCCGTGGTCCACAATCGGCGTTGGCCGACCGTTGAAGTCCCGGATGAAGACCTTTGAGGAATCAATACCCAGGTGCTTGTAGATGGTGGCCAGAAAGTCTCCCGGGCGGCAGATATTTTCGATGGAATCCTCACCGCGTTTGTCCGTGGCACCGATGAAGCGACCCGGCTCAATGCCGCCGCCGGCCCAGATATTAGAGAACGCTCGCGGCCAGTGATCGCGGCCGGGCTGTTTCGTGCCGGCCGGAGCGCTGGCATTACCCGCTCCGGTGCTGGGCTGATAGTTGATCTTCGGCGTGCGTCCGAATTCGCCGGTGACCACCACCAGCACGCGCTCCGCCAGACCGCGTTCATAGATATCCTCGATCAGCGCTGACACGGCCTGGTCGTACGCGTGCGAACGGAATTTCAGGGCATCAAAGACGTGGTGATTAACGGCATGGTCATCCCAGTTCTGCACGCGGCCGCACAACGGTCCGCGCAGGCTGGTGGTGAGCACCTCAACACCGGCTTCAACCAGTCGACGGGACAGCAGCAGCTGCTGCCCCCATGTATTGCGGCCGTATCGGTCCCGGGTACGATCGTCTTCCTGACTCAGGTCGAATGCTTCTTTGGTCTTTGAACTGGTCAGCAGAGTCATCGCCTGAGTTTCGAATTCGTCCAGCGCCTGCAGTTCGCCGGCCTGGTCGAAGGCTCGTTCCAGGGTGTCCAGATTCTGGCGCAGCGATGACCGGCGATCCAGGTGTCTGACTTCCTGTGGATCAGACAGCCCGATATTCGGAACGGTGAAGTTCGGCAGGTTCGGGTCTCCCCCGACGATAAACGGCGAGTAGGCATCACCGACGTAGGCCGGGCCGTTGTAGGTCGTCGGGCCATTGACGCCGACATACCTCGGCAGCGGATTGGTGCGGGTTTCCTGCTGTGACCGCAGGTAATTGGCCACCGACATCCAGTCCGGCAGTTTGGGCTTGGGTTTGTCACGCGTGTCGGCGTCACCGGAAAACATCTGCATCGAACCGGCGGGATGCCCGGCGGCTCCGTTCTTCATCGATCTCAGCACCGTGAATTTGTCCGCAATAGCAGCCTGCATCGGCAGCAGTTCCGTGAACCTGAGCCCCGGAACGGCCGTGTCAATGGTCGAAAACGGGCCGCGATATTCGCTGGGGGCATCCGGCTTCGGATCGTAGGTGTCGATGTGAGAACAGCCACCCGGCTGCCAGACCAGTATGACGGCGGTCTTCTGACGGTTGCCGTTCTCTGCTGCTTCAGCACGCAGTCGCAGCATGCCGGGAAGGCTCAGGGAACCGAAACCAGCCAGTCCCATCCGCAGAAATCCCCGGCGGCTCTGCGGTCCGGGACAAAATACAGACGATGCGTTGAATGGGTGCGTCATTGGTTGTCTGCTTTCTCTGCTGCGTTGACGCGGATTCTGATCGGCGTTGAAACCACGATATCCACGATGTCTTTGGGCGCTGCTTTGGCCGTCGCGGCCTTCAGGTTTTTCTCAGCGGCCGTGACGGCAGCGGCTGCGGCCTTCTGCTTTGCCACGGCGTCCTGGGCGGCCTGTCTGGCAGCTGCCTGCTGTTCATCCGCCACTGCTTCGGCGGCGGCGGTCAGGCTTTCGGCTTCGGCCGCAGCCTGTTCTGCGGCTGTCTTCGCCTGGGCCAGCGCTGTTTCGGCGGCGGTCACCGCCTCAGGATGATATCGGTACTTCGCCACGGCACTGCCGTAGAAGGCGATTGTATAGTCTCCCGGCGGTGTCTTCAGTTTCGCCAGGTCCAGAATGGCCTCGGACGAATCCCCGTTCAGGGGAACATCAAAGGTCGGATTTGCTTCGAAACCGTCGCCGAATGTCTTCAGACTGATCTTCGGTCCGGAGAATTCGCTGCGGCGAATATGAGTCAGCGGAATGGTCAGTTTGTCGCCGGCGACGACTTCCCAGACCCGGTCTTCGACAGGAGCAATTGTTACGGGCGCACGTTCTGCACCTGATACCGACACCGGCACGTCGGCCAGCAGACGCGGAGCGGGAATTTCGCTCCAGGCATTCGGTACCGGCCATGCCATGGAAGCCATTCTGCCGGGCTGCGTGACCACTTCGCCGTCAATGGTCGCTCGACCATAAAACGTAGCGCTGGTCAGCCCCTGCGGAGCGTCCTCATCGGCCGTGATCAGCAGGATTCCTCGCGACTTGCCGGCGGGGATGGTCAGGCCGGTTGCGGTAACACCTTCCGGAAGGTTTTCCATGACCAGTTCAATTTCTCCGTCAAACCCGTCGCGGCGGATCACCACCACTTCGAAGGGCATCGTGGTACCACCCCGCAGGGCAATCGGTTTCGACAGAGCATTGCGGTCGCCGTTACGCAGGGTCATATGCAGCGCCCAGCCAACGACCGCAAAACCGGGTTCCGGTTTGCGAATGATCAGCCGATAGACGTTGCGTGGGTCGGTACGTGTTCCGCCGAACAGATCTGACAGTCTTAGCCGATGCAGACCATCCTGTTTGATTTCCAGCCGTCCGAGAATATCCGGTGAGCCGGCGTTGTAGGGGGGGCCATCATATGAATAGCCGTTGCTGGAGACCTTGACCGGACTCGCTATGTCGCTCAGTTCCGCGACGTCCGTGATTTTCTGATCTGCCCCTGAGCCGCTGACATGCTGAACAACAATCGCGGGATCGGTCGGCAGCCCCATGCGTTCTGAGGCGACTTCTACCCACCAGACTTCGCCCTTTTTGGCATTGAATTCAAACAGGTCCACGTCGGCGGCCGGGAAAAAACTGCCCGCGATGTCGCAGGGCAGCGTGATTTTCTGAGCGGCTGCGTGGTCGTTGTTCGGTTCAGCTTCGTTAGTCGCGGCGGTGGCGGCCAGTTCTGGCGGAGGCCACGAAAACGAACTGACGGTCTGTGTGGTCGGCTGTCTGGTGACCGGCTGATCGGCCGGCACATCCTGGACTGCCAGTCGATAAAAATAGTGCGGACCGCCGCTGAACGTCAGGTCGTGCACTTTGACCACATAGCGGCCGTCCTGCGGGACGCTGAAGTCGACCACGTCGCCGCCCCGCTCGACCTGCAGATCGTTGCCCCGGGCATCAGCCACGATCAGAACTGCCTGAAGTTTCGAGTCAATCCCTTTGGCGGCGCAGTCAACGATGATCCGCTGGCCCTGTTTCGCGTCGAACGAAAAATAATCGACCTGCTGTCTGGTCATCGTGGCGTTGCAGATTGAATTCAGCGGCAGCAGCAATGCTGTTTCCAGCGTCGTGTTGGGTGTTGTTCGCACGATCTCCGGCAGATGACTAACATTGAACACGCGGGACGACGACACACCCAGTCGCGTCATCACACGCGCTTCATGGATCCCCGGCGGGCAGTCAGCGGCAATGGTGACGGTGAACTGCCCGGGCACCGGCAGTCCCCGGTCATCCACGCGGGGAACCGCGGTAATACCGGGGTGGGAAAAGCTGAGTTCATCTGCGGCTTCGAAGTTTTCGCCGGTGATCGTCACGTCCACCGTCGTGCCAACCTGTCCGCCCATAGGCATCGTGGTCAGCAGTCGGGGCGCCGGCAGACAGACAGACTGCGCGGCGGCGGTTGACGTCAGCAGCGCCACGGCCCCCAGCCAGATGGTTGTTTGCTTCATCAGATGTCGCTTCATGGAATGTTCCTGAATTCAGACGCGTTGTTGAACGCTGCCGGGCGTCTTTATGTTCTGCATCAGTGATTGAACAGAAATTCCTTCGAGTTCATCAATGCCCAGATCAGATCCTGAAAATTCGTCTTCGCGGCCTGCCCGGCTGCAATCGGTTTTCCGTCCGCATCCAGCAGCGGTTCGTTCAGGTAAGCCACGGCCGTCTGCAGTTCGTCCGGCCGTGGTTCACGTGAAAATGCCGTCAGATACAGTTCGCGAATTCGTTGTTCCACCGGAGCCTCGCTGGCCGCCAGACGCAGGGCCCGACCGTTGCCGGCCGCCAGCTTGCCCCGGATTTCTGACGAATTGATCAGATGCAGGCTTTGAGCCAGGCTGGACGACTGCACGCGTTCGCATTCGCACACGCTGGTGCTGTCCGGACGTCCGAACACGCGCAGAAAGGCGGAAGCCCTGTTGTAACTGTTGTCAGGCAGAGCGACCGCGCGCGTACCCGGGGGCAGGTTGGCAAAGGTCGTCTTTGAGCCGGTCAGGTCATCGATTGCGTCCAGCAGCACTTCGGCCTGCAGCCGCCGCGGGTAATAGCGAGAATAGTTCTGGCGGTCCACCAGATTGTGTTCGTTTGGTGTGGCGCTCAGCTGGTAGGCGCTGGTTCGCGTCATCACACGGATCAGTTCCTTCAGATCGAAACCGCTGCTGATAAAGTGCTGTTCCAGAGCGGCCAGCAGTTCGGGATTGGAAGGAGGATTCGTATCCCGAATATCGTCTTCCGGTTCGATCAGTCCGCGTCCGAAGAAATGCTTCCAGTAGCGATTGACCACGGCTTTGGCGAAAAACGGATTCTGCGGATCCGCCATCCAGTCGGCCAGTCGCAGACGCGGATCCTGATCCGGACCGATTTCACCGACATCGTCACCGAAGGCCGCGGGCTTCAGCGCCTCGCCGGTTTTCATGTTGACGGCCGTTGCGATACCTCGCTTGTGAAAGATAAGGTCTTCGCCGCGTGTGTCTGTTGGTTTTCGGCCGACCTGACTGAAGAACGCGGCCAGGCTGTAGTAATCATCCTGGCTCCAGCGTTCAAACGGATGATGATGGCACTGAGCACACTGCAGCCGGACTCCCAGAAACAGCTGAGCCACATCTTCCAGCTGCTCTTTTGGTTCCTTCACTCGCTTGTACCACGCGACCGGCGGATTGCCGATGACGGTGCCGGTAGCCGCCAGCAGTTCGCGGACGATCTGATCGTAGGGTTTATTGGACAGCAGACTGTCGCGAATCCACGCATGGAACGCAAAGTTTGATGTGATATCGCTGGCATCGTCCCGGCGATTCTTCAGCAGCGTGGTCCACTTGTTGGCGAAAAAGTCGGCGTAACCGGGACTCCGCAGCAGACTTTCGATTACCTGTTCGCGCTTGTCGCTGTCCGTGTCGGACAGGAAGCTCAGCGTTTCTTCCGTTGTGGGCAGCCGCCCGGCAATATCCAGCGAGACTCGGCGAAGAAACGTGGCATCATCGCACACGGGGGACGGCGGAATACCGATTTCCTTCAGGTTGGCGAACACCAGTTCATCAACAAAGTTCTTTGCCGGCGGCAGAGTCTCCACCGGTGCTCCCAGCGGGACGGCTGCTGTAAAGGCTGCCGCCTTGCCCTGGTATCGAACCATCACGGCGACCTTGCCCGGAATGTCGCGGACCTGAACCAGGCCGGACTCACTGACTGAGGCCATTGCTTCTGCATTGGTTTCGTACAGGGCCAGCTGAGTCACGTCGCGTGTGCTGCCGTCAGAGTACTCGGCCGTGGCGGTCAGCTGCTGCTGACCGTTCATCGCCACGACGCTCCGCTGCGGCTCGACCCGAACGGACACGAGCTCTGGATCTGCCTGACCGCGAAAAGGTGTACCGGCTTCAATCCACTGCCGAATCAGCTGATAGCCGCGGGATTCAACCGGCAGCCGGATGCCTCCGCCATGCGGTGTCTGTCCGGATGCTTTTCGCAACACCAGGCTTTGTTCAGGCACGGCCATAAACAACCGTCGCCCACGTCCTTCTCTGACCAGGCTTTCGTAGTCTTCCTGGGGTTCAAAACCGAGCAGCGACAGCTGAAACCCGCGCTGACCGCCGCCGGCCTTGGCATGGCACACGCCGGTATTGCAGCCGGCCTTCGTCAGCACCGGAGCGATGTCATTTACAAAGCTGATGTTATCGGTGGTGTCATCGCCCCGAGCGCTGGCGGTCAGCAGCAGAGCTGCCACGGAAAGAATCCACTGAATGCGCAGGAAACGACTGATCTGGGTGATGTGGTCAGTAAACATCACAGCCCGTCTGGTGGGAGGTCAAAGAAGTTAACGGCGCGGGTCGCCGTCGTCCACAGGTGGGAAGGTTCGGAGGGAAGGTCTGTGTATGCCGGAGCAATCGTCAGAGATCGCCGCCGGGAGTACTGCGAGCCCGTCTCAGGGGCGGGAACAGTCAAATCCAGGAATCAATCAATCCCTTGATTCTACTTCGTGAAGAATCGATTGCAAGAGGAGAGGAATCGTGCCGACCAGCCCTCCGCGTCTGTTCAGAAGCAGGCCGATCCTTCAATTCCGCAGAATCGCACCGGTTCGCGGCGATTCCGGGTTTTCTGAGCGTCCGGCGGGCGGACTCGATTCGCTCCGGTGTTGCCGAATGGCCACCAGAGCGGGCGGTCGGTGCATCTGGTCACCAACCAGATGCAATTAAGGCTCGCGTCAGACTTGCGGCCGCCCGCCCCGGGCTGCGTCAGCTAGTGTTGCAGACAATCCGGTCAGCAGATTCCGCGACCGGGGGGCAGTTTTGACACATCTGTGGCGATTGAATGGTTTTCGTTGCTCACCCGGTTCAAGTGTTCCTTTTTTCCGTCCTGCGGGGGATCCATGAGCTAGGAAGAACGGTGTGGGAATCCCACGCAAGGGCAAATTCTTCGTCACCGACGACTCCACCGCCTTTCGACGCTGAATCAGTCTGAGCCGCGCGGTCCCGATCGCCCGGGCAGGCGGACACCAGATCAGCATTACGAACAACAGCGCAGACGCATGAAACCGAACAATTCCAACTGGCTGGCCGGCGGTTCTTCGCCCCAACCGGCGCGATCCGCACATCCTGCTGCCGGACAGATCAGCAGCCGTCCCGGTGGTCCGGCCCCGGCGGG
>JAVKCM010000300.1:0-30733 GCA_040222735.1 Fuerstiella sp. | reverse complement strand
TCGTGACGTGCTGCCGAAAACACTGACACAGGCCGGTGCCAAGGTGACCGAATGTGTCGTCTATCGCAACGACGATGTCCAGGAACCTGCCCCGGAAATCGTCAGACGCCTCCGGGACGGTTCGCTGGACTGGGTCGGACTCAGCAGTCCGTCCATCGCCCGCCGATTTGCTCAGGTCCTGTGCGATCACCGGATTGACCCGGCCGTATCGGGGACCCGTCTGGTGGCGATCAGTCCTGTCACCGCCGCCGCCGCCAGAGACTCGGGCCTGGTGGTTGCCGCAGAAGCGTCTGTGTACACCTGGGATGGCATGATTGACGCCATCGCTGCTCAGCCGCCGGTCTGAATCGAGTGAGCCGGTCCGAGCGGGTGCGTCGGGGCCGTGCTGATTGACCGTTTTGAGCCGGTGGACCGCCAGCTGTCGGGAACGGCAACAACGTCGGGAGTCGCAGAACCGGCGTCAATTCGCAGGACTTACAGCGGTCGCTTCGTTATGCTGTCCCACGGACTGACAAGTCTTCTTCCTGATGTTTTCCATCCGCCTTCCGGCTGTCTTCTCATGCTTCAGAACCCCCTGCTGTCCGGCCGGCCCGTATCAATCGGCTCGCTGCTGCTGGTACTTGCAATTTCTTCTGTAACACCGGCTGAAGAAACGTCGCTTCCCTGGCCTTTCCGCAGTGGCCCGACGCTGGACGGACATGTGGCAGCTGCTGACGCTCGGGACCTGCCGACAGAGTTCGACGAGGCTTCCGGCAGCAACATTCGATGGAAGACACCCTGGGAAGGCTTCGGCCATTCCACTCCGGTGATCGGCAATGGCAAAGTCTGGATGACCGCGGCAACGGAAGACGGGCGGCGACAGTATGTGTACGGCATCGATGCCGACTCGGGGGCTGTGCTGCACCATCGGCTGCTGTTTGAAAACGAGAATCCGGAGCCGCTGGACAATGATGTCAATACTTATGCGTCTCCCTCGTGTGCTCTGGATGACAAGGCGGTCTACGTTCATTTCGGGTCTTACGGTACCGCCCGGCTGGATGCTTCCACGGCGGAAATCGTCTGGCAGCGTCGTGATATCAAGTGTCGGCATTACCGAGGACCGGGATCCTCACCGATTCTGTTTCAGGACCTGCTGATCCTGACCTTCGACGGTATCGACGCTCAGTTTCTGATGGCCCTGAACAGGCACACCGGCGAAACCGTGTGGCGGACCGATCGTTCCACCGACTATGGGGATCTGGACGAAAACGGAAAGCCCCGGCGAGACGGTGATCTGCGAAAGGCGTACAGCACACCCGGGCTGATCGACGTGGACGGGCGCACGCAGGTCGTGTCTGTGGGATCCCGAGCTGCTTTTGGTTACGACGCGCTGACGGGTACAGAGATCTGGGGAATTCGCCATCAGGACTTCAACGCGGCAGCGCCGCCCGTGTTCCGTGACGGACTTGTTGTTCTGAATACCGGTTCTCGCGGGGCCAATCTGATGGCGGTCCGACTGGACGCCACCACCCGCGGCGATGTAACGGATTCTCACATTGTCTGGGACCGGGACAAAGGAAACTCACGACTGGCAGCGCCGCTGCTGCTGGAAGAACGTGTCTACATGATCACGGATGCCGGAGTCGCCATCTGCGTGGATGTGGCCACCGGCGAAGAAATCTGGAAAGGCCGCGTGGGCGGGATGCATGTGGCTTCCCCGATCACCGCCAACGGTTATCTGTACTTCTGCAATGAAGAAGGTGACGTGACGGTTCTTCGAGCCGGAGACAAGTTCGACGTCGTGTCCGCTAACCGTCTGGCGGACGGCATGCGCGCGTCGCCGGCGGTCGCCGACGGCCGGCTTTACCTGCGCACCTTCCGGCACCTGTACTGTGTCGGACATTAGATTCCATGGCGGCGGGTACCGCCCGAGCCGCCGACGTCTTTTCTTATTCACTCATCTGCATTGGATTGAATCTCATGACGCGAATTTCTGCTGTCTGTCTGGCGCTGCTGCTTAGCTGTTCTTCGGCAACTTTCGCTGAAGATGATTCCACGGGAAAATGGGTCCAGCTCTTCAACGGCCGGGACCTGACCGGCTGGACACCCAAGATTCGATTCTCTGAGGTCGGGGAAAACTCCGGCCATACGTTTCGCGTCGAGGACGGGCTGCTGAAAGTCCGCTACGACCAGTACGATAAGTTTGACGAACGATTCGGGCACCTGTTCTACAAGGATGAATTCTCTGATTACCGACTGCGCGTGGAGTATCGTTTTGTCGGTGAGCAGTGCGAAGGAGGTCCCGGCTGGGCCCTTCGCAACAGCGGTATCATGGTGCACGGCCAGAAGCCGGAAACGATGGACAAAGATCAGAAGTTTCCGGTGTCCATTGAAGTTCAGCTGCTGGCCGGAAACGGCACAGATCCTCGTACCACATCGAACCTGTGCACACCCGGAACGAACGTGGTCATGGACGGGCAGCTGAAGAAGCAGCACTGCATTTCATCCAGTTCTGACACCTACCATCTGGACAGATGGGTGACGGCCGAAGTCGAGGTCCGTGGTAACAGGGTAATTCGCCATGTGATCGACGGCAAAGTCGTGCTGGAATACAACCAGCCTCAGCTGGACGAACGCGATGAGGAGGCAAAAAGACTGATCCGGGACGGAAATCTGATGCTGACCGGCGGTACAATTTCCCTTCAGTCCGAAAGCCACCCCTGCGATTTTCGTAAGGTGGAAATCATGATTCTGAGCGACGCGGATTAGGCTGCTGTCACACTCATGAGGTCTGCTAGCGGCTCGCTGCGATCGTCACGTTTTCGGACGTGGATCCGGCGGCGGTGTTCAGCGCGTTGTCCTGCCAACGCAGGCAGGCGTGCCCGGCAGACATGTGGTCGGACATGTTGGCCATGCAGATCCCCGCGGCCAGCAGAATCAGGTGATCACCATCACGCAGCGGTTGCAGTCCGTTGCGATTCAGGACCTCGGTAAGTCGGGACACCAGTGTGGGCACGGAGGAGGAAATGGTGTTGCCGTAATATTCCAGATTGTTCAGGAATTCAACCTTCGGAAACTCATTGCGGGCTGCGGCGACCAGGGCCTTCAGCAGCTTGCCGCTTGGCTGGTGCGGAGCCACGATGACGCGCTGTCCCGGTGTCGGGGTGATCGACAGCAGGGCGGTCCGCAGGTGTTCCAGCATCAGTTCAATGCCGTTCAGAAAAACGGGCTCCGCATTCATCCGCATGATCGAGCGATGACACGGCTGTCCCTGAAAGTCGTAGACATCAGTGGTTTCCTTCCGGAACAGCGGGTCGGGGTTGGGGCGGCGTTCGTCCGGCACGGAAAAGTCATTACTGTGTATGGTGTGCAGCGGCAGTCCGCGTCCGACTTCCACCACGGCGGCCGATGCTCCCGCCGATACGATGCCGCAGAACAGTCGGTCCGCCGCGTCATGCCAGAACTCGGGAGTTTCCACGGACAGCAGCGCGATCCTGATGCCCTGGTCGCGTCCTTCCAGCAGCTGGGCTCCTTCTGTCAGCAGCTTCAGAAAACCGGTGCAGCCATGGTTGAAGCTTCGAATGCTGTGTTCCGGCAACCCGAGCTCAGATGTAATTTCTGAAGCCAGTCGGTCGCAGGCCAGCGGATCGGTATGCGAATGACACAGCAGGATCTGTTCAAAATCACCCAGCTGAGTTTCCGTCACCTGTTGCAGGCGGTGGCAGGCAGCGATGGCGACGTCCAGTGGTGTGACATCGGCCTTCAGGACGCGGCGGAGCCGGATTCCTGTCGACTTTTCAATGGCGCGGGTGCTGGCAAACCCGGGCTGTCCACCCAGCCGCGACAGCTGCAGGACCGCAGGGTTGTCGACTTCGTCGAACAGGTGGTTCTGGTCGAAAACATCAATCACCGCCGACAGGCCAACGGCGGCTGTTGAGCTCTGGAAAGAATGTGCTGCCACCGTTTACCCTGTTGCCCGTCACGGGCGGAAATCCATCTCGGTTCAGCGACGTTCGCTGCAACCTGCCTGAGAGCCTACCAAGAAATATGGAAGTGACACCAGCTACTCCTGCCGTCTGAACGAAAAATAGGGGCGAACACTGCCCACGGTCGAACTACGCGGGTTTCCCCTTCAGACTGCCAGGAAGGCTGCGGTTCACCGGTGAACGGCTGGAACGGCTCAGACTATATTCGAGGACGGGAGCGGGTTCTGAGCCTGATCTGTCACCAGAGCAGCCTCAGTCACGCGGCGAATCAGATCCACAACACTGCGCGATCCCAGTTTTCGCATGATGTTCGCCCGGTGCTTTTCGACCGTCTTTTCACTGATCCCGGCCTCGCGAGCCACCGCTTTGTTGGTGAGTCCGCTGGCGACGAGTTTCAGGATCTCGGTCTCCCGAGGTGACAGCGCGGCCAGATCCTGTCGGGCCGCCAGTGCTCTGAGCCACACCGCTCTTGGAATCACGGAATGCTGATGAAATACCAGCATTCGCCCGGTCGGACGACCGGTCTCATCCAGCACGATGCGGCGCGAAACGGCAAGATTAGAGAATTCTTCCGTCACTGCGGGTCGGTCCGAATCGCCGGGCGGCGGAGCGCGCAATAATCGCTGCTCAAGCCAGTCTTCCGGCAGACCCAGCTGCCTGCAGCCGCGGCGGAAGCCGTCACTGGCGACCGGAATCGCCACCCCGGATTCCGCCGGCACCATCGCCGATACACCGAACAATTTCAGGAACTGCCGCGAACATTGCGTGATCACCTCGTAGTCCACTGGCGCAAAGCACCATGCGTCGCTGCAGGCCAGACAAATGGCTCGCAGGACAGGATCAGTGCGAAATATTGTGGATGGGTTAGAAATCACGCAGCCGGAACGAACGCCACTTGGCCGGGGTGAACGAAAAAGAGCAGGTCAACATCGGAATCGCCCGCGAGGGGAGAGACCGGACCTCTTTTTTTCACCTGCGAATCGTTTCGGCAGAAATTGCGGGACTTCCCTACTCCTGGGCGTCCCGGAAAATGTCGCGGCACATCGAAACGTCCCGTTCAATCGCCTCCTTCAACGCCTGCTCGCCTTCAAAACGCCGCAGCTTCCGAAGTCGTCGCAGGATGTCCACATTCAGGCGGCGTCCGTAGAGATCGCCAGAAAATCCCGCAATATGGCACTCCACCTTCCGTGATCCTTCTCGAAACGTCGGGTTGGCTCCGATGTTCAAGGCCGCGGCATAGTCCCTTCCATCCAGACAGCAGCGCGCCGCATACACGCCGTCCGCCGGCAGCAGACATTCAAAAGCCGAAAGATTGGCGGTCGGAAAGCCAATGGTTCGTCCGCGTGCTGAACCTTTCTCGACAAGGCCGGAGATGGTGTACGGATGTCCAAGAAGTTCCACGGCGCCGTTGAAGTCTGCCGATTCCATCATCCGGCGAATTCTGGTTGAGGAAATCATATCCTCGCCAGCCCGGACTGCCTGCTGCACAAAAAGCGTCATTCCGCGTTCCGCACACAGGTGTCTCAGGACGTCCACATCGCCCCGGCGGTCTTTTCCGAATCGGAAATCCGGGCCCTCAAACATCCCCGCGGCCGACAGCTGGTCGCAAACCACACGGTGGAAGAAGTCTTCGGGGTTCATGTCCAGCAGCTGCCGATTGACCGGCAGCACGACGACTTCATCGGCCCCGAATTTCTTCAGCAGTCTTGTTCGAGTCTGAATGGAGGTCAGTCGCGGCAGCCGGATTTCAGGGTTCAGAACGGTGACCGGATGCGGGTCGAAAGTCAGGGCGACTGCCGGAAATCCGCCCTGCCCTGCTGCCGTACGCAGACTGGCCAGCATAGCCTGATGCCCTCGATGGACTCCATCGAAGTTGCCGATCGTGATGATGCCACCCTGAGCGGAGGATGGCACCTGCAGTTCGGACAGTGGCATAGCGGACTCGGCCATTTCAGTCGGAAGCGTTCTGGTTCTGATAAAAAAAGCCCGAGTCGTGGCGGACTCGGGCTGAATCTTGGGTGGGCGTCATCTCCGGCGGGATGCGGCCGCTATTCCAGTTTCTCCAGCACGGAATCGATCAGGTTATATTCGCGAGCTTCTTCTGCCGTCATGAAGTTATCGCGGTCTGTGTCTTCCTCAATCTTTTCCAGCGTATGTCCGGTGTGCTTCAGCAGGATTTCATTCATTCGCTTTTTGATCCGCAGCACTTCCTTGTAGTGAATTTCCAGCTCGGTGGCGGTGCCTTCGTATCCGGCCAGCGGCTGATGAATCATGATGCGAGCATTGGGCAGTGCGTGTCGCTTGCCTTTGGCGCCGGCGGTCAGCAGAACGGCTCCCATGCTGGCTGCCTGGCCGATGCAGTAGGTGGCGACGTCGCAGCTGATGTACTGCATGGTGTCATAGATGGCCATCCCGGCGGTGATGGAGCCGCCGGGTGAGTTGATGTAGAAGTGGATATCCGCCTTGGGGTCGTCGAACTGCAGAAACAGCAGCTGGGCGACGATGCTGTTGGATACTTCGTCGTTGACGCCGCTGCCAAGAATCACAATGCGATCCTTCAGCAGGCGGCTGTAGATATCCATCGCGCGTTCGTCACGCCCGTTTTTTTCAACAACGTAGGGGACCAGGACTGTCATGTTGGAATCCGTCCGACAGGAAGTGTGAAATCTGAACCGACGAACGCGGCTACTTCTTTGCCTTGGCGGCCTTGTCCAGGACTTCGTCGACGAGGCCATATTCTTTGGACTGCAGCGCGGAAAGGTAATGATCTCGCTGCGTATCTTTGGCAATACGTTCAACCGGCTGGCCGGTATGGCTGGCCAGCATTTCATTCAGCAGCTCACGGGTTTCAATGATGTCCTTCGCCTGGATCTCAATATCAGAGACCTGTCCGCCGACCTGTCCGTGAGGCTGATGAATCATCATCTTTGAATGCTTCAGGGCGAACCGCTTGCCGGCCGTTCCGCCTGCCACCAGGATCGCTCCACCGCTGGCCGCGAGGCCGACGCAGTAGGTGGCCACATCACATTCGATAAACTGCATGATGTCATAAATCGCCAGTGTGGCTGTCACTGAGCCACCAGGCGAATTGACATACAGGTGGATATCCTGATGCCGGTTTTCTGACTGCAGAAACAGCATCTTCATCACGATCAGATTGGCGCTGCCATCATGGATCGGGCCGTCCAGAAAGATAATCCGGTTGTCCAGCAGCAGATCGCCGACAGTCATCTGTCGCTGTGCTGCGTATTCCCGAGCCGCCATGGGTACGTAATCAGAACGCAGATCCGTCATTGATATTTCCTGTTCTTCCGTGGAGTGACCAGTCAGGGATTTCCGACGGGGATCTTCAGCCTCCCCGCGCACTCTATTCTTCTGTCGTGTCATCGATCAGACTGGATGTCATGTTGCCGCAGATGGCAAATGAGGCTGCCGTGGTCAGGTTTTCTGCCAGCGGCTTGCGCTCCACGTCGTTGAAGGATGCGTGCTCCAGGATAAAGTCCACGGCTTTGCGTTCCCGCAGCTGGGCTTCCATGTTGTCGAGCATGCCGGACTTGACCATGCGAGCTCGGATGCGTCGCAGCGGCTCACCGCTCTGCAGCGACATCATCAGCAGTTCGGCATCGATGTCCGAAGGCTCGCACTCGATGCCTTCCCGGGTCGCGATCCGGTCCAGAACAAAGTGTTCCTTCAGTGCCACACGCGTGTTTTCAATCGCGTTCTGGCGAATTTCGTTTTCACGAGCAGAAATCTGTTCCCGTGTGAAGCCGGCCTGAGACATTTCCAGAACCTCACGCCGCAGCGCGTTTTCCGTCTGCTGCTTCACCAGTGATTCGGGAAGATCCCAGTCGGCAGATTCTGTGATCTTTGCCAGTACCTGTTCCCGGGCCGTCTGACGCTGGTGAAATTCGACCTGACGCTGCAGCGAATCACGGATGCGTCCGTCCAGGTCCGCTTCTGAATCACAGTTGAACTGATCCAGGAATTCCTTGTCCAGTTCCGGCCGTTCGTTGGCGCGGACTTCGCGGATCGTGAAGGTGGCGGTGACTTTTTCGCCCCGCATTTCAACCACCGGCGACTGCACAGAAATGGTGACCTCGGCAGTACGGGTTTCGTCAGCCGCGACACCTTCCATCAGTTTGTCAAAACCTTCCAGCGCCGCATCCTGAAAACGAAGTGTCGGTCGAACCCGCAGGGCAATGCCGTGGCTTTCGCGAATCTCTTTGCCGTCATGTGTAAACAGAATATCGCACAGCAGCGAGTCACCGGTCGCGGCAACGCGGTCGACCTTCACCGGCGTTGAATAGGAATCCAGAAACTCTTCCTTAAACGCTTCGAATTCCTCGTCCGACATTTCGCCGGACGGACGGTCGATCTGAAAGCCCTTGTAATCCGGAATTTCGAACTCCGGACGCACTTCAACGTCGAATTCGTAACGGAAGTCGCCGCTGTCCGGAATGTCCAGGCTTTCAACATCGATATCCGGCTGATTAATCGGATCGATGTCGTTGTCGTCGGACATCTGTTCCAGACTCTGCAGCAGCACTTTCTGCTTCACCTGATCCGCGAGTTCGCTCTTGAATCGCTTCTGCAGCAGTGATCGTGGAACGCGGCCAACCCGAAACCCGGGGACTTCTGCCTGCTCTGCAAACTCGTCCAGAGACGCGTTGCGCAGCATTTCGATGTCTGCTTCCGGGACAGTCACCGCCACATGCTTGCGGCACGGACCGATCGGCTTGATCTCAACGGTCAGGTTCAGCCGGTCGGATTCTTCCGATGACAATTCCTCCGGAGCTGTTTCGACGGCAGTCATCTCGCCTTCCGAAGTGACTTCTTCTTCGCCACCGTTACTCATTTCTTGTCCTTCAGTACCGTTGCTTGCTCTTCAGCCATCTGAAAACGAAACAGCGATTTCCCACAACGGGAAATGCTCAGGCCGTCCCGTCGTTGCACTGGCGTGGCAGCGTCAGGCCAAAAAAAAAGAGCGGATGAAGGGAGTCGAACCCTCGACAGCCACGTTGGCAACGTGGTGCTCTACCACTGAGCTACATCCGCATGTGTATCGTTTTAGCAGGTAAAACGAAGATCTGATTGTTTTCCACTGGTGGGTGCCAGCGGGGCGATGGTGATTATCGACGAAACGTCGCCGTCGTCAACCGAATCGATGCCAATTCAGATCGGATTTGATGAGCCAGGGCTTTGATCTTTCCGTGAATTGTTTGTTTTTGCTCAGATCTGGCGTCAACGACAGCCAATCAGATGGCCCCGGCTGCATCTCTGATTCACTTCGCCCGACACGCGGTCTTTCCCTGATCGGCACCCTGAATCATGCCGCCGATGCATGACCGGCAACGATTCTTACACGTTTATTGTGCTGGCAACAGCCGAACGGGCGATGTCGGATTCCGCATTATTCGGCCGTGACGACCAGTGTGATTGTAACGTCATGTGGTGCCGACGGTCGGCTTGTGCCATTTTCTCCCCGACGACCGCTTCACCGACTTTTTCTTAGCCATACGTCTGTAAATCGGTCAATCGCCAGCAGACAGTGGCCTGGATGCAACCCGCCCGCATAACAGGAAGGCCGGATTCTGGACGCTTGTTGCGGTGTAAGTTGTTTTGGGCAAGTGGTTTGTGGCAATTGTTGTGGTTTGTTTGAAGCTTTGGCACGTGCGCTGCTCTCGTTTCCTGCAGACCCAGCCTGACACCAGAAATAAAAGGTTCTCTACCCCCCCCAATGGTTGTCAGGTAACCCAAACTCGCCGGGCGAAAGCCCGGTTTTTTTATGCGCCGAATCGGTGGCCAGCGGACTAAGAAACGTTCGATCAATAACTGACTGGTTGGTCGCCTTTCGCTCCGCGAAAGGACCCTCTTTCGCGAAGCGAAGGGCGACAATAATTGACCGGACGCTCCTGAACGGGGACTGGTCTCGACCGCCCCGGTTCTCTGCCGGATTCTGCGCCCGGCGCCGCCAGCGACGGCGTGGGTTGTACGAAGAATCTGTTGCAGGCTATCTTCCTGCCGCCCAAAACCTGTATCTCGCCGCGTTTTCAAGCACGAGCTTTTCCGATTCGTATTTCGTTTGTCATCCCCACGCTGGATCAGTCCGGTGCTGAGCGGCAACTGACGCTGCTGGCGATTCGCCTTGCAGGTGAGGGCATGGATGTGGACGTCATTGCGCTGAATCGAGGTGGGTATTTTGAAACGCCGCTGCGCGACGCGAACGTGCCGGTGCATATTCTGCAAAAGCGGTTTCGGTTTGATCCGCTCACCTTTGTCCGACTGCGACGACGGCTGCATCACCGACGGCCAAACCTGGTGCAGTCTTTTCTGTTTTCTGCAAACGCCTATGTGAGGCTGCCCGGTGTCTGCCCGACGGGTACTCGAATTGTCGTGTCAGAACGCTGCGTCGATTCCTGGAAAAGCGGGTGGCAGCTGAAGCTTGACCGGTGGCTGAGTCGCCGCATGGACCACATGACGGCGAATTCTGAAAGCGTGGCTGAGTTCTATCGGACGGTCGTCGGCGTCGACGCACAGAAAATTTCAGTGATTCCGAACGGCCTGTCCGCTGTGGAGGACAATGACGCCGGCCGCCATGACCTGCGAACCGAGCTTGGTCTGCCGGCGAAGACGCCCATCCTGGGTTTTGTCGGTCGACTGGCACCGCAGAAACGCCTGATTGATCTGGTCTGGGCATTTCACCTGCTGCATCAGGTGGTGGAAGACGCCGCGCTGGTACTGGTCGGTGACGGGCCGGACCGCCATCAGCTGGCCGAATTCGCTCGCAGTGTCGGATGCCGGGATCGCGTGTTCTTTACCGGGCATCGACAGGATGCGTCGCACATTATTCCGCAGTTCAACGCCTTCTGTCTGCCCAGTGCCTTTGAAGGGATGTCCAACAGCCTGATGGAAGCCATGCTGGCTGAAGTACCGGTGATCGTGAGCGATATTTCCAGCAATCTGGAACTGGTAACGCACGAGACAACGGGACTGGTTGTACCGCTGGGGGACAGTGTGGCTCTGGGACGCGCTGCCGTGCGACTTCTGCAGGAGCAGGGTCTGGCAGACCGACTGGCTACGGCTGCTGCCGAGCACGTGCGTACGGTCCACAGCGTCGAGCAGCTGGTTCGTCGGCATCTGGAACTGTACGACCGGCTTCAGTAAGGAATGTCCGGTCAATTGCTGGTCGCCTTTCGCTCCGCGAAAGAGCGCCCTGTCGCGGAGCGAAAGGCGACCAGCCAGTCAGTGATTGCTGGAACGTTTCTAACCGCAGCACGCGTCGTGTCGGACCAGCTCCGATTCCTGGAACGCCGCGGTCTGTCACCGCAGCAGACCCGCGCGTTGCAGGCTCAGAAAATCAAGCGGAACGCTGGTCCGGCCATCGACGGCCAGTTCCGTCAGCATACGTCCGATGGCGGAGGCGAACTTGAAGCCATGACCGGACAGGCCAGCCGCGAAGACGACGTTCGGGTGTTCCGGATGACGATCAATGATGAAATGTTCGTCCGGCGTCATCGTGTAGAAACACACGTCGTGCCGCAGACGTTGCTGATCAACACCGGGCAGATACTGCTGCAGAAAGGATCCGATTCTTTCGGTGTCGGCTGATTCTTCGTGGTGGTCGTCCCGCAACGGGTCATCGATCGGCTGTCCCCCGCTGTGTTCCGCCACTTTGAGGCCATGTCCGAAGTCAGGAAAGCCGTAGAAATAGCCGTTCATGGCCGCGTAGAAAAAACAGGGACAGCCCCGGGCCTGCTGGCAGTGTCGATCCCGGGTGGTGTACCAGTGCAGATGTTTTCGGACGACCTGCAGAGGAATATCCAGTTCGGCCAGCAGACTGCGGGACCAGGCTCCGGCTGTGACGACCAGCCGGGCAGCTTCGTAGCGTCCGCCGTCCGTGTCGACGCTCACGTGGCTGCCATGCGACGACCAGCTGAGCACGGTTGCGTCTGATTTGATTTCAGCCTTCTGTTGTATGGCATCGTCAATAAACGCGGTGACGCATTCTTCAACAAACAGATAGCCCGCCTCAGATTCGAACAGCACAGTTGCCTCGTCCGGAACGACGAACGCCGGAAACTGAACGGCAGATTCCTTGTGTTCCAGTACGTCCACCTTCAGATGATGTTGTGCAGCGCTTTCGATCACACCGGTGATCACCGGGCTTTGCGGCGGTCCGAAATACACAAGCCCGGTGCGCTGCAGCAGAGCCGTGTCACGCCGGGCACACAGTTCGTCCCACAGGTCCCAGGCCATGTTCAGCAGCGGCACATAGTCCGGGTGTTCGAAATAGGACCGCCGAATGATGCGGGTCTGTCCGTGAGAACTGCCGCGCTGATGGCCCGGTGGAAAACGGTCCAGCCCGAGCACGCGCAGCCCGCGACCGGCAAGTTCGCAAAGCGCGGCACTGCCGACCCCGCCGGTCCCGATCACAATCACGTCATACATGAATCACCTGGGCTGTACGGCAGCTCGACAGGGTTCCGGTGGCCTCGGCAGATCATGGGGATCACCGGCTCACTGGCGGTGACTGGCGAGGGCGATTCCATGAGCCATACTGGAAACGTGGCTGATCATACCGTTGTAATAGCCCGGACTGGCTTTCTCCAGCTGAGGCATGAACGGTGCGGGAATGGTCTTCGACTGCAGGTCCGCGATGTAATTCAGCAGTGCCTGTCGTCCGTTGTCGTCGCTCTGCAGCATATAGTGAACCCAGCCCCATGATTCGGCATAGTCGCGCTGCGTCATCTTCTGAAAATCGTGCAGCTGTTCCAGCTGATACAGCGACGGATTCCAGCCTTCGGCGCGGGCATTCTGCAGCTGTTTCAGGTGAGTCTGATGGGGGGCGCCGGTTTCCGGGCCGCGCACTTCAAAATATTCTGCCAGTCCTTCGTCCAGCCACAGCGGAACGGAACTAAGTGTCGCGTGCAGCAGACCATGAGTGAATTCGTGCCGCAGGTCTTCCTGAACATTCGGGCTCTGAAAAGAATAAACGGCCAGCTCCCGGCTGGTGCCCACAAAATAGGCCCGACGTGGCGGCAGGTTGGGCCATGTCGTATGCATGTAGCGGCGATACGATTCTTCATCTGAAAACAGATACAACACAACGGAATCACGCTGCTTCGGCAGCTGCAGCGTGCGAGTGACCTCCGCTTTCAGGGCGTTCAGTTCCCTGACCAGCGGTGAATTGTCGCCGATCGAAAAATTGCTTTGAATGACAAAGCCCTGCCCCTGCGTACTGTGACGTACGGGGCGTTCCACCGTGAACGTCCGCTGTGCCGGACTTTTGCATCCGATCACCACAGCAGGCAACACCACGACCCACAGCGCGAAGCGGCAGGCAGTCTGCTGAAACGATCGAAGGTTGTGGTAGATACTGGTCAAAGGATGTGAGGCGGCTCAGCCGCGGCGTAAGGCGAAGGTCCGTTCAGCGGACAGATGTTGGGTCTGGTGGAACGCGAAGGATAGAATGCCGAGGGGCCTCGGGTTGCCCCGGATACGCAAAGTCACTTCAATAGCACGATGGCAGGAATCGCAGGCAGAAGGATGGGGCCGGGTGGTCCGTTCAGCCAGGGAGGATGATTGCCTGTGCCTGCTGCGGCAACGACAATTGGCGAGCACGAAGGGCGGATAATCCCAAAATCAGCCATCTTCGGCAAGATGGCTCAGCACGATGTCCTTCCGGACGTGCCCTGCCCCGGAAAAAAGCTGATTTTCCACGGAATCAGGGTGTTGACTCAGACCGGCAATTTTCTGGCGGATGACTGAAAAAGAATGAGGATTTCAATGTTTTCTGGCAGCCTCAACACAAATCCACCATCTTTTTCCGCGGCCAAGGCCGCGGCCGGGCTTTCATGGCTGCGGTCGAGTGTGGTCGTCCTGCTGCTTGGCTGCCCTGCGCTGACCGCGGCGGCGGCTGAGCCGCCTGATTTTAATCGACAGGTGCGTCCTCTGCTTTCAGACCGCTGTTTCGCCTGTCACGGTCCGGATGCCACCCATCGGGAGGCGGATCTGCGGCTGGATCAGTTCGAGAGTTACACGGCGGACCGAGATGGGTATCAGGTGGTGGTCCCCGGCAAACCTCAGAAAAGTGAGTTGCTGAACCGTATCACCAGCAGTGATCCCGATCTTGTCATGCCTCCGGCACATCTGGGGAAAGCGCTGACGGCCGAAGAAACAGACATCCTGCGACGCTGGATCGAAGCGGGGGCGGAAACCCAGGCGCACTGGGCGTACGTCGCGCCGCAGAATCGTCCGGCTCCCAATGTGAAACAAAGTTCATGGCCGCGAAACTGGATCGACGCCTTCATCCTGGCCCGGCTGGAATCAGAACAGCTGCAGCCGTCGGCCGACGCGGATCCGGTTGTGCTGGTCCGACGGCTCTATTTTGATCTGACCGGGCTTCCGCCGGACCCCGAAGTCGTTGACCGGTTTGCGGCGGAGCCCACCGATGCTGCCTACGAACAGCTGGTCAATCAGCTGCTCAGCTCTGATGCTCATGCAGAACGGATGGCGGTGTACTGGCTGGACCTTGTCCGCTTTGCCGACACGGTCGGTTATCACGGCGATCAGGACCACAATATTTCCCCGTATCGAGACTGGGTGATTGACGCGTTTGCTCTGAACATGCCGTTTGATCAGTTCACCCGGGAACAGCTGGCCGGGGATCTGCTGCCGAACAGTACGGTCGATCAGAAGATCGCGTCCGGTTACAACCGGTTGCTGCAGACGTCTCATGAAGGAGGCGTTCAGCCAAAGGAATACCTGGCCATCTACGCCGCCGACCGCGTCCGAAATGTTTCCGCTGTCTGGATGGGAGCCACCGTCGGTTGTGCTCAGTGCCACGATCACAAGTACGACCCCTATACCGCAAAAGATTTTTATTCGCTGGCGGCCTTCTTCGCGGATCTGGACGAAGACCAGCACTTCCGAGTCGGATCGAATGCGCTGCCGACCAGACGTCCTCCGGAAATCCGGGTGCACACCCGGCGGGAGCGAGCAGAACTGGAACGGCTGCAGCAGCAGCTCAGCAGGGTAACCGAGCAGCTGAACGCCGATCCGGCGGATGCGGGTCTGCTGGAAAAGAAGAAGCAGCTGACCTTCGCCATCGATGATCTGCAGAATGCCGCTCGACTGACCATGATCAGTGTGGCCAAAGACCCGCGTCCCATGCGTCTGCTGCCCCGGGGCAACTGGCTGGACGACAGTGGTCCGCTGGTGACTCCGGCGGTTCCCGAGTTTCTGGGGTCAATCGACGGGGTCGAAGGACCGCGTGCGACGCGGCTGGATCTGGCAAACTGGCTGTGCGATCCGGCGGATGGATCGGGACTGCTGACGGCCCGCGTTTTTGCCAATCGATTCTGGTATCTGATGTTCGGCAGCGGCATCGCTTCGGTGCTGGATGACTTTGGTGGTCAGGGAGTTGCGCCCGAGCATCCTGAACTGCTGGATCAGCTGGCGCTGGAATTCGTGCGCAGCGACTGGAACATGCGGCACCTGCTGAAGCTGATCGTGACCAGCCGTACTTATCGGCAGTCATCTCAGTGGACGGACGAACTCCGGCGGAAGGATCCGAAAAATGTACTGTACGCCCGACAGTCGACGTACCGA
Source organism: Fuerstiella sp. (assembly GCA_040222735.1). Lineage (GTDB taxonomy): Bacteria > Planctomycetota > Planctomycetia > Planctomycetales > Planctomycetaceae > Fuerstiella. The sequence continues at coordinate 15,158 of JAVKCM010000300.1, read as the reverse complement.
CTGCCGGCCGAAATGATTCGAGACACTGCGCTGAAGGTGTCAGGCCTGCTGATCGAGCAGGTTGGCGGCCCCAGCGTGAAGCCCTACCAGCCGGTCGACTACTATCGGCACCTCAACTTTCCGCAGCGAAAGTATGCTCATCACACCGATGAACGACAGTGGCGCCGCGGTGTCTACGTGCACTGGCAGCGGCAGTTTCTGCACCCCATGCTGAAGGCCTTTGATGCGCCCAGTCGGGAAGAATGTACGGCGGAACGGCCACTCAGCAACACGCCGCTGGCAGCTCTGACGCTGCTGAATGATCCGACCTTTGCGGAAGCGGCGCGGGCCTTTGCCGGTCGGATCCTGCTGGAAATGCCGGGTGAGTCGGATGAACGTCGACTGAACCGGGCGATGCGGCTGGCCACGTCACGGCGGCCGGACGCGGATGAAATGCGGATCCTGCAGTCGCTGGTCCGCGAGGCCGACGATTATTATCGAGCTCATCCCGAACAGGCTCGCGCGGCGGTTGAAGTCGGCCTTGCCCCGCGCGACGGGAAGCTGGATCCGGTCGAACATGCGACCTGGACGACGGTGGCTCGAGCGTTGCTGAATCTGGATGAAACCATGACGCGCAACTGAGCCATGGCGCGCAACTGAGTTTCCGATGCGCCCCGTGTGCCGGGAATCACGCGTCGAAAATCACGCGCCGGGAATGGTCCGGCCATGCGGGTCGGCTTCCGGAGCGTCCAGTTCCTCGGTGATCCGCTGCTGCATTCCCGGCCCGATAAAATGTTCCATAGCCTCAGCGGGATCGTGCAGGTGATCCGGCGGAAGATCGAAGTTTTCCTGCAGATAGGCTTCCCAGAGTCGATGAGATCGCACCAGCGACTGTGCGTACCTGAGACCGGAGTCGGTCAGAAACATCGTCGCACCGTTCTTCTGCAGCAGATTACGTGTGGTCAGCCAGCGGATCGCGGCTCCCGCCAGCAGACCGTTGCCCGCCAGTGCATGACATTTATCCACGGTGCTGACGGTGACGGCGTCTGCAGCAGCTGAACGTTCCTGCTGGCGAAACAGGCCCGCCAGTACGTCTTCGGCACAGATCCGAATCCGCAGCCGCACGGTACGGATCGCTCGTTCGACCATCCCGTGTCGGGGCGACAGTACGATTGCTGTCAGCAGCAGGATGCCGCCCACAACCGCCGACAGGCCGGCGGCAGAGGAATTCCAGCGTACGGCCGCCAGATAACCGACGGTGGTACAGCAGGTGCCGATGCCGCATGACAGCCACAGCATTGTGGACAGCCGGTCTGTCAGTAATCGCGCAATCGCCGGAGGCACGATCAGCATGGCCACCACCAGCAGTCCCACGACTTCCATGGCCGAAACCGTCACGATGGCGACAACGGTCGTGAGCGCATAGTGCATGATGCCGGCGCTGAAGCCGAGCGTGACGGCCAGCGTCGGGTCAAACGAACTCAGACACAGTTCCTTCCAGAATATTGCCAGAAACACCAGCGTGATGATCAGTGCCGGAATCAGGGTGCGAAATGATTCAGGCAGCAGGCGGCCGAAGGTCGGATACAGGTTGACGCCGGCAAAGGACAGGTCGCCGAACAGCACACAGTCCAGATCCAGGTGTACGTGGCGGGCCTGTGAAACGACGACCACACCGAAGGCGAACAGAGATGTAAACACGATGCCGATGCTGGAATCCTCCGGCACCGCCGCATTGCGGTGAACGAACTGAGTCAGCACGGCGGTCAGCACACCGGCCGCCAGCGCGCCGAGCAACATCGGAATCGGGTCGATACGGCCGGTCAGCAGATAAATGCCAGCGATCCCGGCCAGCACCGAATGACTCAGGGCATCACCCAGCAGACTCATGCGACGCAGCAGCAGAAAACAGCCCACCAGCGAGCAGCAGGTCGCGCAGACCGCGCCGACGATGATGGTCCAGAATGCATTCTGGACATCCGTGGCAGGCAGCTGCAGCAGTTCGGCAAGCTGATCCGTCTGCTGCTGCAGGGGAATGGCTGGCCGGGCCGCCAGCAGTGCCGCGGTTCCGCGGTGGCAGAATTCGATCATCGCTGACCTTCCGCGTTCGTAAGACCGTCGTCCGGAATCAGGTCATTCAGATGGCCGGACTTCCACAGAATTCCGCGATGGGGTGCCACCAGCCACGACAGAATGAAGATCAGCGTGGACGTCAGCACGATCAGCGGTCCCGTCGGCAGTCCGGCGAACCGGGCGCTCAGCAGCGTTCCCGTGACGCCGGAAACGCCGCCGATCACGCTGGCAATGATCATCATGCGTGACAGCCGATCCGTCCAGAATCTCGCGGCGGCCGGAGGAATGATCAGCAGCGCTGCTGTCAGCACAACGCCCACCGCCGGAAGGCCGACCACCACGGTGACGGCCGTCAGCACCATCAGCAGAATGTCCAGGCCGGCGGCTGACCAGCCCTGAACATGACAGAACTGTTCGTCAAAACTGAGCAGTTTCAGTTCCTTGTAAAACAGCATCACGATGGTCGCGGTCACCGCGGCGACCACCACAATCTGATACACATCGGCACGCAGCATGGTGGCCGCGCGGCCGATGATGAATGTTTCCAGGTCGGCTCCGGATTCGTTACGATAGCGATTCTGAATGAACCGAGTCAGCGCGATGCCGGCGCCGTAGAAGACACTCAGAACAATTCCCTGAACTGCATCATCCCTCAGGGCCGTGAACCGTTTCAGCAGCGAAACGGTGATGGCGCCCAGCAGGCCGCTGGCCAGCGCGCCCGGCAGCAGAATCAGGACCGATCGAGAATGAAACAGCAGGAACGCCAGGCACAGACCGGGCAGCGCCGAGTGGGCGATGACGTCGCCCATCAGTGCTCGCCGCCGCAGCACGGCGAATGTGCCCACGATCCCTGCGGTGATCCCCAGAAACAGCGTTCCTGCCAGGACCACCAGTGTCTGATTGCCAAACATTCGAAGCCGATTCCGGTCTCGTTGGTGTCGTCTGCCTGCCGGGACCCCTGTACCCCGGCCTGTTGCAGATATTGATTCAGAAAATGCTGCGGTCCACGATACAGTGGGTCGCCAGCGACAGGAACCGACTGTTCATCTCAAACGACAGCCGTCCCGTTAATGGTCTGACCGGTGAACTCTTTCATCAGTGACCCTGATTTTAGCTGATTCGGCCGGTGGGAAAAAACGGGCACGGAAAACAACCAGGTGATTGCGCCGTTTCAGGCAGGACAGGACGGTCCGGCAACATCGGTGGAGCCGGCAACGGCGGCAGCGTCGAAAGCGTTGGAAGCATCAGCAGCGGCGAGGGTCGAGGTGGGAAACAGGGCCTGCGTGGTTGAAAAATCGTTGCTCGTCGTGAATCGGCAGGGGTGAACCGGGCCGGACACCCTGCCGGTGATCCGGCCGGCTGCCGCCCGGATCGGGCAAAACCGGGAACTGTGACTTGCAATGACAGGGGGTCTCTGATTCCAATACCGGTTGATAATTCACTGGTCTGCGGAAACCGGCAATGTCTGACGAACGCTTCAAACGCTTTCGAATGGAGCTGGATCTCAGGGCGACTGACCTGCCTGAGGCGGAATTGCCGGACGGTTACCGCTGGATACCATGGCGTCCGCTGCTGAGCGAACGACATGCTCAGGTCAAGTGGCGGTCATTTCGCAATGATCTGGACGGACGCGTCTTCGAATGTCTGCGGCAGATTGAAGGCTGTCGTCGGCTGATTACAGAAATCGGCAATCAGCCCAGATTCTGTGCGGCGGCTACGTGGATGGTGGCCTTCCAGCCCGAAGCCACCTGGCCGGCTGATGATTGTGGAACGATCCAGGGAATCGGTCGTATCGGCGGGATCGGGGCCATTCAGAATGTTGGTATCGTGCCGGAGCATCGTGGTCAGGGCCTTGGCCGGGCCATCGTGCTGAAATCATTGCAGGGTTTCTGGGAAAGCGGGCTGAACAAAGCCACGCTTGAAGTGACGGCGATCAACAATATTGCCGTATCGCTTTATCAGTCGCTCGGCTTTCGCATTACTCGCGTCCTGTACCGCGTTGCTGAACATGGTCGCGTGGTTCACGGCAGTGAACGGCTGCCGGATGCGTCGGAATTCAACCTGACACCCGCCGGACATCTCTGACTTCTGCCGGCGATCTCTGAAGCATACAGTGCCGGTCAGGAAAGACAGCCGGCTTCGGTCCGCTCCGACGCCACCACAACCAGTACGGTAACCAATCATGACGATCTCTGTACCCGCTAGTCGCGGTTTCTTTTCATCCGTTCTGCTGCTGGCAGCGGTTTGCTGTCTCGGCGGCTGCGGAACAACGGGGCCGACCACCCTGACATCCAGCGACGGGCAGTTTCAGATCACCGTGTTTGAAGGGATGTCCGAGGCCAGCGACCTGAATGACGAGGCCGATATTCAGGCTGCCAACCTGTTTACTGAAATGTATGTGGTGGTTCTGAGCGAGCCGAAGGTCGATTTCGAAGACGATATGACGCTGGAAGACTACCGCGACCTGTGTTATCCGCAGTTTGTCGAAAACCTGGGGGCCACGATGTCGCAGCCGGAGCAGGTTCGCACGGCCGCTGACGACCGAGCGCTTCAGTATGATATTCACGCCACGGTGGACAAAATAAAGATCGGATACCTGGTGACGTTTATCGACACCGGGACGCACTTTCATCAGGTGCTGGCATGGACGCTGGAATCGAAGTACGGCGAGCACCGTCCCACGCTGCAGAAGATCTCGGCCAGTCTGAAACCGACCTCCGCCGGTTCTTAGCCGCGCGTCGCAGGCTCAGCATTCTGGGCTCAGCATCCTGGGCTCAGCACAGGCTGTGTTCCACACAGCCTGGACGGTACGTGACGCCAGACGCGAAACCGAAACGGCTGCACGGACATCGGACGATGAATTCCGCTGTCTTCGAAAACGTCAGACAGGGATCATTATCCGGTGTGTCTGAGGTGTCCGGCGATACGTTCGAAATCGTCGTTGGAACTGAAGTGGATGACGATCTGTCCTGAGTCCTGCTTTTTCAGACGGATTTCGACCTTCGCCGCCAGACGTTCCCGCATCTGATCCTGCAGAGAAATGACGTGCGGAGTGAGTTCAGGTTTCGGGGCCGGCGTGGAACCATTCTTTTCCGCCCGCTGCTCACCGGAACTGGCGGCCTTCAGCAGTGCACGCACGGCCTCTTCCGTTTTGCGAACGGACAGCTGTTCCTTTTCGACCTGCTGCGCGAGTTCACGCTGAGCATCGGCGGCGAGTGGCAGCAGAGCCCGGGCATGGCCGCCGGAAATACGTTCCTGACGCACGGCGTTCTGAACTTCTTCCGGCAGTTCCAGCAGTCGCAGCATGTTGCTGATGGTGGACCGATTCATGCTGAGCTGACGTGCCAGGTCTTCGATCGTTCCTCCGAAGCGCTCAAGATAGTCTTTGAAGGCGATCGCCTTTTCGATCACATTCAGATCTTCGCGCTTCAGGTTTTCTTCAATGGCCGCTTCGCAGACCTGCTGATCTTCAAGCTCGACCACGCGGCACGGAATTGTTTCCAGACCAACCTGCTGAGCGGCTCGCCAGCGTCGTTCGCCAGCGACCAGTTCGTAGTTGTCCCCTTTTGATCGAACCAGCAGCGGCTGCAGCACGCCGTGTTTGCGGATGCTTTCGGCCAGTTCGTCGATCGCTCGCTGATCGAATTCCCGCCGCGGCTGAAACGGATTGCGTTCAATCAGTTCCACACTGATTTCATCCTGCTCGGGCGAATGCAGCCGGATCGCCGTCTCAGCGGATCCATCCTGCTGACTGCTCCCCAGTAACGCATTCAGGCCCCGCCCCAGGCGGCGCTTGATGGTGGTCGGATCAGAATCGCTGACGGCAATTGATTGAGAATCTTCCATGAGTCAATCTCTGCGGTAACCGAAGGGCTGTTTCAGCACCAGACACGAATGGCTGGCGACTTGTTGTCACGCGGTTAACATCGGCATAATCAGCACAGTCGGTGCAGTCGATACGCCGTGTTAACGGTCCGGTAGACTGGGAAGTCTGGTTGGTTTCGGACCGGTCCGGTCGCAGACCCACGGGTCGCGCAGACCGACACCGTGAGCGGGGCCGCGCGAGGCGGGCCATCCGGTCGTTCGTTGGCGGCGATCCGATGGCTGCGGTCCGGGCGGTCGTCGTGTGCGACAGACAGCAGACCTGTGTCAGGGGCGACGTGCGACGTTGCCGGCCGGCTGACGTGAGCCACCGGCATTGCCTCCGCCGGCGGGGTTTGGCTTGTCAAAGATTCGCAGCACAATCTTGTCTCCTGTCCGGATCGGGGACCCGGCTTTGGGTTGCTGCTCACGAACCAGATAAGTCAGATCGGCCCGGGGAGCCGGGCCGGCATTCTGTTTACTGATGTCTTCCCGGGGAATCCCGGCCTGAATCAGCATCGTTGTGGCGACGTCGTGCGCCTTACCGACAACATTCGGAATGACCGGGCCGCTGTCGCTGGTTGCGGTCGCCTGTTGTTCCTGTCCCGGCTGGATCACGTGTACTTTGTAGCTGTTGTCCAGTTTGGGGTCCCAGGGGTTTGAGAATCGTTCGAAGATCCCGGCCTTGTTGACTTCCATATCCTGGAACGTGTAGCGGGTGTCTTTTGTCCCGGCGGGATTGATCAGCTGGACACCGGTCGGCAGAAACATGTTGGTGTCCAGAAAAATCTTCGCCTTGCTCCAGTTGTCGGCATCCTTCCGCAGTCGGGGCGTGGCTTCCAGCAGGACAACCGCGTATTTCGGACGGTAGTCCTTGATGATCTTCATGTTAAACCGCTGGGTCGCCTTTTCCGGTGGCATGCCGAACAGAAACGGAAGCGGACTGTTCATGATGTTCTCACCGCGGATATCCGGCGGCAGATGCACGATCCGGGCTGATTTCTGCTCGTCGTTGATGTCGTAGACTTTTTCGCCGTCGCAGATCCAGCGTTCCGGAATATCTGACTTCAGTTCATAAGGCCGGCCGTCCTTTTTCTGCACCTGAGCGTCCGGCTGGTTGCGTTCTTCAATCATTCGGTCGGTGATTTTCACCGGATCCACATCGATTCGACCCTTGTCCGGAGCCTCGTACCAGAACTCGCCCTGAGAAATCTTTTCAATGGCGAACGTGTGGTCATAAGCCCGCCGGACGTGTTTGCCATGCAGCTTTCTGACGTTGGCACTGCCTTTGGCCCAGTCGGCCAGCAGCTGCCACAGTTCCTCAGAAACCTGTGGTTGTGGCGCAGCGGGGTTTTGCGGCGCTGTTCCGTTCTGCTGGGCAGCACAGGAAGCTGCTAACACGGCCATTGCCAGAATTGTTGTCGTGCCTGCTGTGATGTTGCCGGATTTGGACATCGGACTCCTTCCGATGGAAGTATTTGATGGCAGGGTCTGAAGCACGAATGACAGTAACGATCCATCGTCTGCACAAAGTCGTACTCACGCCCGGTGGCGAGTGCATCCAGAAACCTGTGGTTATTCCCGGCTGGGCCTTATAGTGGTTGTTTCTGATCGCTGGAATACTGAATCTGCCGCGTCCTGTCGTGCGTTCGTATTCTTTTTCAAGCTGCGTAGACTGGGCGAAAGTGAGTAGGTTGGCTGGCTGGCAGGAACCGGCAGAATTGTCCTCATTGAACCGAATTTGGGTCGCCGGATGCCGGAGTTTCTGAAATGCCGGGCAGTTGCGGCGGCAGTTTTGTTTTCAGTCTGTCACTGTGACAGCGTAATCTGGCGAGGTTTCCTGACAAGAATAAGGGCGTGTATATGTTCAGACCGTTTTTCCAGCTTCCGTTTTCTTCCGCGCTGCTGAGCGGCTGCCTGCTGGCGGCGAGCATCGGCTGCGGCGAGGCGGAGACATCTTCGGAAGTTTCCGGTCCGGCCGGGGCGGACGCGCCGGGTAAGCCGCGGATCGCGCTGGTGATGAAGTCGCTGGCCAATGAATTCTTCTCAACCATGGCTCAGGGAGCTAAGGAATATCAGCAGGCAAACTCAGACAAATTCGAACTTGTGGTCAATGGCATCAGGGACGAAACAGATCTGAGCGGGCAGGTGTCGCTGGTTGAGCAGATGATTGCTCAGCAGGTGGACGCGATTGTCATTGCTCCGGCGGATTCCCGGGCGCTGGTGCCCGTGCTGCAACAAGCACTGGACGCGGGGATCACCGTCATCAACATTGACAACAAGCTGGATGACGCGGTGCTGCAGTCCAGCGGTATCCACATCCCATTTGTTGGTCCCGACAACCAGGCCGGGGCGGCGAAGGTAGCTGGACATCTGGCCAGTGTTCTGAAGCCAGGTGACAAGGTTGTGGTGCTGGAAGGGATTCAGACATCATTCAACGGGCAGCAGCGGAAGCTGGGGTTTGAGGCCGCCATGAAGCAGGCAAATATTGAGATTGTGGCGTCTCAGTCGGCGAAGTGGGAAATGAGCATCGCCAATCAGACGGCGGCCGGCCTGCTCACGGCCCATCCGGATCTGCAGGGCATTCTGGCCTGCAACGACAGTATGGCGCTGGGAGCGTTGGCGGCGGTGAAAGAGGCGGGGCGGCTGGGAAACGTGCAGATTGTGGGGTTTGACAATATTACGGCGGTGCGGCAGGCCATCATGGACGGAGAGATTCTGGCCACGGCGGATCAGCACGGTGACCAGCTGGCCGTGTTTGGAATCGATGACGCGTTACGGGCACTTGCCGAGGGAGGAGAGCTGTCAGACCGCGAGACGCCGGTTGACCTGATCACGGCGGAGTCGTTGAGGGAGCCGTCCGCGGCCGCGGCGGATGATTGAGGTACACGATGAAATCGTTGGTGATGATGTTGATGCGGCGAGTCTTGTCCGGTGATTATCCGGGGCTGGTGGCAGTACTGGCCCTGTTGATTGCCTTCTTCGGCACTCGTTCACCCTATTTTTTCAGTGTCGCGACGCTGACTGCCATTCTGAATCAGATTCCGGCGCTGACCTTCGTGGCCGTCGGCATGACCTTTGTGCTTATTACGGGCGGCATCGATCTGGCGGTTGGTTCGGTATTGGCCTTCAGCGCGTCGGTACTGGGCGTTTTGATGGTGGACCATGATTTGTCGCTGTGGCTGGCGGTGCCGATCACGATTGTGGCTGGCGGCGTGTGTGGACTGCTGACGGGCAGTGTCAGCGTGCTTGCCGGAATACCGTCGTTCATTGTCAGTCTGGGTATGCTGCAGATGGCTCGGGGGCTGGCTTATGTGCTGACCGAATCAACCTCGATTTTCATCGATCGATCGACGGGTATTCAGTGGATCGGCGGGCGGGTGACGGGGCTGGGGATGTCACCAGCATTTGTGGCGGGGATTGTCGTGGTGGGGATTTCTCAGCTGGTGCTGCATCGCACACTGTTCGGGCGTTACAGCCTTGCGGTGGGGTTCAATGAAACCGTCGTTCGGTACAGCGGAGTCGACACGCGATGGCCGCGGATTGGAGCCTTTGTGGTCTGTGGTGCTCTGGCGGCAGCGGCCGGAGTAATTGAAACCTCGCGTCTCTCGGCGGTCGATCCGAATGGAGCGATCGGGTTTGAGCTCTCGGCGATAGCGGCCGCCGTGATTGGCGGCACCAGTCTGATGGGGGGGCGGGGTTCCATGGTGAACACCTTCTTTGGTGTGTTGATGATGGCTGTCCTGCAGACGGGGTTGATTCAGCTGGGGGTTTCCGAAGGTGCAAAATACATCACAACGGGCTGTGTGATCGTATTGGCGGTGCTGCTGGATGCGATGCGGACCCGGCTGAAGCAGCGGTGGCATCGGCTGAGGGCGGGGCCTGCTGCAGCCGGCTCTTCACGGCCCTGACGAGTGAACGAACAATCAGTAGGGCAGAAATGAATAATCAGGATTTTCGCCCGGACTGGTTGGCAGACGATCCGAAAAGATCGGACAATAAGCATGGCGCGTCGACTCAGCGGATAACGCAGCGCCAGGGACGACAGCTGGCTCCGGAGCCGAAAGGCAACGGTCGTTATCTCTGTCTGTGGTTGAATTTCTTCTGTGTGGTCTCCCGACACACGTTAGCCCATCTGGAAGCCGACAAGGTGTCCGAGCAGATATCCGAGACTTCCGACCCGGGCGGTCGCCGGAATGAAAAGGCATCGCCCGCTTCGAAATCTGTTTCGACAGGGCCGGTTCGTGCTGAGGTTCTGCAGCAGATCATTCAGGCGACGGCCGGCGAAGCATCTTTGTCAGACGACAGCCGTCACCTGCGTGATGAGTTGCGGCGTGTCGCCGCGCGTCTGCAGGGAGCCACTTTTGGTCTGGATCCGGTCGTGATTGCGCTGGTCGAACCGATTACCGGCCGGTTTCGTCGGCTCACTGAATCGCAACGGACGGCAATAACCCGGGCGGTGGCCCGGACACTTTATGATGACGCGAACTCGCGTCGCGTGCTGGAGCGGCTCTGGCAGTCTCTTTCTGAAAGTCGACTGACATGAAACAGCAGGGACCGATTCCGGCGTCAGAGCTGATCAGCAGTTGTCAGGGGCTGGTGCGTTCCATTGCCTGGAAGATTCACTGTCGGGTGCCCCGCAGCGTCGAGCTGGATGATTTGATCGGCTACGGGCAGGTTGGTCTGACGGAAGCCGCTCGGGATTTCGACCAGTCACGGGGAATTCAGTTCACCACCTACGCCTACTACCGTGTTCGCGGTGCCATTCTGGACGGGCTGTCGACCATGGCGTGGTTCACGAAGGCGGACTACCACCGCGGTCGCTATGAACGCATGACGGACGATGTCCTGGGATCGGTGGCGTCCGATGACGACGTCGGCTGGTTTGCTCAGTCGTCTCGTGCATTGTCGATGACGTACATCATGACGCACTGGGGCAGTGATGAATACGGGGCGGAGCCGTCTGACGACAGAACACCGATGCCGGACGATGCGGCGGAGGCTGAGGATCTGCGGACGGTGATCCACGATCTGGTCGATCAGCTGCCCAGTCAGGAGCAGCAGCTGATCCGGGGAATTTACTTTGAGGGACTTACGATCAAGGAGGCAGGAGAGCGGATCGGAATCAGCAAGGCGTGGGCCAGTCGTCTGCACGCGAGAACGCTTGATTCCCTTGCAATACGCATGTCCGGCGACGATGATTAAACAGACGCGACCACAGTATCCGATGGAAAGCGAAAACTCTGGTTCGAAGTTTGATCGATGTGCTGGCGGCCTCACCTGCAGCTGCCGTTCGTCTGTGCGGGTTATACAGTGACTGAAGGATTCCGTACGGTGACCGCGGCGGCTGCTGCGATGGCTGTCGGGTCAGCGGAAACGGGTGTGTCCTGCCTCCAACAGGGAATCGTCTGATTCATGAGTCTGGAACTTGATATCACGGCCGTCCTGGCACCTTTTGAGGGTGATTTCCGCGGCGGAAAGGATCTTCGTGATGACGATGATCCCAACAATGATTATCGCAGAATCCGGGACGCCCGGACGGATGCTCGTGAAGCAGAGCGCCAGGCTGATCTCAACGGTGAGGCCTCGGTTGAGGCACTTCGTGTCTGGCGTGAAGTCTGGAGCAACGGCGAAGATTACCTGCAGAACTGCGGTAAGGATCTTGAGATCGTGGCCTACATGATTGAAGCTTCAATCCGGCTGGACGGCGTGGAGGGCCTTGCTCAGTCGCTGGATCTGGCGAAGCAGCTGGTGGAAAACTACTGGGGCGAACTGCTGCCGACGCCCGATGAAGATGGCATTGAAACCACACTGCTGCCACTTTCCCGACTCAATTGTGACGTTATTGACTATCCGCTGATGCGGGTCCCGGTCACGGAAGACACTTCCGTCGGTGAGTTTGTTGTCTGGCAGTATGGTCAGGCACGACAACTGGAATCAATGGATCCGGATGAGCGTGAGCAGCGGGTCTCCAGCGGCGCCGTCACGATGGACATGTTCAATCGTGCGGTGGCCGAAACATCGGACGCGTTCTATCAGAAGCGGTCGGAGCAGATTCGGCAGGCGCTGGCAGTACTTGGCGAACTGGATGCGGTTTTGATGGAGAAGGCAGGCGAGGAGTTTGCTCCGAATCTGTCGCGATTCAAGGCCGGTCTGGAAGATGCGGAAGGTGTGTTGCGGCAGATCGCCGGCGATCGGATGTCGGCGCCGGGTGAAGCGATCGACGATTCAGACGAGTCGGCTGAAGGGGCCTCAGAAGAACCGACGGGAAAAAAGACCAGTGCCGCACGGGGCGAAATTTCGAATCGAACCGAAGCGCTGGAGGTACTGGAAAAAGTGGCTCAGTGGTTTGAGCGCCATGAGCCTCAGAGTATTCTGCCTTCAGAGATACGGAAGGCGAAACGTCGCGGGGTGATGACGCCTGAGCAACTGTACAAGGACCTGATTTCAGACGAAGATGTACGGGAACGATTGTTTCGGGATGTCGGGATCGAAGCGGCTTCTTCCGAAGAAGACTGACGTGTCGTGCCGTTCTGTGTCGTTTGTGGTGCCGGAGCGGCTGGGGCGCATACAACGGCCGGTGTGTTCCGGGACATAAGTAAAATCGAAGGTGGCCCCCTGTGGCTCGCCGGAAACAACAAGGCGGTTGAAGGACTTCGGCAGGGTCGTCACGACCAGCGGGCAGTCCGACCGCAGCAAATATAACAAACAGATGTTCACCAATGGGGATGTGGCCGCGATGCAGGCACACTGCGTGTACCGCCCTCCCGAATAAACAGAAAGGCTGATCCAGTGGCAAAGTCGTCAATTCAGCACAAGCTGGACCGCGTCCGGAAACCGCGCGTTCACATTACCTATGACGTCGAAATCGGTGACGCGGTGGTCAAGAAGGAACTGCCGTTTGTCATGGGAGTAATGGGAGACTTTTCCGGGAACCCCACGAAGAAGCCTGATTCACTGAAGGACCGCAAGTTCGTCAATATCGACCGGGACAATTTTGATGACGTGATGGCACGTATCAGTCCGGAACTGAACATTAAGGTCAAAAACACGCTGCAGGGCGGCGACAAGGAAATGGCGGTGCAGCTGAAGTTCAATTCAATGGACAGCTTTGACCCGAGCGCCATTGTGGAGCAGGTGCCGGCTTTGAAGGCACTGCTGGATTCGCGCGACCAGCTGCGTGATCTGATGACCACGATGGACCAGTCGGAAGACCTGGAACAGCTGATGGAGCAGGTTCTGAGTGACAGCGCCAAGGTGCAGGAAGCCGCCGGTCAGATGGGCGTCAGTGGTGATGACAGCGACGACGACAAAAGCGAAGGGGGTGAATGATGAGTGCAGGCGAACAGTCAGCAGAAGCACAGTCGGCGGAAGCCGAAGCATCTGCCGGAAGTATTCTGGACAGCATGCTGGAAGTCATGCCCAAAGTCGTCGAACGCGACCAGGGCGAGGAAATGGTGAAGAACCTGATCGGCGTGGCCATGCAGGGCACGCTGACATGGGATCGAAGCTGCACCAACACGCTGCAGAAGGCGATTGCGGCGATCGATCATAAGATGTCCGAGCAGCTGGCGGAAATCATGCACAACGCGGATTTCCAGAAGCTGGAAGGATCATGGCGTGGTCTGCATCATCTGGTGATGAACAGTGAAACCAGCAAGATGCTGAAGCTGCGGATGCTGAATGTCACCAAGCGCGAAGTCTTCAAGGACCTGGACAAGGCCATTGAATTTGACCAGAGTGTGCTGTTCAAGAAACTGTACGAAGACGAATTCGGCATGCCCGGCGGTGAACCATATGGTGCTCTGGTGGGTGACTACGAGTTCACCAATCATCCGGAAGACATCGACCTGCTGGAAAAGATGTCGGGCGTCTGTGCCGCAGCGCACTGCCCCTTCATTTCGGCGGCAGATCCGGCGCTGTTTGGCATGGAATCGTGGCAGAGTCTGTCCAAGCCGCGGGATATCGAAAAGATCTTCATGGGGCAGAAGTACACCAAGTGGAATTCGTTCCGTGATTCAGAGGATTCCCGCTATGTGACCCTTGTCCTGCCGCGAGTGCTGGCCCGACTGCCCTATGGCAAGAATACCAAAGTGGTTGAAGAGTTCGACTACGAGGAATTCGAACTGGACGTCAGCGGTGATTCGAAACCGGCGACTCATGATCAGTACTGCTGGATGAATGCAGCCTACGTCATGGGTACCAACATGACGCGCGCCTTTGCCGAGACCGCATGGTGTACGGCCATTCGCGGCGCTGAAAACGGCGGGATGGTGGAAGGGCTTCCGGTCCACAATTTCATCAGCGACGATGGCGACATCGATGCCAAGTGTCCCACGGAAATCGGCATCACCGACCGCCGGGAAGCGGAACTCAGCAAGGAAGGCTTTCTGCCGCTGTGCCACTACAAGAACACCGACTTCTCTGTGTTCTTCGGGGCTCAGACCTGTCAGCGACCCAAAAAGTACGACGACGACGATGCGACCGCCAACGCGGCAATCTCGGCTCGTCTGCCGTATATCATGGCCGCTTCGCGAATCGCACACTTTCTGAAGTGTATCGCGCGCGACAAGATTGGTTCGTTCATGGAACGACAGGACATGGAAAACTTCCTCAAGCGCTGGATCGCCAATTATGTGCTTGAGGATGAAAAGGCGAGTGCCGAAATGAAGGCTCGGTACCCGCTGGCTGCCGCCCAGATCCAGGTGGAAGAAATTCCGGGGGCTCCCGGTTCCTATAATGCGGTGGCCCTGCTGCGACCATGGCTGCAGCTGGAAGAACTGACCACCTCACTGCGAATGGTGGCCAAACTTCCAAAGAAGGCCTGATGTTTTATTGTTCGGTCCTGTCGGTGTGTTCCGACAGGACCGTTTTCATGCGCGTGTTCCGAGGATCGACGGACCGTCCGATTCGGAACGCAATGGTCCGGTAGTGACCGGCCCCGTCGGATGCCGGTTCGATCGGAAATCGGTTCGGTCGGACACCGGTTCGGTCGGACACCGGGGCGGTCAGAATACTCAAACGACTTGTTGATTCAATGGAAACTCACACCGGTTGTGGTCGGGTCTCCGGTTGTGGTCGGGACTCCGGTTGTGTCGGGACTCCGGTTGTGTCGGGTCTCCGGTTGTGGTCGGGTCTCCCGACTCCGGTTGTGGGCGGGGGTGCCCCCCCCCCCCAAACACCCCCCCAACGTCGCCCCGGGCCTATCACCCCCCTTTGTGGGGGCGGGGGGGGGCACCCCCCCC
>JAVKCM010000299.1:0-5171 GCA_040222735.1 Fuerstiella sp. | reverse complement strand
AACCGACCGAAGGTCTCCCCAATCCGCACACGCCAATCTGTGGGGCGGTCGTGAGACCCGGCCACAACTTGAGGAGACCCGGCCGCAACCTGTGTCCCGACAGGCCTGTCGCGCATCGATCGGAAACGGTTCAGGTAACATCCCTGCCCGATCAGACCCGCTCGCGAACCGATGAGTTCGCGGGATTGTCTGTGAATCGTCTTTGTCTGGCAGAACACCGACGCCAACCCCGATACTGAAAGGCTCTTAATGGAATCAGTGACTCTGGTCCGCCGTCTGCATCAGCACCGACAATGGGTGAACCGCAAATTGATAGCGGTTGTGGAAACACTAACGCCGCTGCAGCTGCACCGAACATTTGAGATCGGTCAGGGCACGATCTGGCGTTCGCTCACACACCTGTACGCGGCAGAATACCTGTGGCTGGACGCGCTGCTGGGAAACGAAGACCCACTGACGCCCGGAGACGTTCCGGGCAGACTTCCGGGAAATCAGGAAGGTGAGAACGGTCTGACCACGCTGTCAGAACTCCGGACGGAATGGGACCGCCTTGATGGTCGATGGCAGCAGTATCTGTCGCAGCTGACATCGGAATCACTGGATCAACCAGTGGTGAAGAAGAGCACCAGTTCGGGTTCTGGCCGTCCTCAGACAACAACCCGAGCCGATGTGCTGCTGCATGTCTGCACGCATGCCCAGTACACCGTCGCGCAGGTCATGAACATGTTGAGACATTCGGGCTTCACCGGACTTCCGGATCCGATGCTGATTACGCTGGCACGTGCCGAGTTCAGGGACTGATGCATTTCCGGCTGGACGCCGAGTTCCTCCCCAGTTTGCCCTTTGAGCCTGAAAGTAAGCCGTGACGGTTCGCGCGCCGGTGTATGATGAGGTCAGCGGCGCCGGTTAGATCGGTCGGCGGCTGAAGTTCCGAAAGCGTCTCAGGCACAGCGGCGAAAGCAGCGAAACATGATCGACTTCAACTATCTGTACAAAGGCATCTGTGGGCTGGCCCACGCTCACAAGGCGGGAACAATGGCCGGTCATCTGGGGGCGGCGGTGGTGGCGGGCTACTTTTTCGGTGAAGACCAGAGCGGTCTGCCTGAAGATGTCTTCCGCGGCATCGAGTCAGAACTTGAACGCGTCATCGCGGGCGAGGAAGGATTCTGGTTCAATGCCAAAAAGGCCGGTGTGACGCCGACCGAGCTGTTCAGGCCGTTTCCGGACGAGGAATCAAAGCCGGATTCCATCAGATCGATCGTTACAGCTCTTCAGAAAAATGTGGGCACACTGAGACAGTCAGGCCACAATATTATTTTCGCGTCTATTGCCGTGAGGGCGCTCAACGATCACCGCGAATACGCCACGCCACAGGTTGTCGCCGGAATCCGTCAACTGACCGAAGCGTTCAATAACCAGCCACAGGGACGTGGTTATTTTGGCAGAGATCGGGGCTGGCTGAGCGGTGATCAGGTGGAGCTTGCGGGTGACAGCGACTTTCCCGGATACGATTCGATCCATCAGATGGTGGATGTGACCATCAACGAGCTGATTGCCACGGCCGCGATCAGAAAACAGGGTTTCGGAGGGCTCTGGCATGTCATCAACCACGCTGCTGCCATCTCAGAACTGGAACGATTCGGCTTCCGTGACGTTGCCCGGCAGGCTCTGCCCGCCCATCATCGTCATATCCGACTGTGGCGCACACTGCCCGATGTCGCTGGTGAACTGGGGGAGGTCATCCGGGCAGAGCATGATCCGCGGGACCCCGTGTATTGGGACGGGATGCTGAAACGGGATGAGGCCCGACTGACGCATCGCGTCAAGACTCTGTACGGGTATTATACGTTGCGGCGATTTCTGGAAGACGCGGCCACAAAACAGAAAGCAGACGACGCCTTCCTGTACCTGATGGCGTAACATCTGCCCAGCGACAAAACGCCCCCCGGGAGTAATCGCTGGCCCCGGGGGCGCATCGTCGGGATGCCCGCTGGCAGCCTCCGGAGATCGATGAACATGTTCGCCGAGAAACGTGTCCGGAGTTCGGCAATCCGGAAGGTGGCCCTGTCACAGGCGGGAGAATCTGTGAAAACCGGTGCCTGAAGTCGGAATGTACGCATGAAATGGCAGAAGTTCGGCTCCTGTGCGGATTTGCCGGCACGTCGAAGTGTTTCCGCGCAGGTGCCGTTGCTATAAAAACGCCGAACATTTCTGACCGCCTGACACGTTATGAAAGGTAGCCGTTCAACGGCCGGATTTTCGCGGAGCAGCGGTCATGACAGCAGCTGAGTATCCTGTCCCACCAGCATGATCCAACGTTTTGATTCCAATTTTGTGAGCAAAGTCGATGTCTCTGCAGATTTATCTGGCTGGAAAGCTGGTTCCGCAGGAACAGGCCGTGGTCAGTGTTTTCGATCACGGTCTGTTGTATGGCGATGGTGTCTTTGAGGGCATTCGCGTCTATGGCGGTAAGGTTTTTCTGGAACAGCAGCACATTGACCGGCTGTACGAAAGTGCTCGGGCCATTCGGCTGGAAATTCCGATGTCGCGGGATGAGATGGTATCTGCGGTTCGTGAAACGGTGGCGGCCAACAGCATCAGCGATGGTTATGTGCGTCTGATTGTGACTCGCGGAGCCGGTACGCTGGGGCTGGACATTCGTCGCACCAGCAATCCGCAGGTAATCATCATCGCGGACACGATTTCGCTTTATCCGCAGGAACTGTACGACAACGGTCTGAAGCTGATCACCGCCAGCACCATTCGAAATCATTCGGCCGCCCTGAGCCCCCGCATCAAGTCTCTGAATTACCTGAACAATATTCTGGCCAAGATTGAAGGGACGGATGCGGGTACGGTTGAAGCGTTGATGCTGAACCACAAGGGCGAAGTGGCCGAATGCACGGGCGACAACATCTTTATTGTGAAGCACGGTGTCCTGAAAACGCCGCCTCCGGAAGCCGGAATTCTGGAAGGACTCACCCGCAATGCCGTGATCGGACTGGCGCGTGAAGCGGGGATCGAGGTTCAGGAGATTCCGCTGGTGCGTCATGATATTTTTGTTGCGGACGAATGCTTCCTGACCGGCACGGCTGCTGAGGTCATTGCGGTGGTCAGTCTGGACGGCCGAACCATCGGCGACGGTCAGCCCGGTCCTGTAACCCGGAACCTGCTGGAGCGGTTTCGGACTCTGACGCGTTCCTGATTACACTTTTTCTGTTCTGTCCGCCCAATCTGCTCGAGGAGCCCCATGCCCCGCAATCGCGACCTGTTCGACGATACCACGATGTCGTTCGGCGAACATCTTGAGGTACTGCGCGTCCACGTCTGGAGGGCGATCCTTGGCCTGACCGTCGGCATCATTCTGGCCCTGTTTTTCGGCGACAGCATCATCGGAATTCTGCGTCAGCCGATCGATGATGCCCTGCGTCGGAATAATATGCCGGCCGCAGAAGACGACCTTGGCGGAATGGACTTCACCGGCTTTCTGAAGCAGCTGTTTTCTGACGAAGAACCGCCGCCGGAACCTGAAGAGCCGCCCGTCATGGAGGCTCCGCTGGCCGATGATGAACTGGAAGTTCGGGTATCGGTCGATAGTCTGCTAAAGCTGATCGAATCCGTGGCGCCCGGTACAGTGCCAGCCAATAGCCGTACTATAACGCCCACGGACGGGAAAACCGGAAACAGTGGATCGCAGAATTCTGGTGCCGCTGAAACTCCGGACGACACGGACCCCGCCGATGCCACGGTGGCTCCGGATGCGACGGACAGCAAAGTGGCGGCAGGCGACGCTGTTAACACGGACAAAGCGAAGCGGATGGTACCGATCATTCTGAAGTCGCCGGACATCGCTTTGTTCAAACAGACGGCTGATCGCTTCAACCGACCGGTGACCTACAAGGTGGAAGAGGCGTTTATGACCTATATCAAGGTCAGCATGGTTGCCGGTCTGGTGATCACCTCGCCGTGGGTCTTTTATCAGATCTGGCTGTTTGTGGCGGCGGGGCTTTATCCTCACGAACGAAAGTACGTCCACGTTTACCTGCCGATGAGCATCTGTCTGTTTATCGCCGGTGCCGTGTTCTGTTTCTATTTTGTGTTTCCCATCGTGCTGGATTTTCTGATCAGCTTCAACAAGTGGATCGGAGTGGAACTGCAGCCGCGACTGTCGGAATACATCAGCCTGGTGCTGATGCTGCCCGTGATGTTCGGGATCAGTTTCCAGCTGCCGATGATCATGCTGTTTCTGGAACGGATCGGCATCATGACCGTTCAGGGATACCTGACCAACTGGCGGATGGCCGTGCTGATCATTTCGGTGGCGTCCATGCTGCTGACGCCGTCGGATCCCACCAGTATGATGTTGATGATGTTGCCGCTGGTGGTGCTGTACTTCGGCGGCATCATGCTGTGTCGTTTCCGTCCCGGCGCAGCCACGGATCCCCTCGCCTGACCCCGGTCACTGACGCGTCGCGGCTCACGAGACACAAACCCAGCTGGTCACACGTCCGTGAGCCGAGTGCCGTCAGGCACCGGGCAGTTCGGCGCGGATTCCAGCTGCGACGCTGCATACAGTAACACCGCCACCCCGGGGCCCGGCCGCTGACGCGTCGCGGCTCACGAGACACAAACACCGCTGGCCACACGTCCGTGAGCCGAGTGCCGTCAGGCACCGGCCAGTTCGGCGCGGATTCCAGCCGCGACGCTGCATACAGTAACACCGCCACCCCGGGGCCCGGTCGCTGACGCGTTGCGGCTCACGAGGCACAAACACCGCTGGTCACACGTCCGTGAGCCGAGTGCCGTCAGGCACCGGGCAGTTCGGCGCGGTATCCAGCTGCGACGCTGCATACAGTAAGGCCGCCACCCCGGGGCCCGGTCGCTGACGCGTTGCGGCTCACGAGACACAAACCCCGCTGGTCAGACGTCCGTGAGCCGAGTGCCGTCAGGCACCGGGCCCTTCGGCGCCGTATCCAGCTGCGGCGCTGCATACAGTAAGGCCGCCATCCCGAGGCCCGGCCGCTGACGCGTCGCGGCTCACGAGACAAGAACACCGCTGGTCAGACGTACGTGAGCCGAGAGCCGTCAGGCACCGGGCCCTACGGCGCGGTATACAGCTGCGACGCAGCAGACAGTAAGGCCGCCATCCCGAGGCCCGGCCGCTGACGCGT
>JAVKCM010000298.1:0-7693 GCA_040222735.1 Fuerstiella sp. | reverse complement strand
GGAAGGACGTTCCATGTCTAACTCCTTGTGGAATGCATCCGTGCTCAAACACGCCCCGTCGCCACACGCTGTAACATCCCAACTCCCATTGAGTTACGCAAGACGAACATGTATACAGCAGTGGTCTCCCGACCCGACCACCCGACCGACCGCAGGTCTCCCAATCCGCGTCACGACGAGCCTGGCCAACTGATCCGCAAAGTGGGGCCGTCGGGAGACCGCCCCACAACGAGTGCCTGCCGAGCTGGACTTTCGGGCGGAGCCCGAACCGCTGGTTCTCTTTCCCCAAGGGAGAAACGATCGAGTCACTCCGAATGCTTGCCAGTAATTCTCGTCACAGCCCGAGTGAATAGTACAGGTGCAAGAATAGTACAGGTGCCACCCATGTGTCAGTCACTCCGAATAGTACAGGTGCCACCCATGTGTCATTCACTCAAAAACGCGGCCGCGACTGCGCATTGGAGAAAGCAGCGCCGACTTGAGGCCAGGGACCTGCTCTCGGTGTTCGAGGAACGTTGCAGGTCCAGGCCTGAGCAATCCGGAACGCCCTGCCGTGAATTTCCTTACGAGTCCGAATGGCAGCGAACGCAGGGTGTGACAAGCGAAACAAACGGCTGGAGATACCCGGCCTGTCGAAACGCATCGGCAAAACGTGCAGCACCGCCTCCCCGGTGGCCTTTGCGCCGGCACGACCGATGGCTGGTAGGGATGGCCGCACCGAAATCGCCTGGCACCGGCTTGTATTTCGTTGAGTCGCAAGCAGGATGCTTACGCCACGGACGACAAATGGGTGGCATCGGGCGTCGGCAGCTTCCGGGATGGCAACAGCAATACGCCGTCCGTCCGGCGAATAAGCCCGGCGAGCACCCGGCTTCCGCGTCCACGAAATCCTGAAGGATCACGCGGCCGGTTGTTTTTGTGGCGGCTCATCCGCGGGCTGCTGCCCCGCAGGTTCAGAGCACGCGTTGTCACGGGCTGACCATGTGTCGCACCGGGGCATTGGGAGCGGGGTACTGGTGTGTCACGTGCGAAACAGGAGACCTTCGGTCGGGCGTGTGGAGAAGTCCTGACTGCTCGTGCGGCCATTTGTTGGGCATCGCAATTCGCATAGCTAGCGTTATCGAGAGACGCCAGTAACTCTTGCGACTCACCGCGTGCTTGATTGGAGATCGGCGTGCAAATCGGATCCACTTCGGGGGTCGCCCCGAAACCAGGGACATCTCCGAAAACCAACGATGCGAACCAGATGCTGGTGAAGTCAAACCTCCCGACGTTGCCGCGTTGCGGAACTGCGTGCTGCTGCGCGATGAGCCAGTCGGCCACAGCGGCGGCCATGGCACGACCGATTTGTCCGTCCGCCGCCACAGCATCGGCAGAATCTGACTGCCGCACAATGCGGACGTGCGGGTGATGCGACCTGCTTCTCTAGGTATGATGTGCCGCCAGCAGTACAGTCACCGTGACTGATACTGCAAGGGCCGCCGTGAGTTGATTGTGCTCACGAAGCGGCAAAGTTCAACGCACCATCTATGAGTCCGCATCCCTGCGGCCGCATAGATCGCAATTTGTTGCTGTCCGACAGCCTGGAAATCGCCGTTTCTGGATCTCTGACTTCGCCTCTCTGGCCGTCGAAGCGACGGTGAAAGTGAGTTTCCGGCCCACAATTCACTCCGAAATCTCGAAAAGCTCGATTTTCGAGCTTCGCCTGCCGATCCTGCGTGTACACTGCAGTGTCAACAAAAGTTATTACAAATGTGGCTACACAGGAGCGACGCGATGACCACAATCAAAATTCGAAGTGTCGGTAATTCCCTGGGATTGGTCCTTCCGAAGGAATTGATTGCGCGGTTGCGGGTGTCTAAGGGCGATAGGCTCTTTGTCCAGGAGACGGTCGATGGCATTCGGCTGACTCCCTACGATCCTGAATTTCAGCAGCAAATGGAAATTGCCGACATGGTGATGCGCGAAGATCGTGACGCACTTAGGGCGCTTTCGAAATGATCGAACCGCAGTGGATCCGGTTGGACGTCGTTCTCGCAATTCATGCTGCACAACTGGCCGAACATGGAGGTATAGACGGTCTTCGGGATCGAAACGGACTTGAGTCCGCAATTGCCAGTCCACGGAATCTGTTTGCCTACGGAAGCCCAACACCGGACAGTGCCGCGCTGGCGGCGCAGTATGCGTTCGCCATCGCGCGCAATCAAGTATTTCTCGACGGCAATAAGCGAACGGCACTGGTCGTCAGCAGAACGTTCCTGCTACTCAACGGCCACGACTTCGTCGCATCGAATGACGAAAAATACCATGCGATCATGAAATTGGCGGAAGGCCGGTTCGACGCCGACCAAACGGCAGATTGGATTCGAACGCACATAGGGGATGCGACCTGACTGAAGATTCCGCAGTGTGGCCCGAGCGCCGTTCATGGCGGTTTGGGTGCTGCAGGCACAAGATGGATCATCGTGGGCGTCGATTACAGATCTGTTACGAACTGGTCACCATGTTCCCATCCCGGCGACCAGCGAATCGGCAGACCAACAGATCGCCGCTCCGGATACCAGCGGGCCGAGCTCCATGGTCAGTTGTAGGCTCGTTGCACCAGGCCCGCCCGAGCCCGTCTGGGCGCGATTCCGTTGCATGTCGTCCGGTTTCTGCTCCCCGTTGGCGCGTGACCAAATATTGGTCAGCCGGAAGGTGTGGCGGGAGCGTCAGGAAGAATTCGACCGGTATGATATCACATCCTGTCGCACCGCGACCCGACCGCACAAGCCGGTTGGACCACCCAGCGTTCCCTCACACTCAGGGCTGCCGGCCTGTTTCCGACGTTGCGACGTCGCGGAATACTGCACTACTGCGCGCTGAGGCGGTCGGCCACAGTGGTGCCCATGGCCCGACCGATGTACCCGTCCGCCGCCACAGCATCGGCAGAATCTGACTGCCGCACAATGCGGCCGTGCGGGTGATGCGACCTGCTTCCCTCAGTATGATGTGCCGCCAGCAGTACAGTCACCGTGACTGATACTGCAAGGGCCGCCGTGAGTTGATCGTGCTCACGAAGCGGCAAAGTTCAACGCACCATCTATGAGTCCGCGTTCCTGCGGCCGCATAGATGCAATTCGTTAGCTGGAAAGAGAGAGTGCCGAATCTTGAAAGCCATTCCAGTTCTCCTCGGCCCTGCTCGCATCACAGGCCTGGTGATTTCGGGCACCGCAGTCGGGAGCGGAATGCTCGTCGGCATCGTCGAGAACTCGCAGGACATCCACAAGAAAAGGCGTGTCTGAATCAACCGACACCAGCGGCCGCCTTCGGCTGGAAATTCCTTTACTTCGTCGCCGCTTCGTCGCGACTCGGGAGCACCCAGTCGGGGCGGACGAAATGGCACGTGTAGCCGTTCGGAATTCGCTGCAGGTAATCCTGATGTTCAGGTTCCGCTTCCCAGAAGGGACCGGCGGCTTCCACTTCGGTGACCACCTTTCCGGGCCAGATCCCCGATGCATTCACGTCTTCGATCGTGTCCAGCGCAATTCGCTGCTGCTGGTCCGTGGTATAGAAAATGGCGGATCGATAGGACGTGCCACGATCGTTGCCCTGGCGATTGACCGTTGTCGGGTCATGAATCTGGAAGAAAAATTCCAGTAGGTCCCGGTAGCTTATCTGACCCGGGTCAAACGTCACTTCAATCGCTTCGGCATGTGTTCCGTGGTTGCGGTAGGTCGCATTCGGCACGTCACCGCCGGTATACCCGACACGTGTTGCGATGACACCGGGCATCTGACGAATCAATTCCTGCATACCCCAGAAGCATCCGCCGGCCAGAACTGCTGTTTCATTCATTTCACTGTCTCCGTGCGGGGTTTCTGCTGTTTTCGTCTTCGCCGGCAGCTCCGGCTGCGATTGTTTCGTGTTCAGGGCAATCACCAGAATTGCCGGCACCGCAAGTCCACAAGCTGCAAGCACGCCGATCTTCATAGTCTTCTCGAATCAAGGCACGGATGTGCGGCTGAAAATCTGTTTTCAAGGCTGATCCGGCACCCGGAGGCCGGCTGTCGGGAATTATAACCGTGGACGATACGGCCTGCCCCCGAGTTTCTTCAGAGTCACCAGCGGCGATTTGTCAAACGTCATGTCGGCGATGGGCTGTTTTGACGGTTGACTGTGGCTCCAGATTGGGTTTTCTTGAGCCGGTGTTCGCGTCGCCTCGGGCCAGCGTGGAAGCCGACACTGCCGCGGCCGTTCCCACCTGCATGAACTTACGGCGGTCCATATTGTCACTCTCTGTCCGGGGCTCGTTTCTTATCCTGATAGTGTAGTCTAAGAATCGGACAGAATTCAGGCGACCTGTCTGCCGGGAGTTTCACGAATTTCTGTGGCCCGCCGCGGCCTGGGGGCGTTTCGCAGACAAACAACGGACTTAGGATCAAACGGAAAATTACTGTCGCGTCGAAACGTGGCGTAGGCTTCCAGCCTGCGTTTTTCTGCATCGCAAGCTGGAAGCTTACGCCACTTATTTTCCGCTCGGTCCTTAACGTCAACCGTATCCCTGTCTGTAGAAAAGTCACGGACAGAGGCGATCGACGTTGTTCGGGACCCAAACGGACCTTAACACGTTCAATGCCCGGCCGGCGGCACCTACAGTAGGTCCTGCCTGCCGGGCTCCCGGTTGTGGCCGGGTCTCCCGACCCGACCACCCGACCGACCGCAGGTCTCCCAATCCGCGTCACGACGAGCCTGGCCAACTGATCCGCAAAGTGGGGCGGTCGGGAGACCGCCCCACAACGAGGCACCTGCAGTAGGTCCTGCCTGCCGAGCTGGACCTTCGGGCGGAGCCCGAACCACTGGTTCTCTTTCCCAAGGGAGAAACGATTGAGTCACTCCGAATGCTTGCCAGTAATTCTCGTCACAGCCCGAGCGAAAGAGCGCTCTTTCGCGGAGCGAAAGGCGACAATCATTGACCGGACACTCCTTATGTCTTTCGGGGCCATTCCGATGTGGGCGTCCGAAATACAAGAGGACCTGTCGACGCTCTTACGAAAAAGTGGCCCACATAGTGGCCCGGCAAAAAGCTGCACGGAGCGTCAGCCGGTCACAGCATGTCTGCCCGAAACCCAGAAAAACCCATGCGGCCACAAAAAAAGCTCGGTCCGAAGACCGAGCTTTTTGCCCTGGAGAGGAGTCGAACCTCAACGTCCTTAACGGAAACATGAACCTGAATCATGCGAGTCTGCAAATTCCGACACCAGGGCTGGTGGTGAAGCGTGGCCGCTTCCTGTTGTCCCGAGAATGATGTCCTTGGAACGGACGTCTCCGGAACGCCGCGAATGCTAATGTCCGGAGACACGACAAACAACCGCGAGGTTCGAAAAAGTCGATCTAAAATGATCCTGCCGGGTGATTTACGGCGGGGTTCTGCGGTCTTTTTGGCACGGAACCGACGCCGGCGGTTGACAATTCTGTTTAAACCTGAAGTTATGTCCAGGAATACTGGGTTTCGGACGAATTCGGATCACTCCTGCACGTCGTGTCCATCCTCGCAACAGGCTTTGCCATGCACCGCGCCACGCTCTCCGTCGTCACGTTTGTGCTTTTCTTTCCTGATTTGTCCGGTGCCGAGCCTCAGAAAGCCAGCCAGCTGCTGCCGCGGACGACCGTGCTTTACGCAGAACTGCCCGACCCTCTGGAGCTGATTTCGGCCATTTTTGACCATCCGCTGCGTCAGAAAATTGAAGCGCTGGAACCCTACAAGCAGGCGATTCGCACGGAACAGTATCGAGCTTTCCTGACCGGGCGGAAATTCGTCGAAATTCAGGTGGGGATGGAATGGCGAGAAGCCCTGGAAACCCTGACGGCTCAGGGTGTCTTCTTCGGCGTGGACGCCGAAACTCAGGGAGTGGCGATGCTGATCCACGCGAAGGATGCTGAGTCACTGGAGCTGTTCCGCACAAAGCTGCTGGAACTGACCAAACTGGGGAAGAATCCGAATCAGGTCCGAGAAGCAGATTACCGCGGCGTCACCGCCTATGAGGTCAACAAGGCAAGATTTGCTGTTGTGGAAGACTGGCTGCTGATCACCAACAACCCGGAAACCGGCAAGGCCGTGCTGGACCGTCTGCTTGACGGGCAGGGAGACTGTCTGGCGGATGACGAAACCTTTCAGCTGGCCACGTCCTCCAGGCCGGCCGACGCCTCCGGCTGGGCATTCGGCAACCTGAAGCTGCTGCGAGAAGCCGGCATTGCCGCAAAACTGTTCGAAGGACGATCCGGCAATCCCGCCGTTGAGCTGCTGGTCGGGGGAATCCTAAGCACGCTGCAGCAGACACCGTTTGCCACGGCCGGTATCGTGGCCTCACCAGAGGCCTTCAGCCTGCAGTTGTCTGTTCCTCACGATGCTGAGTGGGTGCCGGAAGAGCGGGAGTTTTATTTCGGTCCAGATGGTCTCGGCCGTGCCCCCGCACTTCCTCAGGCGGCGGAAACGCTGTTCACGCTCAGTGCCTACCGGGACGTTTCTGAAATGTGGATCCGCGCCGGCGATCTGTTCAATGAGCAGATCAACGACGGCTTTGCCGAGGCTGACGCCAGCCTGACCACGCTGTTTGCCGGCAAGGACTTCGGCGAAGACATTCTGGGATCGTTGACGCCGGAAATCGGCTTCATCGCAACCCGACAGAATTTTGCTGACGTGCTGCCGGTGCCGGCGATCAAGCTGCCTCAGTTTGCCCTGGTGGTTCAGCTGAAGGACCCGGAATCAATGACCCGGGAACTGCGCCGAACCTTTCAGAGCATGGTGGGTTTCTTCAATGTGCTGGGGGCCATGGAGGGGCGGCCGCAGCTGGAAATGAATATGGAAAAGCTGGATTCCGGGGCCGAATTGATCACGTCCGTGTACGTGCCGGAAGCCGACGATGCCGAGTCAACTCAGGCTGACATTCTGTTCAACTTCGCTCCGTCCGTCGGCTTCGCCAACGAGCGGTTTGTGGTGGCCAGCACTGACCGGCTGGCACGTGAACTGGTGCAGTCTGACACGATGACGAATATCGAACCTGACGCCAACACGGACGTCCGCCTGCAGCTGCCTGTTCTGAAGCAGGTGCTGGATGATAATCGAGACCAGCTGATTTCTCAGAACATGCTGGAAGAAGGTCACAGTCGGGAAGAAGCAGAAGCCGCGATCGGGCTGTTGCTGGAAGTGGTGGGCTATTTCCGGGAAGCGTCGATCAGGCTTGATGCCGCCGGCAATCAACTGGCGGTGAAGTTTCAGGTACGCGTGAAGCAGGACTGATGTCTTGTGACTTTCGGATGGCGGCCTGTCGGGAAACGCCGGCAATCCTGTCCTGAATGAAGGGTGCCAGCGAATCGCACGATTGCCCGGTCACCGTCAGGCCCCGGGTTTGATTCTTGTGGAACAGGTATCCAGCCTGTGAACGGAAGCAGAAGACATGGCGAGCGGGATGCTGAGCTCACTTTGGGGCGGTAACAAAACACTACAGTCTGACAAGTGTCATCAACTCAGGAGTCGCCTGTGAACGAAACCATTGATCCGATCTGGGCCTGGTCGACCTTCCGGCCCGCGGACGATCGGCCGTGGAATCTGCGGTCGGCCGCCCATCTGTGTCGTGGCCCCCGCGGGCGCGCCCCCCCGGGCAAAAATAAGGCGGGTGGGGGTTGCCGCCCCCGTTTTTGGTGGGAACCACAG
>JAVKCM010000297.1:0-104927 GCA_040222735.1 Fuerstiella sp. | reverse complement strand
GTGACCGCGCAGGGCCACCCGAGTCATCTGTCAGGATGCCAGCCCAGGCTCGCCGTGGTGCCGAGTCGGCCGGACCAAACGTCAGCCAGCGCCCCGCGGCACTGCAGATTCGGTTGCCGTCGATTCGTGTCCTGAACAGTGGCGAGCATACGGTTTCGGCCGAAGCGAGGCTCGATACTGCCAGCACCAGCCACAGTGCCGCGCATCGCCGGAATGAACTCCGGTGACGGCCCTGAGCTGTCCGGGAACCAGCTGTTGTCAGATTCACAGTGTCTCCAGCCATGCGGTCAACAGCGCCGGGTAGGAAGCGAGGTCGTTTTTGTGAGACATCTCGGTGACGGTATGAATATATTTGACCGGGCAGGCAAACGAAACGGTTCGGACTCCGCTGCGGCTGCGCTGGATCACCGCTCCGTCCTGGCCGCCCCGCGGCAGGATACCTCGCTGACAGCTGATGTTCTTCTGCCCGGCGAGCGCTTCGATTTCTTCAATCAGCCCGATGTCACTGATCATTGACGAATCCATGACGTGCAGGCAGACGCCATCACCCGGCACGGTGACTCGATCTTCGTCCGGCACACCGGGTGTCTGGCAGCACAGCGTTGTGTCGCAGGCGATTCCGATATCCGGATCAATTCCAAACGCCGCCGGCATCGCGCCTCGCAGACCGACTTCTTCCTGTACGGTCCATGCGGCGTAGATGTCGCAGTTGTGATGTTTCAGATTCTCGATGGCTCTGATCTGAGCCCAGCAGCCCACGCGGTTGTCCAGACACTGCGAAGCCACGAAGTCTCCGACTTCGTGAAACGGACCGTCCAGCACCACCATGTCGCCGATGCGCACCCGGCTGTTCACGTCGTCTGCCGTCATGCCAAGATCGACGAAGAATTCGCTGATCAGTGGTACCTTCTTCTTTTCTTCATCCGTCGCAATATGTATCGGGCGGCCCGACGGATTCATGACTCCCTGCAGATCACCATCCTTTGCACAGACTCGAACTGTTCGGGCAAACAGATTGCGCGTGTCAAAGCCGCCCACCGGATTCACACGCAGAAATCCCTTGTCGTCGATGTGGCGAATCAGGAATCCGATCTGGTCCATGTGGGCCGCCAGCATAACCTTTCGAGGCGTTTCAGGGGCAGATCCCTGGCCGGGCCGCGCCCGACGGACTGCGATCAGCGAACCCAGAGCGTCGGTATGCACCTGGTCGAACAGATCAGCCGCCCGAATGTGTTCTTCGATGACGCTGCGAATCCGGTCTTCGCGCCCGGGGACGGAGGGCGTCTGAGTCAGTTTCTTCAATAATTCCATATCGATGTATCCTTAAGATAGCGAAGTTCGTCGTCAGCCCGGGCCGGAGCCGGCGGCGTGAGTGCCGGCTGCGTATTCTGGCAGGTTCAGCGCTTCATGCCAGTAGTCCCGGCACCGGACCGACATCCTGCCGATATTCCGGAAAATTCGAACGGGTGATCGTTTTGTCGGACGTTGTCGATCCGGCGTCGATTGACGCGACTCTTGAGAACGGTGTGCTGCAGATTGCCCTGTCCAGGAGACCGGAAGCTCAGCCGCGGATGATTCAGATCCGCCATGGGAGCAGCGGCGTAAAAAAGCTCTCAGACGAATCTTCCGAAAACTGATTCCGGCTCGTCGCCGCCTCGGAGTTCCACTGGTTCGCTCAGGTTCCTCATTCTGAACGGTAAACTTGTCGGCTCCGCCGCCCCGCAGCTGCGGTTGGCTCAGTATGCAGAGATCGCGGCACGCCGGGGGCCGGCGGCGGACCCGCCAGAATGCTCGATCTCCGAAGGCTGAAACTCAGATCGGTCGCTCCGTCGATAAGCGGAGCGACCGTTTCTGTGCCTGCCGGACTGGTTTCCACAAACACGGGGCGGTGCTGACAGCGTCAGTGGCAGAAACTGCCGAGGCACTGTTCCGGAATCACCAGACGGTCGTCCCGAAACTTTGACTGACCGTTACGGACCGGTCCATCCCAATGATAATGCCAGCCCCCATGATCAATTCGCCCGATTCAACTGTGTTGACGTGCCGAGATAGTCAGTGACGTCGGACGGCCTGCGTCTTCCGGGAACCTGAAGCCAACGGACTGGCGAAATCTTGCGAGCAACATTTTACATTCTGACCGCTGCCCTGTTTTGTGGCTGCCGGGCGACGACCGACACGGTCATGCGCGAAGCCGACCGATCTGGCGGAGACGGTGCTGTCCGTGAATCTTTTCAGTCAGCCATCCAGGAGACTCAGGTAGAGTCACCGGGCGCGACTGGATCCACACGGTCACCGGTTCACGCCGGCAGTGACGATGCAACCATTCAGCTGGTGTCCGCACAGGACGCTGTCACAAAAGTCGCCGCTGATGAACCTGACACGGACCAGCCGCGTACAGCCCTGCCGGGCAAAGAGGTACCGGACACAGCAATCCCGGATTCAGCGCAGACAGACGCAGCGCAGACAGACGCAGAGCAGACAGACGCAGAGCAGACAGACGCTGTGTCGCCCGACGCCTATCGGAACAGTCAGACCGGTCCGGGGCTGATGGGTGATTCCGCCGAGGCGTTATCCGTGGTTTTGTTTGAGCAGGTGATTGCCTCAGTCCACCAGTCGTATCCGCTGGTGGAGGCCGCGTTTCAGGAACGGCAGGTCGCCAGTGGCAATCTGCTGTCGGCATGGGGGGAATTCGACACCAAACTGAAAGCCAGCAGTGAAAACGGTCCACTGGGATATTACGAGACCTACCGCAACTCGGCCGGAATCTCGACACCGCTGTACCAGGGTGGCGAAGTTTTCGGGGGGTATCGCAACGGTGGTGGTGATTTTCAGCCGTGGTACAAGGAACGTGAAACAAATGACGGCGGAGAGTTCAAAGCAGGGGTACGCGTGCCGCTGATCCGTGATCGCGACATAGATGCACGTCGTGCCGCCCTGTGGCGATCGTCGTATGATCAGCAGATTGCGGATCCGGTTATTCAGGCCAGTCTGGTCGAATTCAGCTTTGCCGCCGGGCTGGCCTACTGGAAGTGGGTCGCTGCCGGTCAGAAGTATCAGCTGGGTCGAGAGTGGCTGGAGCTGGCTAAGAACCGCAACAGCGCCATTGAACGTCGTGTCCAGCTGCAGGATCTGGATCCGCCGGAACTGGTGGATAACGAGCGGGCGATTGCGAAGCGCGAAGCAAAGCTGGCGGATGCACTGCGGGAAGTACAGCAGGCGGCCGTCAAACTGTCTCTGTTTCTGCGGGACGAAAGCGGCCTTCCGCAGGTGCCGGAGATCGATCAGATTCCGGGTTTTCCGGCCCTGCGAAATCCGTCCTCGGACCAGATCACATTTGACATCCGCCAGGCCGCTCAAAATCGTCCCGAGCTGACGGCGCTGGATCTGCAGCTGCAGCGGTTACGCGTCGACTACGCGGAAGCCTGCAACATGACCCGCCCTGGACTCGACGCTCAGATCGCCGGTTCACAGGATGTGGGGCAGCCCACCAGCTCAAAGCGAGACAAGTCAGAATTCGAACTGGAAGCGGCGCTGTTTTTTGATGTCCCGCTGGAACGCCGCAAGGGGCGGGGGAAGATGCAGGCTGTGCAGGCCAAGATAGCTCAGGTGACGGCCAAACGCCGGCTTGTGCAGGACAAAGTCGCGGCGGAAGTCCAGTCCGTTTATGCCGGACTGATCCAGACGCGTCTGGAAGCGCTGAAAGCCCGTCGAGCGGTAGAACTGGCGTCCCGGATGGCCGATATTGAGCGGCGGAAATTCGAAGTCGGCGAAAGTGACCTGCTGAAGGTAGCGCTGCGGGAACAGTACACGATTGAGGCGGCGGAAGAAGAAATCGCCGCGACATACCGCCATTTTGTCGCCGTTTCGGAATACGCGGCGACAATGGCCGTCAGTCGGCCCTCGGCTGATTTGTTGCCGACCGATGGCGGCTTCTGATCGTCGCCGAATCATCTGGTCAGCCAGCGCCGGTCAGCGAACTCCCGCCCGGCGTTTCACGCCTGCCGGTTCGGGTCTGTCTGTGGCAGTCTGCGGCGATCTATTGTCGACCGGACAACAGCATGAAACCGACGGCAATCAGCAGCACTGCGCCGATGCAGTATTCATGTGGATCCAGGTCAACGATTTCTTCGCAGATCAGACGATTGATTTCGATCGTCCAAAGTACGAATTCTCGTTTGATGGTGGATAACATGTTCCGGCGACCTTCTGAATGAAATGCATGCAGAATGCAGATCTCAACGCTACGTTTACTTTGTGTCAGGTTTGGCCCACAAGGTCGGGAATAACTGTACTGATCCGGTGTTGCAGAGCAGTTTTCGGGCGGGTCGTGACGGTTGTGTCGATTGTCTGAGGTCAGCAGCGTGCTGTGACGCGCGAAGACCAGTCGTCACGGCACCGGATGCAGCACTTCAGTCAGCACCAGATTGTCGCGGTGGACGACTTCCCGGTACGGCACATGTCCCAGCAGGATGGGAATCTGTGCCGACTTGCTGCCGGCAATCAGACGGATTTCCTGAGCCGAATAATTCACCAGACCACGGCCGATCACGGTTCCCGAGGTGCTTTCCAGGACCACGGATGCTCCCTGTTCGAATTCACCGGTCACCTTTCGGATCCCGACGGCCAGCAGGGACCGACCGTCACGAGTCACGGCCTGGCAGGCTCCGTCATCCAGTTGCAGTGTGCCTTCCGGACGGGCGGCATATCCGATCCATCGCTTCCATGCGGGGATGGCGTTGCCCGAGGCCCGGAACAGCGTGCCCACATCCTCGCCGGCCGCGATGCGGTCCAGAATTCCGTCGGTTCTGCCGTTGGCCAGGATGACGCTTTCGCCCGTCTGCGTGGCATTCAGAATGGCCTGCAGTTTTGCTGCCATGCCGCCGCGTCCTCGTGTGCTTTGTTCCGCCGTTACGTGCTTCAGCATCGAACTGGACGGTTTTTCGATCAGGGGGATGACGTTACTGTTGGAGGCCGAAGGCGAACCATCGTACAACCCGTCGACCCCCGACAGGATAATCAGCAGCGGATTGGGCACCAGGGCGGCGATCATGGACGCCAGCTGATCGTTGTCGCCCAGAGCGATTTCTTCGATGCTGACGCTGTCGTTTTCATTGACGATGGGAATGACGTCGAAGGTAAACAGCGTCCGAATGGTATTGCGGACATTCAGGTAGCGGCGGCGATTGCGGAAGTCATTGACGGTCAGCAGGATCTGGGCGACACGACGGCTGCGGTTCCCGAGTCCCTGGCCCCAGGCCTGCATTAAACGCACCTGGCCGGCCGCGGCAGAGGCCTGCAGTTCCGGCAGCGACTGCGGCCTGCTGCCCAGCCCCAGAACGCCGATTCCGGCGGCGACGGCACCGCTGCTGACAATAACCACCCGGCGATGGCCGGCCAGCAGCCGGTCAATCTGATCAGACAGGTGGCGGATGCGGTCTTCATCCAGCTGATCATCTTCGCGCGTGAGCACATTCGACCCGATCTTGACGATCAGTGTCCGCGACGCCTCAAACACCTCCCTGCGAACAGAACTGGACATAGTGAATCTTATGGATGAAAGTGTACCTGAACGGACCACAGGCCGGCCGGCCGGATCGACGCTTGCTGCTGAAGAGCGGCGCTGGTCCCAAAGACGCCGCAGTGTCGGAAGTTTAGTCGGTTTGAGCGGCAGGTGTCATTCTGACAACTGCACAAAGCAGGGTGCCGCCGACGAATTGCTTCCGCTTTTCCCCGTCGGGTGAAATATCCCGTCTTCCCGTCCACTCCTCAGGTTTTGCCTGGATGTCCGGCCAAGGTGCAGGAATGGCGGGGCGGTTAACTGTCGTTCCGTCGTCCGAGTGGTTATGGTGGCCGCCTGCTGCCCGTGGCAAACCGAATTCATCGGCGCCGGGCGGCGGGTGTGGGGCAGCATTGCTCCGTTTCCGCAGAGCCTGGCCGGTCTTCTGTTTTCTGCCAGGTTCATGGCTGCAGGTATCGGCGAGGAACCAATGGAATCAAAAAATGCCCGGCTGGGGCTTCAGTTGTTTGGTGTGTACCTGCTGTTATACGGCGGGTTCGTCCTGATCAATACGTTTGCCCCGGAGACCATGGAAGCCACGCCGATTGCCGGCATCAATCTTGCCATTCTGTACGGCTTCGGCCTGATTGTGGCAGCGCTGGTGCTGGCGTTGATTTACGGGGTTCTGTGTCAGGGCGAAACGCCTGAATCGAACGCCGGCAACGCGGCGGCCGCCACCCACGACAACGGACAGGCGTCCGGATCCGCAGCACCTTCGGAAACGGAGGACGGTCGATGATCTACGAACCCGCCACGGAAGCAGTCATTCTGTTCCTGTTGTTTGTCGGCTTCACGCTGGGCCTGAGTTTCTGGCTGGGACGCAAGGCAAAGTCCTCAGCCGGCTACTTTGCCGCTCATGGCCAGATCCCCTGGTTCGTCAACGGAATCGCCTTCGCCGGCGATTATCTGTCCGCAGCCTCATTTCTGGGTATCTGCGGCATGATCGCGGTCTACGGCTATGACGGCTTTCTGTATTCCATCGGCTACCTGGCCGGCTGGATTGTGGCTCTGTTTGTCGTCGCCGAGCCGATGAAACGACTTGGGAAGTTTACCTTTGCTGATGCGCTTGATGCAAAATTCAACAGCCCCGGCATCAAGCTGGCCGCGGGTATCAGCACGCTGGCCGTCAGCGTGTTCTACCTGATTCCGCAGATGGTGGGAGCCGGCGTGCTGATTCAGCCGCTGCTCGGATTTCCTCACTGGGTCGGCGTCGTCATGGTTGGTGCCGTGGTGATTCTGATTGTGGTGACCGCCGGCATGGTGTCCACGACCTGGGTTCAGTTTCTGAAAGGGTCACTGCTGGTCATCTTCAGCGCCATTCTGACGTGGATGATTCTGGAACGTGGGTTTGAAGTGAAGCCGGGCGGCGAAGACGGGCATGTCTTTAAGACGCTGGGGCCCATGGAAATGGATGAGATTCCGGAGGTGGTCGGCACCGTTCAGGAAAACATCACGGGCACCCGCATCAACATGGATTCGGCCGCCGTTCCGTTCGTGCGGATTGAAACATCAGACAGTGAACCCACCTACTGGACAATTCAGAACAACGGCGACGGGACCGTGATGCTGCTGGAAACGCAGACCCTGCGCAATCTTGAAGACGGCACCACGCTGGTCAACGGCCAGAAAAAGGGAACTGAGAAGGGCGAGCCGGAACTGCACCCGGTCGGTCATCTGATCAAGCTTCCGAATGGCGAGCAGAAAACCGGACCGCTCGGTCTGGCCTCCTTCTTCAGCACGCTGCAGAACAGTGAGATCGTGCTGTGGGACCATTTCGATCTCAAGATTCCCGGCGAAACCGACACGCGCGTCTATTTTCAGAAGCCGACACCGGGCAGCCAGATTCTGCGACCGGGAGAACATCCCAAGTTTGCCGGTATTCGGGAAGACAAGCTGGCAGGCAAGCTGAACTTTCTGTCGCTGATGCTGGCTCTGTTCTGCGGCACCGCCTCGCTGCCACATATCCTGATTCGATACTACACGGTGAAGGATGAAAGCAGTGCCCGCAAGAGCACGATTGTGGGAATCGCCAGCATCGGCTTCTTCTATGTTCTGACGCTGTATCTGGGACTCGGAGCCATGACCAGTGGCGCGATTGATGTCACGGACAGCAATATGGCGGCTCCGCTGCTGGCCCGCAGCATGAATATGTGGCTGTTTGCCGCGATTTCAGCCATTGCCTTCACCACTGTTCTGGGAACCGTCAGCGGTCTGATTCTGGCTTCTGCCGGAGCTGTGACCCATGACCTGCTGGGAAGTTACTTCGGCTGGGAAATGAACGACTATGAAAAGGTCCGCATCGCGAAGATTGCATCCGTGTTTGTCGGCGCCATCGCAATTCTGCTCGGAATTCTGTTCAAGGGGATGAACGTCAGCTATCTGGTGGGTTGGGCCTTCAGTGTCGCCGCGTCGGCCAATCTGCCGGCACTGGTCATGATTCTGTTCTGGCGCGGAGTAACTCGGCAGGGTGTGATTTCTGCCGTGATCGTCGGCATGGTCAGTTCACTGGGCTGGATTCTGCTCAGCGCCGATACGTTCAAGGCCGTCTACGGAATTTCCGGTGGCTATACACCGTTCAGTCAGCCGGGCATTGTCACAATTCCATTGGGCTTTCTGACGCTGATCGTGGTGTCACTGATGACTCGCCGGACCGGACTGGCCACCGAATCGTAGCCAGTCTGATCGCCGTCGGTTGTGGCCGGAGAAACAGTCCGGCCACACCGCCCGCGCGAAGACGCCCGCGATTCCACGCCTGTGATTGCGCAGCAGTGTTTGCGCCCGGACGGTGTCCGGAAGCTGGTGCTGTCGTTGTTGTCGGTGCCGCCTGTGTTGTCGCTCCGTCAGACAACTTCCACGATTTCCGGCTGCAGCACTTCCTCACATCGATCCAGCTGGCTGAGCGGGAAGGGGTCGGGAGTCTTTTTCGGCCATACCGCTGCGACTTAAGTGGATCTGACGCCCGAAAAAGACTCCCGACCCCCTCGTTGTGGCCCCGCCGGAAAGTGCTCTATCCCCGTGGTGCTCTGTCCCCATCGCAGATTCAAGAACTGCCGGCGGCGTCTGTGCAGGTCACTGGAAATCACGGGGATTGCGTCTGGTCTGCTCGCGCTCGTGCGGCGCGTCTTTCAAAAAGAGAACGCTCGGTTTGTGAATGTCCCCTTTTCACCACCGCCTGTGTTGTCGCTCCGTCAGACAACTTCCACGATTTCCGGCTGCAGCACTTCCTCACATCGATCCAGCAGCCTGTTCCTGATTTTCCCCCGTAGAAAGAACAGAAACGGCAGTTGCCGGATCAGCTCAGCCAGCAGTGATACTCTGGCGACCGCAAAGCGAAACTGCGTGTCATCGTCAATCTGACAGACAACTTCTGCTCCGACATAGTTCATGAAGCGAAACGGCCGCAGCACCACAACATCGTCCGCTCGGATCTGATAACGAGCACCAATGCCTTCGATCATCAGACGTCGGCCGGCATGATCCGGGAAGATCAGCACATGATCGTCGCCATCAATGGACAGCTTCATATCTTTCTGCTCAGCGTTCGATAGTTCTGCCGACATGATTCCGGCCAGTCCCGCCTGTTCCATCAGCGCTCGTCCCCGGTCGCCGATCAGCCACGAGATGATCTGCCGATCGAACTTCGCCGGCAGAAAAAACAGAACGATCCCCGACAGTGAACAGCACACTGCGAACGCCAGCAAGGCGGATCCGCCGGCCTGGTTCTTCTCGGCCCATGACGCCAGAAAGGCTCCACCACCCAGCAACGCGAATCCGGCGCTCAGCGCAATCAGGCTGATACGCCCGGGAGTCCACCCAAGTACTGGTCGTTTTGCCACCGGGACACAGAACGAGCCGTCGCAGCTGAAGGGATCGTCCGGCCGCTGATCAGCCAGACAGCGGATCGATGCCTGAATGGCAGCGAAGCGAAAATCGGTGTCCCATGTTCTGGCGGCCATCAGAATCATCATCTCCGAATAAGTGACCGTGTGTGAATCGCGGTCGTTCCTCGAGTGCCGACACATGCAAATTTGAGCCGGATCGGTTAGCGTATGTCCACTCTGAAACTTCCGGCTTCATCCAACTATGCCAAAACTACCCTCGAAAAAAGCTCCCGCAGCGGAAGTGCCCACCCTTCCGCTGGCTCTTCTGATGTGCATTGTGCTGGGAGGAGGATTCCTGGGGCTGCTGGTGATGATTCTGCCGGGCGTCGGGATGCTGGCCGTGGCCTTCGTCCTGCTGTGCGTGTTCTTCTGGCTGCAGTATCTGGTCTGGGGCCGCTGGATCTATCGCTACGCCGTGCGGAAGGAACAGGAAGCGGAACAGGCGTTGAAAGAACAGCCCTGACACGGATTGTACCGGAAGGACGCTCGGCAGCGCCCCGGCACCGTTGTGGCCGAACGTCACTGGGGCCGAACGTCACTGGGGCCCGGAGTCGCGGAACTGCAGCACACGGCTGTTCGCTGCGGCCGAGCCAATCAGGATGATTCGTGGGATGCTTCGACCTGCTGCAGCAGTTCCGGACCGTGCCTGTACACGATCGTCCGGGCTCCGGACAGAACGCTTCGAATCTCGGCCGGCAGCTGCGGCAGACGAACGCGGGTCAGGACCTGATTAATGCGTCTCAGCATCCGGACGTCATCCAGATAGTCATACAGAAAGCGTTCTTCGCTGAAGCGCTGAATGAACCACGCCAGGCGGTCGGTCGGACGTGACGCCATCTGGTTGACGGCCAGCTCCACCACTTCGGGACGCACCTGATCCATGGCGTGGTAGAAGCGGTCCAGCAGCGTTTCGTCGGCGTCGGCCAGCATGGCGTCCAGCATCAGCTCAACCACGATATGGCCGAGAAACGCCGGCCGGTGATCAAAGCGGTCGGGCATGTGAGCTCGAAACCGGGTTGTCAGTTCGGATTCCAGCTGCATGAACAGCGGCAGTCGGTGAAACGTATCATCGTCCGCCTGATGCTGAAGAATTCCCTGACCGATCTGCTGCACGTCCGGACGGGGCGTGCCGGTGACAACCGGCTCGACCAGTCGCCGCCGAACCCGCACGCGCCGGTTGACCACGCTTAGCCAGTCCGGTACGGCGGTACCGGCCAGGAACAGAGGACGGTCCAGAAATCGATAACCGTGAGCAAGATAATTCATGGGGCCGGCACTGCCTGCCGCTATTGCAGCAGGCTGCGATCCAGTACGGCACGCGCCTTCTGAAAATAGTCCTGCCATTCGATCTCCGGTGTGCCGTCACGCAGGCAGTTGCGAACCTTCTGCAGCGTATTGCGGGCCATGTGCGGACAACGATTGCAGGCGCAGGTTTCCCCCGTGGAAGTCATGATGCCGGGAACCGGAATAAATTTGTGCTGCGGTGCGGATTTCTGGAATGCATGAATCATGGCCGATTCTGTCGCCACCAGAAATGTGGTGGGATCGCTGATGGACATCACGTACTGGCGCATCTTTTCTGTGCCGCCGATGAAATCCGTCACTTCCAGAATGTTCTGCGGACATTCCGGGTGGGCAATCACGATGCTGCCCGGATTGTTGCGTTTGGCTCGAATCAGATCCTGAATACTGAATACTTCGTGCACCATACACGACCCGGGCCACAGAATCATCTTTCGTCCGGTGACTTCGACAAGATAACGGCCGAGATGCTGGTCCGGCACAAACAGGATCTCGCGGTCCCGCGGAACACGATCAATGATGTCCTTCGCGTTGCCGCTGGTCACGATCCAGTCACACAGACTCTTCACGGCGGCCGATGTGTTGATATAGGCCACGGTGTCGAACGTGCGGCCTTCGGCCCGCAGCTCTTCCTGAAAGGCTGCCAGCTGATCCGCCGGACAGCTTTCTGCCAGAGAACATCCTGCCAGCATGTCCGGAATCAGGACGCGTTTTTCCGGGTTCATGATCTTGGCGGATTCACCCATGAAGTGCACGCCGGAAAACACAATGGTTGAGGTCGTCACGCGGGTGGCATCGCGGGCCAGCTTCAGACTGTCGCCGGTGAAGTCCGCAATGTCCTGAATTTCTCCGTCCACGTAGAAATGAGCCAGAATGGTGGCGTCTTTCTGCTTCTTCAGCTCTTCAATCTCGTCCATCAGGTCCAGCGGATCTTCATAGATCTCGTTTTCCGTATCCGCAATAAATGGCAGAGACATGGCTCGGCTTTCTTCGACTTATCTGAATTTGAATGTCTGGTCGTACTGTGATGCTGCAATCTTTCTGACAGCCGGTCTGTCTTCGGCAGCCAGTCTGTCAGCGTTCCCGAATTTCAGGACCAACAGTCCGAGGAATTATTGCGTGACGGGTGGCAGGCGTCGACCGATTGTCACAACCCGACGTGGTTTCCCGCCAAAACCTCCGACTGCAGGCGGTCAAAGGGCCCGGTCCGGTGACCAGCGAGCTGTTTTCTACGCAAGGATGGCCCGGAAAAGACAGCCAATTGAATTTCCCCGGCGAGACCGTGACCAGACGGCGTCGCGGGCACGAAGTGCAGGCTCAGGCCGCGGAAGCGATCGCCGGAGGCACGGCCTGGCCGCGTCCAGACATGGCAGACCGGGAACCGCGGGCACGTACGGGCTAAGGCGTCAAGTCGATATACAGGGGCAGATGACGGTAATAAACCTCCAGCATCAGCAGGTTCAGACAGGTGACATAGTGCCGACCACCGGAGCGTCCCCAGGTGTCCTTTGTCGGAGCGTCCGGATCCCAGCTGCCGCGCGCAGGACCTCCTTTTTGCTGCGTGTCCACCAGCAGGTCACGGAGACCGGCGTTCCACGCGTCCCAATCGCTTCCCTGCATGTGAAACATCACCTGAGTGGCGTAGTACCAGTAATAGGCATTGCGGGAATCGGTTCGCGGCAGCCGCTGCCGTAAATAGGCTGCGCCAGCCTGCAGACCTGGATCAGTGCGGTCGGCACCGAGATACTGCCGCATCAGCAGGCCCTCGGCCGTCATCACCTCGGTCACTTCCTTCGTCGGGTGATACGCGAATCTACCGGGCGCGTCACGATCTTCGACTGAATTCAGCCAGGTGCGGACACCGTTGTAGACCTGTCCGGGGACTCGCAGTCCCGCCATTTCACCGCTCTTCAGCGCCATCAGCTGCCAGCCGGAAACGGACGTGTCGGATTCAAACTTTGCCTGGTAACGCCAGCCTCCGAATTTCGGATGTTGCGAGGCAGCGATGAAGTCCAGGGCTCGCTGCGCTGCCCCTTCCAGTCGAGGATCTTTGGTCATGCCATAAGCCTCGCACAGAGCAATGGCGGCGATCCCGTGACTGTAGAAGCGGGCAAATTCGGTGTCCGCATTGAACAGATCACCATCTTTTGCCTGATTGTTCATCAGCCAGTCCAGCCCGCGGCTGACTTCCGTTCGATAGTCGCCGGACCTGTGTGTGTGCCCGGCGCCCAGAAAGGCCAGCAGGGCCAGTCCGGTCGCCGCCGGATCGGCTTCGTAGCTGCCGTGACCTCCACAGTCATGATCCCGGCAGTGCATTTCATGGATGCTCCAGTTGCCGGCGGCATACTGGTGTGCTGCCAGCCATTCCAGTCCGCGATCCACGGCCGCTTCAGACTGTTCACTTCCTCCGAGCTTCTCCACAGCTTCCGCCCGCGCTTCCGGTATCCGCATCGAAAACGCGGCACTGATGCGTTCTGTCGGAATATCGCTGAGACCGGGAACCCGTCGTCGAATCAATCCCGCCACTTCACTGGCGGTCGCCAGCTTCGGTCGGACCGCACCTGAAGCCGGTCCTGCTCTCAACGGGCTGCTGGTGAAGCTGCCTGGCAGTCCAGCCTGCGTGCGCGACACCGCCGTGGATGCTCGAACAGTTCCCGGCAGACCGGCCGCCCGTCGTGGCAGATCGGCAATCCTGGGCTCGCTAAGCCCAGGATTGCCGTTTCCACGTTCGCCGACCGGAGCCTGCGGTCCGGCCATCACCAGAGCACCCGACTGTTCGGCCTGCCACGCGCCGGCCGGAAGATTGATTTCTGCGGTGCCGCGCGCTGACCGGCCGGAATCACTCAAGGCGCGTCGACCCGCGACAATTTCGCCGGGGCTTGCACTGGGAGTGGTTGAGCCGGCCGACAAACCACTTCGGCCGGCGGTGGTCATCGCCACGGCGGGACGATCGCCGGAAACGCCGTTTGAGCTGCCGCTTGCACTGCGGCTTGAGCTGTCGGCTGCCGATCCAACGTCAGATCCGGCCCCGGGGCCGCTTCGCGGGTTCGCAGGGACGCCGGTTCCCGTCCGTCCGATTCCTGATGCGGCCGACGATGGGCCGGCAGCGAGTATCTGTTCGGAAGTTCCGCCCCCGCCCGCAACGCGGCTCACCACCACTTCCTGTGCCCGCGTTCCCGCCGCGCCCGGCAGACCTTCAGCAGAGCCTCGTGTGCCGCTGCCGCCCGGAAACGGGGCTGTGACAGATTCCCCCAATTGCGGTCCGGTTCCGGCCGCTCGGCCCCGGCCGCCCGTCCCCGATTGCAGCGCGGCCACGCCGAACTGACTAAGATTCATGGCTGGCGCTCCGCCGCTGCCGGCCGTTCCATCCGGCATTGAAACACCTCCGCGCGAGACGGCCGCGCTGGTGGTGGCCTGAAGTGCCGGTGAACCAGAAGCGGCGGCGGAAGATACAGCCACAGAAGGCGCTGTCGTGCCGGCTGCCGAGGGAGAACGACCGACGGTCGACGTGTGGCGTTGCAGTGGTATCTGTCCGCCCCCGGAAGGTGCCGAAACGGCAACGTCCGCAGCGCCGGCCCGAGACGGATTCAGCTGCCGTACCTGCATCTCTGCCACTGTGGCGGGACTGGTCAGATCATTGCGTGTCGGAGCAACCAGCGCTGATTCGGTCTGCCGCGTTGCCAGCATGGTCGGCGCGTCTGTCGTCACCTGCGGTGCCTCGGGCGCTGTGTTCATGGAAACGGCTTCTGCCTGAGTGTCGGCCGGTCGCGCCTCGGCGGCGTCCCGCAGACGTTGTTCAACCGACAGCTGCAGAACATCCCGAGGCTGTACTTCCGGGCGTGCGTCGATGTGTGACATACTGACCTGCGAGGCCACCTGGCTTTCCAGTTGCTCAAGCTGACGCTGTGAATTCCGCGGATCCGCCTGCTGTCGCTGCATCTGTTCAGCATTAAGTTGTGGCTGCCGAACCTGGGCGGTCTCAACTTCCGGGGCCTCCAGTTGATCCGGTGCATAGGACTGTGCCTGGCGATTCTGCCGCTGCAGTTGCAGTTCCTGAGCCTGCTTCATCCGCTCCTGCTGTTGCTGGCGCTCGGGCACCACAGTAGTTTCGACCTGTCGCTCCACGTCAATCGCTTCCGGTTCTGCCTGAGGCGTCACGTCCGCCGACTGTCGCTGCACTTCGTGCTGTTCTGATTCCTGAGCTTCCACATTCGAGGGACGTTCCCATTCCTGCGGCTCCGTCTGCTGAGCTTCGGCTCCGCCGTAGTCCGGCACAGAGAATTCTTCCGGAAGCCGGTCGGTGCTGCCGACTTCAACCATCGCCAGAGGAATGTTTACCGAGACGGTTCGCAGTCCGATGCAGATCAGCAGATGTAGAGCCAGACTCAGCAGCACGGCCCACTGCAGTCGTTTCATGATCGCGCCGCGAATCAGCCATGCCGCGGTCAGCATGGTCAGACCCAGGGCGGCAGACAGCAGCAGCTGACCGGTGATGTGGTCCATTCCGACGATCGGTACGGCGTCGCCGGGGGAGTAACGCAGCGCCATACTGCCGAAAGCGAGGCCGGACGCAGTCAGCGAAACGCCGATTGCCGACCCGCGGGCAAAGCGCTGTTCGGCTTCGTACGCGGCCAGTTCTTCGTCTGACATCCGCAGCAGGCTGGTCATGAGAAATCCGGTCTGTGTTCCAGCGACAGAAGATCGCGTCGTTATTCGTCGGCCGGAATCACGGCCACTCGATAATCCTGAATCTGTGCCTGATTGCACAGGCTCATCACGCGGGCCACAAACTTCCATTCGGCGCCTTCGTTGCCTCGAATGACAACCGACTGATTTCCGGGATTGTCGGTCCGGGCACGCGTGAATCGATCGGCCAGCTGCTGTTCGGTGT
Source organism: Fuerstiella sp. (assembly GCA_040222735.1). GTDB lineage: Bacteria > Planctomycetota > Planctomycetia > Planctomycetales > Planctomycetaceae > Fuerstiella. Next base: position 89,296 of record JAVKCM010000297.1, on the reverse strand, counting down.
GGCGTTCACCGTCGAGGAAAATATCGCCATTGGAGTCCACGTTGACGATCATTTCCCGAGGCTTCATAACCATCGGCATCGCTGCCGCAACCGCCGGCAGATTGGCCCCTAATTCACCTTCGCCTGAGATTCTCGCCTGTTCCTGAAAATTGCTGGCCACCAGAAAGAACAGCAGCAACTGAAAGACACAGTCGATCATCGGAGTCATGTCGACTCGTCGACGCCCGCCCGTTTTTTTCAATGTAAACTTCATGGCTTTGTCGGTCCGAAAAGTCTATTTGTCAAAGTTGGCACGCAGGGTTTCATAGCCAGACTTCTTCTTCGGAACCGGAGTGGCCTCCGACAGCGGCTCAGCGGCCGGCACCTGTTCTCGGGCTGATGCCGCCGTCCGCACAATACGTCTGGGAGCTCCCATGCGGCGGGCCGCCTGTTTTCCAGCTTCCGCAGCGGTGTTCTCTGCTCTGGACGCTGCGGTGGCTGTGTGCAGCTGCCGCACGCGAATTCCCCCTGCTTCACCCGGCCCGGCTTCGGTCACCCTGACTTTCCCTTCATAACGTTCCAGACGGGGCAACAGGTCCAGAAACAGCGCTTCCATCCGACCCAGCAGACGTTCGATTCGTCCTTCCAGAAAGTTGGCCAGGATCACAGAAACAACTGCCACGCACAGTCCGGCAAAGGTGGTGACCAGGGCTGTATAAATACCATGAGCCAGTTCCTGAGCTTTGGCGGTGCCGGTCGAGCCCGTGGTACTGGTGACCATAAAGGCCATAATCATGCCCTGCACGGTGCCCAGCAGGCCCAGCAGCGGAGAGATGCTGGCCACCACATTAATCGGCCGCAGATTTCGAGTCATGGATGCGGTCTCACGTTCAACCGCATCCATCACCGCCGATTCGACTTCGGGGTGCGGACGACCGGTCTTCAGCACCGCGGCCCGGACCACATTTGCCAGCGGTGAACGGTTGCCGTCGCAGGCCTCCCACAGGCCGCGAGGATCGACACCGGATTCGTTGACCAGCTGCCGCAATCGGCCGATCAGCCGCCTGGGCAGAATCCGTCCGCGGCGCAGGCCGAACAGGCGTTCCAGCGTGAAGGCCACCGTCACCACGGAAGCGAGCGCAATCGGAATCATGAACCAGCCGCCCTGAATCGCCAGATCCCAGAGACTGGGGGGGGCCGGGGCGACGGTCGGTGCGGCGGCACCGCCGTTCTGAGCCGTCGCGGTCATCGGCAGCCACAGTATGACGGCCGGAACGCTCAACCACCGGAATGCTTTCCCGGGAAGTCGCAGAGAATGAATGCTGATCATGAGCGGTCTTCTGAAACGTGGTTGTGCAGGAAAAAGCAGGACGGACGCATCTGAGTTTCAGGCTGTCGGAACGATCGTTGAATTCCGGAGATCACAACAGGAGTCGGCAGAGACCTCACGAACCATTCAGTTCGTCAAGCCGTCGGCGGGCATCTCTGACTTTGGCGTGTTGAGGGAACTTCGTTACCAGCTGTTCGTAACAGGAACGCGCCTGCTCCACATCACGCAGCACTTCGAAACATCGAGCCGCCTCGAAATAGGCCATCGGTGACCATTCCGGGTGGTTGTAAAGGAAAGCTGCCTTCAAAAAATGCCGCGTGGCTTCCTTGTGTTCCTTCCTGGCAAAGCAGCACTCGCCGATCATGAAGCGGGCCTTCGCGGCGGTTTCTGTCTGAGTTTCCTCAGTCACCTGTTCGTACAGCGGAACTGCCTGTTCGAACAGGCCTTCGTTCTGCAGTGCCCACGCCAGTCCGTACCGTGCCTCCGGACGCATTTCAAATTCCGGATACTGATCCAGAACTTTCTGGTGCCAGCTTCTGCTGGAGTTCCAGTCTTCGGCTGAGGCCGCACATTCGCCAGCTCGAAACATAGCCAGCGCGACGTAGTTGCCCGTTTTTTCTGAGGCCACTTTCTCAAAGGCCTGACGCGCCGCGTTCCAGTTCTGCTGTTTGAAACTGCATTCGCCGATCAGAAAACGGGCATCCCCCGCCAGCGGTCCCCCGGCGACTTTGTCCAGCTGCCTCTGAAAGGCAGACCGAGCCGCGTCGATGTCGTTGTCCTTCAGCAGACTCCAGCCAAGTTTGTGCAGAGATTTTTCGGTGATCTCGGCTGTCCCCGATTTTTCAGCCGCCTGCTGATAGGCGACCTTCGCGGCAGCGAAGTCTTCTGCGTCATACCGTGCCTCGCCCACGCGAAACAGTGCCTCGGCTGCCAACGGACTGTCCGGATAGTCGGTGGCCAGCTGTCTGAATGCGGCAACCGCCTGGTCCGTCTGTCCGAGTTCGACAAACGCCCAGCCGAGTTCGTAGGCGACTTTATCGGCCGCCGGATAGCTCTTTCCGGTTTTCAGAATGCTGGCGTAGGTACGAGCGGCTTCGTCAAATTTTTTCAGACCCGCCTGGGCAAGACCTTGCACATATCGGGCGTCCAACGCGTCATTCTGATCCGGCTTCGTTGCCAGAAACGATTCCACATCATTCAGCACGTCGGGATAATCTCCCAGCTGATAGGCGGCCATCGCCCGCACATACAAGCCCTTCGGAGCGGGCTTTGACGTCCGGTAGCGTTCCACCAGCCGAGTCATCGCATCCGCCGATTTTCGATACTCACCCAGATTAAACAGCGTCCAGCCCAGACCATACTGGGCGTGCGGCGCAAATTCACTGTCACTCCAGTTGTCCACGACCGACTGATAAGCTGTCATCGCCTGCTGAAAACGTTGCTGCGCGTAAGCTGCCTCACCCAGTCGATAGCCGGCTTCGGACGCCAGGCGACTGCCGGGATATCCGGTCAGCAGCTTCCGGAGCTGAACATCGGCCTCGTCGTCCCGCCCCAGCTGACGAAAGGCATCCGCCAGCGCCAGCAGGGTTTCATCGTTCTGCGGCCGATCGGGCTGTTCCTGCAGTCCCTTCTGCAGCTGGTCGGCGGCCGCCGCATAGTCCTTCATGGCAGACAGACTGCGGCCGGAAATACTGTACGCTTCGCTGCGCAGAGATTTGTCGGACATCTGTGGCAGTACGGTGTTGAGCCAGCGAATCGCCTGCTGATGATCACCAGCCATATGCAGCGCCAGACCGCGTCTGAGTTTTGCCTGAGCCGCATTAGGATGATCACCGTCGGTGGCCAGGAAGGTCTGGTACAGATCGGCCGCCGGGCCGTATTCACCAGGCAGCAGACGACTTTCGGCTGCAATGAACAGTACGTCGGGCTTCAGCCGGCTGGACGAAAACTGCTTCAGGAATTCGTCGCAGCGCTCGCTGGCAGCCTGATGGTTCTGCGTGTCCAGAGCCGCCAGTGCCGCCATGTACTGTGCCTGAGGTGCCAGTTCGTGAGCGGGATTCGTTCGGACAAAAGCGGCGTAGAGTTCGACCGTTTCCGATTTTCTTTCAGGCAGCTCAAACAGTGCATCAATACGCACCAGCTGCAGTTCCGGGCGGAAGCTGTCTCCGCGGAATTTCTTCAGCCCGGCTTCAGCCGTTGTTAGTGCCTGCCGGGCATTGCCTTCCTTCAGAAAAGAACGGGCGAGCCATTCCGTCGCTTCGGCAGCCTCCGGCACATTCCGCCCGGCCACCTGTTCCAGTCCGCTGCGGGCAAGTGCATAGTTTTCTTCCAGGAAGTAACATTTCGCTCCGGCAAGGATGGCGGCATCGTAGTGGGTGGTCTTTCTGAACTCGCGGGGAACATTCCAGTACAGCCGTGCCGCATCCGACAGACGGCCCTGTTCGTAGAGACAGCGTGCGTGCCGCAGCATGGCGACGTCGGCCAGTTCGAAGTCGCGTTTGCTGCTGACGGCTTCGAACAGCGGCTGCGCCTGATCGAACCTGCTCTGGCTGAACAGAATCTCGGCGCGCCGCATCTGCACTTCCGTCAGCAGCGGGTGCTCGGGAAACTTCGTCACCAGTGACGTGAACGTCGCCAGTGCGTCAGCAGGCTGCTGCAGTTGTTCCTGACTGGTTCCCAGAGCATAAATGGCATCGGCGGCCAGTTCGTCCTCGGGAAAACGCCGCACAAAATCAGCATACACGGCGGTCGCCTGATCGAACTGATTCAGCTGGTACAGACATTCGCCACGGTAGAACAGAGCTCGCGCCGCGTACGGACTGTCGCCGAACTTTGCCAGCATCTGACCGAAGGTTTTTTCAGCCTTCACGTAGTCGTCAGGTCGACTGCTGTTCTGTGCAATCGCGTATTCCGCGATCCCCAGATTCAGCATGGACTGGTCGAGCAGTTCACACCGAGGATATCTGCGGATGACTGTTTCGAAGGCCGCCACGGCTTCGCCATAACGTTTTTCCTGCAGACAGCAGGTACCCAGATAATGGCTGGCTCGATCCGCACGCGGATCATCGGGGAACTTCTTCAGAAACGTCTGCCATTCGTCGATGGCCGTATCGAAGACTTTCTGGTTCTGAAACCCGACCGCGACCGCGTACTGTCGAGTGGCCGCACCGGTTTCCTGGGCGTGCAACCGCCCGAGGGGGACAACGAACAGCTGCATCAGCAGCAGTCCCTGCAGTGTTTTCACCGTCATGCCGGAATCCTGAAAAACGATTTCGTCCAGTGCCCGTGTATGGAACGACAAGGGATAACGAACAGTCATCGAAGCCACGGTGGTTTTCTCTGAAACCGGTGGCTGCCGGGCAGAGAAAGGATGCGACTGCCGGACGATTCGTATTCAATCTTCGCTGCGCCGCGTTTACAAGCATCAGCGGTGCCGGAGAGCGACAGAGCAGCTCCGGTCGCCGCACGGGGAGGCCGGCACACAGCTCATAAAATTGAGCCGATTTCCTGCCGGCAATACCCTTCAGGGCTCCTTCGCCGAAGCGTTTTTCGTTGTTCTGCGGCAGGTCGGAAGATTCCGGACGCTTTTTCCTGACGAGCCAACTGCACGACCGCGCGGCGACGAAAAAAAGGCATGGTCAGCGAATGCTGACCATGCCTGCGATTCTGCGGCGGCGGTGAGCGATCAGTCCTCGCGATCGCGTCGTCGTCGGAAGATGGCCGGTGTCAGCATGGCCAGCCCGGTCAGCCAGTTTCGTTTGCTGTGCTCCGCCGTCGTCGGCTCAGCATCCACAGCGACCGGCTCTGACGTTCCCGGCTCTGACGCGCCCGACTCCTCGGCCCAGATCGCATCATCCCATTCCGCCATCAGGTCGTCTGCATCAGCCGACCGCGATTCGTCCGACAGCGCATCTGCTTCGTTCACCTCCGTGACGACAGCGGGGAATTCTGTCGCACGTTGCGGCGGGACACCATAAGCAATATTGGCCTGCCCTGGCTGCACGGTACGACCGGAATCCGCGACAACGCGGGCCGGCACCAGACTGATGGTGACATCTTCCTGCTGCAGGGCGGATTCCGCCGCGTCCAGCGACGCCAGCATTACTTCCGGCAGTCCGTCCGGCAACTCGTCATTGCTGGCCGTGATGGTGAACCGCACTGCGGTGCTCCACGGCCCCAGCGATCCGCCCGCACTGATGGCTCGTACCCAGACACGGTACTCGTTGGGGGCCAGATCCGCAGCGGCCGTAAACGACGTGGTCGTGATGTTGTTGTTGCTGATCACGGCTGTGCCGGTTGCCGCCACCGTGGCGACATAGATTTCGTAGCGGGCCGCGCCGGTGGTGGCCGTCCAGTTGAAGGTCGGTCGACGATTGCTGCTGGTCGGAACCGCACTGACCACCGGTGTCGTGACGGCGTTGATCGTGAACCGTCCCTGTGACGTCAGGCTCCAGGGAGATACCTGTCCGGTGGCCGAGTTCGCTCGTACCCAGACAATGTAGGTTCCTGTCGGCAGTTCCTGCGAGACCTGGTAAGACGTGGTCGTTACGTTATTGGCCCGCACAACGGGTGAGCCAACGGCACCTTCCTGCGCCAGATACACTTCGAACGAACTGCGACCGGTGACTTCGGACCATGTGATCAGCGGCGTGGTATCGTTGGTGTTGCCGATCGGCGTAACGACCGGTCGGCCACCCACTTCAAATACTTCTCCGTTGCTCCAGCTGGTCACCGTGGTGGGAGCCGCGGCGTTGCTGCCGGTGACGAATCCTCGTGTCCAGACCTTGTATCGGCCATTGGGCAGGTCGTCAGGCATCTGGAAGGTCGTTCCGGTGATGTCGTTCTGCACCAGAACAATCTGAGCCGGCACCACATCGACCTTGTTGACCCAGATCTGATAGGTGTCGATTTCAGGCTGATCGTTCTGTGCTCCGTGAGCATTCCAGGTAATCGTCGGACGTCGTTCGAACGTGGGCGGCACAGGGCTGACGACCGGCGGCGTCGTGACTTCGAAGTCATAAGGCTGACTCCATGCACTCTGTTCACCGTTGTTGGTCGTGGCCCGTACCCAGTAGCGTTTGCGGCCGACGGTCAGGTCAAACGGAACAGTCCAGCTGGAAGAATCCAGTCCGCGAGCGACAAACAGGGTCTGATTGTTGCTGACATCCGTGAGCCAGAATTCGAAGGTGACCCCTGCCAGCGACTGCTGAGCGGTGAGCGTCGGACGTCGGGCGTCGGTCCGCGAAAACGGAGCCGAACCGATTCCTGAAGATGGTCCGAGAGCGACCGGGGCCGCACCGACCTGGAACACGTGAGGGGTGCTCCAGTCAGAGGCCACCGTGCCGCTGGCTCCGCCAAACGACCGGATGCGAGCTCGATAGCCACCCGGTGGCAGAGCTGAGCCGTTTGGAATGGTAAACGAGGTTCCGCTGATGCCGACCTGAGCGTAGGTCACCACACTGGTCACGAAGTTGGTGACTTCGATCTCGGCGGTGACGGCTCCCGCGGGCTCTGTCCACGTGAATTCCGGTGTGGTGTCATAGATACCCACGTTCGGCGTCAGTATTTCCGGCGGCGTGCTGACCGTGAAGGCAGACGGAGCACTGACAACAGAAGCGGTACCGCCGGTCGACGATGCTGCCGGGACATTGTTGGCACGGATACGAACCTCATAATTCCCCAGTGGCAGGGCACTGCCACCCGGCACAGTATGCTGCGTGGTTGTCAAACCGGTGGCCTGATAGACGATCTGTCCCGTTGCCGTGCTGACAATCTCTACGGTGTAGTTGTCTGCTCCGTTCACGGCGGACCACACGATTGTGGGCGTCGAATCCGGTTCGCGGCCGGTCGGCTGCGAGACCACCGATGGAATGGCCACGACAAATGTTTCCGGAGCGGCCCAGCTGCCGGCAAAACCCTGACTGCTCACACCCCGGACTTCCACCGTGTATTCACCCAGCGGCAGTGTCTGCGTCAGCGTGGTTGAGGTACCGGTCAGACCGGACAGTGTCAGCAGCGGCACGTTATTTTCAGTGATGTTGCTGATTCGTACGTCGTAGGTCGCTGCCCCTGGTACGGCGTTCCAGGAAACCGTCGGCCGGGCATTGGCGATTGCGCCGATCGGAGCTGTGATCACCGGTGCCGTGTTGACAGTAAACAGCTGGAAGGCGCTCCAGTCGCCCACCTGAAGAGTCGTATCTTCGATGGCTCGGACGCGTACCCGATAACTGCCGATCGGCAGTGCACTGGTAACCGCGTAGCTGCTGGCGGTGCCCGCAATATTCAGATCCTGCAGCACGGTCTGCCCCGTGAGTGTGGACTGAATCTGTAGTTCGTAATGATCGGTCCTGTCGACCGGTGTCCAGACCACGGTCGGCGTGCCATTGGCCAGCGGACCAGCCGGAGACGTGACCGTCATGGCCACAACTTCGAAGGCATTCAGCTGGCTGGTCGGACCGGCGACACCCGCGCGGTTGAACGCTGTCACAAAGGCCGTGTAGGTTCCCGGGGGCAGCGGGTCGCTGAGTGAAATGGATTCTGAGGTGTGATCTTCCTCGAAGCCAACCACCTGCCCCAGAGCGTTCCGCAGTTCGATATTGTAGGTAACGTTGGCACCATCCGGTGTTCCGGCAACCGGTTGCCACTGCAGCTGCGGCGTCAGATCACTGGTTTGTGGCCACATCGGCAGCACATGTTCTACAGCACGAGCGTCCAGCAGCGGTGAAATCTGCAGCTGGTAGTCTTCGACTTCCCCGTCGGCGGCGCGGCCTACGGGCGAAAGACTGCCGGAAGTACTGAGTCGGGCGCGAGCCCATGTGTCCACACCCGTCACGGCGGCGCCGGCCGGAATTGTGAAGTTGAACAGGTTCGGGCCGGCCACGACGCTGTAGCTGGTCCCGTTGTTCAGATGTTCGCTGGCATCAAAGTCGCCGTCATTGTTGAAGTCGATCCAGATATCCAGCTTTCCGGCCGCAGAGGCCGTTGCTGTGAAGAAGGATTCCAGCGCGAAGTTGTCATCCGCCTGCATGGCAGCATCAAAGACAATGCCGTCTTCATCGGCTCCGTCATCAGGCTGCCCATCCAGTTCGGTATCCACGCCCGCACCCAGATAGAAGCCGGAACGGAACGTGTGAGCCGCTCCGTTGGAAGCCTTCAGTGTCTGGTAATTGGCATTCGGAGCATCCCCGTAGTCGACCGTATTGATGGTCAGTGTGGCCGTGGTGTCAACAGAAGTGCCAGAGAACGTATCGGTAACCCGCAGTGTCACCGTGTTGACTCCGGGAACCGTCAGATTCAGGCCGGACAGTGTCGACCAGCTGACTGTTGCCGTATTGCTGGTCTGGCCGGTGATTTCGAAGGTCCCGTCACTGTCGATGTCCCAGCTGTAGAACAACTGCTCAGTGACCCCGCCGGCGAAGGCAAGGTCCGGGTCGGTGCTGCCGGAAGCATCCAGATTCAGCCCGTCACCAGCGTCAATCACATAATTCGGTGTCACGGGTACCGGTGGGTCCGGCTGAGCGGCAATAACAAGGCTGACGGTCACCGCGTCCGCCGTATTGTCGTCCAGCGGATGAGCGGTGGGACCGTCGTCGGTGACCCAGACATCGAATGTGGCGGTTCCGGCGGTGTCGGCCAGCGTCGTGTAGGTGAGTTCGCCACTGGCAGATACCGCAAACTGAGTGAACACCAGATTGCCGCTGGTGACCACCGGCTGAGTTGACCGGAACGTTGGTGTCTGCATTGTGGCTGGCAGCGTGGTCTCATCGGTAGCGTCGACGGGCCCCACGGCCACAGCCGCCACCAGATTGATCGGCCCCACGGCCCCGTCGTCCTCGGACCCGCTGATTGTGGTGCTGTTCAGCGTGAATGACGGTTCGTCATTCACGGGATTCACCACCAGTTCGGCCGTAAACGGCTGGCTGCTGGCTGAGATGTGATTCGGATCGGTTGAATCGAAGTCCTGCAGCGTGAATGTGAACTGAGCCCGGCCGTTCGTGTTCGGAGCGACCTGATAGGTCAGTGTTCCGGTCGCCGAGATTGTCGGGTTCTGGATGAAGACCAGATTGCCTTCGACCACGACCGGCGTCTGCATGCTGAAGGCCACCGTCTGACCGGATTCCGAACTCGGTCCCGGTGTAATTCCGGTGATCCATGGCGAAATGGTCTGGAGTCCCGTCGTGTCTTCATCGATCGCCGGTGGATTGGCCGGCGGATTGAATGTCGGCGGGTCATTGACTGAGATCACGTCGACCACAATTGAATCGGTGTCCGTTTCCGGGGCGTCATTGGGCGGCCCCGTGAACTGACCTCGACCGTTGGATCCGGTGTCGTCAGTGGTAATCGTGATCAGCACCGGAGGAATGGTTCGACCGGCAGGATCCTGGCCTGGCAGCAGGTTGAAGTATTCCGACGGCGGGACATACATCAGACCGTCCAGGGCGTTGTTGATGTCCGTCACGGAACCGGAGAACGTGATCGCGGCTTCTGAGGTTCCCGTGTTGCCCGTCGGGAAGGTGAGTCCCTGAGTATCGGCCAGCGTCAGCACACCGGTTGTGGCTGTCAGCACCACATTCAGCGTGGGTGTGTCTGACAGATGCACGTCGGCATCGGATACCGTAATCGCATTGCCGTTGGCTTCGTTGAAGACAAGCACGCTGCCTTCGTTGATGGTCTGCGAACCGGCAGGAACGTCGTTGATCGGGGGATCATTGATGCCGTCCGTAACCAGAATCTGAAACAGCGTGGTTCCATCCGTTTGATTTGCGGCAAGGAAGTTGCCGGCCAGGTCCTGAACACCTTCAATCGAAGCCGGATCGCCCGGGTCAATCGGCTGGTTCTGAACTTCGATTGTATAACGCCGTTCGAATTCGAACGAGGTCACGGCGGTGAAGATCACGTCGTTGTTGACCGAGTTGTAGGCCCAGATATAGTGGACGCCTTCGATCAGCGGAACTCCGTCCTGACTCAGCACAAACTGATTTGACCGCACCTTGCTGTCGTCGATGCCGATGCCCTGATCCTCAAGCCGGACTCGGAATTCACGCAGGTCCGACGGCAGGTTCACCCATACTTCAGCCGGATCCGGATCGATATCGCTGCCGGCGTTGTCTTCGGGATTACTCAGCACCGCAATCGGGGCAAAGAAGTCAACACGGTCGATGGCTCCACGGTCCAGGAAGACGTTGCCGCCCTGTCCCGTGGGTGTTGCCACGCTGGAGTCGTCGCCACGCACCTGACCAAAGACATCCAAAGCCGGGGCGACCAGAGGTGACAGTCCGCCTCCCAGAGGCGTCTTGACCCGGACGATCTGCGGATTGTCCGCGAGCGTCTCAAGTGAACTGTCAATGGACTGAGCGCCCGGAGCCGGGTAGTAGTTGCCGCCGGCCGCATCCACAAACAGAGGATCGTTCGCTCCGAGGACGATGGGGAAGGTTCCGAGTCCGACGTTTGAGCTGCTGTTGTTGTTCTGGAACAGTGTGGATCCGATGATCGCCGAGGCACCATTGACGCTGATACCCTGCAGGAATCCGGCCACAATATTGTTCAGCAGTGTCGGACTGGCTCCGTCGTTGACGGTGATACCGGTGCCGACGCCGCCGCCCACCAGTGTGTTGTTGACAATCCGTCCCACAGAAGCGACGCCGCTGGGGTTTGCACCGCCATCTCCGCTGTACAGAATCGCTCCGGTTCCGCTGTTGGCGACCACGTTGTTCGTGATGACCACGCCGGGTACCAGACGCAGTGGATTTTCTTCCTGAGTTGTGCGAACGGAACCCGGATGGGCCAGTCCGTCATCGCGGACTCCGTTGTCCACACGAATTCCGTAGCTGCCGGAATCCGTAACGAAGCTGGACTGCACGATGATCTGCCCCTGCTCCCGAAGGCGGTTCTGATCACCCGTGAAGTTGAATTCGACAATCCCGAACAACTGCGACAGTGTCGGGTCCGGGTTGATTAACGCATTGCCGGTCAGGTGCAGCGTACTGCTGTTTCCGGTGGACGTGACGATGTCGTCGCTGTCACTGTACATCGCCTGGACACTAAAGTCGTCGGTCAGGTGTGCCGGACTGAGTGCATCCTGAGCCGCCTGTGAGTTGATGGCGGTGGCTACGCGGCGAGCAATATCTTCCTGTCCGTCCTGCGCCCTGCCGGCTGTGCCGAAGATCGGTTCATAGAAGACAGCGATGTGTCCCGGGTCGGGGGCAATATTGTTGCCGCGGGTATCAATGAACTGAAAGCGAACGGTGTTGATGCCGTTGGACACCGAGAACGTCGAGCGATCGGGGATCAGCGTGGCATCCGGCATGGTCACGGCGATACCCTGAACTTCGCGATCATTCGTGCCCAGCGTGCGATACAGCAAATTGGTCGGATCGGCCAGCTGAGACAGTCCGTAGTGGCTGCTGGTCCTGATCTCCACGTCGTAAACGCCGTTCAGAATGTCCAGGTATTCATTGAATTCACCAAACTGATTGAAATCCGCCAGAGGTGAGCCGGCCGAATCGTTGGTGTCCGGATTCTGCATCAGGCCATTGCCGGCCGGAGCGTTGGTGACCATTTCACCACGTTCTGCGAAGCCGATAATGATGTCATCCAGGTACAGACCCTCGACATTGTTGTTCATGCCGCGCAACGATCCAGGCCGCAGCGCGGCCTGGCTGTTGACGTACCCGGCATCAAACGCGCCGAATTCGTCACCGGGCAGTACGGAAATGGCCTGCAGCGGGCCGGCGTCCAGGACTTCCCGGCCGATGATCCGGACCATGTCCTCATGGCCCTTGATGTTGTTGATGTCGGCGGCCGCGTAAACGTCGGCCAGTCCCTGTCGAATGGCCAGCGCGACCTGCGATTCGGTCATCGTCGGGTCGATCAGAATCGTCGGGTTGCCTCCGAAATTGGATCCTGCCTGCCCGCTGGTGATCAGGACGGAACCTGGTGATGTCAGCGATGTGGCACTGCGGATCGTCACGCGATTGTCATTGACCACGGCAGGTCCGCCGGGCACCGTCAGAATCGGAGTGTCGGCGGCATCGTGTACCAGCTGGGTTCCGCGGTTGTCCACGGTGAGCGGCGAACCGACTTCATCGGTCACCAGCAGACCTCCGACAGGTCGTGAAATCTGCGTGAAGAAGAACGGATTGCCGCCGGACCCGTCATCCAGGATCGTCAGCCCGCCGTCACCCATGTCATCGTAGGTCAGCCGCGGGTTGCCGCTGAACAGCGGGTCGGCCAGAAAGTAGACTTCGCCGAAGACATTGAAGGATTCGCCGGCCCCGAAGAATCGGTTGATCGCCGCCACAATGTCGTCGCCGTCCCAGTTTCCGGCGCCGTCGCTGCCGATCTGAGAAATGGTGGGGGTCGTCGTATCCGTGAACGTGAATGCAAACCCGCGATATGTCAGCACATCGCCATCCACCGGGTCTCCGAATCCGATCTGCAGTCGAGCATAGTCAGATACTCGCAGACTGTTGTTCGGCCCGCTGGTGGTGTAGTTGATCTCGGCTTCGCTCGGAATGTTGACTCGCGTGCTGGTGCGGAAGGCGTCCCGCCAGTTCGTGAAGCCGAAGTTCTGGAACAGATTGTTCAGCTGCGTTACGGTATTGGTGGCCGTGACAGTCTCGATGTTGTCCGTCTGAATCTGCTGCTGATTGGCGGGTGCACCACCCACATACGTAAAGGTAAAGAAGTCAACATCAATCGTGTCGCCGTTCACGGCCGCAGCATCCGGCCCGTTGACGATGAACGATGTGCCCAGCAGTCCGTCGACGGCTCCGGCAATCTCCACATAGGACGAACTGGAAATTTTCCTGATCGCAATGGCCGGAACCACCACTTCATCCGCTGCCGCCGATTCGAAGACGGTTACGGAAAAAGTACCGCTGCTGCCGGCGACCGCTGTAACGGCAAACGTATTCAGATTTGCATTCGACGTGGCCTGGTCATTGACAAACAGGTTGTTGTTCCATGCCTGCGTGAACAGAGTTGTGCCGTTGGCATCAGAGATGGTGACATCCTGCGTGAAGGACGTCGAGGTGTCTCCGCCGAACAGATACACTTCGTAAACCGCACTTGGGTCCAGATCGCTGAACTGGAAGGCCATGGCCGTTTCCTGAGTCAGCGCGCCGTCGATATTGTCCAGCGGGTTGCTGTGCGTCGGCAGACTGGCCACGCTGGGCGTACTGGCAACCGTACCACCCGCTGCCGCCGGGAAGAACAGGACATCCAGATCGACCGCCGTCGCATTTCCGGCTTCGTCCGTCAGGTTGGTGATGCTGTAGTCGACACCACCGTTGCCGTCTGACTGATTCCAGTTTGCCGGCGATACGTCGCCGGCCGGCCCGAAGTCGATGCCGATCAGTTCACTGGGTCCGCCGGCACTCGTGAACGCCGTCGCGCGCGGAGCCAGACCGTCATTTGCCAGCTGATTGTTGATCGCGGTCGTGGCCAGTGTCACAAAGTCATCTGCGGTGGTCGTGGAACTGAATCCGATGTCGACGGATGTGGCACTGCCGAACAGCGGGGTTCGGGTGAACGTGTATGTGGTCCCGAATACCGTGAACGAATCACCTTCCATGTTCTCCGGCGATGCGTTGTTGAAGTTAAGACGAGATCCGTGGTAGATCCCGCTGAAGGTGGAGGACAGGTTCGGAATCTGAACGCGTTCCAGGTCCTGGAAGGCGGTCCCGGTCCCCAGCGTCAGGTTGATGATCCGCACCGCTTCTGCAGCGACCACAATGGGAGAATCCGTTCGCCGCGTCAGGATGTCCGTGGACTGAGTCGGGTTGTCCGTGAAGCGGAATACGACTCCGTTCAGTTCAAATTCGTAGTTTTCCAGATCGGACACGTTCTGAACAACCAGTGTCCCGCCACGCAGGAATCCATCCGTGAAGTTTGCAATGTCCGGCACGCTGACACGTTCCGGAGCCAGCGGGTCCGCCGGCAGCACCGTTCCGGTGCCGATACTGTTTTCAATGGCCGTGCGAACGCGGGCGGCAATCACATCCGCCGATTCACCGGCGACCGCCAGGATATCATTCGGACGCGTCGGAGTGTCAGTGAAGGTAAACGTGGTGCCAAACAGAGTGAAGGATTCCAGCTGATGATCAGACGGCGTCAGCACGTCTGTCAGATACAGCGTGCCTCCGGTAAAGAAGGCGTCAGCGGCGGTCGGCAGAACCGGAACCGTAACGCGTGTCGGAGCGCCTGCGTCGTACACCGCCGTCCCGGCTCCCAGCACCGTATTGATCACGTTGACCGCTTCCTGGGCGGCAGCCGCATCCGTGGAGTTTGTCAGGATGTCGATATCCGAGGCAAGTTTCGGATTGCGGGTGAAGGTAAATGTCTGCCCCAGCACGGTAAACGATTCGCCTTCCAGAGCAGAAGCGAAGTTCACATTCAGAGCACCACCGAACTCGACGGCGCCTCCGCCGGTGATGAACAGATCCACCACGTCGCCGTTAGGGAAGGCGGATCCCGCGCCGAGAACATTGTTCACGACCGTCGCAGTGCGGGATGCAATCGTAGCGGCCGTGTCTCCGGTCTGTGCCAGAATGTCCGTCGGCAGCAGCGGATTTGCCGTGAAGGTGAAGATCTGCCCGTTATAGCGGAAGGTCTCATTCTGCAGAAATGCTCCGTCCACCAATTGAATGCTGTTGCCCCCGAAGTAGGCATTGATAAACGCATTCGTCCGTGCCGCCAGGGCCGCGGCCGAATCCGAAGGCAGCGCCAGAATGTCCGTCGGCAGAACCGGATTGTCGGTAAAGGTAAACGTGTCGGCGAAACCAGGCCCGGACACCGTAAAGGACTGACCAATGGCCGCATTGCCGGTGGGCACCGTCAGGTGAGCTCCCAGGTCAAATTCAAACGTCGTGGTGAGACCGGTCGGGAAGCCAAACGCATCGACATCAGCCAGCGTGAAGGTATCTCCGTCGGTCAGCTCCGCTCCGGAGACGGTGTACAGTTCGATGCCGGTCGTCATCGTGTCACCCAGATTCATCGAACCTGCGGTGCTGAAATCAAATCGCAGTCTCAGATCACTCTGACCGGCATAATTGCTGAGATCGATGCGGGCCTGACGCCAGTTCTGATTGTCAAAGGTTTCAACGACATCGGGGAACGTCTGGCGGGACGGGTTATTACTGAGTCCGTCCGAAAAGACTTCATTGTGACCGATGTCAAATTCGTCCAGTTCATCGTCTTCCTGGAACGAATTATTGGTGGACACCAGCCGCCACTGACCGGTTTCGTCCTGGACAAAGACGCGGAACGAATCGCGCATCAGCGTGTCCGGATTCGTTGATGGATCAAAGTCGGCGTTTTCCGTTTCCAGCCAGTAGTTGAAGTACAGGGCCGGCTTGTCATTGGAAGAATACCCTTCCAGACTGAAGGAATTGCTCACCACAGAACCGTGAGCACCGCCCGGGAAGTCAATGTTGTTGTTGGCGGCGTTCTGAATCTGATTGTTGCCGGTATTGGTGTTCTTGTTGCCGGACCTCAGATTTCCGCCGAAGCTCGGATCCGGCGTGTTACCGCCGCCCTCGAAGCCAAAGTACAGACTGTTTCCGCCGGGTTCCGGCAGAAAGACGCTGTTGTCGAACGTAGGAACGTCCACTCCGTGGCCGTCATCGGCTGCGGTCAGGCCGCCCCGCCGACTGGTCACATGCCACAGGTTGTAGTCCAGCGTGCCGAAGGCCAGGCCGACCACGCTGGTCAGTCCGGTGCTGACCGATGACTGGCCGTCGACGAAGATCGGCTGCAGTTCGCCGGTCGTGTCAAAGGCATACAGATCGCCCTCGCCCGTAATGCCGATCAGCGTCTGAGCATACAGTCCGTTGTCGACGTTTTCCGGTCCCAGCGTCAGTCCCTGGAAATTCAGATTCAGGCCACCGACGCCGGACGCATCCGCTCCGATGTTGCGGATGAAGGTGGTTCGAACCCGATTGAAGAAGGTGTTCCGCAGCACCGAATTCGGGTCGACCGTCTGGCCGCCGCTGGAGAACGTGTCGACTCGGTACAGACCCCCGGCGTCATCCACCACATAGAAGGTTGAACTACCTCCCAGTGAGACCATGCCGGTGACTGTGCCCTGCAAACCACCATTGGCGAAGGTGGTGTCCACGAAGCCGTGTTCTCGCTCCGGCGAACCAGCTCCGTCGCGGGCACTGAAGCCGCCGTTGCCGGTTCGGTTTGTCCCGTCGCCGTCCACGGCGCCACTGGCGAGATTCAGGTTGTAAAGAATATTGCTGGTGTAGTCCGCAGCGACGATGCCCGTCTGCCCCTGTTTCAGCGAGTTGGTGGTTCGGTCGCCGATGACCCACAGGTCTGCCAGATTGAAGCCGGAACTGGTCCCGGTGTAGGTCATCGCATTGAACTGAATACCGACGTCGTGGGCCGCGGCGGCGGTGCCGTTCAGGATCTGTGTCGAAATCCCGTCATCGCCGATCAGCGTGGAGGCCGCCGTGCCGGTGTCAATCTGCAGATAGTTGCCGATGTTTCCATCCGTGACGGCGGTGTTGCCCGGCGGCTCAGTGGTCAGCGTATGCAGCTGACCGTCGGCTCGCATCGCAATATCGCCGACGCCGGTATTGAAGCCGCCCAGCACCGTTTCCTGTGCTCCGGTGAACGGATCGACCGTGTAGACCGCGGTCTTGTCACCCGGCTTGGTACCTCCGCGCTGCGAAACGAACAGCGTCACGTCACCCAGATGGAACGGCACCACGTGTTTGGGATCGATATCTCCGCCAAAGTCGGTTTCGAACAGATCGATAATCGGAGGACTGGCGGTGGTGACAGAGTTGTCAAACGGAATAAACGTCCCGGTGTCCGGGTCGAACGCGAATCCGGTTTCGAAGCGTTCTTCGGCAACGCGCTGCGTCGAGTTGATGGGTTCGACGCGGATCAGAGGTGCCGTGGGATTGGCCACAAAGAACTGGTCCAGCACGGTCGGCAGCCGGTCATTGTTGAAGACGGCCAGTGTGTAGGTACCGGAAATCAGTTCCACCGGACCGATGAAGGCGTCCGTCTTGCCCACGCTGCCGCGGGAAATGTCGTCCACGTCAGCGGCACTGTCGCCCACACCGTCGACGATCTTGGGCTGGTCGTCGCTGATGTTGGAATCCCGCCCGATCAGAATCAGCTGATTCTGATCATTGAACACGGCAATCGTCGTGTTGGCACGAGAAAATCCGTCAGCGTAATCGACATCAAAGGTCACCGGTACGTGAGCCGCGTCGTCTCCGTCACCGGCGATCTGCTGAGTCACATCGTAGCGCAGTTCAAACTGATAGAAGTCAACATCCGCGTTTGAGATGTCCAGCTGTCCGGAAATCGAAATCGCGGCCCGGTCCGTATTCAGCACGTTGGGCAGCACGGTCGTGGCGCCGGTTTCTTCGGCTTCACCGGTGATCAGACCGTGAACCGGCTGGCCGATGATTTCAATGCCGTTGGTTGCATACCGAATATTGGCATGTGTGATCTGTGAGCCAGGAAATTCGTCAATATCCTGCAGCCGAACCTGCAGCTGGTACACACCGGACGTCAGTCCGTCGGCCACACTGCTGTTGCTTTGCAGCGAACCGCGGTTGACAACCGGCAGCGCCTCCACGCGAACGTCATCGACAAACCAGTCGTCCGTGGTGCCGCCGCCGATGCTGACGGTCTGAAAACGGAAGGCAAACGTCGGATGAAGTGCTTCCGCGGGCAGGCTGATCACGGAGTTCTGAAACAGATTCATGTCCGTTCCGGCACCCAGCTGACGCTCCAGTTCGATCCACGCGCCGGCCGAGTTGCGGTAGCTGAGAATCAGGTCCTCACCGACTTCCGGCGAATCGCCGCCACCGGTTCGCTGAAACGAATACGTCATCCGGGCCGCCGGTGCCGCCGCAAGGTCGATATCCACTGACTGCAGCAGATCGCCGCCGCCGGGATCTGTGTTCAGACGGGCGCTCAGCAGACCGCTGGGTTCATTCAGTGCCAGACCATCGATCTGAGCAAAGTTTACGGCCGCCCAGCGAGTCGGGGAAAAGGCTCCGCTTTCGAAGTCATCGAAGAAGACGGTGGTCGGTGCAAAACTGGCATTCAGATTGCTGCTGCGCACCCGAACAAAGTACGACTGTCGTACACCCACGGCACCGGGCAGAGTGACCCGCATCCCGGCATCCGCCGGATTCAGCGTGTACAGATCGCGGTCAAAGAATCGAGAATAGTCCAGACTGTGGGCCACGGTCGAACCGTCGGTGTAGATCGGATACACGCCGTTTTCTTCGTCCAGCGTGTTGTCCGACTGCGCCAGAATATTGCCGTCGGCATCCAGCAGTTCAACCACCGTGTCCAGCCCAACGCTCGTGCGGTCAATATCCAGCCAGACATGAGTTCCGGCTTCCGCTTCAAAGCTGTACACATCGCGGTCGTTGACGGAATCAATGACACCGTGAATCTCGAAACCCAGACGCAGATTTTCGTCGCCTGATTTGACATCCTTTGCCAGCAGGCCGATCACTTCTGAAGTGCCCACGGTGTTGTTGACATCCGCGGAATCCAGATCCGGCACTTCACGTTCCACGACCACTTTCACATTCCGGTCGTGAGCATTCTGGTCGATCTTTACGCTGCGCCAGTCGTTGGGGGAACCGGTGCTCGGCCCGTCGTTATTGGTGTCCCGCAGCGGCAGCCCGCGCAGATCGAAACCGGCGCCCACGGTGTCGTCCGCCAGTGAGGTCAGGACCACCGGCTGCCCCGGCTGGCCCACAATCTGAAGTGATCCGCCGATGCGATCGTCGATGTCCAGCGGATAACCGTCGGCCGTGAAGCCGGCATTGGTTCCCTGCAGCTTGACTACCAGACTGGCGGTTGACGTGCTTTCCAGTCGCAGCCCGCCGTAGATGTGCAGGTCAGGAATCAGGATCTCATTCTGCAGCACATGGACGATGTCCGTGTCGTCCCACACGCTCTGGGTCGTGAGTGTGGCGGGACGTACCACCATGCCGTTGATCGAATTGCCGCCCAGACGGTTGCCATCAATCAGCGGACCCTGATTGCCGACCAGTCGGCGGTTGGCTTCGGCCAGTCCGGTGGAACGGCCATAGTCCGCCAGCACCGTGCTGTTCAGCGCATTGGCATTGATCGTGATCACGGGACCGAGGTTGTTTCGGAAGTCATTGCCCAGAATCACCGGTTGGGCGCCGCGGACAAAAATGGTTCCGCTGGCATTTGAAAACAGTCCGAAACGGCTGGCGGGAGCACTGCCGCCGACACCACTGGCGTTGTCTTCGAAGACCGTGTTTGCGATTCTCGCCCGGGCCTGATGGATCTCGACGGGATTGAATCCGGCGAAGTCGTTCTCTACAGGAATCACACCGCCGCCAAAGGTGATCAATGCCTGATCAATGCTGGCCGAACCGAGATGACCGATGTACAGCCCGCCCCAGTTGCCCGGCGCCGGGGTGCTGTTGACCCGCGACTGCACGACGCGCACATCGTCGATGAACCAGTCACCGGTGGTGCCCCGTGCATTGGGCGTGTTCGGATTGCCGAACGCCAGTCGAAATGCTGAATTGAAATGAATGGCCGCGGCCGGCAATGACAGCGTGGACGTCTGGAACTGAGTCATGTCGGCGCCGGCGGCCGAAATATTCTGCAGGGTGATCCAGAGCCCGGAGCTGTTGCGGTACTGGACAAACAGATTGGCATCGGGCGTGCTGCCCCCTCCCGCACGCTGCCAGGAAAACTGCAGCTCCAGCGATGGCTGCCCGGTCAGATTCACGGCGGCCGTCTGAATCTGAGTCCCCGCCGTCAGATGAGCACTCTGCGTGCCGCTGGTTTCACCAAGGCCCTGGTTGTCAATGGACGCGTTCGTCGCGGCCGCCCACCGGGCTGAATCAAACTGCCCGCTTTCGAAGTTGTCCTGCAGGAAGATCGTCAGCGGACTTACAAGATCACCATCATCGTTGGTATCAAAGGTACCTCCGGCGCCGTAACGATCATCCAGCCGGGACGTAAAGATGATTTCGCGACCCGGCATTCCTTCGGCAATGAACTGGCTTCCGATACCTGCTTCGATGCGAGAGCCTTCCAGCTTGACCACCACACCGGGATCAATGGCCAGGCGGGCATCAAATCGAGCTCGATTTCGGGACGTGATGCTCGTGTCGAGCACTCGCTGCAGCGTTGTGCCGTTGTCGAGATACACGGATTCAGAACGTCCGAGTTCCGCCACCAGGGTGTAGGTACCGCTGCCGGTGGCGTCACTGCGATACACTCGTCGACCAACGTAGTCGGGAGGCGCCGAGGGAAGTCCGGAAAGCAGGACGCTGTTGCTGACGCCGCCGACCACCGTGGCGTTGGCTGTCACCGGCGAGGTCGGACTTTCGAACCCGAGGCGGTCTACGTAGACGATACGGTAATTATAACTGCCGGGCGCCAGATTCGCCCCGCCGGCGTTGCGGGCCGAAACGATCACCAGCTGCGTATCCGGGCCGGTGGTGTCCAGCAGCGGGCCGCCGGGAGTTCCCTGGATCTCAAGATTCTGGGCGACCACATGCACGATATCCGTATCGTCGAATCGCCCGGCCACCGTCAGCTTCTCAATCGCCGACCCGGGTGTCGTCTGGACACGAATGAACAGGCCGTTGGTTGAGTTGTCCGTCAGCGTGTTCCAGTAGAAGTCCGGCCCGACTCGCTGGTAATCGCTGGTAAACAGCGGGGCTCCTTCCTGGAAACGCGGCGAATGAAAGGTCACTTCCTCAAAGCTGTCCGGATCGGCTGAGATCGCGGAATCCAGCGACTGCGTGATTGTGTTGTGAACGATCGTCGGCTGCGCTTTGGTGATGTGAATCGGGTTCACCGGCTGCAGCACGGAATCAACCACCACGTTGCCGCCGCCGTAACGGATATCGGCGTG
This sequence comes from Fuerstiella sp., assembly GCA_040222735.1. Classification (GTDB taxonomy): domain Bacteria; phylum Planctomycetota; class Planctomycetia; order Planctomycetales; family Planctomycetaceae; genus Fuerstiella. The sequence continues at coordinate 68,090 of JAVKCM010000297.1, read as the reverse complement.
AGCCACGTAGTTGAGAAAGATTCCTTCGTTCTGATAGTTGAAGCGACCCTCAGCGCGGTCGATATCGTTGCGGAACACCAGGCCTCCCCAGTTGCCGGGCGCCGGACGCGTGGGTGTCGGGGTTGTGTCCGTACCGATTGATTCATCAAACCATGAAGTGAAAATCACGTCGTTGCCCGGTGTCCCCAGAACCTGCAGGGCTCCGGCGGACCGGTCCGAACCGGCGGTGGAACTGCCGACTCCGATACGTGAAGCCCGCAGCTTGATGACGGCTCCGGCATCAATCATGACGGCCACGCCTTTTGGCACGGCCAGCGTGCTGCCATCCACCAGCGGCTGATTACCTGTTGTGGTGCCGATCTGATACGGCGTGTTGTCAGCGACCGTGCCGATATCGCCGTCCACCCCGCCGTTGCCGACGATTCGCACAATCTGACCGGGCCGGGCAGCGGCCAGTGCCTGATCAATCTCAAGAAACGGTGAGGCTTCAGAACCGTTGTTGGCCCGACCCGGAATATCCTTGTCCGCTGCCTCCTTATCGACAAACAGCGTGTCGGCAGGGGCGGTCGCCCGAAACCAGAAATTGTAGACGCCGCCGGCCACGCCATCGCTGTCGCCGTCGAACGCTGTGCCGTCAACGTCGACCAGCGCGTTTCCGGACTGAGTAATGCTGGGGCGGAAGTTCAGCCGCAGATCGTACGCTCCCTGAGACGTGCCACCAAAGCCGGTACCCGGCACCGTGGGATCGTATTTGTCATTTCCCGTGGACGACACGCCGATGAAGTACGTCCCGGCCGCCAGGTTCAGTTCAAGGTACGAATCCTCACTGAAGTAGTCGTCATTCTGAGCAATCAGTTCACGCGATCCGTCAGGATTCTCTCTGAACAGTCGCAGTTGCGAGTCCAGCTGGCTGGAACTGGCCAGCCGTTCGGCCATGACTTCCGCCGTGAACAGTCCCTGTGAGCTCACATTGAATTCGTACAGATCCACATCGATACTGTCCGGACGATGCAGATGCTGCAGTTCCACGATGTCGTGATCGCCGGGAAAGACAGGCTCGGCAAACCCGTTGAACGCGCCTGGATTGGTGTTCCCGTAGCCGTCCCCGGAATTCACTGTCACCGGAGCCAGTTCGGACAGGTGACCAATTCCCAGCAGGTGACCGATTTCGTGCAGCGCTGTCTGAAACCAGCTGGATCCCGGAGCATCGTCCCAGATTTCGGCCTGGTCCATGATCGCGACGCCGCCACCGGCAATCCCGGTGACCCCTCCCGGCCCGGTCGGCACCAGCGGGTCCAGGGCGCGCAGGTCGCCGGTCGCAATTGTGAAGCCGCTGGCAGCCGTTTCACGAAAGTCAATTCCCGTCATCGTGCTGTAATATTCAAACACTTCCCGGGCACGCTGCTTCTGGGCCGCCGTGATGGTGTTGATCAGAATATTGCCGGCGGGGTCCAGACCGTACACGTCCTGGAAGTTGTAATCGATCTGAGTGGTGCCGCTCAGCGAATCCGCTCCGCCATTCAAATGAGTTTCGATTTCAATGTCGCGATGGCCCGGTTCTGAGATATCGCCCGGAAAATCGAAGGGGTACGCCTGCGGCTCAATGGCGGAAGTAATCACATGACCGGTGTTGCCACCAGCGGACAGATCCCCCAGCACTCCAACCGTCGGCGAATCAAAACTGTCGCCGGGATCCTGAGTCGGGCCGAAAGTGGTCTGGACCGGAGGCAGCGGAATCGTTTCGTTGTTACCGACGCGCAGCCGATACGTGCCGGCTCCGGCAATCTGGTGGATTTCCTGGCTGAATGTCAGCGTCACCGTGTCCGTGGCGGCATCGTAGACAACGGTCTGGGGATTCACCGTCTCGGGACCGGTGCCCGGATTGCCGTCCAGATCATTGTCGTCCAGGTTTGAAATCGTGTCGTTGGTGTAAATCAGCTGATAGAACAGCGGATTCTGAGCCACGGCGGCCGTCATGTCATCGTCATTGAAGTGCAGTACAATCTGGTTGCGGGCCTGGCTGATGGCTCCTGTGTTCGGATCCCGAGTCACGGGCTGAGGATCGATGGCCAGAATCCGGGCCCCGAGATCCAGTGAGAATTCAAAGGTGGTGTCCGCGCCGTTGTTCAGGGTTTCACCGACGATACTGCGAATCGGTGTCGCACTGGTGCCGTCCAGCAGAATTCGATAATCGTCGTCCGGCAGATTCTCTGCAAAACGGACCACAACCTCCTCGGGAACATCGCCAATCCCGACATACCCGATGTTGACAAACTGCTCGTTCCCGTCGCCGAAGGTCCCGTCGTGGCCGGCGCGTTCTACACGAACCGTACTGGTGTTGATCGTCAGCGGATCGATGACCTGTCCCGGGTTGAACTGCAGTGTCAGTTCATTGGGAGCCTGATTTCTGGTCGATCCCGGCTGCAGAAACTCGCCAATATTCGGTCGGACGGCCACCAGACTCGGAGGCGGCAGCTGAATGGAAAATCCAAAGGCGTCATTCACGCCGCCGTTGAACGCCTCACCGCTGGTGTTGGCCAGCGCACCGGAGATGTTGATGCGATACAGGTCGGACGGAAGCGGCTGATTCAGCGTCAGCAGCACTTCGTTGGGATCGGAACCCACGCCGACAAATGTCAGCGGGATCAGCACGTCGTTTCCATCGAACGCGCCGTCCTGCCCGGCCCGTTCCAGCGTAAATGAACCCGCGATCGTGGCCGGGTCCAGATCCGGAGCGGTACTGAAATCGATCGCAAACTCGCTGGGCGAGGTATTGATCTCAGAATCCTCTACGATGACACGACCGGCTTCGTCCTGGACGTCAATCAGCTGCGGAGCCGCCAGCAGATGTCGCGATTCCAGATGCTCGAGGGTCCGGGAGGCCTGCTCCGGATGCCTGCGAGTTGATCGCCGAGGGTGGGGTTGAAGACGGTTCCGAAATGACTGTAACCATGTAGAAATCAGCATGTTGCTTCCCTGAAGCCCGTGAATTCGTTCTTTTTATACACTTCAAACACTACCGGATCGGATGCGCAGGCCTTGCACCGATCAGCCAGCCCGAGGCCACTGGCGAGCGGCCTGAATCGAGTTCAGACCGTTGCCGGTTGGTGTACGCCTGTGCCTCCAGGCACGTGGAAATGTTGCCATTTGCCCGAAAAATCACTGCGCTCTGCCCCGTGATACGGACGGTCATTATCCCTAAACCAAACAACGTAAAGTCCAGAAAAAAACGAGCAGAAAAACGGATTTGATGTGACTTGCGGGCGCCAAACATAACAGCCGGCTCACCGTTAGAAAAGCCTCCCTGGGGGGCGCCTTTCCCTGCTTCAGTCGTGGTTTGCCGACAAATCTGATGACTTGCATCGGCCGCCAGACGGCGCCGCGGTGCGGCCGGTTACGCGGCGTCCCGGAATTAGATCCTGGTTTATGGGTGATTTCCCTGCCATAGCTTTTATTGGGGGAATCCGGGTATCCCTCAGTTGTGGTCCGGCTGGTGGAACAGGATCAGGCGGTGAAAGTGTCTTCTTCGCCAGATGCGAACTGTTATGCTTTCGGCCATCCCTTCCTTACAAAGGTCACACGATGATTCCTGCCCCGACAACTCGTCGCCCAGGGTGCGGTGCCCTGGCCGCGGCTATTCTGCTGAGCCTGACGACCGCCGATTCTGCCCGGTCCCAGACCGCCCCGGGCCAGCACAGCTTTCTGCAGTTTGTGAAGACGACGGCGAAAGAACTCAGAAAGGATGACCGGCCGCCTGAGTCACTGAGCGAATGGCGGCAGCAGTGTCAGTCGCTGCGTGCGAAACTCACACGCGCCTGGGGTGGGTTTCCCGCTGCGAGCTCAACGCTGCAGCCGCAGGTGAAAGGCACGTTGCGCCGGGATGGCTATCGCATCGAAAAGATCGTCTTCCAGACGCTCCAGGACGTGTGGATGACAGCCAATGCCTACGTGCCGGACACCGCTGAAACGAAGGCAAGGCTGCCGGCCGTCCTGTGTGTGCACGGCCACTGGTCCGGAGCCAAACAGGACCCGCATGTGCAGGCACGCTGTATCGGGCTGGCAAAACTCGGCTTTTTCGTACTCGCGGTGGACGCATTCGGGGCGGGTGAACGAGGGCTCGGAAAGGCGTTGGGTGAGTACCATGGTGAAATGGTGGCCGCGACGCTCTGGCCGACCGGTTTTCCGCTGAGCGGGATTCAGGTGGTTGAAAATCGCCGCGCTGTCGACTATCTGCTGACCCGTCCGGAAGTCGACCCGGAGCGTCTGGGAATCACAGGAGCAAGCGGCGGCGGCAACCAGACAATGTACGCCGGCGCCTTTGACGAACGCCTGAAGGCCGTCGTTCCGGTGTGCTCAGTCGGCAATTATCAGGCTTACCTGGGAGCCGCCTGCTGCATGTGTGAGGTTGTTCCCGGCGCCCTGCAGTTCACTGAGGAATGGGGCGTGCTGGCCCTGACCGCACCGCGGGCCCTGATGGTTGTCAGTGCCTCGCAGGATGCGTTCCAGTTTTCCGTCGACGAGGCCGCAGAATCCGTCGCGGGCGCCAGCCATATTTATGAGCTCTACAGTGAGCCGACACACCTGAGGCACGCCATTTTTGAATCGCCTCATGACTACAACCAACCGATGCGTGAAGCCATGTACGGCTGGATGACACGCCACCTGAAGGAAGAAGGAGACGGTTCGCCGATTCCCGAACCGTCCATTGAAACAGAGGATCCTGAAATCCTGCGTTGTTTTCCGAAGGATTCCCGCCCCGATCAATGGCTCACCCTGCCTCAGTACGCCGCAACCGTCGCGCGCCGTCAGCTGAAGGCTCGCAGCGAACTCTCGGATGTTGATGAATGGCAGCGGCTTTCGTCAGAGCTGCGGTCAGTGCTGAACCGGGACGTTCTGGGAGGCACCGAGCCGATTGAACAGCCGACCCTCAGGGAAACCGGTGACGCCGGCTCACGAATTATCCATTGCGTGCCGGAGCCGGGCATCAGTCTGACGGTGCACGAAACGGCTCCTCAGATGCCTCGAAGCCCGATCCGGACAGTGATCGCCCTGAACTTTGAAGATGATGCCGCCTCTGGTGAAGCCAGCCTGCTGCCCGATATCACCGGGCTCGGTCACCGACTGATCACGGTTGAGCTGCGGGCCACAGGAAAACAGGCGTGGCCACGTGACCGAATCGGTCGTGCTGCTGATCACAACACGGCGGAGTGGTCGTTGTGGCTGGGGCGTCCGCTGCTGGGGCAATGGGTGCAGGACGTGCGCGCCGTCGTCTCGGCGATCAGCCAGCATGACAAAAAGACGGACGTCTGTGTCGTGGCAACCGGTCCCGCAGGCGTGGTCGCTCTGTGTGCCGCAGCCGTGGACGACCGTATCAATGAGGTCATCGTGATTGGAAGTCTGGCGAGCTACGTCAGCGACGTGCCGTACCAGAATCAGCGTTTAGGCACGATCCCGAACGGAGTGCTCAGCAGTGTCGGTGACATCGCTCATATTGCAGCGATGATCGCTCCCCGGCGGCTGACGATCGCCGGTGCCGTTTCCGGGACTGGCGAAACGCTGCCAGCCGGGCCGCTGCAGTCGGAATTTTCGTTCACTCGTGCCGTGTATGCAGATCTACACGCCGCCGATCAACTGACGCTGATGGCGCAGCCGACGGCATCTGATGTGGCAAACGTACTGAGCCGATGACGACCATGGAAGGGCCTGCGATGGCGTGTGGTCCGTTGGAATTACGGAGCAGGCAGAAGGCCCGTTTCAGGGTTTGCGGATGAATTCGGATGCATAGGACCGGACCTGCTGACCGTTCAGGACATGGAACAGGCGAAGTTTTTCGATGGTCGAGGTGCCGAAGCGGGACATCGGCACATGCACGATTTTCTTTTTGAACTTTCGAGCCAGACGGCGCCAGCCTGCTCCCGGCGGCGCGTGACTCAGCAGAGCAATATGTCGTTCGTTGCTGTAGAACAGACCGGCGGCCAGCAGGCGTTCTTCCAGCGTGTCCGTGAAGTCGAACTGCGGATCCCGAAAGATGTCGGGAATCGGGCGTGGCGGAAACAGAAACATGCAGCCGCCATACTGTGCCAGCGCGATTCCGGGTCCGATGACATTTTGAGAAAAGTCCGTGGCAAACAATGACAGCGTCGATTCGTCGTGGTGTTCGGCGTGCCAGGTGATGCGCCATGGATAATCCCGGGGATCGGCCGGCGAATCGAAGATCATCACAACACAGTCCAGCTGCCCGCGGGCCGGCGGATAGACCTTGACGTACAGGTCGCCGGTGTGCCAGTTGCGCAGCGTTTCGCGGATATCCAGGCCGTCTTTCATACTGGCCCCGAATTTTTCGGTTCGCGCCAGATCGCTTCCCAGCACGTCGAGGGCTGCGTCCTTGATATGAGTGCGGAAGCGTTCGATGGCCACGTCTTCCGGCGGCCAGCTGCACTGGCCGAACGGGTTCCAGGTCTTCTGCCACTGGATCTGCTGACGTCGATCCGGCCGCGCGTGCAGACGGCAGTTGCGCCAGATAACCGGGTGTCCGGGCAGACGACTGACGACGTTCAGTCTGGTGAAATCGGGAAGTTCTGCACGATCGATGCCGAACCGCACTTCGGGAAATTCTTCCTGTTCTGAGTACGGATATTCGCGTGCGGTTTCTGCCAGGTGAATCGCGTACTGATCGCCGGCAATCTGCCGGGCGGCGGTCACCAGCGTGTACAGGTCCGGTGTGAAGCGGCGTTCCATCAGCGACAGATTGCGAATGTACTTCAGAAGTACCCTCAGCAGCTGCGGCGTGATCGGGCGTGCCCGCTTTCCGAATTCCGCCCGATACCGGTCTCGTGCGGCCAGCAGCAGTGCCTTGATGCCATCAATCGACAGGTTCTCGTCGTCATCCAGTTCGGCTCGGGCGGTTTCATAGCAGCCCGTAATAAACGGCAGTTCGCCCAGCACAAAGGTCAGCGTTCTGGGCGACACCGAGAAAATCTGCGCCGGGTTGGCCGGCTGGGCGGGTGGTGCGGGACGGTCCACCGCCGACTGATAGGCATCGCGAATCCACGGCCAGTCCACCACGCTGCAGACAAACAGAATTCTGTGGAACCGTCTTGCCAGGCGGTGAAGTTCGTTCGCCATCCAGTGAATGCGGCGAAGATGGGCCGGCTGTTCCGGGGCCGCAATGGCCGGCAGGACGGCCGCTCCGAAACGGTCGGCCGACACTCGTTTGACGGCATACGGATCGGGCAACACGGCGGTCACCGGCAGGTAGTGCTCGTCTTCAAGGTCGATGAAGGCTCGCGGAAGGTGTTCCTGCATGGCGATTCGCAGCGCTGCGATCACCGGCTGACACGGGTCCACGGGGACGTAGCTGGCCCGCAGTTCCGCTTCGGCATGGTCCCGGTCTTCATCGGGCGAATATTCGCGGCTGGGCCCGAAGGTGTGGCGCGGTTCACGCTGCAGGACCACGCTGACATTGGGCATCCACTGGACAGCGGCTTCGACTTCAATCTGAAACGAGGGCGGCAGCGGGACGGCCACGCAGTCAAAACTGTGCGACAGCATCAGTCGACGTACCTCAACCGCAAAGTCACCACTGCCGTGGACGACCGGCAGAATGGTGATTCGTTCGCCGAGTTTCAGAACGTCTGAAAGCGGTGTCATGAGCAGCAGCAGCCTTGTTGAAATATCGGGAATTCCGTCCGACGGGACTACAGAATCCGCGGCAGCGGCATTCTACGTCCTGACGGTCCGGCTGTCATGCACGCGGCCCTGGCTTCGTGCGGTGGCGCTGGCTTCGCGCAGCCCGTGCTTCGCACTACGGCGATGAATCAGATCGGCGTCTTTCCGGTGGCCCCCGGAACTTCGCGGACGAAGCGCGGCACCGCGTATCCCGGCAGCCGGCGTGCCAGTTCTTCCACAATGCGTCGTCCCGTGGCGTCGGTCGTTTCGAAATGACCGACTCCGGTGACGCGATCCAGCTGGTGCAGGTAATACGGGATCACGCCAATATTGATCAGCCGTCGGCACAGTTCTTCCATGGCCTCGGTCGTATCATTGATGTGATTCAGCAGGACCGCCTGATTCAGCACCGGAAGTCCCTGCCGTACCATCCGCTGCAGTGCCTGGCGACAGTCAGCCGCTATTTCGTTGCCGTGATTGGCGTGTACCACCACCATTGGCTGGCAGCGCAGGCTCAGCAGCAGACTGAGCAGCCGGTCAGTGATTCTGGCTGGCAGCACAATCGGCAGCCTGGTGTGGATCCGCAGTCTTTCCACGTGATCAATCACATCCAGTCGATGCAGCAGCTGCTCCAGCCGGTCATCGGTGAGCATCAGCGGGTCCCCGCCGCTCAGGATGACCTCGGTGATCGTCTGGTCCCGAGCCAGTGCCGCGAGGGCGGGTTCCCAGTCTTCGATGCGTCGAGGATCGTGCTGGTATGGATATTCGCGGCGAAAACAATACCGACAATGAACGGCACACGCGCCGGTGGTGATCAGCAGAGCCCGACCATGATACTTGTGCAGCAGGCCGGGAGCGCTGCGGGCGGCGGCGTCTCCGACGGGGTCCGGGACAAAACCGGGCCTCGCTTCCGATTCCCGGGACGTCGGCAGCACCTGCCGCAAAAGCGGATCGGCCGGGTTTCCAGGCTGCATTCGCCGGACAAAACTGAGCGGGGCCAGCAGTGGAAAGGCCGGCAGACCGGCTTCGACCCCTGCTTCCGGAACGTCCGCCGCAGACAGCCCCAGCCGGGCCAGCAGGGCGCGCGGGTCTCGGATGGCCGCAGCCAGCTGCCGCTGCCAGGACATTGCCGCCCCGGAACCAGTCTCGACATCGGGATTGGGGGCTGTTTCCGTTTCAGATGGCGTCGGAACAGAGGACATCAGGATTCACTCAGCCGTACTCTTTTGCTAGGATCTGCTGGCATTTTGGCCACCGGTGACTGTCGAATCCGGCGCACACGTGGTCACCATTTTGACAGTATCAGAATCAGAGAATCACACCAATGGCCTTACCGGTAGAGAAGTTAAAGAAGGGCGGCAAAGTTCTGGTGAACGCAGAGCCCTATGAAATTATCGAGATCAATTTCGTCAAGCCGGGCAAAGGTCAGGCCCTGTACAAGACCAGGCTTCGGAATCTGCTGAAGGGCGGGATTCTGGATCGTACCTTCCGCAGCGGCGACGCACTGGATGAAGCGGATGTGCACCGCAGCGATGGATCGTATTCCTACCGCGACGGTGAAAACTTCTATTATCTGGACAACGATACCTTTGAACAGTACGGACTGCCGGCCGACGTGGTCAGCGACCAGATGACATTTCTGATGGAAGGCACGCCCGTGCAGCTGCTGTTCTGGAATGGCCAGCTGATCAGCATGTCTCCGCCGCAGCAGGTGATTATGGCGGTCAGCTACACGGAACCCGCCGCCAAGGGTGACACCGCAACGAATGTCACCAAGGGAGCCACTCTGGAATGCGGCGCCGAAATTCAGGTGCCCGCCTTCATCAAGGAAGGCGACCGGATCAAGATTGATGTAGAATCCGGAAGCTACATGGAACGTGTTGCGTCCTAGCAGCCTGTTCGGAAACTGATATTTTTCGTGCGACGGCCTGCCAGACGCGTTCGAAATATGGTCGGTTTCGCCGATGACGGACTTGAAAGTCGGTCATACAGACGTGTCGGAACAGGCTGCCAGAAGCCTGTCCGGCATACCGAAGTTTTTCGAACACCGGCCTGCCAGACGCGTCCAATATAATATATGGTCGGTTTCGCCGATGACGGACCTGGAAGTCCGTCACACGGAAGTATCCGGGCGGCATCCACCGCCGGTGTTGTTCCGGACACGCATTTCCGGACCGCGTTCAAATCGGAACGTACGGAATTCCTGCAACGGAAAGTTTGACCGGGCTGATGTCACTCGACCACAACCGCAAGCTGTATATCGAAACCGTAGGCTGCCAGATGAATATGCTGGACAGTGAGCTGGTTGTGGCCGCGCTGCGCAAGGAAGGCTATGACCTGACGGACGACCCGCGGACTGCCGACACCGTGCTGTTCAACACCTGCAGTGTGCGGGAACACGCGGAACACAAAATCTACAGCTCGCTGGGACGGCTGAAGTATGCCAAGCGGAATGCACCGCAGAAGGTGATCGGTGTGCTCGGCTGCATGGCTCAGAAGGATCAGGATCTGATCTTCAAAAAAGCGCCCCACGTGGACATCGTGGTGGGTACCGGACAGCTGGCGGAAATTCCGCGGCTGATCCGGGAAACACGTGATGCGGCCGACCGAATCCAGCAGAAAGCGGTCAGTCTGGGCCGCCGGGACGGCAGTGTGGCCGAGATTTCCGACAGTTTTCAGAGTTACGATCCTCTGCGCGACCCGGAAATGCGCCCGACGCCGTTTCAGGCCTTCGTCCGGATCATGATCGGCTGTGACAAGTTCTGTACTTACTGCGTGGTTCCGGCCACGCGAGGCCCCGAACAAAGTCGGCCGCCGTCGCAGATTCTGGCGGAAGTACGCGTGCTGGCCGACCAGGGTGTCCGGGAAGTCTGTCTGCTCGGTCAGACCGTGAACAGCTACCGACACACCGAAAACGGCCGGCTGCATCGACTGTCTGACCTGATGTATGCCATCAATGACGTCCCGGGCATCGAACGGATTCGTTTCGTCACCAGCTATCCCAAAGACATGACGGACGACCTGCTGCAGGCCGTCCGTGATCTGCCCAAAGCGGTTCGCTATCTGCACGTGCCGCTGCAGCACGGCTGCAATGAACAGCTCAAACTGATGAAACGCGGCTACACGGTGGAAGACTATCGCGAGATGATGCACCGGATTCAGGCCACGGTTCCGGGCTGCAGCGTTTCCAGCGACTTCATCGTCGGCTTTTGCTCAGAGTCCGAGGAATCTCATCAGAAAAGCCTGCAGGCCATCCGGGAGTTCCGCTTCAAGAACAGCTTTATTTTCAAGTACAGCGAGCGACCGGGAACTAAAGCGGCGAGTCTGCTGCCGGACGATATTCCGGATGACGTCAAGAAGCGGCGCAACAACGAAATGCTGGACCTGCAGAATGCCATCAGCGAAGAAGACAATGCCGAGTTCATCGGGCATCGCGTCAGCGTGCTGGTCGAAGGCCCCAGCAAGTCTGCAGAAAAGAAGGCCGCGCGTGGCGAAGACCCCTCTACGCCCGGCAATCCGCTCGCCATTCAGCTGATGGGCCGGTCCGAATGTGATCGGATCGTCGTGTTTGACGGAAATCCGCGACTGGCTGGCTCAACGACAGAAGTTGAGATCCATGACTGCACCGGAACCACGCTGATTGGTTCCATCGTGACCCGGGAAGTCCAGCACGGCAGTTCAGAACTGCTGCCCATCGTCACCTGAGTTGCCGCCCGCAACTGCCTCTGTTGGGTGTTAACCCGCAGAACGGCAGAAAGAAACAACTCGATCCGAGCGCCGGTCGATGATCCTTTATTGAAAGGGACTTCTTGCTGCGCCGAACGGCATGCGCCGATGCTGACTGATCAGGGACGATCTGTGAACGCACCCCGCGTGATCGAAAAACTTCAGGATGCCGTCCGGAAACATCAGGCCGGCGACGTGGCTGCGGCTGCGCAGCTGTACGCGGAAGTCCTGACCCATGATCCATCCAACGCCGATGCATGGCACCTGTTCGGCCTTGTCGATTATGCTCAAGGCGACCATGAACAGGCGGAATCAGCCATTCGCCGTGCGATCGGTCTGAAGCCCCGGGAAGTGGAATTCAAGGCAAATCTGGCTGCGATTCTGGTCAATCAGAAACGCAGTGAGGAGGCAGAGGATCTGTGCCGGCAGGTCTTGCGAATAAATGATGCTCATCCGGGAGCGCTGGCACACCTGGGCACGGCGCTGCGGCAGCAGAAGAAACTGCAGCAGTGCCTGTCAACCTGTCAGCAGGCGGTGGCGGTGCGGGCAGATGCAACGGCGCTCTGCAACCTGGCAACCGTGCTGGCAGATCTCGGACGTATCCACGAAGCTCGGGACGCGCTGCTGCAGGCGCGGCAGCTGGACCCGAACCGACCTCAGGTACATATCAATCTGGGGACCATCCTGCGTGAACTGGGAGACGTGGACGAGGCGCTCCGGTCATTCGCCGCTGCTGAACAGCTGGTGCCGTCGTCTTACGAAGTCCACCTGAACCGGGGAAACCTGTTTCAGGAAGCCGGAAACGTTTTTGACGCCATCGAGGACTATCAGCGGGCAATCGCCATTGATCCGACTCAGCCGTCCGCCGTGGCCGGCCTTGGCCGAGCGCTGCAGAAGACCGGCTGCTGGGAAGAATGTCTGGAAGCCCACCGTCTGGCGGCCGAACTGGCGCCGAACAATCAACAGTACCAGAGCAGCTATCTGTACAGCGCGACCCTGAGTCCGCTGCTGTCGGAAGATCTGGTCCGGCAGTTCCACGCCGCCTGGGGCCGTAAGCTGGAAGCGTCGATCGCCCCCCTGGCCGTTCACCTCAACGATCTCACCACAGACCGCCGACTGCGAATCGGCTATGTTTCTCCGGACCTGCGCAGTCACGCCACGATGCGTTTTCTGTACCCGCTGCTGCAGGCCCATGACCGTTCAGCCGTGGAGCTGTTCTTCTATTCAGAAACGGTGTGGGAAGACGACGTCACAGAACGCGTCAGGGAACTGTCCGACGGCTGGTGCGCCACACGCGGTCTGTCTGATCCGGAGCTGGCCGAACGTATCCAGCAGGACAGGATTGACATCCTGGTCGACCTGGCCGGACACACCTCAGAAAACCGCCTGCCGGTCTTTGCCCGCCGGCCGGCCCCGGTCCAGGTGTCGTTTCTGGGATACCCGGCCACCACCGGACTTGGTCGCATCGACTATTATCTGACGGACGAAATTCGGCACCCGTCCGATGCGGTCAGTGGATTCACCGAGCAGCCGTATCGACTGCCTCATGGTGCCTGCTGTTATCAGGCCATCAGCGCCCCACCGGTCGCTCCGCCGCCGTGTCTGAAAAACGGCTTTCTGACATTCGGTTCCACACATCGCCTGGAAAAGATCTCGCCACAGTCACTGAAACTGTGGGCGCTGGTGATGGCTGCGGTTCCGGACGCAAAGCTGCTGGTGTTTCGGGACACGCTTCGCAGTGATTCACTGCGCGAACAGTTTCGACGGACGCTGCAGGAATCCGGCATCAACACGGGGCGTGTGTTATTCGGCTGGGAACTTCCGGACGCCCACCTTGAGGTGTATTCCCAAATCGATGTGATGCTGGATGTCTTTCCATGGGGCAGCGGGACCGTCGCCTACGACGCCATGTGGATGGGCGTTCCGATACCGACCATGCCAGGCGATCGCAGCGGCTGTCGGGCAACGGCATCGATGATGCACTACTGCGGTCTGCCGGAACTTGTCGGCGCCAGCGATGACGACTACGTGGCGATCGTGGCCGAACTGGCCGCGGATCGCGATCGGCTGAAAAAGCTGAGATACACCCTTCGTGAAGCGATGGCGGACACTGTCTGCAATGCCTCGCAGTTTGCTCAGGATGTGGAAACGGCCTACCGAACGATGTGGCAGAACTACCTGCATGGCGCCGCCCGACAGGACAGGAGATACGTCCTTGAGCACTGATCTTTCGTCACAGCGTCATCCGAATACCACGGCCCCCGCCGGACAGACTTCCCGGGTTGTCGCCGCATTGCAGGAACTTCCCGGTCCGCTGCGAGCATTGAACGGGCTGTACATCGAACGTGTATCCGCCTGCCGCCTGCTGTCGCCCGAGGAGGCCGTCGGATGGATCGGCCGGCAGGTGGCCGTGTTTCTCAGGCATGACCGTATTCGCGTGTTCGCCATTGTCAGCGAGGATGAAGTGGGCATGGCTGACTTTGTGACTTTGTCGCACGTGACGTTCCATGTCGATCCGACGGGGCGAGCTCAGTCGAATGCAGAACAGGGACCGCTGCCAAACAACCGAACCATTCATGCATGGCTGACCGGAGAACTGCAACTGCTGGCCGATCATGGAAGAATGCCGGATCAGAACCGATGGGAACCGATCTGTTACCGTCCGCCGCAGCAGACAATATTTGTGCGATCGGAAAGCGGAAAGCCCGTCCGACAGGCGGAACAGGTGCTGCTGGTACCGGGCCGTGAAAAAGTCTGGTGCCCGCGTGAAGCAGGCGACAGAAAGGCCGGGTCAACGCCGGGAGAGTCTGCCTGATGAAGCCAATGCTTTCTGAATTTGCGATTCTGGGCAGAACACCGATGTTTGCAGAGCCGCTGCACGTGGGACGCCCGGGCATTCCCGATCGCCAGGCGTTTCTGCAGCGCATCGAAAACGTGCTGGACAGCGGACAGCTGACCAATGGCGGACCGATGGTCTGCGAATTCGAACAGACGCTGCAGCGCAGGCTGGGAGTGCGCCACGTGGTGGCTGTCTGCAACGGTACCATGGCGCTGCAGTTGATGGCTGTTGCTGGCGGTCTGCAGGGCGAAGTCATTGTGCCGTCCATGACGTTCATTGCCACCGCCCATGCACTGCAGTGGGTCGGGCTGACACCGGTCTTTGCCGACATTGATGCCCGCACACATACGCTGGATCCGGATTCCGTGGCCCGCTGCGTTTCTGAACGCACTTCTGCGATTCTGGGAGTGCATCTGTGGGGCAACACGTGTGACGTGACAGCGCTTCAGAAAATTGCCCGTCGACATCAGCTGCGGCTGCTGTTTGATGCGAGTCATGCGTTCGGCTGTTCCCTGAACGGGGTTCCCGTTGGTCGCTTCGGAGATGCCGAAGCGTTCAGTTTCCATGCCACCAAAATACTGCATTCGATCGAAGGTGGAGCAGTCGTGACCGACGATGACGCGATTGCGCACCGATGTCGTCTGCTGAGAAATTTCGGCATCACCGGACTCACTCAGATCGAAAGCCCCGGCACCAATGCCAGGATGAACGAATTGTGCGCCGCGGCAGGGCTGACGTCGCTGGAAGCGCTGGACGACGTCATCGTGCAGAACCTGAGCAATCTTCGGCTCTATCAGACCATACTGGAAGCGGTTCCGGGGCTGAGTCTGGTGGCCCCCGTGCGTGAAGTGGACAGCAACGGCCAGTATGTAGTTGTTGAAGTCAACGAGCAGGCCTTCGGGCTGTCACGCGACCAGCTGCTGAACATCCTCCGTGCCGAAGGCGTGTTTGCACGATCCTATTTTGCTCCCGGCTGCCATCATGCTCCTCCGTACGCCGGCCATCCTCGGCACACGCCGGTGCCGCTGCCGACGACCGAGCGTCTGCTGCAGGAACTGATTCAGCTGCCAACCGGAAGCAGCATCGGGCAGCCCGAGATCAGACAAATCGGAGCGCTGCTGGACGCTGTCCGGCGTCACGCCGCGGATCTGCGGCACAGCCTGAAGGCAAGACTTCCGATATACCGGCATCCAATGGATCCGTCGCAACCGGACACTCCGGACCATCACCGGATCCCGGAGGCCGCCTGAACTCGCCCCGGGATTGCTCCTGAACGCTCCGGGCGATCTCCGAGGCAGCTAAGCCAATCACCAGCGCAGAAACTCAGAATTCAATCAGCGGCAGAATGACAGATTCAGAAACCAGGGAGGAATTCAATGCAATACGTCTTTATCGGAGGAAGTCAACGCACCGGGACGTCCATCACACAGCAGATGCTTTGTCAGCTGCCGGAGGCCAATCCATATCTGTATGAAGCCAGTTATCTGCGTCAGCTGGTCAGTTGCTATACCGAAGCTCGCAATAACTTCAATCAGAATCATGCCAGCTACTTTGGTGATGTGCAGCACCTGCGGAACTTCAGCTCGGGCGTGGTGCACGCATTCCTGCAGCAGGTGACCGCCCGCCTGGGTGACCCTCAGGTGCTGATTCTGAAAGAACCGCATCTGACCATTTACTGGCCGTACCTGTTTGAACTCGTGCCGGAAGCATGGTTTCTGATGATGGTGCGGGATCCACGCGATGCCGTCGCGTCAATGGTCAGCGTGGGCGAGAAACAAAAGGCGCTGGGGCAGCAGTACCTGTTCGTGAACCGAGATATTCCGGCTCTGTGTCGGCATTTTCTGTCGTTCTATGAACCTGCATTCGACGTGAAGACGGAACAGTTTCGCAACCAGCTGGGTGTGGTGCACTATGAAGAACTGGTCACGGATCCCGTCCGTACCATGCAGGACCTGGCTCGTTTCACCGGCATCCCGTTTGACCGGATCGACGTTCAGAGTGCCCCGGAGGCCGGTCACGTCAAAACCACCGAAACGTCTGCCAGCCCACTCTACGCACCGTGGGTGACGGACGTCAGCGGGCAGAAACTTTCTCAGAGCAGAGTCGGTAACTACGCCAGCGTGCTGACAGAAACTGAAATTGCGGAAGTGGAACGCGAATGTTCAAACTTCTTTGACTGGTTTGGTTACGGAAGACGGGCGGCCTGAGTCACCAGAGACGGAAGGAATCAGTGATGACCTACAGCGATCTGAACGTGAAGAACGAAGATGTCAGCAGGCGGGGCGGGAGAATCCGCGTGGATCCCTCCGTGATGTCGCCGTCCGTGGTGGAGGCCCGCACCGAGCTGTGCCGACAGCTGCAGGAATCGCCGCTGCCTCCTCAGGAACTTGTGCGCAACCTGGGGCTTTATCTGCTGCCGATGGAGCTGAAACGATTCCTGTTCTTCGCAGACCTGTATCAGCAGATGATCAGCGTTCCCGGCGTGATCATGGAGTTTGGCTGTCGCTGGGGACAGAACCTGGCCACACTGCAGTCGCTCAGGTCCATTCTGGAACCTTATCACCATCGTCGTCGACTGATCGGCTTTGACACCTTCAGCGGGTTTCCTGAAGTGGCGCCTGAAGACGGCACAGCGGACCCCGTCGCAAAAGGTGCCTACAACGTCACCACCGACTACGCCGCCTATCTGCAGCAGCTGATGACGCTGCGGGAAACGCAGGCTCCGATGGCTGAGGTACAGAAGTTTGAAGTCATCAGTGGCGATGTGTGTGCCACGCTGCCCGACTATCTGGAACGTCATCCGGAAACCATTGTGGCCTTTGCCTACTTCGATATGGACCTGTATCAGCCGACTCTGGAATGCCTGAAACTGCTGAAAGGCCGGCTGACGCAGGGGTCAATCGTCGGTTTCGATGAACTGAACCATGCCAGCTTTCCGGGGGAAACCGTGGCCGTTCAGGAAGCGCTGGGGCTGGGAAATATTCGTCTGACGCGCAGTCCGTTCAGCGCTGACGAATGCTATTTTGTTGTTTGATATCGTCGCAGGATTCTGTTCATGTTGCCTGGCCTGAAAACGATCCCGGACTATCAGCAGATCACGTCGTGCACCGAGTCCTACTTTGCCCGCGAAGGCGATTCCGCCCTGGGCATGGGCTGGCCGAATCTGGCCGACGCCGTTACCCGGTACAACGTCATGCTGGACGTGGTGCGGCGAACGGAAGACCCGGTCCGGCTGCTGGACTTCGGCTGCGGGACGGGGCATCTGTATGAACATCTGCCGCGCCGCCCGGAGCTGAATATCCAGTATACCGGAATCGACCTGTCACCGACCTTCATCAAAACGGCACAAGCCAAACATCCGAAGGCGAATTTTCTCTGCGGTGATGTGCTCCGTGATCCCGGACTGCTGCCCGTCTGCGATTATGCGGTCGTCAACGGAGTCTTTACGTCGAAGTGCAGCATGAGCTTTTCCGAGATGTTCGATTTCGTTCAGACCGTGCTGAAGCTGCTGTTCAGCCGTGTCACAACGGGCCTTGCCTTCAATGCCATGAGCAAACAGGTGGACTGGGAACGCGACGATCTGTTTCACCTTCCGCTCGATACGATGGCCGGTTTTGTCTGCCGTGAACTGAGTCGCGACTTTGTGATCCGGAATGACTACGGTCTGTATGAATTCACGACCTATGTCTACCACCGCCGGTGATATCTGTCCGCAGCTCACGGTTGTCTGCTGAAGAAAAACTGCCGGCCGCGGTCGGTGTCACAGTGGCAGAGCCTGAGGCAGAGGCTGAGCCTGAGGCGTCGATTGGGTTCGGTTTGCTCCGATCACCAGTGCATGAGTGGCCTCACGACCGAGGTCAATCAGAGAGGCGGGATCCGAGAAGTCATACCACGGTGTATGTGAAACATCCGGGCGGATCAGCAGATCCGCGATTCCTCGAGTGTAGTCCCTCAGCAAAGGTTCACCGACGTCGCTGAGCCGCAGAAAGATATCGGCGGCCGTGCGGCATTCCGTGATTGGTTCCACCTGAGCGCCTACATCCACGGCAATTGTCAGATCGGCTCCGTAGGATTTCGCGATCTTCGCCGGAATGGCGTCCATCATGCCGACATCGCAGAGCAGCATTGATCCCCAGCGAACGGGGGGAAAGACTCCGGGAATCGCGGCGGATGCCATCACGGCATCCTTCAGTGATCCTTCCGTCAGAATCACCTTGCGGCCGGAGTACAGATCCAGGGCCACAATGCTGAGCGGGGTCTGCGTGTCGCTGATGTCCACATCCGGCAGCAGTCCGTCCACGATTTCACGCATCACGTCGCTTTCCAGCAGCGCGGGTTTGCTGAACAGATTGATCAGCTTGCGCCGAGCCCCCAGGAAGCGGCGGATTTCATGATACCATGCGAACAGTCCCGATGTGGACGGTTCGTCGGCTCGGGGAGCGGCCAGAAACAGTGCCGCCTGTTTGGACCGGAAGGATTCAGACGTCAGGTAGTCCACAACCCGCTGCTGAACCCGGCCGGCATCGGAATCCAGGGCGCAGAGAGCCCCGGCCAGTCCGCCGATGCTGACACCGACAAAGCGTTTGATATCCAGAGGAAGTTTCTGCAGCACTTCAATCACACCCAGATGTGCCAGACCGCGCGCACCGCCCCCACCAAGTGCCAGCACGGCCGACTGATTGTGTGTTGCACGGATCATCGTGCCCCCTTTCTGTCAGGTCTGTCAGCGAATCTGTTTCACGATCAATAGGTCATCAGCATCTCGTCCGGCGTCACGTCATGCAGCGCCGCCCAGCCTCCTTCTGCAATCGCTGCTCCCAGTTCGGTGACCCGCCGAAAGTCCTTCCCGTCCGGCAGCGTCCCCAGCATCCGGTGCTTCAGATGAATCGCCAGCACATCCGCTGCCGCACGAGTGATTTCGCATTCGTGACGAGCTCCGTACAGACTGGTCACCAGAATTGTGACGGCATCCTGAATTCGTGACGAAAGCTGAGACATGCTGCACTGGCGATCGGCCAGCTTCAGCTGATGTTTTCTCATCATGCCGCTGATTTCAAAGCACGAAGCACTCAGAAAGTTTCGGGCAAAGTCTGCGTGTCGCTGCAGGTTTGCCGGCATGCCTTCCAGCGAATCACGAGACACCCGCGTCAGTTTCTGCCCCGCATACCACGACGCGTAGGCGGCCATCGGCCCCTTCAGTTTCCACAGGTGAGCCGGATTCATGAGGTTCGGCTGTTTGATGCCGGCGTCGTACAGAATACGGCCGATCGGTTCGAAAAATTCCTTGCCATGCTGTTTGACCAGAGATTTGAAGAAGGCCATGCCCAGCATTTCTCCTTCTCCTTCGTAAATGCATGGCGCCAGGAATTCATGGACATTGTCGCCGAACAGATGGCCATGAACGAATGACCGCCCGCCATGCGTCTTCATGAACAGTTCAATGGCCGCTTCCTTCTGCGCTTCGCTGCCGAAGATCTTGGCAATGATGCATTCCATTTCTCCGCGGTAACCCTGGTCAATCAGTCCGCTGCACCACTGCACCAGCGCGTCACTGCCCACGATCAGACCGGCCAGATGTCCGATGCGGCGCTGGACCAGTTCTCTTCTGACGATCGGCTGGCCATAGGTCCTGCGGAAACCGGCCCATGGCAGCATGCTGGCCAGCATGCTGCGCATCGTTCCGGCCGCGTTGGCACACAGCGCGATACGCCCCAGATTCAGGCCGTGGTAGGCGATCGTCAGCCCGTCTCCGATCGCGGGCTGCAGCAGGTTTTCTGCGGGGACCCGGAAATCGCGGAAGACAAGACCGTTGTTGTGTGCTCGCCGCAGGGCATACAGCCCGTAACGATTCATGGAGAATGATTCCGTTTCTTCTTCAGGCAGATCGACGATCAGCACGGCCGGTCTGTCGTCCACGCGGCATACCAGTCCGATGGTGCGTCCGGGTACGGCATTGGTAATGAAGAGTTTCTCACCGTTCACCACATAGCTGTCGCCGTCCAGAACCGCCGTGGTCTTCAGCGCGGTCAGGTCGCTGCCGGCCCCGGGTTCGGTCAGAGCAAAGGCCGACAGCCGCCGTCCACTGGCCAGCAGCGGCAGATAGCGTTCTTTCTGAGCCGGCGTACCAAATGTGCGAATCGGGTCCACCGCGCCGATGCAGCCATGGACCGAGGCCAGACCGGCGACGGTGGGTTCAACCGTGGCCATCCGCGTCAGAAACGGGGCAAACTGCTGAAAAGGCAGACCGCATCCGCCGTAACGCTTATCCACCAGCGTGCCCCAGTAACCGGCATCTCCCAGTTCCGACAGGACGGCGGGACGCAGTTTTCCCGCATCATCGTACAGTGTGCCGGCCCGGCGGTGCATGCGAACCACGTGCAGACAGTCGTTGGTCACCTGACGTACTTCGTCGGCCATCGCCGGGACGTCCGAATAGAACAGTTCCGTCGGGACACGTTTTTCCCAGACGGCACGATGTACCGGACTGGCCGTCGTACGGTGTCGTTCTGCAAACATCGCCTCGACCTGATCGTCCGCCGTGTCCACGACTCCCGTCCGATGCGCCTCGTCGACCGATTTCCCTCCCAGTCGCAGAGCCGTTTCGGCAAAGGAAACGTTATCTGACCGATTCGGATCGCTGGCTCCGTTGTCGGTCTTCGGGTTGCTGATATCAGTAGGCATGGTCAGTTCCTTTCCCTGTCTGGACTGACCCCGGCAGGGTCAGACATGATGGATGTATTCCGATTCAGTGGTCGTTTTCGGGTGTCGCATTCAGTGGTCGCATTCAGTGGTCGCACTGCACTCCGCCGGACGCGGCAGAAGCGCGAGCGTTCGGACTACGTTGTCACATGACGACGATCGTCCACATCTCGGGGGTCCGTTCTGTTCTCCACCAGCCAGGCGGACGGTTTGAAGCGAGTCCCGTGTCGAGCCGACAGGACATGCAGATTGTTCAGTAGCGTCTGCCGGCCGATCTGCTCAGCCAGTGTCAGTGGCCCGCCACGGAAGGGAGCAAAGCCGGTTCCCAGAATCATGGCCAGGTCGACCATCCAGGGTTCCGCCACGACACCTTCCTGCATGCAGAAGCCCGCTTCGTTGATCATCGGATAAATCAATCGTCTCTGAATCTCTGACAGGTTGTCCTGCAGAAACGCGCCGACATTCGGGTGCATGCATTCCGTTTCGACCTGTTCCGCCAGTCCCCGGTCTTCCGCCGTCTCCATCGCGTGAGCCGGTTCGGCCCGGACAGCTTCATCGGGCGTGGCGCCTGCCTGCGGTGCTGAGCCGGTGTCAGCGACAACCTTCTGTATGTCGGCGTTGACACCTCGACGCCGGCCGTCACGGTATTCGTAGAATCCGCGCCCCCCCTTTCTTCCGGTCCAGCCGCGGGCAACCATCTGTCCCAGCAGCCGCAGCACGTCTTCGGATTCGGGTAATACGTGTTCCAGCGTTCCGGCCACATGCCACGCCACGTCGAGGCCGACGTGATCGATCAGTTCGATCGGACCCATGGGCATGCCGAACCTTTTTACCTCGCGGTCCAGCGTGGTGCAGTCCCTGCCTTCGAGCACCATGCGGACTGCCTCGCCGATGTACGGAAACAGCACACGATTGACCAGGAAGCCCGGCGAATCACTGGTCACGATCGGTGTCTTGCCCAGTTTCTTCAGCAGTTTCAGCAGACTGTTGATCGTTCCGGCCGACGAATCAGCGGTTCTGACCACTTCGACCAGGTCCATGCGGTGGACCGGATTGAAGAAATGCAGGCCGGCCACTTTGTCCGGTCGCCCGGTGGCCGCTGCCATCTCAGTGACGGACAGGGCAGAGGTATTGGTGGCGATGATCGCGTGAGGTTTCAATACCGCGTCCAGTTCGGCAAAGACTTTGCGCTTCACATCCATTCGCTCGACAACCGCTTCGATCACAAGATCACAGTCAGCCAGCGCGTCGAACTGGTCAGACGCTGAGATTCGTTGCAGCACCTCATCGCGTTCCTTCAGCGACAGTCGTCGCTTTTCGACCATGTCATTCAGCAATCCGGTGACGCGTTCCAGCCCGGCCTCTGCAAGCGCGGGTGTCAGTTCCTTCAGGACGACTCGAAATCCCTTCAGAGCGGCCAGTTGTCCGATGCCGGCTCCCATGGCGCCGGCACCGATGATGCCGATGGTCCGAACGATGGAATGGTCAGCCTCAGCCGACGTCGGGACGACAAGATTGTCGCGACGTTCGTCCGCCACCATCGGAGGCGGTGTTGACGGCGTCACCAACGGCGGGGGCGATGTCATTCGTGTGCTGCCCCGGCCCGCCGCTGCCTCAGGCGGTGCCTCAAGACCGTACGAACGGGCTCGCTCCCGCCAGAAAAACAGTTTCAGCAGATTGCGACACGCTGAGGTTTCGATCAGCGCCGTGAATTCCGTCTGTTCTACTTCAAAGCCGTTCAGATCCGTGTCAAAGGCCGCCGTGACGGCACGCAGCGCGGCCGGCAAAGCCGGATAGTTTTCCGCATCGCGACGAATCTGTCGTTCTGCCGCCCGCAGCACAAACCAGCGGCCGAGCACCGTGTCCAGCAATTCACGCACGATCCGCTGCTTCAGGCTGCGTCTGACTGGTTTCCTGCCGGCCGCCGGATCCCGGGCAAATTCTGACGGGAATGTTTCCCAGGATGTCTCACTGCTGATGGCATCCACCAGCCCCGCCCTGAGTGCCGCTGCCGCGGTCAGCCGCTTGCCCTTCAGAATCATCGAGAGCGCTGTCGGCAGACCGATGAGCCGCGACAGCCGCTGTGTTCCTCCCCAGGCCGGGATCAGCCCCAGCTGGACCTCCGGCAGTCCAAGACGCGTCGCACTTACATCCAGTGCGATCCGATGCCGGCACGCCAGCGCAAATTCAAGACCTCCGCCCAGACAGGGACCGTGGATGGCGGCCACGGTGGGAATCTGCAGAGCCTCAATCCGTGCAAACAACGCCTGACCGCGAGCTACCACCGCGCGGATCTCTTCCGGTGACTTCAGGTCCGCAATCTGCTTCACGTCTGCCCCGGCGAAGAAACCGGACGCTTTGGCACTGCGGAAGACAACTGCTGTGACTGACTCTGTCTCCAGCTGATCGACGACCTCTTCCAGCTCCAGAATGACGTCGCTGTTGAAGACATTCATGGTGCGATCCGCCACGTCAATCCAGACGGTAAGAACGTTCGCACGGTCGTATTCAAATCGAAAATGCTGCCATGTTCTGCTGATCATGATTGCTCTCCCCCTGTTCTGAGTTCGTCTTCAAGTTCATGTTTTGTTGCCCGCATCTGCCGCGACCGTGTGCCGCTGCCTCCGCGGCCGATCCGCAGCGGGACGGACTGTTTACTGACCGGACGGGATTTCTGTTTCGACCACCATGGCCACCCCCTGGCCTCCACCGACACACAGCGTTGCCAGCCCGCGGTGCAGCCCTTTCTCTCTTAACGCCCGCAGCAGCGTGATGATCATCCGGGTTCCGGTGCTGCCGACGGGATGCCCCAGCGCGATGGCACCTCCGTTGATATTGAGTTGTTCCGGGGCAATCGTGCCCAGTGCTTTTGTCAGACCAAGTTCCTTCTGCGCAAAGGTGTCTGATTCGAAGGCCGTCAGACATGCCAGAACCTGAGCTGCAAAGGCTTCATTGATCTCGAACAGGTCAAAGTCACTCAGCTGCAGACCGGTCTGCTGCAGCAGTTTTGCCGTCGCGTAAACCGGTCCCAGCCCCATCCGCGACGGATCACATCCGGCAATCGCATACGCGGTGACGTAGCCCAGCGGCCGGGCTGATCGGAGATCGACGGCTGCCGCATCGGCCAGTACCACTGCTGCCGCCCCGTCCGTCAGCGGACAGCTGTTGCCGGGAGTCACCGAGCCGTCGGCGTCGAAGATCGGACGCAGCTTCTGCAATGCTTCCATGGTCTGATTCGGTCTGGGACCGTTGTCCTTGTCGACGTCGGCCAGAGCCGAAATTTCACCCGACAGAAAACAGCGTTCCCGGGCGGCGGACGCTTTCTGATGACTGCTCAGCGCGAACCGATCCTGATCGGCCCGTGAAATGCTGAATTCGCGGGCCAGCACTTCGGCCGTCTGTCCCATGTTTAACCCGCAGTACGGGTCCGTCAGTCCCAGCATGACACCCAGCACCGGTTTGAAGTGCCGTGGCCTCAGGCGGGACAGCGTCTTCACGCGAGCCGTCAGCGATCTGGCACGTCCCAGTTCCGTCAGCAGTCGAGCGGCATCGGTGCGGAACAGCAGCGGAATGCCGGACATGGATTCGGCACCGCCGGCAACAATGGTGCTGGCGCGGCCCTCGCGAAGTATCTGCCATGCCGTCAGAATGGATTCCATGCCTGACGCGCAGTTGCGATTGACGGTATGAGCAATCCGGTCCTGCGGAATTCCGGCTTTCAGGGCGATCACGCGGGCGATATTGGCAGCATCCGCGGGACTTGCCACATTGCCCATGACTACCTCGTCCACCGTATCGGTCGCCTGACCGACACCGGTCAATGCTGCGGTGACCGCGGCAACGCCCAGATCAACTGCGTGAACATCGGCCAGCGATGTATAGGCCTTGCAGAACGGTGTTCGCATCCCGCCCAGAACGGCCAGTGGTTGCATCTTCATGATCACATCTCCTGTATCTTCCGGCCGGCTGTCTGACATCCGGCCGCGTCTTATCGTGACTCCGATCGGTTTCTATTCTCTTAGTTTCCGCCGAATGACCTTGCCCAGAAAACTTCTGGGCAGGTCCGTCTCACAATGTTCAAACACGCGCGGGCGTTTGTGGGCGGACAGATGTTTATGGCAATGGTCCGCCAGCGAAGATTCGTCCCACGCGGTTCCGCTGTGAAGCACCACGAAGGCCTTTACCACCTCGCCCTTCTGTTCATCCGGCAGACCCACAACAGCCGCGTCCTTCACGGCCGGATGAGTTTTCAGAACGTGTTCCACTTCCTGAGGGTAGACATTGAAGCCGGATGTGATGATCAGATCCTTCTTGCGTTCCATGATCTGAAAGTAGCCGTCCGGCGTCAGTCGCGCCAGATCTCCTGTCGGCAGCCAGCCGTCGGGGCTGACGCCCTCTCGAAGCTCCTCAACGGCGGCCGGAGACTCCGGATCGACTTCCGATACCGGTGATCCGGAGACTGCCGGCGTGACGACTTCAGCATGGGAACCTGTGTCGTGCATAGCGGCCTCCGACGGCTGCTTCGGTGATACCGCGGCGTTTGCCGACGCCCGCACCTGATGCCAGTAGCCCAGCATGACCTGCGGACCTCGTACCAGCAGCTCTCCGATTTCTCCACGCTCCACATCCTGCGTGCCCGTTTCGGGATCCACAATGCGGCAATCAGTATCGGGCAGCGGAAGGCCGATTGTGCCATACGGGCCGGCCCCATCCAGCGGACCGACGTGAGTGACGGGCGAGGCTTCCGAAAGCCCATATCCCTCCACCACAACGGCACCACAATGTTCCGCGAACTCGCGTCCCACCGCTTCGGGCAGCGGGGCACCGCCGCTGATTACCCATTTCAGGGAACTCATATCAGCGGGGCGTTTGCGCAGCTGCTCGTTCATGGCCACCAGCATCGCCGGCACGGCATGGAAGACCGTCGGACGGTGTCGTTCGACCAGCGAAATCACCTTCCGCGGGCTGAAACGATGATCCATGATCAGCGTGGCGACCATGGCGGCACCGCCCATCACATTGGTGGACAGACCGTAGCTGTGAAAGAACGGCAGGACCGCCAGCAGCGTTTCCTTACCCACGCTGGCTCCGGCCCAGTAATACTGCTGCCACGCGTTGGCGACCATGTTGCGGTGGCTGAGTGTGACAGCCTTTGGTTCGCCGGTGGTTCCGCCAGTGGGCAGAATATACGCCGGTGTCGCTGCCCAGTCGGCCTGGTCATGGCCGTGTCCGGGCAGTGAAAACCCCGAGCCGACGCTCGGGGTGGCGGCCGTCTCGGCGATGTCCCCGCTTGATGTTACCTCGTCCCAGAACCAGCCGACGTGCTCAGTGGCCGACATCCACCAGTGGCCGGTTCGCTTCTTCCGCAGCAGCAGGTAGCCCAGCTGTTCGAACAGGGGCAGGCTGGGCCGCAATGAAATAAATAATGTCCGGTCGGGCCGGTGAGGGCCGCAGATGGAACCCGCCAGCATGTCCAGACTGATCACCACCCGGCAGTCGGTCGCTTCCAGCATCCGGTCGACTTCTTCCGGCACCGCCAGCGGACTCAGCGCCACCGCGATAGCGCCGGCCCGCCAGATACCGTTGAGCACAATCAGGTACTCAGGAATGTTGGGCAGCAGGACGCCAACCCGGTCGCCCGGCTGAACTCCCTGTCGCCGCAGCGCCGCGGCGGTACGGACCGCGTCAAGATTCAGTTCTTCCCACGTCCATTCAACGTCGTGGTACTGACAGGCCAGTCGGCCGGGCATTAGTCGGGCTGCTCGATCCAGCAGTCCCCAGGCCGGCATGTCCGGGTAAAGCAGTTTCCGGGGAACACCGAGCGGATAGTCGGCAAAATCCGATACGCACTGAGAAGGCGTCGTGCCCTTGAAAATCTCTGCCATCACACACCTCACGTTCAGAGCACAATCGCTCGGTTCGTCAATCGAACCGGTCGACCATGAGTACAGTGGAGGCGATCTGGCTTTCAGATTTCCGGGCAGTCTAAGTCAATGCGAAGACACCCTTCCTTCTGGGTATGGATACCGGATGAAAGCAGCTCGCGAAACTAATGTTCAGGGTCTCCAGCAATCTAAAGGGTTCCCGAGATCCGTCTTGCTGATAAAGAATTCTCGAAAGCATCGATGATCGATGCGGCATGAAAAGCCTACGCGGCAAAACAGGCTGGGGCAAATCCGAAAAACAACGATTGTGCCGTAAACCATTGCTGCCGAAGCATTTATCACCGGGGCGGCGCACCTGTTTCCGGCGAAAAACAGGGGTGTTTTCGTCGAAGAGTCTCGGGCGCAGGCGTGTGAGTCGGCAACCTGTGAGGTGACAATCAAGCAACGCCGAACAGGCTGACCGGACAGTCGACATGCATGGTCGGCAGGATGTCAAGGCCGAGTGACTGACCCGAAGTATGCGCGCTACCAGGAGCTTGTCCGGATAACCGAAACTTCCGTTCGCAGGCCTGCCAGACGGGTTGGTGCGATGAACGTTGGTCGCCAATGACGGACTTGGAAGTCCGTTATACAGACTTCTACAGAAGCATACAGACCGCCTGACATGGCTGTCTGGATCAGGGGGCGGGCGCTGTCGGTTTCGACGTCTCGGGATCTGCTGACGGCGTCGGTTCCGTGGCGGCGGCATCCTCTGAATCTTTGGCTGCGGCAGTGCGTTTGATGCCGTCGATGACCTGTGACGTCAGGTCGATTTCTTCCAGGTCCGGTTCATCGGGCCGTTGAAATTCGAACACGCCGTCGTCGACCGGGGCATTCAGCACCAGGTTTCTGAGGTCCAGCGTGACCAGCGGGCGGATCTGCTTCTGTTCCGGATCCGGGTGTTTCTTCAGATACTGAATCCGACGTGGCAGCATGGATTCGGCATCAACATAGATTCTGACGTAGTCCGGAATGTATTCCGGCAGCTGAGTATCTGCATCGTCGGGGATCTGAAACAGTTCCGTGCGTGTCTTTTTGTTCCAGCGGCCGGACAGCACCAGCAGTTTTTTACTGCTGATCTGTTGTTCCTGCACGACACCAAAATCCATGCCGACCTGCAGCTGAGACATCAGCGCCTGCATTCCGCCTACGCCCAGGTCCTGCAGACTGGTGGCCGCGCTGTAGTTGGGGACGTCGCTGGTGGCATCCAGAATCTCGCTGATGTTTCGTCGCGTCAGCTGTTTCTGAGTTCCGTTGATCCAGTACGACCAGAGCACGCTGCCGTCACTGACCTGTCGCAGCGACCCGGTTGCCTTGCGTTCAGCGGTGTCTTCCGGTTCCGGTTCCGGTTCCAGGTGACGCGCGTCGGACGACGTCACGGCGCGGACGGGGTAGATCTGATATTCCAGTCTCATTCTGTTTCCGGAAGCCTGCAGGTAGCGGCCGGACGCATCAAATCGGTGGCTGGACATCAGAATGGTCTGATGCAGATCGCAGGACAGCGATTCTGTGCCATCCAGTTTGGCGGCGATCGCGTCGAAGACCTGCGTGGCTGAAAGATCGGACTTCTGCAGAGCCGGTGCCGCGGTGGCGTCGCCTTTTGCCGCCTCGGAGGCCGCCGCGTCAGCGGCATCCTGCGCTCGCAGCGAAACCGGAGTTATCTGGCAGACGACGAGTCCAGCGGCGGAAACTGCCAGAACAAGGGCAGCGGTGCGGGATGGCAGACTTTGCGGTTTATGCTTCATGTTCGGAATATCAGGGATTTACCAAAGATTCGAGTTGTCGCGGCCCGAAACAGTGAGTGAGGAACTGATCTCTCTCGTTCACTGCGACCTGACTGCGCGGAAACGGGAGACCGCGGAAACGGGATTCTAAAGTGGTCACCATCTCCGGGTCGACTGCAATCTCCCCGTTCTACGCCGCGGAAGGGTCGGATTCGTAAACAATCTCCATAAAAACATACGCTGATTCGACAGGACGCTGTTGGTTTCCAGATTCCACGGCACACGGAAGGGATTGAGATGAGATACTATTTTCTGGCCCTGGGAGCCCTCGTGGCTGTCTGCACGGGATGTGCGGGCATCGACAGCGGCAGCAGCATTCTCAGCAATCGCGAGCATGTGGCACCGCCGGCAAGCATGATGTCTCGGCCAGGTCCCATGGTCGATGGCCCGGGACCCGGTGTTTTGCCAATGATGGCGATGCCCGGCGGGGGCGGTGGAATGGGAGCCCCGATGCACGGGCCGCCAATGAGTACTCAGGTGAAGTTTCTTGGGCCTCAGACCATGTCCGTCGGCTGGCTGGTGGGACCGGGGTTTGCCAGCCATCAGCTGGGAGCCGGCGAGTATTACGACTTTCAGCAGTCTGCCATCTATCAGCTGATGCTGGACGGTGTGTCACTGCCGGGTCTGCCGGAACGACCACTGTACCCGACTCTGGAAATCAGAGCCGCTCACCCGAATACACTGGCCTACCTGCAGCACAATGCAGTGCCCGTGGAAATCACGGAAGAGGATCTGGAGCACGTCAACAGCAGCAACATGGTGACCAAGGTCATCTACCTGCCGGATCCGGAATTTCAGGCTCGGGCGATCCGCGGTGTTGAAACGCTGGTTTCCACACGACTGGACCCAGGTATCGATCCTGTCCAGCAGGCTGAGCAGATGGGAACCGTCATGCTGATCCTGCGATTCGGCAACAAGGACCTGCAGCCGCAGGCCTCCGTCATGGCTCCGGATGGTTCAATCACACCGGTTTCGTATCAGACCATGGACGGTGATCAGGGTGAAGTGGCTCCGCCGATGCCGATTTCCTACCTGCACCAGCATGGTGGCGGAGTTCCCTCGGCGATGATTGCTGCCGGCGGCGGTGCTCCCGGTCAGCCGGTGGAATACATCGCCGGCATGGGCACAACGCCTCCGTGGGGCATGCCGATCACCGGAACCCCGATCGGGCTTCCCGGACCGCCTCATCTGCCACTGGGCGGACCGGCCGGACTGAAGTCACACACGATTCGGAATCTGTCCAACAATCGCATGCCGGAACCGACGAAGGATCTGCTGATCGACGTCAAACACAACCCCGGGTTCAGTGTTCCTGAACCAGTGCGACACATTCAGTACACAGAAGATCATCCGGTCTACAGACCGGGCGAGGTGGCTCATCCGGCTGCCGGTGGAGCCTACTGTCCGCCGGGCTTCCAGCCATAGCTTCGGGCTCCTGACGGAGTCCGGCCGAACAGCACCGGGGCGTGTCGGATTGGGGCACGCTTCGGATGCGGCCGGCATCAGAAAACCAGACGACACCGCGTAAAGATGACTGAGTTTCCGGGGGGCGACTCAGAAGTGATCTTCACTTCTGATCGCCCTTTTTTTTTTGGCGGTCGACGAACGCCTGACTGTTCGCGGCCTGCCGTCTGCAGGATATCCGACCCTGTCGGAAAGTATTCGTATGATGATTCATTCACCTCATGCTGCCGCCACGCACCGATGGATCGGACGGCGGAATCTGTTCATGACGCTGCTGACGATCGGCGGGCTGGTGATACTGTCCGGCACTGCTGACGCTCAGTCCGGAGCGGATCATTATCATCCGCTGAGTCAGAATTCGCCGCCCGGTCAGGCTGCCGCGTGGCTCAATTATCTTCGGAAATACGACCCTTCGTGGCTGCAGCCACTATTGATTGAAGTCCCGGGCAGCGGCACCGTGGAAGTGTTCTCCGGGGCAAACCATCCGGTCGGTGCCGCCCCTGCTCCGGCGCTGGTGGCCGCAAATGCCGGCCATCTGTATCGCCTCCGGATCAGCAACATGGAACAGTTTCCTGACGTCGAAATCTACCCGACCGTGGAACTGCTGGACCGGCTGCATCCTCCGGCGGGACGTGAAAACGACTTCCCCATTCCCGTCATCCTGACGGCAGACGATATCCGGACGGCTCTGGGCGGGCAGCTGGTGACACGCGTAGTTTATCTTGAACAGCCACAGCTGGCTCAGGTAATGGATCCGCTGCGTCGCGAAATTCCGCAAAGCATGACGCCGGCCGAGAACGCTCTGAAGGAAGCTGACCGACTGGGTCGCCCCATGGCGATTCTGCGAATCGGCGGACGACAGCCATCCCCCGGCTCTCCGGCATCCTTCTACGGCACGGGTGGAATGATTCAGTTCAGAGATGCCGCGGACCGCAACGAAGGCGGTGCCGTGGTCCGGATGAAGAACCACGCGGTGCTGCAACGGACAGCCGTCGGCGCGGCCACCGGCCCCACACGGTAGCCGACCGGTTCTCTTTCACCTGTCAGAAATCCTAATCAGCCTGAATCAACTTTCCATGAATAACCTCTGCCTGCACAATGCCGGCCGCACGCTGGCCCTTCTCATCACTGTCACGTTGACAGGGTGTGCTTCGTTCCCTGGAAGCTATGCACCGCTGGAACCCACTGCGGCTGCGTCGTCAGAGAAAGCCGCGGGGCCCGCGGGGACCGGCGTCACACGTCTGTCAGCCGGCGGCAGCAGTCATGCTGTCAGTGCCGAATACGATACGACCGTGATCTCAAAACAGCCTGCAGCGCAGACCGTCGCCCGTGCGGAAGAACGCGCCGAGCCATTGTTTCCACCACGTACACCTGCCGTCCGGCCGGAAACGGCGACAGATGCTGACAACCCGTTTGCCGCGATGGCAGATCAACAGATCAGACAGACGTCTTTTGAAACTTCGACGCCGAAAGATTCCGGCAGTCACCTGGCCGGCTTTATCGCTTATGCAGAGAACGCCTCGATCAGCACGTTTCGTGAAGCTGAACCTCGGCTTCCCACGTCGCAGCCGGGGGCTCCTGCGGCCGCTGACGTGACGGTGGCCGCATCGCCACTGGCTCAGGCCTATCCCGACGAATACATCTTTGACGGCGGTGACCGAGACCATCCGGTCCATTATTACGGTGATGAGCTGCAGGGGCTGGATACGGAAGACACGGTTGCCGAATTCCGGGATCACGAAGGTGGCAACCACGTGAGGGCCAGCAATCGGGTCGCCGTCTATGCACCTCGATTCGGAGCCGTGCAGACCGTCAGCGGACTGAACATGGACGTCAAGGTGGACAAGGCCGCCGGCGCCACGGACATCTCCGGCCTGGGCACGCTGGAAGAAGAACGCGGTCTGGATATCAGTGCGGCCAGCAGCGGTCTGTCCGGACTGGCGACCCGCAACGGTGCCAGCGGCGTGGAAACAGCCCGGCCCGTCCACATGTCAGAAAAAACCGAAACGCCGATCCTTGCCAATCAGGTGGATCAGGGACTGGAAGCAAAAACTTCAGACGGCCTGGGCATCATCGAAACCACGTCGCTGCATGAACTGCATGTGAAGATTCTGGAACCGGCAACGGGAATCATCAACACCGGAATCGACACGAAAGCAGCCACGTCACAGGCCACCCAGACGTACTCAACGTACCGTCTGGCAGCGATGGTCGGCAGCGAAAAAGGCGGTCGCAAGGGTGAGCTTCATCTGACCAAGGAAGCGTCGCCACTGATCGCAAAGCCGGGTGATACCATCACCTTCAAGATCCATTTCCGGAACACCGGTGACTACAATATTCACGACGTTCGGATCATCGACAACCTGACGCCACGACTGATTTACACCGACGGCAGCGGCCACGTTGATGTCGGCAACAACGACGGCGGCAGCCTGACGGTTGTTCCCAACCGGGAAGGCAGCCAGACCCTGATCTTTGAACTTGATCGTCCGCTGCAGGGCACCGAGTCCGGTACCATCACGTTTGAGGCGGTTGTTCGCTGAGACTTAACCAGCACATTCAGAATACGCTGATACGCAGATCAAAACGCACGGACACACATTGACCTGCAAAGGTGAATGTCATCGCCGTCTCAGACAGGAAGGGGGTCCGGGACAGCGATGCCGCCGTGAGGGGACGCATCAGGACAGATCTGCGTATCAACGACCGAGCCCGCTGTCATTTGACAGCGGGCTCTTTTCACATGCCCGACTGGCTGTCCGTAAACCCGGTTGTACCGGAATTCAGAAATCAGACATCTGTGAAGGGGCCGGCTGTCTGACGAAGCAGGAATCGAGAACTCATTTTCTTCTAATCCTTGGATCGGAGCCAGAATCAGCTTTCATGGGCAACAGCAGTGCCGACACGTGGGCGAACGCTTCCCGCCCAATGTCGAGCACCGATCAGGGAACCAGAACCGCCGCCCGTTTTTCTTCGAACACCGGAGGTCGGGGTGCCTGAACGGAAAGAACTTTTTGTTTGGTCTGCCGCAGAGCCTTCTTCATGGCCGCCATGGCAGTTTCGGCCGCTCGATGACTCAGCGTTTCCAGCGGCTCAGGATTGGCCACAGCCGTTGTCTGAGATTCACGCTGGGCTCGAGTCTGTTCCAGAATCTGGTCCTCAACAGGCCACAATGTTTTCCAAAGCCCGGGCAGCAGGGAAGCCTGCACATTCTTTTCGTCACCACCGGAAAAGCTCCAGTCCCGCAGCGTCAGGGCGATTTCTCCCAGAGCACCACCGCGCGGGTTCTGCAGCACTTCGGGAATGCTCTGCATTACGGCCCAGCAGGGCACAGCAATCGAAAACTTGGGATCACCCAGAATACTGTACATGGTGGTCAACCGCGGGTCCTCGCCCGGACGGACGCCGTGAAACACGGCTGCCGACACGGTGGTGGCGCGGCTGATCGTTTCTGCCGTTGAGATCTTCCCGGGCACAAGACCTGAATCGCCGTTTACCGTTCCGGGAATGGCCCGCCCCTGTGGATCGGCAAGGTCACGCGTACAATGTCGCACCAGAAACTCTGCAGAAATCCGTTCCCCCGTCGGCGACTCCAGCAGTGAGCAGGCACGCAGGTAACGCCCCGCTGAAGAAATCGAGGATAATTCTTCAGATGTGGGGTGAATGGGCAGCTCCTGCCCGGTCATCGAGAAGTTCGAACGCACAATGTAGCCATGCGGAGCTATCTCTGGATCGTTCGCATCCAGCATTCGATGACTTGTGCGTCCGACTTCAAACAAAGCGGCCCCGCCCTGAGCATCGATTACCCCGAAGTTGCCGCACGTGACCCGTCCGCTCGCATCTGTTTTCTGAAGCAACTGGCGGAAGTCGTCCACGGTAGCGCAGGATTCCAACGCCTGACGAATCAGGGCTCCATTCCCGGGTCCACGAGACGGGGTCTTGCTTTTCAGGTCCAGTGACAGCGAGTTTTCAATACAGAATCCCGACTCGTTCACACCCATCCAGACAGATTTGTAACTGCCCGCCGTGACAACTCCGATGGCTCGGTAACGACCGCCTGCCAGATGCACCACTTCGTTGTGGGGTGCTGACGAATAGTCACGGTTCTTCCACAACAACGGACGGCCGTCCGAAGTGACGCGACCGCTGATCACGGCTGTCGTACAGGCGGCCGCCGGCACGGTCGTCGCCAACAACGCCACCAGGAAACGACAGAAAGAATTCAAGGACTTCATGGATATCGATTCCGCAGAAACAAAACGGGCGGGAAGATCGCCGTGTTCAACGGGAATGACCGTTGCCCGTAATCTACACGCCCGCAATCGACACGCCCGTACGGACGCACACGAAGCTGACGATTCAGCGTTAATCCTGCACAGATACCAGGCAGGCTGTTTTTTCTTTCAGCGGCCAGAGCCAGTTCCTGTTCCGGCCCGAAGTCGTGAACGATTGGCAGATACATAGAAGACAGCAGCCGGTTCTGAACACGACACCGTCCTGCCGTCAGAACAGGGATCAGCAGAGGTAAAGGATGCTGCTTTATCCCGAGTTTCATCCTCACTTTGCAGACTCAGATTCCGGGTATTCGGTCAGCACTCTGGCATCAAACTGAAAATCGTCGACGGTGATGTGTCCCCAGCCGGCCGTTGAATGGTCCACGACCTTGATGAACATCTTCTGACCGATATATGAGGTGAGGTTCCATTCAGCTTTTTGCATGGTCTGATCATTGATGCCTCGGGCAAATTCAACGTCCCTGCCGTCGGCGGTGCACAACGCCGCATAGGTGGACTGTTCTTTGCCGCCGCCGATCCGAAAGGTCATGGTTCCTTTTTCAGGAACGAACAGCGGCGATACAATCACGCCGGTCTGTTTGTCCAGACCCTTCGAAGCATCCGCCGCGGGTTCCAGCGTCGTCAGGTAGAATTCGCCCTGCTTGTTGTATTCGCCACGGTCATTAAAGAACTCCGTTCGGCTTCCGATGAGATGTCCGAATTCGCCTTCGACAATTTTCCACGGCGCCAGCTCGCCCGATTCAAAGTCGAAACCGGCGGAGCGTTCGGATGGACGGGCTGGTGTTTTCGGAGCGGCGTTCTTTGTCGAACCGCCTTTGTTATTCTTCCGCCCTGCTGACTGATTCAGGTTGATCCACCCGAGGCGTTCGTCCCCGGGAATTTCGGCTCGCCAGGCCTTCAGCTCTGCTGCGAGTTCAGCGACGACCTGAGCGTGTACGTCATGAATGTTGCGAGCCTGATACGGATCGGCCTCCAGGTCATACAGCTGGGCCGGCGGAGCATCGCTGCGAATTTTTCCGTCAACGACATCGCTGTTGACGAACTCCGTCAGCTTCTGCGCCGCTGCGCCGCCCAGAAGGTGATCGCCAACCTTCTTCCCCTGAAAACCACCTTCATCCCGCGCCGGAATATACACCCATCTGTCGTGTCGGACCGTCAGATGCGCGGGACTGTTGGGTGAAATGATCAGCATGTCGCGCGCCGGCTTCGTTGCCGTGGC
Organism: Fuerstiella sp.; assembly: GCA_040222735.1. Lineage (GTDB taxonomy): Bacteria > Planctomycetota > Planctomycetia > Planctomycetales > Planctomycetaceae > Fuerstiella. Next base: position 32,472 of record JAVKCM010000297.1, on the reverse strand, counting down.
CCTTAGTTCTGCAAGCTGATCAACACCATCAATCACAGCGTCTTCAGGAATGGTGCCTTCTGCAACCGCGGCGAACGTGGGAAGCAGATCGATCTGGCTGATGAGCACATTCGATTCCGTACCGGCGGGCACGTGGCCGGGCCAGCGCACGATAAACGGTACGCGATGGCCGCCTTCCCATGCTCCGAATTTGTGACCGAGCAGTCTTCCGTTCTGCCGATGCCCGGCCTTCCATGCCTTCTGGCCGGTGTTGTTCAACATGCCGCCATTGTCGCTGGTAAAGACGACCAGCGTGTTGTCCGCGAGTCCCGTTTCATCCAGAGTCTGAAGAACTTCGCCGACAATCCAGTCGAGTTCGTGGACAAAGTCGCCGTACAGTCCGCATTGACTGGTCCCCTTGAATCGAGGATGCGGTGTGAATGGATGGTGAATATTTGTCGTGGCCAGATACAGAAAAAACGGTTTCGATTGGTCCTGAGGATCGCGTTCCCGGATCCAGGCAACGGCTTTTTCGGCGAAGGTGGTCCCCACGAACTCGTCGCGGTATCGCTCGTGAGCCTTCTTCGCGCCGCCGATCTGCGAGTAGCCGCCTTTCTCAGGAAACTTCTGAGCAACGGATTCCTGCTTCAGCACGAACGGGTCAGCGGGGTCGTAGTCGACCACGCTGTGGTTCTCGACATAGACGAACGGAGGCCCGCTGTTCACGGTGGGCATGCCAAAATAATAGTCGAACCCCAGCTCCAGCGGACCTGGCTTAAGCGGCTTGTTCCAGTCTGTCTTTCCCTTCCCGAAACCCAGGTGCCATTTGCCGATGATTGCGGTTTCATAGCCGACAGACTGCAGAACACTGGCAATGGTTGGCTGTGCCGTGTCGATGGTCAGTTCGTTGGTAAACGGAAGAGGTCCCCAGAAGTTTCTGCGCAACGGAAACTGCGCCGTCATCAGGCCATAGCGTGACGGCGAGCAGACAGCCGAGGCCGTGTGCGCATCCGTGAATCGCCGACCTTCCTTTGCCAGTCGGTCGATGTTCGGCGTCTGCAGCTTTGTGGCGCCATAACAACCAACGTCGCCATAGCCGAGATCGTCGGCCAGAATGATGACGATGTTGGGCCTATCGGCGGCGCCGGCCTCCTGAAGAGCCATGCCGACAACAACAACGATGATCGGCAATGATTTTGCGATTGAAAGAAGCATTCAGTCATTCTCGTTTTCACGGCCACTTTAAGGAGTGTCCGGTCAATTATTGTCGCCTTTCGCTCCGCGAAAGAGCGACCTTGCGCGGAGCGAAAGGCGACCAAACAGCCAGCCAGTTATTGATCGACCGTTTCCAGGACAGCCATGGATTCTGCACAGATGAAACACGGATTTGAGAAGTCAGTTTGTCATCTGCGTTCGATCAGTATGCCATTCGTGGCTGAGTTTGTCAGCTCTTCGTGCAGATCCAGCCTTCATGCTGATCCAGGTTGCCGACAAATCTGCAAATAGCTGCCCTCCGCCGACCCGCATCTGCTTCTCTTCTCAGCCGGTTCACTTGTGCGGTATTCTTCAACCTGCTGTAACCGTCAGAGAGGTCTCTGGAGAACCGTCAGAAATGACCACACTTCTATGGATCGTCGTTTTCGGACTGCTGATGAGCTGCATTGCGCTCATCGGCAGTCTGATACTTGTGCTGAAGCGGGAAACTCTGGACAGGGTACTCTTGCCGCTGGTCGCATTTGCAGCGGGATCGCTGATTGGCGGCGCGCTATTTCACATGATTCCTGCAGCCGTGGAGGAAATGCACAACAGCACGGCTCTTTACGCATGGCTGGCGGCAGGATTCACGCTGTTTCTCGCCATGGAGCAGTTTCTGAACTGGCATCACAGTCACAGCCAGTTGCCCGACGACCGCCAGCCGTTGACGTACCTGATTCTGCTCGCAGACGGGTTGCACAACCTGATCGGCGGATTATTTGTCGGTGCCAGTTTTCTTATCAGCATCAAGCTGGGCGTCATCGCGTGGGTGGCCGCCGCGGCACACGAAATTCCGCAGGAACTCGGCGACTTCGCCGTTCTTGTCAACGGGGGCTGGCCCAAAAAACGAGCACTGATCTACAACTTCGTTTCCGCGCTGACATTCCCCATCGGCGGAGTCATCGCATATCTGGCGTCTGCCAGCATCGATATTGTATTTCTTGTGCCGTTTGCAGCCGGCAATTTCCTTTACATCGGGGCGACGGATTTGATACCTGAAATCAAGAAGTGTCACGATCTGAAAACCAACGCGGTCCACTTTGCGTCTTTTGTGGCTGGTCTGACATTGCTGCTCGTGCTTCGCTGTCTGTTTCCTCATCACGGCTGACACAGAGTGAAGCCGCCGGACGTCTGTCCGCCTCGCGGATGGACCAGGAAAGGGGGCGGGGTACTTCATTGAGCCGCTATCCCGGATTCAACCGCACGACCGGGAAAGAAATCGGCCCTCGTTTCGGCTTCTCATCTCTTCAGGAGTATCCGGTCAATTGTTGGTCGCCTTCCGCTCCGCGATAGAGCGCCCTTTCGCGGAGCGAAAGGCGACCAACCAGTCAGTTACTGATCGACCGTTTCTTACGGCCGGACGCATCATGAGGTGACCGTCGCATCAGATCGGCGGACGCTGGTCCAGCGTGCAGGCCGGTCCTGTTTTCGTGGTGGTGATGTCGGCCCGCCTGGCATCCGCCTGTTTGTTGACTACCATACGCCCTGATTCTGCTGACAGAGTTCACTCAAATTCTCGGAACGCGTGGCATGGAAAAGGTACTGATCGTGGTGGGTGACGCCACGGAAACGCTGGATACGATGTATCCGTATTATCGACTGATTGAAGCCGGTTTTCAGCCGGTGGTGACCGCGCCGGAAAAACGGCAGTACCAGATGGTGCTGCACGAAGTGAAGCCGGGCTGGACCATCACCAAAGAATGGGAAGGCTATACCATTCAGTGCGATGTTCCGTTCAGCGAAGTCAACGAACAGGAATATGCCGGCATCATGTTCAGCGGTGGCCGGGCTCCGGAATACATTCGCTACGACGAAGATCTGGTCCGGATCACGAAACATTTCTTCGCCGCCGGCAAGCCGGTCGCCAGTGTGTGTCATGGCGTTGAGATTCCAGCCTATGCCGACTGCGTGCGCGGGCGCAGAATGGCCACCGTGCCAAAGTGTCAGTTCGATCTGGAGGTCTGCGGCGGCATATTCGTGAACGAACCCTGCGTAATTGACGGCAATCTTGTCAGCGGACGCACATTTCACGATAACGGTCACTACGTCGGCCCGTGGATTCAGTTGCTGGAAGCTGCTCGCGACGGCGCGAAATCCTGACGATCGGAACACAGATGTCTTCAAGCCAGACTGAAACCCCGTTCTTTGCTGCGGCGATCATCTTCTGCCTGCTGTCCGGGTCAGGCAACGCGTCGGATGTTCCCTTTGTGTCCGGATTTGACCGGTTCGCCCGGCATCAGGAAATCTCGGCCCCTATCGCCGGCCGGCTGTTGCTGTCCGAACTCAGCTGTACCGCGTGCCACACATCGACGGACCAGCTGCTGGAACCGAAGAAGGGCCCGCGGCTGGACGCGGCGGGCAGCCGCCTCAACGCGGACTGGCTGAAACGATTTCTCACGGCGCCTCATCAGGTTTCACCGGGCACCACGATGCCCGATGTGCTGGCCGGTGTGCCGACAGAACACAAACCGGCGGTGATTGATGCTCTGACGGCCTTTCTTTCCAGTCAGGTGCAGTCGTTTCCGGAAATCAAGGCCACCGGCCTGCACCCGGTGCCGTTCGAATTCTGGAAGAAGGGCGACGTGTCTGTTGGTCGCACGCTGTTCCATCAGATCGGCTGCGTCGCCTGTCACGAGGCCGACGAAACCTACGAAGTGGCGGAAGTAAAGCCCTCGCCGATTGATCAGATGCTGGAACAGCTCGACCCCGAGGAAATTCAGGAACTGGGGCTGGCCGCTGCAGCGCGGCGGGTCGAATCGGTGCCGCACGGCAACCTGGGGGCAAAGTATTCGCCCCGATCGCTGACCTTCTTTCTGCTGAATCCGGAATCGGTAAGACCGGCCGGCCGGATGCCCGATTTTCAGCTCGGCGCGATGGATGCCGGACATCTGGCGGCTTACCTGCTGAGCAGAACAGCTGACAGCACGGGTGACGAAACAGAGCTGAATGCTGCTGCACAATCAGATCACCCGGCCGACGATACGCTGATCGCCGAAGGCCGTCAGCTGTTTATCAGGCACGGCTGCGCCAGCTGTCATTCAATTCGCGGCATCAGTGCTCAGGCGGTGGACCGACCGCTGTCACAACTCACGTCTGCGTCCACAGCGTCTGCGTCTGCAGCGTCATGCGTGTCGCCGCAGCGAGATAAGACGGGCGGCAAGCCCGGTCAGCCGCACTACCATCTTGACGAAGTTCAGCTGCAGGCCGTTGATGCCGCCCTCGCCGACGTGACACAGCCAGCGTCTGCCGCTGCCGAAGATCCACTGCTGGAACGCCTGCTGCGTCTGAACTGCCATGCCTGCCATGAACGCGACCGGCGCGGGGGAATCGGGCGTTTTCGCAAACCCTTTTTCGAAACCGTGGGGCATGTCGACATCGGCGACGAAGGTCGCCTGCCGCCGCCGCTCACGGGCGTGGGAAAGAAACTGCAGACCGGCTGGCTGAACAACGTGCTGAGCGGGAAAGGCCGTGTACGTTCTCATATGTACGTCCGGATGCCGCAGTTTCCGGCGGCTCAGGTGAAACCTGTTCCTGCCCTGCTGACTGCGGCCGATCAGTCCGGGCCGCGGCGGACCGAACAGCAGGTGTTTGACGTCGCAAATCTGTCGTCGCTGACGGAACCCGGGCGACTTCTGATGGATGCCGGCTGTGTTCAGTGTCATTCGTTCAAAGGCCAGTCGCTGCCGGGAACCGTGGGGCTCGACCTGCAGGGAGTTGCTCAGCGGCTTCATCCGGACTGGTTCTACGATTTTTTGCTGAATCCGGGGGCTCTGAAAGAACGCACGCGGATGCCCACCTTTTTCCCCAACGGAAAGAGTCAGAATCCGGATATCCTGCATGGTGATACAGATCAGCAGATTGCTGCGATGTGGGCCTATCTGCGAGATCTGGATCGTCAGCCGCTGCCGGAAAAGATCATTCAGGCGCGAGCCAGGGATTACGAACTAAAGCCGGTCGACACACCAATCGTGCTGCGAACATTCATGGCGCGCGCGGGTACTCACGCCATCGCCGTTGGTTTTCCGGCCGGGGTTCATTTCGCCTTCGACGCGCAGAATCTTTCACTGGCGGAAGCGTGGCGAGGCGCGTTTCTGGATGCTGAGGGCACATGGTTTGTCCGCTTTGCTCCGGTGGCCGATCCGCTGGGCGAAGACGTGATCGCACTACCGCCCGGTCTGCTGATTGCCAACCTTCCATCCGGCACTTCGCCGTGGCCCGGCGACGCTGAATCCGCCGGTGGCCGATTCCTCGGATATCGTCTGGATGCCTCCGGCACGCCGACCTTTTTTTATCAGGTGGGCTCGTTCCGCATTGAAGATCGGATGACACCGTCGGGTGATCAACAGCTGGAACGTGTGCTGCTGATTTCTGGCAGCGGCAGCGATCCCGGCACCGGGCCCGATATGGTGTGGTTGCGGCCGATTGTCGGCAAACAGCTGCAGCGCCGTTCGCCCGGTTCGTGGTCCAGTGAAACCGGCCTCACGGTCAGTCTGGCCGACGAAACCGACAATGTCGGTCAGCAGCGCAACAGCAACGGTCTTCAGGAATGGGTGCTGCCGGTGACGGTTGGGGCTCAGAAGATCATCAAGGTGACATATTCATGGTAGAACACACACGAAACAAGCATCGACCGGGCAAAAGATGCCACGAACCTTTCTGGCCAGGCCTCCAATGGCCAAACGCCCGGTGCGTCGGTCTCGGGCGGGCCGCTGCCCGGCGGCCCGGTGCCGCGAGCACGATTTCATACGCGTGTTTCCTGCTGCTGACGCTGTGGCTGTCGGGCACGGCGTTTCGTTCGGCCGTGGCAGCCGACGAAAGCGATTTTTATCGACTGATCTCTGTCGTCACGTCGCAGGTCTCGACGGATTCCCGGTCAAAGACATGGAAGCCTGCACCAGACGGCCTGGCGCTGGAAATCAGCGGCATGACAATCCTGGACGACGGCCGACTCGCCGTGGCCGTGCGGAAGGGAGAAGTCTGGATCATGGACGGCGTCTACGATGATCCTCCTAAGAACATCACGTACAAGAAATTCGCTTCCGCACTGCATGAACCGCTGGGACTGCTGCAGCATCAGGGTTCGCTGTACACCGTGCAGCGAACCGAACTGACGCGTCTGACGGATACCACGGGGGACGACGTCGCCGATGAGTATCTGACGGTCGCGAAAGGCTGGGGAGTCACCGGACACTATCACGAATACGCGTACGGCCCGAAACTCGACGGCGAGGGCAACCTGTGGCTGACGCTGAATATCGGACTCGGCCTGAAAGGCGACCAGCTGAAGCACACGGTCCATGAACCGAAACTGAACCTGCGTCAGGGGCGTTGGCGCGGCTGGGGAATGAAGGTGACCCCGGACGGATCTATGATTCCTGTCTGTGCCGGCATGCGGTCGCCCAGCGGTCTGGGAGCCAACGCGGCCGGCGACATGTTCTACACGGATCAGCAGGGCAACTGGGTCGCCACGAACACACTGCATCACATGCGCGACGGCGCGTTTTTTCATCACGTCGAAGCGCTGGCGTCGATGAACCAGCCGGGTTCAACCATTCAGGGTGTTCAGGATATTCCCGATGGAATTCCGTTTCCCGCGGCTCTGAAAAAGTTTCCTCAGCTGAAGCCTCCGGCTGTCTGGTTTCCCTACAAGAAAATGGGCCAGTCCACGACAGACATCATGCTGGACGACAGCGGCGGAAAATTTGGGCCGTTCACGGGACAGCTGTTTATCGGCGAGTTCACTCAGGCGTCCGTCAGTCGCGTCTTTCTGGAACAGGTGGACGGCGAGTATCAGGGCGCCTGTTTTCCATTCCGATCCGGATTCGCCTCGGCCGTGCTGCGTCTGACTCAGGGCTCGGACGGCAGCATGTTTGCCGGCCTGACCAACCGCGGCTGGAGCAGTCTGGGCACCGCCTCATACGGCCTTCAGCGGCTGGTCTGGACGGGAGAAACACCGTTTGAAATTCTGGAAATGCGGGCTCTGAGTGACGGCTTCGAACTGGTTTTCACAAAGCCCGTGGATGAGCACACAGCCGCTGACCTTCAGTCTTATGTCATGAGCAGCTTTACGTATCTGTATCACGCCACCTACGGCAGCGACGAAATTCAGAAGCAACCGCTGTCGGTGACAAATGCCGTCGTGGCTGATGACGGACGGTCTGTCAGGCTGACTATCAGCGGTCTGAGACCACTGTTTGTGCATGAATTATCTGCCGGTGGACTTCGCAGTCGGGACGGAGAACCGCTGCTGCACCCGCATGCATGGTATACATTGAATCGCATTCCATAAGGACCCGGACCAGTTGCTTCCGACTCACGACGTCACCGTGCCGCAGCAAACGCGTGGTCGTTCGTCCGGTGTGCTGCCTTCCGGTCCGGCGGTCATCGGCATTGCAGAAAGTCCGCATGAAACATCTTCTTTGCCTGCCCGCCGCATGGTGCGTGTTTGTCTCTTCGCTGGCGGCCTTATTTTTCGGTCAACGCCACCAGCGGTCCCTGCGGGCCGATGATCAGAAGGCCGACAATTCTTCCGTCGACGGCGGCGACGACCGGAGCACCGTGCCATTCCGCAAGGTCAAGGCTGCTGTCCGATACCCGCCAGCCGCCATCCTGAGGTGACATCTGCCCGGGATCCAGTGGCTGCACGACCGGAACCACCTTTCCGTCAGCCGACGCACTGCGAACCAGCAGACACAGTTCAGGCGATTCCGGCCGACGGAACATCGCGGGGCCGGCATGCTCAGCCAGCACCTGAGCGGATCCGACGGGAATCGCCCAGACACCGGAACCGGGAGATTCACAGATTTCCGGATCCACGGCCGTGATACGGACCGGCTCAGCACCGACCGGTTCGATCTCAAAATCATCAATCACCCATACGTCGGCCTCGGACACAACAGTGGGCAGTTCAGCCGTCAGCAGACGAACGCCGTTTGCTCCGGACAGCAGGATTCCGGTCTGAGTGAATTCCTTTGAACGCGGGATGCCCAGCATGTGGGTTTTTCGACGGGCACGCACGGTGACGGTTTCCGGGACAGGAAATCCAATCAGCGGTACCGTTGAGGCGGCATCAAGCCAGTCAGGATCGGCTTTGTCGAACAGTTCGAACACTTTTCCGCTGCGGACCTCGGCACCGTCCTCGGGCGCCGGTGAGATAAACGAAATGCCGCCGCGAGCAATCGTCGTCAGCGACTGAGCGTTGAGTTTGAATCCGGTGAGTCCGACATCGACGCCGAATCCGCTGGTCACCCAGAATCTGGAATTCGGGTTCACCAGCCGGCGATACGGACCATCAATGCGGATTCCGATGTGGACATGACGAGCATCCGCGGAAAGCCCGACAGACAGGACCTTGCCGACATCCACGCCGCGCCAGACCACCGGAGCTCCGGTACTGACACCGTGGAGCTGTTCCGCCTGCAGAATCAGATCAAGTCCGCCGTCGGCCAGTTCGTCCGGCGGCGCTACAGCCAGCCCGTCAAAGGTCTTTCTGCGAGCACCTGCCGGATCGCCGGGACTCACGCCGATGTACTTGGCACCAACGGCCGTGTCCAGGCCGCTGATTTCACTCAGACTCAGTCGTGGCCGCACGATCCAGAACCGCGTGCCATCGCGACTCAGAGCAGCTCCGCCGGGTGTGAGCGTCACGTGAACCTCGACGCCGGACAATTGTTCGTCCAGCCCCACGCTGGTGACACGCCCCACATCGATGCCTCGGTAACGCACCGCATCGCCTTCCTTCAGGCCATGTCCTTCGGGAAACCGAATCGTGATCCGGGGCCCGGTCTGGGGCATGGATTGCCACGCCAGCCCCAGCGCCAGCAGCAGACAGCCAAGAGTGACCCACCACAGCCGGGACTGTCGTAACAAAGCGCCAGCGCCCGCCTCCCGAACTTCCGCCTGCGGAAAATCCGTGACCGGTTCAGACGATACCGTAGCGGCCGGCACCGTATTCGGCTCCGAATTCGTAGCTGGCTGTTTGTCGTTCATACCTGATGATGCTGAAACCGGGTGGCGGCCAAAGAACGGTGGCAGATCAGGATCTGATGATACCGTCCACAGCGTTCGTCGCCCAATCAGTCCGGGAAGGGGACAGGCACAATCCGCGGATAACCAAACGTAACTGGGGCTTCCAGCCGCAGTCGGCGGATCGGAACGTAGTCCGGGAAGGGGACAGTCACAATCCGGGCATTGGCGACCAGGGCCGGCCAGTGGTCGTCCTTCCGTGAGGGGTGCAGTCAGGTTTTCCGTCGTCTGCAGTGTCGTGCCGCCAAAAGCGGACAGGCACGACGGCGGACGATGCCCGTCCCCATTCGGCCGGAGACGAAGGGATGCGGGATTCTTTTTCCGTCCCGCAGTGAACCGTACGACGGACTTCCAGTCCGTCGGGTGAGCGCAAACAGCCCACCAACAGCCCGAATCGGGAAGACGAAGAAAATCATGCCTGTCCCCATTCGGCCGGAGACCTGCGGTCGAAGGTGTGGGGCGGTCGGGAGACCGCCCCACAACGTGCTGGGCGGGGCGGTCGGGAGACTGCCCCACAACGTGCTGGGCGGGGCGGTCGGGAGACCGCCCCACAACGTGCGGTTGTGCCGCCAAAAGCGGGCCGCCAAAAGGGGACAGGCACAAACCGGGCAGCAGGCACAAACCGGGCAGCACTGAACGTAACTGGGGCTTCCAGCCGCAGTCCATGCGGGGTTCGACTCTCGACCGGTATCGGCTGCCGCTGCCGCTGGAAGCCCCAGCTACGGAAAGCACCAGGCACGAGGCACCGGGCACCAGCGGGACCACGAGACAAGCGAGGACGCGGCTCAATTTCGGGTTGGTCCTGGGATCCGGTCCCCGGCCTTTCTATACTCGATTCACGTCAGGGCGGCGTCGGCGGAAGAGCAGTTTGCAACAAAGCAGGAGTTCGCGAGTCTATGTGGTTCAGGACAGTCATCAGCGTCTGCCGGTCCGTTTTGTCGAAACGTCAGCGACGGTCGGGGCAGCACAGCGTTCGCCGAATCGTGCGGCAACGAAATTGGCAGGCTGTCGCGGCGACCGAAGCGCTGGAATCACGGACACTGCTGGCCTCGGTCATGGACGACGCCGGTGTGCTGCAGATCGACCTCGCGGCCGGTGAACGAATGTCCGTTGTGTCCACGGGCAACAGTTATTCGTTTGAATCAGATTCACAGAACTTCACCAATGCCGGAGTCACGGCGGCAGCAGATTTTTCCGGCTTTGATACCACCGAGTTGTCGCTGAATAATCTGTCGGCGTATAACTCGGTGCGGATTACGGACAGCGAACCGGGGGCATCGCTTCGCTTCAACGACAGTGGCAGCAGCGTTTATCAGCATTCGTTCGAGGTCGACCTTTCCGGTGAGACGGCGGGCAATCAGGCCGTCGGTTTTGTGGGCGCCAGTCACTTCGGCAACTTCGATCTGACCATAACAACGGATCGGTCTATCAGTCTGTTCGATGGCAGCAGTCTGACCACCTTCGACGGCCACATCAGCCTGAGCGCGGTGAATACCGGAGACACCTCCGGATCACTCCGCGGGATCGCACTGATCAATGCTTCCATCACCACCAGCGGCGAGGGTGATGTGTCGTTGTTCGGATCAGCCACCGACGCTGGCCCGGCCAGCGATTTTCGAATCGGCATTTCGCTGCAGAACGGGTCTCAGATCACGTCGACGGGCACCACGCCCCTGGCCGGAAGCATCACGCTGGACGGCGTGGGTGGCGCGGGGACCAGCAATAATTACGGAGTGTTGCTGGAAGACGGGGCCGTTGTTTCCAGCGTGATGGGAGACATTACCATTCAGGGTGTCGGAGGCGATGGAACAGCCGGCAACAACCATGGCGTGCTGATCAACGATTCGCCGCTGATTCAATCAACGGGAGTCGGCGTTGACGCGGCGACGATCTCGATCATCGGCACGGGTGGTGGCGGTACGGACTGGAATGTCGGCGTCGCGTTCTCTTCCGGGGCAACGATTCGCAGTGTCGACGGCGACGTGTTTCTTTCGGGAAACGGTGGCGAGGGCACAGGCCGAAATAATCGCGGTCTGAACATGAACGAATTCGGAGTCATTGAATCCTCCGGCACGGGCTTTGAAGCGGCCACGATCACAATTCTCGGGGTCGGCGGAACGGGAGTCGATTCCAATTCCGGGATCTTTGCCAGCGGAGCCGGTTCGGAAATCGTCAGCTACGACGGCAGCGTACTGGTTTCCGGAACCGGCGGCCCCGGGACGACGATTCTTAACAGCGGCGTCTGGCTGTCAGCGTCAGTCCACTCAGCTGGCGCAGCCACCATCGACATCATCGGCATGGGAGGCAGCGGAAGCTCGGCAAATCGCGGCGTGACGATCAGCGGAAGCGAAACACAGATTGGCAGTATCACCGGGACGATCAGCATTGACGGCACCGGCGGGACAGGCACGGAAGACTCTCAGCGGGGTGTCCGTATTGTGAGCGGTGCCACGATCCGGTCGACGGGAACAGGATCAGAGGCCGCTCCGATTTTCATCGATGGGCGCGGTGGCAGCGGAACTGACTCAAACCAGGGAATATTTTTCGGAACCAGTGCTCAGATTCAAAGTGTGGACGGTGAAATATCTGTCTTCGGCACGGCCGGCAGCGGAGACAGTTCGGGAATCGAATTGCAGGGCGACACAACCTCCGGAGCACAGATTCTGGCGGTGGGCGACAGTTTTATTCACCTGAACGCGACGGGCAGCGGAAGTCCGGATGCGCTGGTCGTCGGTGAAGGAGTGATGATCGGTGGCAACGCGGCCAATGGCAACATAGAGATGCTGGCGGATACCGTTCAGCTGCATCCGGCAGCGGCCGTCCGGTCGACAGGCATGCTGACAATCGCTCCGCAACATCCCGGTCTGGCGCAGCAGTCCATCAGTCTGGGAGGTGCGGACAGCGTTGCTGGATCGTCAGATCTGAATCTGACGGATGCAGAACTGGCAACCCTGCAGCCTGGATTTCAATCGATCACCATCGGCACGCCGATACTGACCGACCATGGTAATCCGGTCCTGATCGATACCGCCGTGTTTCACGACCCGGTCACGATTATCGGAGGACAGTTGCAGGACGCTTCGGGCGTCGACGTGACAGCTCCGAAGGTGACGCTCGGCGGACGGATCGCACCCGGACTGTCGCCCGGGATGCTGCAGATCGATGGTGACCTGTCCGTGGATGACGACAGCCTGCTGTCGATTGAAGCGGCAGGCAGCACACCGGGAGAAGGCCCCGGGTTCCACGATCAGCTTCGAGCGACCGGGCGTGTCGATATCGGCGAAGGTGTTGAACTGCAGCTGCGCTGGATCCCCGCGTGGCAGGCGATGCCAAACGAACGTCTGGTGATTGTGGAACGCGTCGGCGGCACGGGAATGTTTGCCGGCCTGGCAGAAGGAACCGTACTGCCGGAATTCTTCAACGCTGTCATCAGCTATTCGGGCGGAGACGGAGACGATATTGAGCTGACGCTGCCGTCAGTTATTCCGCAGACAAACGTGATTCATCTGGCGAATCTCGGTGATCAGGGCGTGACTGTCTTCGGGGCGGATGCGGGAGATCAGCTCGGGCAGTCGGTCCAGCGTGCCGGTGACGTCAACGGCGACGGTATCGATGATTTTGTGATCGGGGCCAACAAAGCGGATTCAGTCAATAACCAGCGGGAAGACGCCGGAGAAGCGTACCTGATTTACGGCAGTTCGGAACTGCCGGAAACGATCGACCTTGCGGCCCTCGGAGCTGGTGGCGTGGTCATTCACGGGGCAGACATCTTCGACATCACGGCGCACCAGATTGCTGCGGCCGATGTCAACGGGGACACGTACAGCGATCTGATTATTGGTGCTCATCAAAGCGACGGGGCCGGCAACACCGTTGCGTCGTCCGGCGGAGCCTTCGTTGTGTACGGCGGTCCGTCGTTGCCGTCGTCGATCGATCTGGCCGGTCTCGGCAGCGCCGGGATCACGATCTTCGGCCCGGATCCTGCGGATCTGACAGGGAATCCTGTGGCGTCCGTCGGCGACATCAACGGCGATGGTTTTCAGGATATTGGCATCGGTGCCATCTGGGCCGATTCTCTTAACAACGCTCGGGATCGCGCCGGTGAAGCACATATCATCTACGGCGGAGACACGCTGCCAGCGACGATCAATCTGGCCACCGTCACGGCGGGCGTGCTGCGGATTTACGGCGCGGAAGCCGGAGACGAAGCCGGCGTCTCGGTGGCCGGAGCGGGAGACGTGAACGGGGACGAGATTGACGACCTGATCATCGGTGCCCGCTTTGCCGACGGGCGTGACAACCAGGTCACGCGGGCGGGCGAGACGTACATCATCTACGGCAGCACATCAATGCCATCCGCGATTGATCTGGCGGCGCAGGACGGACCGGATGTCGTTGTGTATGGCACGGATGCACACGACTTTTCCGGCTATTTCCCCTATGGCTCAGGTGATATCAATGGTGACGGCTTCAACGATATCGTGATCGGTGTCACCGGTGGAGATGCCGCGAACAACAGTCGGCCGAATGGCGGCGAAACACACGTTGTGTTCGGAGGGCCGCAGCTGCCGCCGGTCATCAATCTGGAAACGCTCGGCACAGCCGGGATCACGATCTACGGTGCCGACAGCGGTGACAACAGCGGCCGTTCGGCAACGATCGTCGGTGATCTGAATGGCGACGAGCGAGATGATCTGGTCATCGGGGCGTATCGTGGTCACGGAGCATACAATTTGGCCACTGACACGGGCGAAGCCTACATCATTTTCGGCCGACCGGACTTTCCAGAAACGCTGGATCTGAGAATTCCCGGGGCAGTGGACCAGATCATTCTGGGAATCGATGCTGAGGATCAAAGCAGCCTGATGGTACGCGGTGCCGGGGACGTCAACGACGACGGCGTGGCTGACCTGATCATCGGGGCACCCTTTGCTCATTCGCTCGGCAATGCACGGGCAGATGCTGGTGAAGCGTACATCGTATTCGGCACCGCCGCGGTCACGTTGCCGGCTGGTGACGTCGATGGCAACTCAGAATTCAACGCTAACGACTCCTTCCTGATTCATCTTGTGCAGCTGTCGGGAACGGATGCTCAGATCGATCAGTCCAAAGGCAGCTCGCCGTTGTCTGCAGACCAGATTCGGCTGCGGATTGCGGCGCTGGAGGCAGCCGCTGACGTGGACGGTGACGGCGACTTTGACGCCAACGATTCGTTTCTGCTGCATCTGGTGAAACTGTCCGGCACCGATGCTCAGATCGAACAGTCCAAAGGCAGCAGCATGTTGTCAGCCGGTGAGATTCGAGTCAGGATCGACGCGCTGGCAGGTGTTGCGGCTGCCGGCATGACCACACTCGGCAGCTCGGTTCTGCAGCCTGTCATTGCTGAGTCCGGACAGACCGCTCCGGGACCGGACCGCCGGATGAGTCTGCAGAAAACATCGCGTGCCGCGGAGATGTTTCCTGCAAGTGAGCCGTTTCGGACGCCGGTACCATGGCCGGGTGCAGACGACGGACTGACTCCGGCCACCGATACCGCATGGGAAAATCATCGCGAATGGCTGGCCGTGCTCGGGTAACTTGACGTTAAGCTCTGGTTTTCGGATTCTACTGTTCTTTGCTCCTGAGGAACGTGCGTCGTTGCTGCCTGCCCCACCCTGACGCCTGCCCCTTCGGGACGTTTGTGTTTCAACGTACTGGAGGACGCTTCGATGCCGCAGGACCCGGATAATGTCTACGCGAGTGATGTCGACGACTCAAAAAACCCGTTTGCGACACACAACCCATACGCCGCCCCCGCAGAGATCGATGACATCGCGCTGCCGGGCGATGTACAGCTGGCGACCCGCGGAGCTCGCTTCGCCGGTGCCTTTGTCGACGGGTTGATCATGCTTCCGGCGGCTTTCGGCATCTACGTCGTTGCCTTTAACCTCGGGGCCACCGGTGTGTTCGGTACCAACATGCTGGCGGCACAGATCGCGGGCGGCCTGATCGGAGCCGTTCTGGCGTCGTTGTGGTACCTGATCGTCAACGGCTACCTGTTGTCCACCCGCGGACAGACGATCGGTAAACTGACCGTGGGTACCAGAATCGTGGATTCGGAAACGAACGAGATTCTGCCGTTGTGGCCTCTGTTTCTGAAGCGATGGGTCGTGGTTCAGCTGATTGCTGTGATCCCGCTCTTCGGCAATCTGTTTAATCTGGCCAACATCCTGATGATTTTCCGATCGAATCGAAAATGCCTGCACGACGACATTGCGGGCACGAAAGTGATTCAGGTATCCAAATAACGGACGGCGACTGATCGAATTCGGCCTGAATTTAACTCGGGCTGACTTCGGTCAGAGTAAGTGATCAGTCAGGCTGAGCTTAGGATCAAACGGAAAATTACTGTCGTGTCGAAACATGGCGTAAGCTTCCAGCCTGCGTGTTTCTGCATCGCAGGCTGGAAGCTTACGCCACTTATGTTCCGCTCGGCCCTAAGCATCTTCCCAGATGGCGTGCGGGTCAAAACATAGCGAGGCAACCATGCTCATGGTGACGCACGCAATAAAAGCCACCACGGCAGGCCCGAAGTGAAACTGGACCAGGTTGCCAAGTTTCACCAGCATCACCAGAAACGCCAGCAGCATCACGTCCATCATGCTCCACTTGCCGACGTTTTCCATGATCCGCAGCGTGAGAGCCTTGTGTCGGCGGTGCAGAAATTCCAGCAGACTCAGTTCCAGCAGCAGCACGATTTTGGTCAGCGGAAAGACCACAGAAAACAGCAGCACCACGCCACCGACCAGCCAGTTGCCGTGACTCAGCAGCTCCATCGTGCCGCTCAGGATGCTGGATTCGTGCAGCTGTCCCAGTTTTTCGATCTTCAGAATCGGGCACAGGACGGCCGGCCAGAACAACACAAACGCGGCGACGGCAGCCGCGGCCGTGCGACTCGCGGAACGCCGGCGACAGCCCGGCATCTGAATTCCGGCGCCGCACCTGGTGCAGACAGCTTTCTGAGCCGGCTGCAACGGCGGCAGCCGATGAATCTGCCCGCAACAATGACAGGCTCGATAAGAAACGACCGAACTGCTGTCACCCATCGTGCTGCCTCTCACCTGCGTCGACACACACACACATTCGATACGGACGCGCGGACGCCCGGCCGCATGAGCCTTGTTGCTCAGCGACCGGGCAGACCGATGGTCCCGGCGTCTTAGGCGTATTCGCGGTCTTTGACCAGACCGGGGCGTGGAATCGGATAGGTGCCGTCAGCCTTCGCTGGCAGCGGCGACGCGGATTCCAGCGTGAGCTTATCGATGTCGGGTGCGAATTCATGTTCGCAGTTCATCATCTGATCCAGCGTCACCACCTGCCCGGTATGAGCAGCCATGCGGCCCATGGACGTGACCACGCTGGCCATGCAGCCGCGCTGTACTTCGTTGTAGGGCTGATCATCGCGGATGGCGGCGATCAGATGCTCCCATTCGGCCTGATACGGATTGTGCTTTTCCGGCTGTGGATATTCCCATTGCAGATTGGCCTTGTCCATATTATGGCCCTTGTAGATGCGGGCTCGGGACGGCCAGTGTGACCGGCTGGAGATAACGCCCAGTCCCTTTGAGCCGTGGGCATAGCTGGCGAATTCTGAATGGCAGCCGGGAATCGTCCGGCCGTTGACAAACAGCTTTGCTCCGTCTTCGAATGTGTATTCGATGGAATACGTATCAAAATTCTGGTCGACATGATCGCCGCGGTAGTGGCGACCGCCGGAGGCTTTGGCTTCGACCGGCCAGGCGTTTTTCATCCAGCACGATTCGTCGATGTTGTGGATCAGAAAATCGCTGACGGCCCCGCCACTCAGCCACAGGAAGCCGTGGAAATGTTTGATCTGATACATCAGTTCGCTCATGTCATCCGGCTTCGGCGGTGCGGCCGCGGAACCCGTCGGCCCGGCCATCCGGTAGGCTCGCAGCAGGTTCAGTTCTCCCAGTTCACCATTCTGAATGCGATCAAACAGTTCACGTCGGGCGTCACAGTGACGACACATCAGGCCGACGGCGACCTTCAGATTTTTTGCCAGCGCCTGTTCGTTCAGAGCCAGCATTTTACGAGTTGCCGGGCCGTCAACGGTGACGGGTTTTTCCATGAACACGTTCAGACCGCGTTCGATGGCATAGGTATAGTGGACCCAGCGGAACCCCGGGGGCGTGGTCAGAATTACCACGTCGCCCGGCTTCAGGCAGTCCATGGCCCTGCGATAGGCGTCAAAGCCGATGAACTTTCGTTCTTCCGGCACATCCAGTTTGCCGTTTTCCGCAAACTGCTTGGCCAGGTTGCCGTGACTGCCGGCCAGATTGCTTTCGAAGACATCGGCCATCGCCACCAGTTTGATGGGGCCGTTGTCGACGGACAATGCATTGGTGGCGGCCCCCGTGCCGCGTCCTCCGCAGCCAACCAGCGCCAACTGGACAGTGTTGTCTTCGTCGGCATAGGCACGCGGGGCAAGGGCACCGGACAGCAGGCTGGTGCCGGCCGCCACCGTGCCGGTGGTCTTCAGAAAATTACGTCGTGAGTCGGTGGACTGTGAGGTCATCGCCAGGGGCTCCGGTTCAGGGCAGGAATGCAGTAGCAGGAAACAAGAAAAGAAGAATGGTGAAGACTGGCTCGCCATGGCAAGCCAGTCAGGCAAGTGAGCTGACCGATGCCCGGGAAAGCTTCCCTTCAACCGGCAGCTCGTCAACTATTCAACAACGGGATCCAGTTGTACGGGCGCGGTCTTTTCCCAGTAGGCCGCCTTCTCTTCGGCCGAAGGTTCCGTCAGTGGGCGAACCACGCGAAAGCCGACCCCCAGAGCATCGGTGTGATACCAGATGCTTTGAGGAATCTGCGGGTCCTGCTGTTTCCATT
The DNA here is from genome assembly GCA_040222735.1 of Fuerstiella sp. Classification (GTDB taxonomy): domain Bacteria; phylum Planctomycetota; class Planctomycetia; order Planctomycetales; family Planctomycetaceae; genus Fuerstiella. Next base: position 14,322 of record JAVKCM010000297.1, on the reverse strand, counting down.
CGTCGCTGGACCCTTCGCGGACGGCACTGCGAAGCAGTTTGGGTTCATCGTCCCAGCCGCCGCCCCGCACGACGCGGGGAAACAGCTTTGACGGCACCTTCAGTGGATTCTTCACACCGTTGGTGTACGAGGCATAGGCGTCCGGAAGGTACTGGTCCAGCGTCCATTCCGCGACATTTCCATGAATATCATACAGCCCCCACGGATTCGGCTTTTTCTGGCCGACTTCGTGGTAGGAATCTTCACTGTTCTGGTCGTACCACGCGTAGTCGTCCAGCAGGGCAGGATCATCCCCGAATGAGTAGGCGGTTTTGGTACCGGCGCGACAGGCGTATTCCCATTCGGCTTCGGTCGGCAGACGATAATAATGCCCGGTCTTGGCCGACAGCCATTTGCAGTAGGTCCGCGCCGCATGCTGAGTCATGCAGATGGCGGGATTCCGGCGTTTGCCCATTCCGAAGCTCATGTCAGTATAAGGCGGAGTCGGGCGGGTCACGGCATCTGCCACTTCGTCACGGGCGCTCGCTTCGAACCCGAAGATGGATCGCCTCGCGATGTCGATATTTTCGCCCCAGATTTCGTATTGGTCCCACGTAATTTCGTACTTGCCCATCCAGAACGGAGATAACTCAACCGTCACCTGCGGCCCTTCGTCAGCCTCGCGGCCCGGTTCCGTCTCCGGGCTTCCCATGGTGAAGGACCCGCCGGGAATCGGGACCATTTCAATGGCCACTTCCGTCTGTTCTATTTTTTCGGCATAGGGCTGCATTTCAGCCGCCGTTTTTGCTTCCGTCGCTTCACCGCTGTCGGCAGCGATGGAGGTCTGCGCCGCAAGACACAGGGCCAGGGCAGCCACGTTCACAAATCTGAATACCATTCGATCCTCACAGAAAACGATGCTCTACCAATCACACTGCAGAACTGACCCGATTGAACGACAGGTTCCCCTGCCCCCAGCTTACCAGGCTCACCCTCCGAATGACAGACGGGGCCGGGCAACCCGTCACACTTAACACGGCGACGATCTGCGCTGCCGTTTAATCATCGATGCTAACCCGCACGCGTTCAATCTGCCCGTCAAAAGGAAAGTCACCCGCGTAGTCTCCGACGTTTCCGTCCAGATCCTTGCCCACCTGAAGTCCGTCAATCGGCATTGTGTCCAGTGTTCCTCCAACTTCGCCGGTCAACAGCGTCAGATCTCCGGCCCGGACCGTGACTGTCCCGTCTGCCGCCAGGCTGACGTCCAGCGTGGTGGCCTCGGCAGGTGCGTCGCCGCTGACACTGAACAGCTTACCCTTCCGACGGACCGCAAACCAGAGTCGGCCGTCTTTCTGGTACAGAGCGTAGCCCGCGGCGGAACCACCCTGTGCGACGATCACGCCCGAGTCGCCCGGTTCTGCAATCCGGACCGTCAGGCGGAACGGCCGGCCTTCCACCATCGGCGCCCGGCTGCGTTCCAGTTCGGCGTCGCCGGCGAGGTTGAACTTTTTCTTTTTCGAAAAGGTCGTGTGCCCTGAATTCTTGTAGTACGGGGTGAGCGGCAAAACCATGGATTCTTCGGCGTATTGATGCCACAGAGCGGACAGCACACGGACACGAGCCGGTTCTGCAGCGGCCAGATTCTGCATCTCAGCCCGGTCGCGGCGGATGTTGTACAGTTCCCAGGCACCGTCCACTCCTTTAGCCACCAGTTTCCAGTCGCCCACGCGAACAGCTCGATTACCTTCGTGCTCCCAGTACAACGCTTCACGTTCAATGGTCCGGCCAGTGAACACGGGCGTCAGACTGCGGCCCTCCAGCGGAGTGATCCGGAGGCCCTCAGATTCCTGCGGGTAGTCAGCTCCGGCCAGATCAACACAGGTGGCCATAATATCAATCAGATGCCCGGGCTGATGCTCCAGCTCTCCTTTCCGCGGAATGCCGGCGGGCCAGTGAGCAATCAAAGGCGTACTGATGCCACCTTCATGCACCCAGTGCTTGTATTCGCGAAACGGCGTGTTCGACACATTGGCCCAGCCCCGTCCATAAGCGATGTAGGTATCAGCAGGCCCCGGCATCACACCCGGTCCCTGGATCAGCGGCCAGCCGTCCCGGGTCTTCTTTGGAATCATGTTGACCTGCAGCTCATCCGCAGCCATGGCTTCCAGAGCTTCTTCCGGCCGCGTTTCGAGCCCCTTTCTGGCGGTTCGTCCCAGACCTTCTGCACAGCCGCCATTGTCCTGCAAAAACAGAATCAGCGTGTTGTCCAGCGAATTCGTTTCTTTCAGGCTGTCCACAATTCTGCCGATCCCCTGATCCATGCGATCGACCATCGCGGCATAAACTTCCATGCAACGGATTTCCCATTCGCGATGTCTGACCTTGTCCCAGTCCTCGGCCTGCGGAGACAGGCCAATATCTGAGGCCACCACTCCCAGTTCCTTCATGCGCTGCAGACGTGACTCACGAATGGCACCGTACCCGTCGTCATAGCGTCCCTGATATCGGGCAACGTCCTCGGGCAGAGCATGCATGGGCCAGTGAGCCGCGGTGTACGCCACGTACATAAACAGAGGACGGTCCGGCGTCTGCCGATGATGTTCCCGAACAAACCGGACGGCGTGATCGCTGATGGCATCGGTGTAGTAGTAGGTCTCGGGCTGGTATTCCGGATCGGCCATCGGAGAGATCTGAGTATTGTCGCGGGTCAGCGAATTCGGGTCGTAGAAACTTCCGGCCCCATGAATGGTCCCATAAAAACGTTCAAAGCCGCGCTGCAGCGGCCAGTTGTCTTTCGCGCCGTCGGGCTTCACCTGTTTGGTGACATGCCACTTGCCGGAGATGTAGGTTCCGTAACCGGCGGGCTTCAGAACTTCGGCGATGGTCCGGCAGTTGCGATTCAGGTCGCCGCGGTACCCGTCGTATCCGTTGTCACTCATCATGTGCCCGACACCGGCCTGATGAGGATAAAGTCCGGTCAGCAGCGACGCGCGCGTCGGACAGCAGCGGGCCGTGTTGTAGAACTGAGTAAAGCGCAGTCCCTCCGCCGCCAGATGGTCCAGCACAGGGGTCCGGATTTCACCCCCGTAGCAGCCGATGTCGGAATAACCCATATCGTCCGACATGATGACGACGATGTTGGGACGGCTGCCGGATTCGGTGGAAGCTGATGCGGTGTTAAAAGTGACAAACAGGCACGTCAGGAGGACTGCGGCGAGTATCGCCCGCTTCGGTCGCGGCAGGTTGATCTGGTGCACCACGGACCATGAGTTGTTGCGTGGAATGTTGGGACCGGATTCTTCGGCCACACCGGAATTCGTCACGACCATGCTCGCTGACTCCTGAACCGCGGATTCATCCAACAGAAAAGCCGGAGAACCCGGGCGGCAAAACGCCAGAGCTCCTCCGGTCGGCACGAACAGGAAGTCCCGTTCGATCATTATTCTACTGCCTGGCGACAACCGGGCTCAACTCAGCAGAAACTGCGTTGCCACCGATGCGGCAAACTGTTCACGACACCGATTCCCGCGGGTACGGACGGCGCGAAACACAGGTGCTGGGGGCGGTGCGAAACGCAGGTCCCCCCCCCGTACGTTGGCTAGCCTCAGCGCACCCGTGCCTGGTAGTGGACTGCCGTCGGCCAGTTTCTCGGGATGTCGATTTAATTACTGATGCAATTGCCAGGGTCTCTCTGGCTGCGTGTCCCCCCGAAAATTCCGACCAGACAGTTTTCCCGCTTCGGTCCCGGGCTCCGTTTGGGGCCGCAAGTCCTCGAAGCTGGTGACGTGAAAAGAATAAGTACACTCTCGCGTCCCCAGAAACGAACCAACAGTGGTCGCGGCTTCGCCGCGAAGTGCCGGGCGGAGCCCGAACTGTGCGCAGGCCCCACGTTCGAATTGTGGGGCGGTTGGTTCGTGGCAGCGGGTTGGATGAAGTGGCGTGGGTGTTGCAACCACAGTCGCGGCTTTGCCGCGAAGTGCCGCCCGGCAGGCGGCACCCACAGAAGTCCCGGTTGTGGCCGGGTCTCCCGACCCGACCGACCGCAGTTCTCCCAATCCGCGTCACGACGAGCCTGTCCAACTGATCCGCAAAGTGGGGCGGTCGGGAGACCGCCCCACAACGAGGTACGGGAGACCGTCCCACAACGAGGCCGGGTCTCCCGCTCCCGGTTGTCGCCGGGTCTCCCGACCCGACCGACCGCAGTTCTCCCAATCCGCGTCACGACGCGCCTGTCCAACTGATCCGCAAAGTGGGGCGGTCGGGAGACCGTCCCACAACGAGGTGGTCGGGAGACCGCCCCACAACGAGGCGGTCGGGAGACCGCCCCACAACGAGGTGGTCGGGAGACCGTCCCACAACGAGGCGGTCGGGAGACCGTCCCACAACGAGTGCCTGCCGCGCAGGACCTTCGGGCGGAGCCCGAACTGTTGGTACTCTTTCCCGAGGGAGAAACGATCGAGTCGCTCCGGATGCTTGCCAGTAATTTTCGTCACATCCCGACCGAAAGCCGACAATAATCAAACGGACACTCCGAAGCGACATCGCGCAGCTGCTTCGGATCGCCGATTCCCCACGCGAATTCGTGTGCCCCCCGGACCGAAACACCGCCCAATCGGGTGTCTGGTCAGCTGTGCCGAGCCGCCTATAACCTATGAATCGTACCCCGTGTCCTGATGTATCCGGAAAAAAGATGCCCGACCCCGTTGTCATTGTTGGTGGAGGACTTGCCGGTTTGACGTGTGCGAAAACACTCTTCAGTGCCGGCGTCGAGATCCTGTTATTGGAAGCTTCCGACGACATTGGGGGACGCGTTCGCACGGATGAGGTTGACGGCTTTCTGCTGGACCGAGGCTTTCAGGTTTTGTTGACGGCGTACCCGGAAGCTCAACAACACCTCGACTACTCCGCATTGCAGCTTCAGGCGTTTGAACCCGGTTCGTTGATCCGCACGAATGACGCGTTCCATCGAATGTCCGACCCGTGGCGACAACCGCAACGTGCGCTGCAAACGGCTCTGGCGCCCGTCGGCAGCCTGATGGACAAGCTGCGAATCGGGCGCTTGCGGTGGTCCGCTGGTCGAGGCAGCCTGGACAGCGTGTTCGAACGGCCTGACCGTACCACAGAACTCGAACTTAAAGCACTCGGATTCACAGAAAAAATGGTGGAGCAGTTTCTACGCCCGTTTCTGGGCGGTGTATTTCTGGATCACGAGCTTCAAACATCATGTCGAATGCTGTATTTTGTTTTTCGAATGTTCAGCTCCGGTGACACGGCCCTGCCTGCGCGGGGAATGGGAAAGATTCCGATACAACTGGCGGCTGGTTTGCCGGATGACTGCATTCGCGTGATGTCGCCGGTGAGTGCCGTCGATTCGAAAGGCGTCACGCTCCGAAAAGGCGATGTGATTCCTGCGTCGTCAGTTGTTGTCGCCACGGAACAATCGGCGGCCGCTCGTTTCCTTCCCGAAATCACTAACATCCGTCGGGCGCGGTCAGTCCACTGCGTCTACTTTTCCGCCCCCGAACCGCCGATCGCTGAAAGGATGCTTGTTCTGAACGGAACAGGCCGCGGACTGGTGAACAATCTTTGTGTCCCCAGCCAGGTGGCTCCGCAGTGCGCGCCCGATGGTCAGTCGCTGATTTCCGCGACAGTTCTTAGAACAGACGTGGACGGCGGACACTTGCAGTCACTGGTGAAATCACACCTCCGAGAATGGTTCGGCGATGACGTCGACGCGTGGACACACCTCCGCACCTGCCGGATCAATCAGGCTCTGCCGAACCAGACGTCACCCGCCTTCGATCCCCCCGTGCATCCGGCAAAGTTGCGAGACAACATTTTTGTATGTGGCGATTTCCGAGCCAACGGGTCGATCAACGGTGCCATGCAGTCCGGACGACTGGCGGCCGAAGCGATCGTCAGGGATTTATGAAACTGTGCGTCTGGAAAAACACGGACGGCCTGCATCTGTCACGTCCGCCAGAACCGTCGACGCTGGTGGAGCTCGCCTTTGCCCCCAACGAGCACTGTCGCCAGTGCGGCGAGCGTGTGCTGTCAATTTCTACGGACAACTCAAACATTTGTCCGTGGTGTGAATCGAACATGAACCGACCCGAAATGCTGCGTTATCAGGAGCTGGATCTGACTGATCCGCCTGCTGCAGAAGCAATCGGTCGAAAATCGCGACCTTCGGCCGCCCACGAAGTCGGCCCTGATACGATACGGGAGTACCGAAAAGGACCTCCGCGATTACCTCACCGCCGGAGAATGCTATTGACCGGACGCTCCTTACTCAGTGGATTCGGCGATTCACTTCAGCTGCGCGGCCGAGTTCGAGTCGCTGCGCAGGGTATGGCGACTAATTTCGGCACCCGCGTTTTGCCGCAGTGAGGTAGATCGAATCAACAATACTGATACAGTTCATCTTCCGCTGACGTCAGGACGAAGGATCTTCAGGTTCCAGAACGGGTGAAATCGATGGGAAAACTCAAGAATTCCGGGGGCAGGATCACCAGGGAAGTTCAACCCGTTTTCAAAGCAATCGCTGGTCTGGTGAATGACTTCTGCAAAGAGCACCTGAATGCCGAGTACGCAGATCTCTGCCGTCAGCTGACGGAAAAGCTGGCTCGCAAGCGACCATCGCCGCTGGTCAGCGGCAAGCCGAATTCCTGGGCCTGCGGTATCGTTCGCACGATTGGCTGGGTGAACTTCCTGGACGACCCTACTCAAGAGCCCCACATGAAGCTGACGGCGATCGACAAGGTCTTCGGCGTTGGAGAAAGTACCGGCCAGGGCAAGTCGAAGTTGATTCGCCGGACGCTGAAAATCCGGCGGAGCGACCCGGAATGGTCGCTTATGAGTCAGCTGGAAGAAAATCCCCTGGCCTGGATGGTTCAGATCGACGGCCTCTACGTGGACGCCCGGATGCTGAAACGGGAGTTTCAGGAGGAGGCGTTTCGTAAGGGGTTGATTCCCTACCTGCCGGAGCCAAGGACGGCCGCCAGACGGGATGCACACGAATCTGAGTAAAACGGCCGACAAACGAAGCCGAGCAAGGGTCGGCAACAGCAACAAGTTTGCGCAAAAGGCCGGAAATCTGCAGAATGGCTGAACCATCGGACCGCGTACCTCACTGCAGATTCTGGTGAGAAATGCGCAGGTCGAGCGTCCCGTTCGTTAGCGGAATGCCGGGGCATCGCCATCAGTTCAGAAAGTCACGGAAATGTATAAGACTCTGTTCCTAACGTTATGTGCCGTCGGACTGGCGGTTGTGTCTCATTCGCTTATTGCGGAACCGGCGATCATGCAGGACAGAACGCAGACTCGGCAGAAAGCCGGGAAGCTCTTCAAAGAAAACAACTTTGCCGAGGCGCTGCCGCTGTATCGACAGCTGGTACTGGACGAATCAAATACCGATGCTCAGCTGCCCCAGGACTTTGAGCAGGTAGTGAACTGCCTGAATCAGCTGAATCTGGTCCATGAATTTGATGGGTTTCTGGAAGACACGGTGGCAGCTCATGCCGATAACTGGCGTCTGCTGGCCCGCGCCGCCCGGACGCTGGCCCATCATGACGTGCCGTCCGAAGGCTTTCTGATCGCGGGTGAGTTCGAGCGTGGCTACCACCGAGGCGGCGGCAAAGCCGTTTCGGCCGCGAGCCGTGACCGAGTCCGCGGAATGCAGCTGCTGCGTCAGGCGATTCCGCTGCTGAAAAACGATGAGGCGGCCAAACCGGACGAAGCATCTGACATGTATCATCTGCTGGCCGAACTGACCGGGCAGGCGCGATACAGCGAAGCATGGAAGCTGCAGGACCTGACCGACCTGACGACACTGCCTGACTATGACGAAGGTCATCAGGGCTTCGGGCGGGGCCGGGGCTTCTTTTCCGTGCCCGCCACTGCGCAGCTCGGCAAAGGCTACTTTCCGATGCAGTTTTCTGACGGCGCACCGGTGGACGCTGACGGGCAGCCGGTTTTTCACAAGCTGCCGGAGTCATGGGAAGCCGCCACGTCGGACGGGGAACGGTGGCGCTGGGCACTGGAAGAAACAGTCCGCGTCAATCCGAAGCGTCGCAGCGAAGTTGATCTGGAATGGGCCGGCTTTCTGGAATCTCAGTTCGGCGTGAATACCGTCGACGACGGTCCGATCCCGCTGGTGCGACAGCGCGGCGCTGAACCGGCGGGCGACGAGTCCGGCGACGATGGATCGGATAAGGATAACAACGATACCGAGAGCGACCTGCCTCCGTTCCATCAGCTGAATGATGGCGAAACCGTTGCCAGACTGGCGACCGGCACCAGACGCTTTTCGCTGCCGGACGAATTCAACCACATCGTGATCATTAAACGCGTCATCGCACGCGCCGACGAAGAACAGCGACAGGCGCTGGAAGCACTGCAGAGCATCCGAATGCACCGTCATCAGTATCCACAGGCGGCGGAACTGCTGAAACAGGTGCTGGAACTGGCCACCGACGCCGACGACCGAAAGCAGCTGCAGGCCCAGATTGATCAGATCCTGAACAACTGGGTTCAGTTTCAGAGTGTCACCACACAGCCGACCGGAAAAGGCGCGACGTTCGACATTCGATACCGCAACGGTGCTCTGGTGTCATTTCAGGCACAGCCCGTGAATGTCGATCAGCTGCTGCAGGACACGAAGCAGTACCTGCAGAGCAACCCTCAACAGATGGACCACCGCCTGATTCACATTGAAGACGTCGGCTTCCGGATCATCGAAGGCGATCGAAAGAAGTATCTGGGCCCACCGGTGGCGACGTGGGAACTGGAACTGGATCCTCCGGAAAATCATTTTGACGCCGAGATCACGGTGGCGGCTCCGCTGCAGAAGGCGGGGGCCTGGTTTGTGACCGGAAAGATAAAGGATGGCAACGAAGCCCGGATGGTGCTCTGGATCGCGGATACCGCCATCACACGCAAGCGCGTGGAGTCCGGGACGCTGCACTATGTCGCCGATGCGGTCAGCGGCCAGCCGGTGGCCGGGGCTGCCATGGAATTCTTCGGCTGGCGGCACGAACGCATCGGGCGCACTCGAAACTACCGTCTTCTGACGAAGCGATTTGCGGACCGGACCGACGACAACGGAATCTGCGTGCCGGCGGCAGCAGAGCTGGACCGCAGCTTTCAGTGGCTGACGGTGGCCCGCACCGACGATGGCCGAATGGCTTATCAGGGATTCAACGGTGTCTGGACACCTCAGCAGCTGTCACCGCTGAACTACAGTCCGGTCAGGGTGTACAGCATCACAGACCGTCCCGTGTACCGACCCGAGCACGAAGTCAGGTTTCGTCTGTGGGTCCGTCAGCCTCGGTTCAGTGAAGACAACGCGCGGTTTGCCAACAAGGCGTTTGCACTGCAGATTCGGAATCCGAAGGGGGATGTCGTCTTCGATGAAGACGTAACCACCGACCAGTGGGCCGGCATCGACGGCAGCTGGCCGATTCCTGCCGATGCCACGCTGGGCAGCTACCAGCTGGTGGTGGGCAATCGAGTCACCGAAAAACGAACTCAGATCCGCGATGGACAGCCGAAGGTTGAACAGATCAGGACGGTCCGAGCCCTCGGTTCCGGCACGTTCAAGGTGGAGGAATATCGGAAGCCGGAGTTCGAAGTCACCATTGATGCACCGGACAAGCCGGTGATGCTGGGCGAAAAAATCCAGGCCCGGGTGAATGCGAAGTACTACTTCGGCGCCCCGGTCACCGAAGCCAGTGTGCACTTCAAGGTGGAGCGTACGAAGAAGGACAGCCGCTGGTATCCGGTCGCCCGCTGGGACTGGCTGTATTCTCCGGGCTACTGGTGGTTTGCACCAGATTACACCTGGTACCCGGGCTGGAATCGCTGGGGCTGTTACGGGCCGATTCCGTTCTGGCACAACTGGAGCCCCGATCCGCCGGAAGTGGTTGTCGAAGGCGATGCGCCGGTCGGCCCGGACGGCACGTTTCTGATCGACATCGACACCGCCGCGGCGCTGGAGCAGCACAGCGACAGCGACCACAACTACAGCATCACGGCCGAAGTGGTGGACCAGTCCCGCCGCACGATTATCGGTACCGGCAGTGTGCTGGTGGCCCGGGAACCGTTCCGCGTGTTCGTATGGCCGGACCGAGGACATTATCAGACAGGCGACACCGTCACCGTCGGAGCTCAGGCACGCACGCCGGACGGACGGCCTGTTTCCGGAAGCGGCAAAGCCGTGCTGTATGCCGTCCGCTACGAAGACGGTAAAGCGACTGAACAGGAAGTCGAATCATGGGACCTGACAACAGGTGACGATGGCCGGGCGTCGGTGAAAATGGTCGTCAAAACGGCCGGACAGTTCCGCATTGCCGTCACAGTGACGGACGACGAACAGCATACCGCGGAAGGCGGGTACGTCTTCTTCGTTCGAGGCCCCGACGAAGACGGGCGTGGCTATCGCTTCAATGACCTGGAACTGATTACCGAGAAGCGGGACTATCAGCCCGGAGAAACCGCAAGCCTGCAGATCAACACCAACAAGCCCGACAGCACGGTGCTGCTGTTTGTCCGTCCGATGAACGGACTGGCACCGGAACCGCGGGTGCTGCAGCTGGAAGGCAAGAGTACCGTGATCGACATCGACATCGAGCGTGACGACATGCCGAACATCTTTGTCGAAGCACTGACCATCGCTGACGGACGAATTCATTCGGCCATGCGCGAAATCGTGGTACCGCCGGAAAAGAAGGTCGCCAATGTCGAAGTCCTGCCATCGGCCGAACGCTACCGTCCGGGCGAGGAAGCCACGGTCAGACTGAAACTGACCGACCTGGACGGCAGACCGTTTGTCGGCAATACGGTACTGAGTGTTTATGACGCGAGTCTGGAATATATCGCGGCCAGCAGAATTCCTGAAATTCGCTCATTCTTCTGGAACGTGCGACGTCACCACAACATTCACAACGAATGCACGCTGCAGCGCAGTTCCGGGCCGCTGTACCTGCCCAATGAGGTCATCATGCAGGTTCTGGCCGGACAGGACACAGGTTTGGCTATGGGCGGCTTTGGTGGCGGCTACGGGGTTGGCGGCGGAGGATTTTTCCTTGGTCGTGCCATGAGTCGTTCGTCACGGGGTGCCGTTCCCATGATGATGATGGATGCGGCTGAGGCGGCCCCGGCGGCTGCCGAGGGCGGGATGGCTTTGGGAATGATGGCCAAGGGTGGCGCGCCGGGGGCTCCGGAAGCCGGCGACAATGTCGAGCCGACCGTGCGGTCCAGCTTTGCCGACACCGCCTACTGGGTGGCCAGTGTCACGTCGAACAGAGATGGCATCGTGGAAGTGTCGTTCACGGTGCCGGACAACCTGACGACGTGGAAGGTCAAGGCCTGGACGCTGGGCGAAGGCACGCGAGTCGGTTCCGGCACCAGTGATATCATCAGCAGCAAGGATCTGATCATTCGCCCGCAGACGCCGCGATTCTTTACGGAAACCGACCTGATCACGCTGTCTGCCGTCGTTCATAATTATCTGGACAGCGCCAAATCGACCACAGTGATTCTGGAAACCGAAGGCGGGCAGCTGCAGATCATGGGATCCGCCGAACAGATCGTGCAGATCCCCGCCGGCGGTGAAACACGCGTCGACTGGAACGTGCACATAGTCGCGTCCGGCACGGCCAAAGTCCGCATGAAGGCGCTCACCGATGAAGAATCGGATGCCGCAGAACTGTCGGTGCCGTGCCAGGTTCACGGCATTCTGAAAACGGAAAGCTTCACCGGTGTGATTCGTCCCGATCACGATTCGGCAACCGTCAACATCAGCGTGCCCGCAGCCCGGATCGAAGAACAGTCCCGTCTGGAAGTTCGCTACAGTCCCACTCTGGCCGGTGCCATGATTGATGCGCTGCCGTACCTGCTGGATTATCCGTACGGCTGCACCGAACAGACGCTGAACCGTTTTCTGCCGGCAGTGATTACTCAGGCCACCCTGAAACGCATGGGCGTCGATCTGGCGGATGTCAGGGACAAGCGGACCAACCTGAATGCTCAGGAATTGGGGAATGCTGCTGATCGGGCAGCTCAGTGGAAACGCTATCACCGCAATCCGGTCTTTGATGAGACCGAAATGAACGTCATCGTGAAGACCGGCGTCAATGACCTGACCGGCATGCAGCTGTCCGACGGCGGCTGGGGCTGGTTCAGTGGCTGGGGCGAACACTCCACGCCTCACCTGACATCCCTGGTCGTGCACGGGCTCACCGTCGCTCAGCGCAACAATGTTCCGGTGCTGCCGGATGTCATTCAGCGTGGCGTCGAATGGCTGACGAATTACCAGGCTCAGGAACTGAAAAAACTGAACGAAGGTGACTGGCGTCGAGCTCACCCCGAGCAGCTGAAGGATCGCCACCAGGCGTACAAGATGCAGGCGGACAACATGGATGCCTTTGTGGCCTTTGTGCTGTCTGAACACGACGGCAACAGCCCTGAGATGACCGATTACCTGTATCGGGACCGGGGTGACCTGTCGGTGTACGCGAAAGCGCTGACCGGTCTGGTGCTGCATCAGCAGCAGGATGTCGAACGCCGTGACATGGTGCTGCGGAACATTGAACAGTTTCTGGTGACAGATGACGAAAACCAGACGGCCTGGCTGCGGATGCCGCAGAACAGCTGGTGGTACTGGTATGGCAGCGAAAACGAAGCCATGGCCCGGTATCTGCAGCTGCTGCTGAAGGCCGATCCGCAGAGCGAAACAGCGCCGAAGCTGGTCAAGTACCTGCTGAACAATCGTAAACACGGCACCTACTGGAACAGTACCCGCGATACGGCGCTGGTGGTCGAATCCTTTGCCGACTATCTGGCCGCCACCGGAGAAGACAAACCGGACATGACGGTCGAAGTTCTGGTGGATGGTACTCTGCAGAAGAAGGTCCGCATCACCGCGGAAAACCTGTTCAGCTTCGACAACGTCATGCTGCTGCAGGGCGATGCCGTGAAAACCGGTGCTCATCAGGTTGAACTGCGTCGTGCCGGCAGTGGTCCGCTGTACTTCAATGCCTATCTGACCAACTTCACGAAAGAAGATCCGATTACCGCGGCCGGTCTGGAAGTAAAGGTGCAGCGGCGATTCTTCCGCCTGGAACGTGACGATCAGGAAGTCAGCGTACAGGGGGACCGAGGTCAGGTGGTCAGTCAGCAGACAGCGAAATACAAGCGGATTCCGCTGGACAATCTGGCCGGTGTGCCCAGCGGGCAGCTGATCGAAGTCGAACTGATTGTGGAAAGCAAGAATGACTACGAGTATCTGATGCTGGAAGATCGGAAACCCAGCGGGTTCGAACCCGATGATCAGCGCAGCGGCTATATTTTTGAAGGGCTGCGGGCATATCGGGAACTGAGGGACGATCGCGTCAGCTTCTTCCTGTCAGATCTGGCCCGGGGCCGACACAGTGTCAGCTATCGCTTACGTGCCGAGACGCCCAGCCGGAAGGTCTCGGCACTGCCCGCAAAAATTGAAGGCATGTACGCTCCGGAACTGGTCGGCAACAGCAACGAATTCAAGCTGCACGTCATCGACCGGCCTCTGCACGGTGATCGGGCGACGGACGGTCGTGAATAAGTGATCAGAACCAGCCCGTGGCGTAAGCATCCTGCTTGCGAATCAACAATCCCACCCGGTGTGCCGGCGCGAAGACCGGGCAGCTGCCATGCGGTATGTACCCGGACGTGTTTCGTGTGTTGGGATGTTGCTGGCGGCAGGCTTCGCTGGTCACACCCTACCGCCGGACGACAGGTCCGTGGCGCAAGCATCCTGCTTGCGAACCAAAACACCACCCGGTGTGCCGGCGCGAAGGCCGGGGAGCTGCCATGCGGTAAGTTCCCGGACGTGTTTCGTGTGTGGGGATGTTTCTGGTGGCAGGCTTCGCTGGTCTACCAGACCGACGACATTGCCGGTGTCGCCGGAATTCCGGCTTTAATTCGCGCGACGCGACGTTCATCCGTGCCTGGCTGCTTGAACACTGCCCCGGCACTCCCTAGGCTGTGCGGCGCCTGCCGAGCCATCAACGTGCGGCCCGGTTCTGACAGACAGGCATGGATTCCGGCAGGAATCCGGATTTGGCCGTTACGGCAGCCTTGAGATCTTTTCAGCAGCGTCTCCATGATCCTCAGCGGCAGCGAAATAAAAGCTCAGCTCGGCAAAAACATCAGCATTGAGCCGTGGTGTGAAGACCAGCTGAATCCCAACAGCTACAACCTGACGCTGCACGACGAACTGCTGGTCTACGAGGAAATTGTGCTGGACATGAAACGTCCGAATCGATTTCGTCGCCTGACCATACCGGAAGACGGGCTGGTGCTGCA
>JAVKCM010000296.1:0-10573 GCA_040222735.1 Fuerstiella sp. | reverse complement strand
ACGCCACTTATTTTCCGCTCGGTCCTTAACGGCCCTTGCGTTTGCCTTTGTTCCGGGCCTGTTTTTCGCGAGTTTTCTCGGCCTGCTTCTGAGCTTCTTCAGCGGCTTCCATCAGTTTGGAGAAAAAGCCCTGCTTCTTTTCAGCCTGTGGAGCGCTGGCAGAGGTCTTCTTTTTGCCGTTGCCCGATTTCTCAGGAGCGACCACCTTCACTGAGGATTCATCCAGTGATCCTGCCTTGGTCATGCCCAGCAGTTTGCGTTCGGCAATGCCCCACAGGCTGGAGCAGATGAAGTAGACGCACAGACCAGCCGGTTGATGCCAGAACAGGGCACCAAACATGAAGGTCATCATATTCATCATCTTCTGTGTCATTTCCGCCTGTTCGTCGGCCGGCGGCGGCATGAACATCTTCTGCTGAATCAGAAACAGAACCACGGTGACCAGCGGCAGCACGCTGATGTGCGGTCCGACAATCGCCGGCGTGGCAAACGGGAAATTGAACAACGCGTCCGGGGCCGCCAGGTTGTCGATCCACAGAAACGACGACAGCCGCAGGTCAACCGCAGTGTTCAGGCACGAATACAGACCGATGAAGATCGGCATCTGGAACAGCAGCGGCATACAGCCGCTTAGCGGATTAATATTGTGCTTCCGCCAGAGTTCCATCTGAGCCTGTGCCAGTTTCTGCTTGTCGTCGGCATACTTCAGCTTCAGTTCATTCAGCCGGGGCTGCAGTTCCTTCATCCGCGCCGCACTGAGGGCCTGCTTGCGCGAGATCGGAAACATGCAGCCTCGTACCAGCACCGTCAGACAGATAATGCAGAGCCCGTACGGCAGCCCCCAGCCGTGAAAGAAGTTCAGCAGGAAATGCATCAGGCGGGCCACCATTCCGGTCAGCCCGAAGAAGCTGAACAGGCCGGTGCCGTAATCCAGCACTCGATCGGCTTCCAGCGGTGGCGGGTCCAGCAGCGCACTGCGTTTCGGCCCGACAAAGAAGGCATACCTGTGGGTGACGGAATCCGCGGCCCCGGCAGCTTCCAGCTGTTGCGGTGTCGAGGCGATACGAAAGCTGATATCGCTTTCGTAAACGTTGACCCGGTCTTCATCAATCATCACCGGGTAGGTCCGGTCAATCCACTTCTGTGCCAGCCGGGCCGTTTCGTCGCGTTCATCCAGCGGCGCCACCAGCGCGGCAAAGAACTGCACGTCGACACCGGCATAGCGAAATGCACCGGTCCAGGGGTCCTTCTGCTTCACCGTCTGCCGCAGGTCCGCTTCCGTCGGATTCCGCCCGGCATTCTGAGCCTCGGCCAGATAGTCCTGGTACAGGCCGCTGACTTCCTTGGTACTGAGCGTGACGTCTGAATCTTCACCCAGAAATTCGAGTTTGATGTCGCGATACTTCCGCGTGTGTTCCCGGTTTTCCAGGATCACCCCGACGGGGCCCTGCAGTTCGTAGTCAATGGTTCTGGGCGCATCTGACAGGTTCTTCACCGTCAACTCGACTTCGATGGTGTGGCCGGGTGAGTTGTTGCGGAATTCATACTTCAGCTCTTTCGGAGGCACGTCTACCCGCGTCAGGCGGTAGGACTTCTCCACGCGGAGGCTATGATCCGGAGGCTCGAACGCAAAAACGACGTGATCGGTGGCGGCAGACACCACTTCCCAGTCAATCGTTTCCAGACTCAGGCGGTGCTTCTTCAGCTGTTCGTCAACCGCCGAGACGGCCGTTGAGAAGGTACGATCATCGGTCGCGTTGTTGCCCACGACCGTCACCTGTCTTTCCCGGTCGCTGAGCTCACGAAATCGGGGATCAGTCAGTTGTACGGATTCGACGGCTGCTCCCTGAGTCGTCAGTTCAGCATACAGCATGAAGCCGCTGGTGGGATCGAGTGAACCGATCTCCAGCATCTTCCGAGGATGTTCAGCCGGCGCGTCGTCAATTTCCGGCGTCCTGGATTCGGCATCGGGCGAGTCGGCATCGGGCGAGTCGGCATCCGGCGAGTCGGCATCCGGCGAGTCGGCCGCCGCGGGACTGTCGTCGTCCGTCGCCGGATCGGCGGGGACAGCCGGTTCGTCCCCGGGCAGCTCAGCAACAGCCGGCGGCTTCGGTGGCGGCGGAAAAAACTTCGGCACAATCACCGCGTTGTACAGATATGTAAACGCGAAGAAAAACACCAGGAAGGTGACGAATCGTCGGTGGTCCATAACGAAATCTTGCTGAGGATCGAGGCCTCATTATCTGAATCAGGCGAGCCCGGGCATCAGGCCGCCGCGAAAACGGCTTCGGCAGGGCCGGAACAACGATTCGCCGGGGCAGGCGAATTCCTGGCCATTAAACAAGCAGTGCGCCCATGCGGCAGAATACCGACGACACTCACGCGGGTCATTTCCTACCCGTCGCGTTCCCTGGAATGCGAACAGATTCCAGTAAATTACCGGCGAAACAGACTAACATGTTCCGACCGATCTGCGAAGAGCGGCTGGTCAGGGGTCGAATCGCCGGTTTCCGGTTACTGAACCAGGCAAAGAGAGGCCGCCCGGCGATGGAGGTTGCCACCGGACCGGACCACGCACCACGGGTGGGCCGTCTTTTTCGCTGAACTGACCCACGAAGGTCATGGACGACGTCCCACGAAGAACTCCCGCCCTCCCTGACGCTCAATCTGCTGTGTTGTGCACCCGGGGCCGACCGACTCAGCGACCTTCACGCAGCCTGTCGCCCAGGAAATTATCCAGATCAGGAATGTTGTAGATCTTTTCGGCCGTCTTATCGATGTCGTAGTCGACGCGGTGAAATTCCACCGTGGTATCGTTCACAGTGACATAGGAAGAACGCGGGTCATTGTTGCGTGGCTGACCGACTGAGCCCACATTGATCATGACCTTCTGATCGTTCAGCTCGTAAACGAAATCAATTTCTTTCGGGTCCAGAAACTCAAGCGTTTCCGTGAAGACGCCCGGAATATGTGTGTGTCCCTGAAAACAGTACTGAGGTACCAGGGCGAAAATCTTTTCCATCTTCACCTGATTGTAGATGTCATCGGGAAACACATATTCGTTCAGCGGATTGCGAGCGGAACCATGGACGTACATGGTCTTTTCGTCGTCGCTGAGGTAGCGGCGATTCAGTTCCCCGAGAAATTCCCAGCGGGCCTCAGCTTTGGGGCCGGACGACTTCTCCAGCACGGAACGTGTCCAGAAGATGGCTCGTTCCGCTCCCGCATTGAACCCTTCCGGATCAAACAATGCCGCCTGATCGTGGTTTCCCAGCAGGCACATGTCCAGCTCCATCACCAGATCAATACATTCGCAGGGATTCGGCCCGTAGCCGACGATGTCGCCCAGGCAGTAAATTTCGCTGATGCCTTTTGATTTGATATCCGCCAACACCGCCTCAAGGGCTTCAAGGTTGCCGTGAATGTCGCTGATGAGGGCTCTCAAGATTTGGTTCCTTCCGCAGAGGAGGGCGGCAGCTGCTGCATTTTGCGTTGACGGCAGATCTGCGGTGAGATGAACATGTGGTGGCTGCGGTGTGTAACGAATTTACGGACTAAGATCGTGGACGGTGCGTCGGTATTTTTCAGAATCGACGTCTGCCAGTCCGGTGTGGATGATCCCGGAAGAAATCCCTGTGGCCGAGCCGGGAAACCCCAGGTTGTCAATCAGGACCTGACAATCTGGCCTGAGGAACCAAACTTTCCCAGTCTACCAAATGGTTACATTCGGCAGGAGCATGTGAAGCTGGAGAAAAACGGTGAATTTTAAGTACCGATGCAGTTCGCAACAAGCCGTGAGAGAATGTCTGAACACCCTCGGCCGGTAAAAATACCTCAGAAACGCGGCCGCGACCCTAATTCAATGGGTTTTCAAACCAGATCACCCCCAGATTCTCGCGCTCTTCGCAGGTCAACAGGTCCAGATCTCCATCCCGATCAAGGTCCAGCAGCTCCACCCGATCAAATTTCACGCCCCGCAGACCACTAATATCCTGAAACTGCCAGGTCTGAATCGCTGGCCGCTGATCACGATCCTGTTTCATCGCACCCGGATTCTTCAGCCAGTACACACCCACTTTTTCCGCCGCATGTTCACAGGTGCAGGCGATGTCCGGATGACCATCGTTGTCCAGATCACCAACAGCAACCCCCTTGCCGCCGCCCACGCCCGCGGGGTGCCCGATCTGCCGGCTGTGCCACGGTTCGGCCAGATCCACACCGGGCGTCAGCGACAGCACAACACCATTGCGCGTATTGCAGACGACAGTGGGCCGCTCTGCAATGCTGGCCACATCCACAAACATCACCTCCAGCCCCTGTCCGCCGAGGGCGTGATCGGCCCACCGGACAACGCCGTCCCGGGTTCGCCGTTCCAGCCAGCCCACGCCGCGGTGACCGCCCTTGCGATCCGAATAGACCACGTCCTGATCTCCGTCACCGTCGATGTCGAACTGTCGCAGCGACATGATCCAGCCGCTGGGCCTGAGCAGCCGGAACTCCCCCTCCGAGCGATCACCTGACTGCCAGTCAGAAATTCGGCCGCCGGGATTCTTGCTGCCGAACATCAGGCGGCCGTCCGACAGCGGTTCACAGAACATCCATCGCGTGACCTGCTGAGATTCCTTCAGCGGCACGGTCTGCCACAGATCCGGATCATGAACCCGCGAGGCACTATGTCCGGGGCTGAGATGAAAAAAAATCGTCTGCTGGCCGCCTTCACAGCTGCTGACCACGTCCAGCCATCCGTCGCTGTTGACGTCCGCAAACACAGCGTCTTCCGGTGACCCGACGCGGCCGACCTGAATCGAAGGCCAGCGGTCACGGAGACCCGCTGAGGCGGGCTGAAAACAGACGCGAATTCTTCCTCCTTCTTCCCAGCCGGTGGCAATATCCAGGCGTCCGTCCCGGTCCACATCTCCCAGCCGCACTCCGTCGGCGCCGCGTGAGCCGTCGTCGATCACATGCATCGTCCATGTCCCGTCGGCCAGCCCACAGGCAGCAAGACATGTTGTGATCAGAAATGCGGCCGGTCGGATCATGGGAACACCTTTGGGGACAATGAGCAATCAGCAATGACCAATCAACAATCGGCAGAATTCAGCGGGGTTTGATGCCGGCCAGTTTGTGAACGGCCTGCCACTCGGCTTTAGTGACAGGCGTAATGGACAGACGACTTCCTTTGCTCAATACCTTCATGCCGGCCGCGACACGATCGGCCTTCAGCTGGTCACGGGTGACCGGCGTGTCGAAGACCTGCGTGAGTTTGATATCGACCATGAACCAGCGCGGATTTTCAGGATCGCTTTTCGGGTCAAAGTATTTGTGGGTCGGGTCGAAGGCAAAGTGATCCGGGTAGCCGGCTCTGATCACTTCAGCGGTGCCGGCAATCACCATCGGGTTGACTCGGCTGTGATAAAACAGAACTCCATCACCGACGCTCACATCGTCGCGCAGCATGTTTCGAACCTGATAATTTCGAACTCCTTCCCACGACGTTTGTTTGTCGTCAGCAAGATTCTGGATGGAGTAGACTTCGGGTTCTGACTTGAAGAGCCAGAACCGGCGTGAAGCGGGCATAGCAGCACTGATTCCTGACAGGAACTATGGCGAACAGAAGGGCCGGGCGGACAGAAGGGCCGGGCGGACAGATGGACCGCCCGGCGTCCCGGCTGCCGGTCAGCCGTAAAACCGGCCATGACCCGTGGCTTCGAAGGCGTTCCGAAAATGGCGGATCACGGGCTGGCGGCTGTTCGGCGGCCAGATCACGGACACGATATCAAACCGAGCGGACTGTTCCATCCGTCCGAACTTCTTCAGCCACATCAGGGCCAGTTTTGTCAGCTTCTGTTGCTTTGCCTGAGTGACGGCTTCGAAGGGCTGACCGGCTTCATTCGAGCGACGTGTTTTGACTTCGACAAACACGATCTGCCCGTGGTCGATCGCGATGATGTCAATTTCTCCGACCTGGTTTCGGAACTGTCGGGCAACGATTCTGAAGCCCTGTTTCTTCAGAAATCGACGGGCCGCTCGCTCGCCGCGGTCACCCAGCAGTTTGTGGAGAAAGCCGGCCATCTGTCGTTGTCTTCGCGCAGCAAAAAAGGGCGATGGTCAGGTCACAGAACGTGACCAACGCCCATTATTCAGAACACACGCGCCGTTTACCAGGGTGACAGGCCGACCGGGAGCAGGGCCGGGCGTCGACAACGGGGCAGGAAGCAGCGGTCCGGTGCACCAATGCGGGGCACGAACGCGATTCCGGCGCCTGTACGGCGTGTGAGTCTGCGCGGCAAGTGGCTGCGCAGCACGCTGCGCAGTACGTGAGGCCGCGGCAGCTGACTACTTCTTTTTGGCGCCGGGATCCACTTCCCATGCTTTGGGCTTACGTTCGCGCAGTCTTGTGGCCTTGCCGGTGCGGTCTCGAAGGTAGAACAGCTTGGCTCGGCGAACGCGGCCGTGTCGCTTGATTTCGATCTTCGCGATCTTCGGCGTATTGACAGGAAATGTGCGTTCCACCCCTTCGCCGGCGACAATTCGGCGAACGGTGAACATTTCGCTGGTTCCGTGACCGCGATGTGCGATCACCACACCGCTGAAGACCTGGATGCGTTCCTTGTTGCCTTCCAGAATTCGTGTATGAACATCGACGGTGTCGCCGACGGCGAATTTGAGCGGTTCAGCGCGAAGGCTGGACTGCTCGGCAACGTCCAGAAGTTTGTTTCTCATGATTTTGAGTTCCTTTGCCGGGGTCCCGCGGTCAGTGCGGGCCCGAACCATCATTCAGGGTAAGTAAATCCCGGGCAGGTGCTGAGGGAGGTGGTTGCTTCGATTCACTCCTGCAGCAGATCAGACCTGCGTTCGGCCGTTCGTTTCAGACTTTGTTCATGACGCCATTCGGCGATTGCTTCGTGGTTGCCGCTCAGCAGGATCTCAGGAACACTCATCCCGCGGAATTCCCGGGGCCGCGTATACTGCGGATGTTCCAGCAGACCTGAATTGCTGAACGAATCATACCGGCTGCTGGTTTCGTCTCCGAGCACGCCGGGGATGAGGCGGATCACGGTATCGATCAGCAGCATGGCCGGGACTTCTCCGCCATTGCAGATAAAGTCGCCTGCCGAGACTTCCATCGGCTGCAGGCCTTCCCGGATTCGATCATCGAATCCTTCGTAGCGACCACACAGCACCATTAATCGCTCTTCCTGAGCCAGTTCTTCAACCAGTGCCTGATTCAGGACGCGTCCCTGAGGACTCATCATGATCAGCTTTGCCGGTGAACTCATCTTCTGCTGAACGGATTCGACGCAGTCAAAAACCGGCTGACACATCATCAGCATACCCGGGCCGCCACCAAACGGCCTGTCATCCACCTGCCGGTGCCGGCCTTCGCCGAACTCACGATAGTTGTGAGTCTGCACATCGACCAGGCCACGCTGAATGGCCAGTTTCAGAATGCTTTGCCCGAGATAACTTTCGAACATCTCGGGAAATAGTGTCAGCACGTCAAAGCGCATCAGACCAGACCGACGTGTTTATTCGGCATTTTCTTCCGCTGGCGCATCTGCGGCAGCCGGAGTTTCGGCAGTCGCTTCTTCCGTGGCACCTTCTTCAGCAGACGGCGTTTCCGGTTCGGGTTCCGGTTCCGGTGCTTTGGGCGCCTGCATGGGAGGAGGAGCGGCTGCGGTGCCGAATCGACCCTTGCGTACCTTGTTGATCAGCGCGTTGACCTTCTCCGACGGCTGAGCACCGACGGACAGCCAGTAATCAACGCGTTCCATGTTCAGGCTGACGCGCTGCGACTTGTCAGCCACAGACGTGTCGTAGAAGCCGACTTCTTCAATCGCCTTGCCACCACGGGCACGCTGGCGATCCATAATGCAGATGCGGTAGAAGGGGCGGTGCTTCCGACCCATCTTTTTCATTCGAATTCGAACTGACATTTACTACTCCCAAAACCCGCTCGCGGCGGAAAAACAGGGGGCCATTGCCCCGAGTGTCTGTGTCAACGATTTTCCTGTGCGGCCTGGCCACACAAACTACTTTCTTCGGTTCCGCTTCTTGGCTTTCCTTGCGTCTTTACGCTGTTTCTTTTTCTTGTCTCTTAACTGGGTCACATCCGTGGGCCCGCGTTTGCTGCGGCTTTTCTTCTCTCTGAGATCCGCCATGGGGTCCATCATGCCCCCATCTGCCATCTGCTTGACGGTTTTCATGCGATCCCGCAGGCTCATGTTGGACATGTCCTGCATCATCTTGCCCATGGTGTTGAATTCCTTGAGCAGCTTATTGACCTCAGCCGGCTCAACACCACTTCCCTGAGCAATTCGATTCCGACGACTGCGATCGATACGATCCGGATTTTCGCGTTCATCCAGCGTCATCGAATTGATGATGCCTTCGATCCGCCGCATGTCATCTTCCGGATTCAGGTCTCCCATCTGATCGACCACTTTTCCCATGCCCGGGATCATTTTCATGACTTCCCGCATGGAGCCCAGCTTTTTGATCTGCCGCATCTGTTTGCGGAAATCGTCCAGCGTGAACTTGCCCTGCTGCATTTTCTCCTGCTGGGCCTGCATTTCGGCTTCGTCAAATTCCTGCTGAGCCTTCTCGACAAGGGACAGCACGTCTCCCATGCCCAGAATCCGCCCGGCCATCCGGTCCGGGTGAAACTGCTCAAGCCGGTCCAGCTGCTCGCCGACACCGATGAATTTGATCGGCACGCCCGTCACGGCCCGGACGCTCAAGGCGGCACCACCACGCGTGTCGCCATCCAGCTTTGTCAGGATCACCCCGTCCAGTTCAAGGGCTTCATTGAAGGCCCTGGCACTGTTGACCGCGTCCTGACCGGTCATGGAGTCACACACGAACAGACAGGTATCCGGAGCTACGCGGTTGTCGATCCGCTGCAGCTCTTTCATCAGCGTTTCATCAATCCCCAGCCGACCGGCCGTGTCCAGGATGACAACGCTGGCCCCATCGGACTTCGCCTGCTTCACGCCGTTGCGACAGACCTGCACCGGGTCGCTCTTGCCCGGATCTTCATGGTAAACCGGACAGCCGACCTGCTCACCGATCACCCGTAACTGCTCAATCGCCGCCGGACGCTGCAGGTCAGCCGCCACCAACAGAGGAGCATGGCCGCCTTCCTTGAGCATCCTGGCCAGTTTGCCGCAGGTTGTAGTCTTACCGCTTCCCTGCAGCCCGCACATCATGATGACCGTCACGCCGTCTCGCTTCAGCGGCAGGTCATGATCACCGCTCATCAGGTCAATCAGACCCTGATGAACAATACTGACAACCTGCTGATCAGGTCGCAGCGATTTCAGAACTTCAGCACCAACGGCCTTTTCGGTTATGTCTTTTACGAAGTCCTGCGCAACATCGAACGCGACATCGGCTTCCAGCAGGGCCTTGCGAACCTGCTTCATCCCGTCACGAATATTCGCCTCGGTGATCTTTCCGGTTCCCCGAAAAGCCGAAAAGGCGTTGGTCAGACCCTCTGTAATACCTTCAAACACAAGAACAGCCAGACAGAAACAAAACCCGTTGCGGACCGCCGCATGGCCATCGGACCACGCTTGAGGCGTAAAGCACTGCCAACAAAGGGTTTAACGACGCGAGCGATAGTGCCGTCGCACTGCGAACGCTCCAGCGTCAGTAGAAACCCCGGAAAAACCGAACCGCGGATCGTATCGAGCAACCTGCGGGCTGACAAGCCGTCGCCGGCGGAATCAGGGGTTTCTACTGCGGAAAACCTGCCTCAAGGCTCACCACATGGTCAGATAGCTCAGCAACCCGGTCTGGTAGGCGGCCAGCGAAGCAGTCACGGGCATCGTTCTGGGGCTTCGCAGCCGGTACAGCGTCGCCAACACCGTCATAACGACCAGTGTGCCCGCCAGCTTCACCCGCACAAACACTCCCACTTCTCCGCCACCAAGCGCTATCAGCCAGCGACCGGCCGGGTTTTCCTCCAGATTTTCGATCACTCCGGCAAACTGAACCACCAGAAACGCGTCATACAACGAAACGGCGGCAATAAAGCAGTACAGAATGGGAAACCAATGGTTACGAATCCAGGACATTGAGTATTTCTCCATGAATCTTTAAGCGACTCAGGTGCTTTTGAAGTTAGTTCTCGCCTGCCGAAAAAGCTCCGATGGCAACCGGCGTACCATTCCCACTTTTGCCTCCGCGGCTTCCCCCAGGTTTCCGAAATCCTCCAGGTGCAGGCGCAAATGTTTCTGGTCAGCCGGAAGACAACTGTCGTTAAACACAGTTCTTCGCAGCCCCAACCTGTGGTCAGACACACACCCCTCGGCTGGCCGCTCGATTTTGCAAGAGGCCTGATCAGACGTGAGTGCTCACCGGCGCGGCATCAGTGCTGCCCGGCTGCCCGGCACCAATGACCAATGACCAATGACCAATGACCAATGACCAATGACCAATGACCAATGACCAAGGACCAATGACCAAGGACCAAGGACCAATGACCAAGGACCAATGACCAAGGACCAATGACCAAGGACCAATGACCAAGGACCAATGACCAAGGACCAATGACCAAGGACCAATGACC
>JAVKCM010000295.1:0-26727 GCA_040222735.1 Fuerstiella sp. | reverse complement strand
CGGAGCACTTGGCATAAGGCTGGTTCATGTGCAGGACTGGGTCTGTGACGAACGACACCATGACCAGGGTCGCCAGACGGACTTTGCCGACTGGCTGCAGCCCGACCGACTGGCAGCCCGCAGGCGGCTGCTGGAACTGCTGCTGCAGCATGCGGAGCAGGCGGGAGTTCCGGCTGACTGTCCGCAGCGGCGGCATTTCACGCGGTGGGTTTTCGCGACGGCGCGACAATGCGCCGTGGCAGGTCTGGTGACGGAAACGCGCCAGTGCATGGAACTGGCGACGCGCAGCGCCGGCAGCTGTGCGGATGTGAAGGCTGGTTTTCAGAGCTTTCGCTGGCTGTGTCGCCTGATCGGTACACAGAATGCCGGGCGTCTGGCGGCATGGCTTCAGGACAGAAAAAATCCCGGGCGTCACACGATGCAGCAGACGTTTGCACGGGATCTGGAAGCGTGACCGAAGTATCTTTTGTCACCAGCGTGTACAACGACGCTGAGTTTGTTGCCGAGTCGCTGGACAGTATTCTGCAGCAGTCATTCACCGACTTCGAAGTGATTGTGGTCAACGATGGTTCCACGGATGGCTCGCCAGCGATACTGCGGCAGTACGCCGATCAGGATTCGCGCGTTCGACTGATCGATCAGGAAAATCAGGGACTGACCAGAGCGCTTATCCGCGGGTGTGGTGCTGCCACAGGGGCGTACATTGCCCGCCAGGATGCGGACGACTGGTCACATCCGGACCGTGTGCAGAAACAGCTGCAGGCCTTCCGCAGCAACGCCGACCTGGTGTTTGTCGGTTGCTGGGCCGAAGGGATGACGAAGGAAGGAAAAGTTCTGGAACGTGTCGAGCGTCCCTGTGCCCCGGCTGTTGCCACCCGGGAACTTCGCTTCCGTCGGCAGGGCCCGCCGGCTCATGGTTCCGTCATGTTCCGCCGCGACATCTACAACCAGGTGGGCGGATACCGACCGGAGTTCTATTTTTCGCAGGATTCGGATCTGTGGCTCAGAATGGCCGAGGTCGGACCGATCACCTATCTGCCGGAAGTTCTGTATCGTTACCGCCGTGATGCAGGAAGTCTGTCATCGGTCCGACATGATGTGCAGTATCAGTTCGGTGAAATCGGGCAGGCCTGTCATGCATTGCGTCTGAACGGCGGGGACGAAGCCGAACTGCTGGCTGAGGCGGCTGAACTGACGGCCGGAATTCGTTCAGGCGGGCTCGACACGAGCGGAGAACGGCAGCGCGTGGCGGCCACGCAGTATCTGATCGGATCACAACTGGCGATGAACGGAGACCGGGATGCGCTCCGGTATCTGTGGCCGGTGATCCGGCAGCGGCCCTGGCACCTGAAGGCATGGATCCGGCTGCTGCAGGCATCCGCCGGATTCCGGCGAACCGGGGCGGCGCCATGACCGGGTCGGCGAGGGTTGAACCGGCACGATCGGCCCGCTATGAGCTGCTGGACCCGCTGCGCGGGCTTGCCATTCTGGCGGTGATGTTGCTGCACTTCTGCGAACGCGGTCGGCATTCCGGTGACAGCGTCATTCACGGGACGCTCTGGCCAGTGATTCAGCACGGTTATCTGGGCGTGCAGCTGTTCTTTGTGATCAGTGGTTACTGTATCACGGCAGCCGTTTACAGCGCGATGAAAAGGTCGCATTCGTTCCGTTATTTCATGACACGCCGACTGCGGCGAATCTTTCCTCCGTACTGGGCCAGCATGCTGCTGGTGATTGTGCTGGGCCTGGCCACGATTGCCGTTCTGAAGACGCCGACGGAAACGGTCTTTCCGCTGTCACCGTTTGACTGGCTGTGCAATGTGTTTCTTGTTCAGGGACCGCTGCACGCCAAAGATGCGAACCTTGTGTACTGGTCCCTTTCCATTGAAATTCAGTTCTACCTGGTGATGTCCCTGTCGCTGCTGTGGAGCGGGAAACTGGTGGAAGTCTGGCTGTTTGCCGTGAGTGCGGCCTTTCTGGCGGTCGATCATCTGACGACCTGGCCGCTGTGGGGGACGGTGATCGTGTACTGGTCCGAGTTTCTGTGCGGGATCATTGTTTATTACTGGCTGACCGGTCGCATGGCGTGGAGATGGACGCCCGCAGTACTGCTGGGATTCGTCGTGCTGGACATCGCGCTGCAGGCTCCGCAGTATCAGGTCATGATGCAGCCGAATGGACGTGTGATTCAGCCGGTCAAACTGATCTTCTGTCTGGGGTGCATGCTGGCAATGCTTGGTCTGAGGCGTTACGACGATGCCATTTGTGCCCGGCGATCCGTAAAACTGCTGGCCTGGTTCGGTCTGATTTCCTACTCACTTTATCTGTGTCATGTTCCGGTGGGAACCCGGGTGTTTAATCTCGCGGATCGTGTCACCGGTCTGGGCGGGCTGAAGTGGCTGCCGTGTGCCATCGCCGCCATGGTGGTGAGCACGGCGTTCGGCTGGGTGTTTTTTCGCGTGTTCGAAAAGCCGTGGTTGAATCCGTCTGCGTCCACGGCTTCTGCCCCGGCGAAAACGCTGCAGGAAAGAATAGCAACATGATCCCGGCAACACCGACAGAGACGTTCCCTCGGCGAACCGGACGACAGGCATTTCCGGTCCGCGCTGCCATTCGTCGAACCGTGGCGGCCGTCACCCGGCGCCTGCCGTCGGTACGTGGACTGGGCCGGCTGGTACTGGCCGCTGATCGACTGTTGACCGATTCTGATGACCCGGCGTCTTTTG
Source organism: Fuerstiella sp. (assembly GCA_040222735.1). GTDB lineage: Bacteria > Planctomycetota > Planctomycetia > Planctomycetales > Planctomycetaceae > Fuerstiella. Next base: position 24,001 of record JAVKCM010000295.1, on the reverse strand, counting down.
AAGTGAGCGCCTGCGTGAACGGTCATGGGCATCTGATTCTGGATCTGCGCACGTGGGAACAGAAGTTTGCGTTCTACTACGGTACCTACGAACCGGAACTGATCGCAGCGACAGGCCGGTTGTTTTGCGGGGGCGTATTCTACGATATCGGCGCGTCCATCGGACTGTATGCGGTGCCGATGGCACTGACGTGTCAGCAGCACGGGGGATACGTCCGGGCCTTTGAACCTGTGCCTCAGAATCGGCAGCGGCTGGAAGGTCAGATCGCCGAAAACAGTCTCAGCACAGATCTGGTCCGCATGGAAAATGTGGCCCTTGGCAGCGAGTCAGGAACGGCCATGATGGATCTGTGTGACGACGGAAAACCGGGTAACGCGAAGATTACGGGTGGCGGACAGGTCAGTGTGGAAGTCACGACTCTGGATGCTGTCTGGGCGGCACGTGAACACGAACACATTGACTTCATCAAAATTGACACAGAGGGCTGGGATGCCAGGATTCTGGCCGGGGGTAAGGCGGCGATCCGGAAGTGTCGTCCGAATATGCTGATCGAATTCAATCGCGAACGCATGACGAACCACGGTATTCCTCTCGCTCCGGCATGGACGTTTCTGGTCGATGAAATGGATTATCACGTGTTCAGTGTCAGCGAAAGGGGCAGCGTGTCGCAGGTCCATGAACCCGGCGATCTTGAGAACCTCTTCTTTGTTCGTGCCGAGGATGTTGGTCGCCTGGGCTGACGGCGACCTGTGGGCTGACGGTCACGGTTCTCAGAGCCGCCCGCCGGTCATGTCATCCGCACCGATGCTGCTGCCGTCTTTTCGGCCCTGAATTCATGTGAATCTGCCCGCCACGCAACGATTGCGTGGACGGATCCGGGAAAACGAAATTGAATCCCACTGACCGCAACACCCCGCTCAGAATTCTTGTCGGGGCAGATGTCTCACCGGATCCCAACGCCGGCGCCTCCGGCACCGTCTGGCAGATGAATGCGGCGCTGCGGCGTCGAGGTCACGAGGTTGTGGAAATCTGGGCGGACGCTCTCGGTCGACGGATTCAGCACGGGAATCTGCACTACCTGCTGGAACTGCCCCGCGCCTATTGTCGCGAAGTCCGGCGTGCCTGTGCGCGACACAGTTATGATGTGATTGAACTGAACCAGCCCCACGCCCATCGTGCGGCGCTGGAACATCGCCGGCAGAACCGGCCCGGAGTCTTCGTCAATCGCAGCCACGGGCACGAAACCCGCTCCGAAGAAGATCTCGACGTGTGGCGGCGGCAGCTTGGGATTCCGGAAAACCGAGGATTGCGCGGTGTTGCCTCACGAGTCATTCGTCGGCTGCTGGATCGTCAGTGGAAATCGATTGCTGCCGCGGCTGATGGCTTCGTTGTGTCATGCACGCAGGACGCTGAGTTTCTGAAGTTGCGCTACAAAGTGGCCGCGAACCGAATTGGTCAGATTACTCAGGGTGTGCCGCAGGTCTTTCTGGATCAGGCCGTCGCTCCGATGACAGACGATCGGCTGCAGCGCGTGCTGTACATCGGGCAGCTGGCTTTTTTCAAGGCTCCTTCGGTGCTGGCGGAATCCGTCAATCTGATTCTGCAGCAGAACCCTCGGGCGAGGATGACATGGGTCTGCGGGGCAGGTCACCATGTTCAGGCACTGAAACTGCTGGATGCCGACATCCGCGATCGGGTAACGATGATCGACTGGATGGACCAGACGCAGCTGCAGCACCAGCTGGACACGCACGGTACCTTTCTGTTTCCGTCATACTTTGAAGGCTTCGGCAAGGCACCTCTGGAGGCGATGTCGCGCGGCCTGTGCGTTACGGCGACGAACGTCGGTGGCATGCGGGATTACATCCAGGACAACGTGTCCGGCCGCCTGGTTCCGCCCGGCCGGCCGGATCTGGCAGCCGCAGCGGCAGCACAGGTGATGCGGGACCCGGACCTGGGACGGCGAATTTCGGCTGCGGCCCGCGCGACTGCTGAGCAGCACACGTGGGATCGTTGTGCGGCCGACGCCGAGGCATTCTATCGTCAGTTGCTTCGGCACAGGTCTGCGACGCTGGCGTAGCCCGGGCGGCTGCGTCGGGAAACGTCGACGGTATCAGCGGATTCGTCTTTTCATCGGACGGCGCGCCTCGAACGTCTGAAAAAGTCGCCCCCCGGGCTCGGCTCCGACCTCAACAGCAAAGGCAATGGATCGGACCCGCCTTTGTCTGCGCTCGATCATCGATTCCGGGCAAGTGTGATCGAACCGACGACCGGCTCTGAGGAAGATGAATCCTGAACGCAACCTTTTTTCTCGACCGCTTTCTCTCAGACCGGCACGGGTCGTATTCTTGTCCCAATGATCGAGCGAGCCTGGTTTGCTGAGTCTGAGCTGAGGTCTTCCCGGTCTGTGTATGATGACAACAGCTTTACCCACAGATTCGGCGCACGAATCTGTTTTCTCCTGTCCCGCGCACTGTGCTGCACAACGATCGGCGGCCTGCCGATTCACTATGTCAGAATCATCGCTCCCCCGTTGTCCGGGCACGCGCTGTTCGAATAAGCTGAGTACGATCCATTGTCAAAAACGAATCAAACGCCATTCACTGCTGCTGATGTCACCGTGATCATTCCCACGATCGGTCGGGAGCAGGTTCTGCTGAACACGGTCCGCGCCTGTCTGGATGAACCGGAACCGCCGGGGCACGTCATCGTCGTCGATCAGACGAAACAGCACGAACCGGATACCTCGCGGCAGCTGAACGAATGGCAGCAGCAGGGGCGGGTCACCGTCCTGACGCCGCGTATCGCGTCGCAGCCGGCGGCCATGAATGTCGGGCTGCTGCACAGCGACAGTCGCCTGTTGTTGTTTCTGGATGATGATGTCGAGCCGACACCGGGATTTGTCGCCGTTCATGCTGCGGCTCATCACGATCCGAAGATCTGGTGTGTGGTTGGTCAGATCATCCAGCCCTGGCAGCAACCGGAGCCCATTCCTCGTGAGACGCCGACCCCCGGCCTGAAGTGTGACCTGGAGTTTCCTTTTCATTCCACGGTTGAGTGTGAAATTTACAATGGAATGTCCGGACATATGTCGGTGACGCGGCAGCGCTGTCTGCAGCTGGGAGGATTTGATGAAAACTTCAAGGGCGCCGCCTACCGCTTTGATACGGAATTTTCGCGGCGGGTCATTGCCCACGGGGGTAAAGTGCTGTTTCAGCCCCGGGCCAGTCTGAAACATCTTCGGGTTGCCCGGGGGGGCACCCGGCTGGCAGGAAATCATCTGGCGTCAGCGAATCCGATCCACGGCGTGGGCGATTATTATTTTGCGCTCCGTCAGGGCCGTGGCCTTGACCGCTGGAAGTACATCAGCAGGCGGATGGTCCGGGAATTCTGCACAAAGTTTCATCTCGCCAGACCGTGGTTTATCCCCGTGAAACTGCTGGGAGAAATACGGGCGTTTGTGTGGGCCTGTCGGCTGTCGTGGCAGGGACCTGCTCTGGCGTCTTCCGAAGATTCGCCCCGGGCCGACCATGAACAGAGATCGTAAGCATCAATGAGCCTGACCGGTGGTCAGTGTGTGAGTCGGCAGAACGAAGGCGGGACCAGGGGGCGGTGACCAGATTCAGCAGACCGTCAGTTCTGGCTGAAGGGTGAGAATCGGCCTAACACCCTGTTCCGGCAAAATCGAGATTTTCGGTAATTTAGGTTTTGTAATCGGATGGGCGGGTTCTGTAGTCTCATGAGCTGTATTTCTGTATGCGCACCGTGCGCGTTTTTTGTGCAATTGACGCAGTTTTGCCTGAGAAAATTGGAGTTACCCCTGCAATGTTGAACCTGTTTCGCACACGTCTTCGCAAACTGCTCGCTGCCAATCCCGGTTCTTCACGCCGCCGCAAGACTTATCAGGCACGACCCGTTGAAGCACTGGAAGACCGAATTTGCCCGGCGAATCTGAATCTTCTGGCCAGCGGCCTGATGATTTACGGTGCTCAGAACGTCGACAACAATCTGACGATCAGCTACGACGGGACCGAGTACACGTTTACGGATACGGCCGAAACCATCAACGCGGCTGGCGGACTGGCCGCCTTTGCGACCGGCAGCGGCACCAATTCGGTGACGTTCAATCCGAATGCTGTTGGTTTTCCGACATTCAATCAGGTGGTCATGGGGGGGACCGGTAACGGTAACGACACCCTGACGGTCAACAGCTGGCGCGGAGGACAGGAAGGCCTGGAAATTCGCACCAGTGCCAACTTTGACCAGGTGACGATTAACGGCAGCATCGGAACCAGCGGCAACCGGGTGGCATCGGCCAAGGTTGCTCTGAACGCGGCAGCGATCACGCTGAGCGGCGATATCTTCACCAGCAATCTGGATATTAGTCTGGGTGCCACCGGGTCCAATACTGCCGTGAGCGTGACGGGCAACTCAGAAATTGACGCGGGGACAGCTACGGTTGAAGTGAACAGCGGCACGGGGCAGGTGACCGGGACGGGAGACCTGACCATTGACGGCGGCAGCGTGCAGCTGCGCGGCAATGTGAACCTGAGCGGTGCTGCAAACATCAGCCTGAATGCCACAAATCTGTTGCAGGCCGGCAGCACCGGAGGGTTAACCAGCGTGACGTCCGGTACCGGGGCCATTGGTCTTTCGGGCGGAACCCAGGTGGCCCTTTCTGATGCGGTGTCCACCGGTGGAGTGGTAACCATCACATCGCCGACGACCACGATGAGTAATTCTGCGGGCAGCATCACCGGGGGCAGTATCGCCGTTTCCGGGCCGCTGACCAACACCACGGTCAACAATACAGTGCTGAATGCAACGGCGGGCGGGGTGTCGGTCGGTGGTCAGCTGTCGTCTTCCACGCTGGTCGACGTGGACGCCACGGGCAACGCCGACTTTGACGGCCCCGTCAGCGCGACGGCCATTGACGTGAGTGCCGGTACGGTCAATGCCACCTCATTTCAGGCCAGCGCAGGCAACGTCAGCGTCGTTGGTCCGACGACATTTGACGGTGTCGGAGATGTCCTGGTCAGTTCAACGGGCAGCGTCACCTTCAGCAGTTCGATTACCGGCAACACCAGCAATCTGAATCTGCAGGCTCCGACTCTGGTCGACGTTGATGGTGCGATCTCCAGTGTCGCCTTTCTGACGGTGCAGGGCAGTGGTGGAACACTCGCGAGCGCCCAGCTGACCGGTGCTACGGCACAGGCCATTACAGTGGATGCCACCGTGATCGGGCTGTCCGGTAACTACGGAGCGACGGAAGGCAGCGGCGGTGGTGTTCAGCTGACGGGAACGGTAACGGTCAGCGGAGCCAGTGTGGTGGTGACCAGCGGCGGGGATACCGGCGAGAATGTTCTGGTGACGGGCAGCATTGATGCCGCCGTTGCAGACACGACCGCCCTGACACTGGACGGGGGGAACTTTGGCAATTCCGAAGTGACAGGTGCCGTCGGTACAGGTACTCGACTGCAGTCGCTGACCGTCCGCGGCGACACCGTTACTACTCAGGCCGTGAATGTCAACACAGACCTGACGGCTCGCGGCGGCAACATCCGTCTGCAGGGGACTGTCACCGGCAGCGGCTCCGGAACGGCGACCTTTGCTCCGGCTGTGGCGGGGCGAACGCTCGACTTCTTCAACAACCCGACTCACACACGTGTCGGTGTCAATACGCGAATCACCACGAACACCCTGTCCAACATCGCGGTCGGGGCCTTCGGTAAATTCCAGTTCGGAGATTCGGCGACCGGCATCGTGCGAGTTCATCCGAATACGGATAATTCGATTGCCACCGGGGCGATGAATCTCACCACGGACACCGAGTTCGAAGGCGGGGCAATTATTGTCTCGGAAGATATTCAGCAGAACGCCAACACGCTGACGTTTGAGACGGACAACCTGGCCATTTATCGCGTGGCTGCGGGCACAGGGGACGTGGTGATCAACAAGCTGACGGCAGGTGGGACGCTGGAACTGCGTGGCAACCTGGCCGCCAAGACAACATGGGGCAACAACGCCATCACGATCAATGCGCTCGGAGCCACCGTCAACGCACCGGCGGCTGGTGCGGCTCTCCCGGTTCTCGGCCTTGGCACAGATCAGCCTCAGGTGAATCTGGGCGGACCGAATGCCTCCCTGACGATCAACGCCGACACGCTGAACGCGCTGGCTTCATCCGCCGTTGTGTCCAGCGGGCTGCTGGCGCTGAACGTTGATACGCTGAATCTGGTCGGCGGGGTACAGACGGCAGGCGCCGGCACGGTGACCATGGGCAACGCAGGGGCGGCGGTGAACAATGTGGGGGGTGGTCCGCTGTCTGTTCTGCTGCGAACGGGCAGTGATCTGAGCCTGGCCAATTATGACGGGAACGGCGGAAGCCTGGCCATTCGTGGTGTTGGCGGCGAGCTTGGCACCGTGACTATTGCCAGTACCACGGATACCGGTCTCTTCAGCGTGGGCACCAGTGGCGGCAACGATGCCGCCACACTGAATCTGGGTAATATTCAGGCGGCCAGTATCGCTGCTCGTGGAAATGCCATCAACCTGAACGGTATTGTGGATGCCACGGCAGGAAATGCGTCGCTGATCGGAAACGTCACCCTGACAGGCGATTCACAGCTGCTGAACACATCGGGCTCCGCAACCAGTCAGGTGCGTGTGGAGGGTACCATTGACGGTGCCTTCGACCTGATTGTGAATGCGGGCAACGGCGGTGTTGTGTTCACGCAGACGATCGGTGGTGGCACGGCGCTGGACAACATGACCGTAACCTCCGGTGGAATCAGCTATCTGACGGTCGCGATCACGGTCAGCAATGACTTCTCGTGGACGATCGGCACTGTCGGCAACGGGATCAATGATCGCCTGATTCGTGTAGGAGCCGGGCAGATTACTGCTGGCAACGACATCACGCTGGAAGCGGACGTGCTTCAGGGAATCACGGCCGGCGTTGACGCAGTCGCTGGCGGCACAGTCACACTCGTGCAGCGCGGTAACGGCGACTGATCCGGCGACGGCTTGTATTCGAAATACAGAAGCCCGGCTTTTTCAGGAAGCCGGGCTTCTTTCGATTTCCGATCCTGGCGACTTTGCCCGGATCATCGATTCTCGGGATCCTGTGGATTGCAGGGGAGTATCCGGGAACGGCAACTTCTATTCTGCGGTATCAGGCGACCTGCTGGCTGCGTCTGATGCACCGCCTGTCATAGTAGCGTCATGCCACGCGTTGCCTTCGTTACCAGTCATCCGATTCAGTATCAGGTCCCGGTTTTCCGGCATCTGGCGCAACGGACAGACCTCGATTTTCAGGTCCTGTTCGCCATGCTGCCGGACGCGGCCGCTCAGGGGGCTGGTTTCGGGGTTCACTTCGAATGGGATCTGCCGCTGCTGGAAGGATACGAATACAGCGTGCTGAACAACGTATCGGCGGACCCCGGCGTGACCCATTTCGGCGGCTGCAATACGCCGGGCATTCACGACGAACTTCGCCGGCGAAAGATCGACGTGGTGATCGTCAACGGATGGGTGGTGAAAACCTGCCTGCAGGCTCTGCAGGCCTGTCGTCGGCTCGGAATTCCGTGTATTGTGAGAGGTGAGGCCAACAATCTGAGGCCTCGGCCGTGGTGGAAGCGGATGCTGCAGCGGCAACTGGTTCGCCGCTACGATGCCTGTCTGCCGATCGGGAATGCCAGTCGTGAGTTCTATCGCAGTCATGGGGTCAGCGATGACCGGATGTTTGACGCGCGGTACTGCATTGACAACGATCGATTCGAAAAGGCAGCCGCCGTGGCGGCCGATCAGGCGGCCGCCATTCGCGAACGCTGGAGGATTCCTGACGGTGTGTTGTGTTTTCTGTACTGCGGAAAATTCGAAACCAAGAAACATCCGGTCGAACTGACGGACGCGGTTCGTCATGCTGTGAAACACGGAGCCCGACTGCATCTGTTGATGGTGGGGGATGGTCCCCTGAAGGCCGAATGTGAGGCGCTGGCAGAGCAGGGGAGCCTGCCGGTGACATTCACGGGTTTTCTGAATCAGACGGAAATTGTGGAGGCCTACGTGGCGGCGGACCTGCTGGCGCTGCCGTCGGATCACGGAGAAACGTGGGGGCTTGTGGTGAATGAAGGAATGGTGTGTGGTCTGCCTGCGGTGGTGAGTGATCAGGTGGGTTGTGCGTCTGATCTGATTGTCGAGGACAAAACCGGCTGGGTCTTTCCATTCGGAGACTGGGACCGGCTGGCGGAACTGATGAGTGAACTGGCCGGGCGGCCGGAAGATGTTCGGCAGATGGGGCCGGCGTGTCGTGCACTCGTGCGGCGGTATTCACCGTCGGCTGCGGCCGAAGGAATGGCGGCTGCTGTCAGGGCTGTGTCCGGGGAGCCCGGTGAGTCCAATGGCGGATAGCAGTTGGTGGCAGACGCCGGGGACAGCGCCGTCAGCGGCCTGTGGTTGGGGCGGATTTACGTTACCGCGACAGGTTGCCGCTGAACTTGAACAGGTGTATGGATTTTCCACATGTCATCGATTGAAGCCATCTGGTACTGCTGCGTAGTCCTGGCCTGCCTGATTGCCCTGGCAGACTGGCGGCGGGGACTGTACGCCGGCATTCTGATTGATGTACTGCGGGACCCGATCAGAAAGCTGATTCCGGAGCAGCCGGTGGTGGTCACTTTGAGTGGATCGGTGGTCTGGCTGGTCATTGTGGCTGTGGCAGCCTTCGCCAGGCGGAACGATCTGCGGACGCTGTTTCGCAACTACCCGGGCGTACGCACGGCTGTTCATTTGCTGATTATTGCCCTGCTGCCGGCCTTCGGGATTTCGGCGATCAGCTATCACCGTGGCTGGCTGATGGCCACGATCGGAGCCGCCTCTTATGTGATTCCGATGCTGGGTATTGTGGCGGGATTCGCGTTGTGCAGAACGGAAGAATCGATTCTGGGGCTGCTGCGGTGCTACGTCATCGTGAACGCGATCATGCTGATCAGCGTGCCGATGGAGTACCTGAAGATGGAAATCCCGGCGCTTGGAGGAATCGATGCGGTCTGGATTCGATATCGTCCCGGAGTAATCGTGGACCTGATGTGTGGCTGGTATCGCAGTCCCGACAGCATGGGACTTCATGCGGCCCATGTGATCATGTTCAGTCTGCTGCTTGCGATACGCAAAAGAAGTAACGCACGTCCTCTATGGATTGTCTCTGCCGTCTGGGCGGCGTTTTGTGTGCTGCTGTCCGGTCGCCGCAAGATGATCGGAATTCCTCTGGTGTTTGTGGCCACTTTTCTGCTGCTGGGCATGATGTACCGGGTGGCCCGTGTCAGTCGATTGGCCGGTGTGTCTCTCCTGGCCGCAGCGCTCGGAGGGGCGGTCACGGTCTATTTCTGGTCGACGGATGAAGCTTCTGATTACACCGATTACGCGACAAGCCTGTTTACGGAGGGCGGAGAACGAGCGAACGCGCTGATCGTGTCCGGCACGATCACGACACTGAAACAGTCCGGAATTATCGGTGCCGGACTGGGGACTGCCACTCAGGGACGCCATTACGCCAACGTCCAGACCAGCCGTTCCGCCCGCGGCTGGCAGGAAGACGGAATCAGCCGGCTGTTTCTGGAATTCGGTGTACCGGGGGTCCTGCTGCTCTTCTGCAGTCTGTGTCTGGTAATTGGAGCGATTGCGAAGTCGATGCGGCTGCTGCCGCCTCGCAGCAGCCAGATTCTGCTGCAGCTCGGATTGATCGGAATCATCTGTGGTGACGCGGCCTCCTATGCGATTTCGCACCAGCAGTTCAGCGGTGATCCGGTGAGTGCCCTGCTGGTGACAATGATGATCGGCATGGTGCTGGGACTGCCGGCTTCGTATTACGCCGAAACAAGGCTCAGAGAGGTGGAAAAACGGGACGCCGGCCGCATGGCTGTTGAACAGAAACCAGCCGCCCTGCTGGCCGGTTTGTCGTCGGGGCAGGAGCAGCGATGACCATCGTCTCTGAAAGACACATTCTGGTGGCCTGTCATGCGTGGTATGGCGACATGATCGGCGGCGCCTTTCGTCTGGCGACGGATTTTGCACGGGATCTGGCGGCGTCCGGTCAGCAGGTGTCGTATGTCTGCTGTGCCACCAGTCCCGAGGCACCCCGTCACGAACAGCAGGACGGTGTCAGAATCTATCGCTATTCCCCGCCGCCGCCCGAAATGGCGGGCGTTCAGAAATTAATGTACCACGTCCGACAGACACGAGCGGTCGTGCGGTCCATCCATCACGTCAATCGGGTCCATGCGCTCAGCAGCCACAGCCCGCTGCAGGGTCTGGGAGCTGCGATTGCTCTGAATCGTCAGGCTGTCTTCAAAAACTATACCGTCCATTCGCCGTTCGATGACGAACTGTTGAGCAACCTGGGTCCCGGTGGGCCGACGCTGTTGCAGCGTCTGGTCGGTCGGGCAGCGCGTTGGGTGGACCGTCGCAACATCGTGCTGGCGGACCGCGTCCAGACGGTTTCCCGCTACACGCTGCAGAATCTGCAGCAGAAGTATGGCCGCTGTGTTACGGAAAAAGGAGTGGTGGCCCCGGGCTGGGTAGAGGCAGATCGGTTCCGTCCCGTGCCCGACCGCCGTGCTCTTCGCAGTCAGCTGGGCGAAGCCTGGGACACGGACAAACCGTTGTTTTTTACGCTTCGTCGTCTGGAAGCGCGGATGGGGCTGGATACTTTGATTGAGGCCTGTCAACGCCTGGCCCGCGACGGTGTGCCATTCCGCACTTTGATTGGTGGCGATGGAAGTCAGAAAAAGGCGCTGCAGCAGATGATCGACAGGGCCGGGCTGGAGTCGAACGTTCGACTGCTGGGGCGATTGCCGGAAGACAGGCTGGCGGCTGCTTACGCGTCGGCAGACTGTTTTGTGTTGCCCACCAGGGCCCTCGAATGTTTTGGTCTGATTGTGCTGGAAGCATTCGCCTGTGACACGCCCGTCATTGCCTCATCGGTGGCCGCGATTCCCGAGCTGGCAGAGCGTCAGGGCAGGGAATGGATGTTCGAGCCGGGTCACGTGGACGAACTGTCGCAGCGTCTGTCTGATTTCGCGGCCGGTGCCCTGCGTCCGACGATCGATCTCCGCGCAACGGCTCTGGAATTTGACAAGCCAAAGGTTCTTCAGAGCTGGCAACGACTGATCATGGACGAGGCCGCCGTGAGTTCGTGCGCTGCCGGTTTCTGAGATCTGACAGAAGAAAACTGAAACGGATGCCCGTCCAGGTCAGCAAAAAAGACTGTCCCAGTCCTCATTCCTTCGGCAACAAGATAGCCCGCGTTGTGTGGGCGGTTGTCTGGGCCACGTTGTTTCGCTGGTCGCCGCGCATCTGCTTCGGCTGGCGGCGAATGATACTTCGCCTGTTCGGAGCGGCTGTCGGCCGGAACGCGCGCATCTCGCCCAGTGTCAGCATCTGGGGGCCATGGAATCTGGTTGTTGGCGAAGAGGCGGCGGTGGCACATCATGCCGACTGCTACTGTGTCGATCGTCTTGTCATCGGCAACCATGCCACGGTGTCGCAGTATTCGTTTCTGTGCACGGCGTCTCATGATGTCACGGATTCTCATATGCGTCTGACGTCGGCACCGATCACGATTTCCGACCAGGCGTGGGTCTGTGCGGGAGCCTTCGTGGCCCCCGGCGTCACACTGGGTGAAGGGGCAGTTGCGGGCGCGATGTCTGTGGTAACCCGGGACGTGGAGCCGTGGACGATTGTTGCCGGTAATCCGGCTCGAATGATTCGCCGGCGTGAACTGAAGGAATCGGACGATGACTGAATCCGATAAAGGTCCTGGTTCCGTGCCGGTCAGTGTTGTCATTCTGACGCGTAATGAAGAAGTCAATATTGCGCGCTGTGTCGGTGCGGTGGCATGGTCCGACGATATCGTGGTCGTGGACGATGGGTCTACGGATCGGACGGTCGCGCTGGCCGAGGCGGGTGGGGCCCGCATCGTGCGCCACAAGTTTGTCAGTTTCGCCGCCCAGCGCAACTGGGCGATGGAAGCGGCCGGATTGAAGCACGACTGGGTGCTGCATCTGGATGCGGATGAAGTTGTCACCCCGGAACTGTGGCAGGAAATTCAGCAGGCCCTGAAGAACGCAGACGACAGCACGGTTGCCTTTCGCATGTGTCGCCGAACCATGCTGCTGGACAGCTGGCTGAAATATTCGGACGGATTTCCCGTCTGGATAATGCGTCTGGTGCGCCAGGGCCGTGTGGAGTTCGAAGACTGCGGTCATGGCGAGGTGGCCGTGCCCGAGGTGGCCGGTACGATGGGGGTGATCCGCGAGCCGTTTCTTCATTTTGCCTTCAGCAAGGGGCTGACGGACTGGATTGACCGTCACAATCGATATTCGACGCGGGAAGCGGAGCTGGAACTGCGGCAGTACAGCGGGCTGAAGTGGAAGAACCTGTTCAGTTTCGACCGGGCCGTCCGACGAAGTGCGCTGCGTTCGCTGAGTCGCCGGCTGCCGTTTCGCCCTGCGTTTCGATTCTTCTATCAGTACGTCGTGCAGCGGGGCTGTCTGGATGGCCGGGCTGGCTGGACCTTCAGTCGCATGATGGCGATGTACGAAGGCTGGATTGTGATGAAGCGGCAGGAGATGCGGAGATCCAGAAAAGGGCAGCCTTCCGTGGAAGAACAGCCTCGTTCCGTCTGAGACGTTTCTCGGGATCTGAACGGACTGTGGAACAGGCAGGACCCTGACCGGTGGATTCTGTGGCTGGCAGACCGCGCATCCGTATAACCGGGGCCACAGGGACGCGTCGCAATGTGGGTGTCGGCTCGGCCGGAATTGTCTTTGGCATGCGAATGCTGCTGTCAGTAGTATTGGCCCACGGAGACGAAGAATACGCAGGTTTTTCAACGCAGTGGATCTACATGTCTGAGTCGACACAGTCAATTCCCGCAGAGCAGGACCGACATCGATGGCTGGTGCCGGCCCTTGTTGCCGCTGGCTTTCTGCCGTTGCTCTACTGGCACATCGGTGGCCTGCTTGAACGCCCCCACTACCAGTTTCTGTTTCTGCTTCCCCTCGCGCTCTGGCTGCTGAATGCCGGCAGCGAACCTGTGTCGCTGGAACCACTGGCCCGACGAGAGCTGATCATTGGGAATTCCCTGTTGCTGGTGGCCCTGGCCGGTCTGGTTTTTGCCACCTGGGCATGGTCTCCGTGGGTGGCGGCGGTCAGTGGCATGTTCGGATGGTTCGGGGTGATGCTCGTGTTCGGTGGCTGGCGATGTGTCCGGAACTGGTTTTCAGTCTGGGTTTTCTGCTGGATCGTGATTCCGCTGCCGTTTGGCATGGATGAAGATCTGATCGTACGCCTGAGGGGTGTGACGACACGTATTTCCAGTTCCGTGCTGGATCAGCTTGGTGTCCTGCACAACAGTTATGCCAACGTGATCGAACTGCCGGGGAAACCGCTGTTCATTGCCGACGCGTGCAGCGGTATCCATTCGCTGTATGTGCTGATGGCTGCTGCCCTGTTTCTCTGCATGTGGCTGCAGCGCGGTGTTGTTCACACCATTTTTCTGCTGGCCAGCACCTTCGCGCTGGTGCTGATTGAAAATGTTGCGCGCATTGGGACCGTAGCCGTCGCGCTGGGGTGGCGGATGGATCTGAGCATGGGCTGGAAGCACGAAGCTCTTGGCTTTCTGCTGTTCTGTCTTTCGCTGGTCTTCGTGTTTACGACGGATCAGCTGCTGATGTTCATTCTTCCTTCACGAATTCCGTCGCTGCTGAACTGGGTCTACGAATGGCAGACAGGCGAGGGTGAGAGCCGGGACCGACGTCGCCGCACGAAACCTGCTGCGGCCGGAAGCGGCTTGCAGAAAGCAGTGGTTTGCCTGGCGGCCATCTTCCCTGTCGTGGGTGCGGCTCAGCTGGTTCGAATGCCTGAGAATGCTCCCGGCCTGGCTTCAGTGCTGCAGCAGGACTTCGACCTGCCACCGCTGGGGGCGGAGACGCTGCCGCAGCAGGCAGCCGGTTTTCAACGTGAAGACTACCAGACTGTGGAACGCGTCTTTGGCGATCCTCTGGGACAGGCCAGTCAGCAGTGGTACTATCGTCGCGGCGATCTGACGGCCATGGTTTCGATTGACTATCCGTACGACGGTATTCACGACCTGTGTGTCTGTTATTCGCAGATTGGCTGGCAGATCGAACGCAGCCGTGTGATTCCCGCTGATGAGGTTCAGAAAATCGCACCGGAGGCAGCAGGGGCGGTGGCGATCGGCTACCTGAAGCGTCCGCTGTACGGCAACGCGGTGCTGCTGTTTCAGCTGTGTGATATGCAGGGACATGTAGACGCGGTTGTCAAGGAAGAAGCACGCGGCGATGTTGATGACCGGGCGGCCAGTCGGTTTGAGGCATTTGGTGAGGCCGCACCGAATAAGAACGTGGGGACGCTGGCCGGTCCGCCGTACGTTCAGACACAGATTCTGGCCCGGCTGTCGCGTCCGTTCACAGAACAGGAGACTGATGATCTGCTGCGACTGTTTGTGATGTCTCAGAACATACTGCGCGCCAGAGCTCTGGAGTTTTCTGAAGCGAAGGAGGCGAAGTAGTCATGGGATTCTTCGGTCGTTCCACCGGGTTCAAAGCCCCTAAAACTCCTGGCGAAAAGATCGCAGCGGCTGCCGGCACAGCCTGGCTGATCGTGTCGTTTCCGTTTCGCGCACTCTGGCGGGCAGGCGCGTTTGGCGTCAAGCTGACGGCCACGTGGTGGAAGGATCGCCGAATGGTCCACCTGCTGCGCGGATTGCCGACACTGCTGCTGGCCGCTGTCTGTATCTATTTTGTTGTTGGCATGAAGCCGGGTTTTTCACGCGCCGAAAAGTACCGCACGGCAGGGATGGCCGCCTGCAGTGCCGAACAGTGGGAAACAGCGAAGCTGTATCTTGAACGAGCCGCCGCGCTCGGTCTTACTGACAACGATACACTGTTCAGCCTGGCACGGGCGGCCGAGGCTACTGACGATGTCGCAAAAATGGTGGCCATCCTGGACAAACTGGCCCCGGCCGATCGACCGGTCTACGTGCCGGCTCATTTCTGGAAAGCCACTCAGATTCTGACATCCGGGCCCGTTCAGCCGCAGCAGGCAGAAACGGCACGCGTACATCTGAATCACATTCTGACGCTGGATCCAAAGCACACGGCCGCGAATGCCTTGCTGGGTAATATGTATTTTCAACAGGGCCTGTGGAGCGCGGCGGTGGCTCATCTGCAGAAGACACACCCTGAGTCTCCTCGATATCGGCTGATGCTGGCCAAAGCCTGCCTGGCCGTCGACGACAAAATCCGATCTGAGCAGTTTGCCCGCGATGCTCAGGAACTTGCGAAGGAACTTTCCGACAGCGATCCGAAGAACCCGGATCATCGGATCTTATGGGCTGAGGCGACGACGTTTCTGGAAGAGTATGAAAAGGCAGCCGAGATTCTGGGCGCTGCGTTTCAGCATGAGAAATCTGCGCTGCTGCGGACGGCGCTGGCCCGGGTTTATATTCACTGGGCCGACTCCGTCGAAGGCTTCAGTGAAGCAGACAACCAGCGGAAATTTGCCCTGCTGGCGGAAGCCATGAAACACAATCCTCACGAAGCGGCCCTGTTTGATCGTCTGATGAAAATCCTTGATCAGCAGGGCACCGTCTCCGAGGATGCCAGAAGATTTCTGCTGCGTAATATTGCCGCCAAACGCGCCGTCGGAATCAGCCACCTGATGCTCGGAACCTCTGCCTGGATCGACGGGGACGATGCAGAGGCCAGCATTCATCTGGAACGCGCCTTCGTGGAACTACCTGATGCGGCCACCGTCGCCAACAACTTTGCCTGGTATCTGGCCAATAAGGAGCCGGCGGAGCCGGAAAAAGCTCTGAAGCTGATTCAGCCGATTCTGGAAAAAGCCCCCCAAAACCATTACATCCGCGATACTCGTGGTCACATCTATCTGAAACTGGGCCGCTGGAAGGAAGCTGTGGATGACCTGGAATATGCCGTTCAGGCACTCAGCACGAACCGGCAGACTCATCTGGGACTGGCTACCGCCTACCGAAATCTTGGCCTGAAGGACCTGGCCGCTGAATACGATCGTACCGCCAAAACGCTGGAATAGTGCGGTGCAGCCCGATTCTTGCAGATTTCCCAGATTGCCAGACCAAAAAAGTTGCACTGACCCGAATCATCAGTAAATTGGACCAGTCCATTAATGCCGCCTTCCCCCTTGGGATTGGAGTTTCGAATGATTCGATCCAGTGTTTACGCCACCTTGGCGCTGTCTTTGTGCATGGGTGCTGCTGCCGATGCGGCCATCATCGCAGGCTTCTCAGGGGTTGGTACCGGTTCAAGCCTCGCCGCGCTGGACCCGGCCGCAAATGCCTTCGTAAGTGCCGCACCGGTGGTCACGACCGGAGCGGTCGGAAACAACGACTACACGGGACCGGCGGCCGGAAGCCCGAATACCGTTTCGGTTGGTCTGGACGTCTACGCGATGGATCCGGGCAAATCATTCAGCCTTATCTTCGCAACGGCAGATGATGGGACGGCGGCAACGGACGGGTCGACTGAGTACTTCTTCACGGTAAGTCTGACGAACATGCTGAATGCCAACGGAATCGATCCGGGCAATAGCATGAAGGAAATCAACGGCGTTGATGTGGCGATCTCATCCGGCGGTGCTGCTCTGGCAGGTTTTGATGCTCCGCCGCTGGGCGGGAACCCGGCTCCGTTCGCGACGGGCGGCGGGCCGTTTCCTCTGCAGGTGTCAGGTATTATTCCGGCTGGTCCAAACGCCGGAAATCTACGTTTTGGTGGTCTGTCCGGCGGCGGCGGCGGCATCTCCTTCACCACGACGGGCGTGCTGAACTTTGCTGTGGACCTGGCAGATTTGACACCGGCAGGTGCCAGCGGTCCTGGTTTTCTGACCTTGACCTTTACGGCCAATCCTGAACCCACAACGTTCGCTCTGGCAGGGCTGGCACTGATCCCGGCTGGTATTGCCGTACGACGACGTCGGAAACAGAAGGCGGAAGCATCCGCTCAGGAAGCGACTGCTGCTGCCTGACAAATCTGCTCATTCCGATCAGATGAACGCCCGGCCAGAGCCCGGGCGTTTTTTATGCGCCACCGGTCAGCTTCGTCAGCTTTCTTCTGCCGCCTTCTGCTGGCGGACGGGGACTCGAATACCGCTCCGCCGTCAGGATAGAATTCCGATGATTGAATTCACGCTGGACGCTTGCAGGAATTCGATCTAGCCAGAATCCGCGTTTTTCGCGACTATCTGGTCCTAACGCATCGATCGACGCGGCTTATCTTCCGTCGACCGTTGCTGTTGAGTCGGATACGCCGGCATCAGGTTGAGTCAGACCGGGTGTTTCCCGGCGGTGTTGCCATGACCAGGATGGTCAGATCGGAGTCAGGGATATGACGCTGCCCGTTACAGTCGTGATCGCGGTTCGGAATGAGTCTGCCAATATTGGTCGTTGCCTGCAGGCCCTGACCAATATGGAACGGGTGATTGTGGTTGACAGCCACAGCACCGATGACACCCCGCAGATCGCCGGGCGTCTGGGGGCCGAGGTCATTCAGTTCGACTACGCCGGCGGGTATCCAAAAAAACGTCAATGGGCACTCGACAATGCGGACATCGTGACCCCGTGGACGCTGCTGCTGGACGCCGACGAAGTGGTTGGCCCGGAACTGCTGGCTGAGATCGGTGAGGTCGTCACCGATGCCGATGCCAGCGAAGGTTATCTGATCAGCAAGGGTTTTCACTTTCTGGGGCGACGATTTCGCTACGGCGGCTTTTCGCATGCAGCGGTGCTGTTGTTTCGCACCGGGACGGCCCGGTTCGAACATATCATGGACGACAATCCCGGCGGCATGGATATGGAAGTCCACGAGCGGCTGGTGGTGAACGGACGCGTCGGGCAACTGCGGCATCACCTGATTCACGAAGACTTCAAGGGGCTGCAGGCTTATCTGCATCGTCACAATCAGTATTCAAGCTGGGAAGCCGCAGTGCGTCATGGGTATTTCAGCTCCGGGGCATGGGGCAATGAAACCATCAGGCCGAAACTGTTCGGCAACGCTCAGGAACGGCGACGGTTTCTGAAGCAGCTGGTGTGTCGGCTTCCGTTTGAGCACTGGATCTGGTTTCTGAACCATTACATTCTGCGGCTGGGATTTCTGGAGGGCCGTCGCGGTCTGATTGCGAGTCGAATCCGGGCACACTACATCGCCGATGTACACGCCAAGCTGTACGAATGCCGGCTGGCCGAACGGGTGGAATCGCCGACCGCACTGCCGCTGCCCCGTTCCGGCAAAGGTCGGGCGGTTCAGCCTGCGGCGGGAGAACGCCGCGCAGCCTGAACGCCGGATGTTCT
Source organism: Fuerstiella sp. (assembly GCA_040222735.1). Classification (GTDB taxonomy): domain Bacteria; phylum Planctomycetota; class Planctomycetia; order Planctomycetales; family Planctomycetaceae; genus Fuerstiella. The sequence goes on along the minus strand of JAVKCM010000295.1, from coordinate 5,595 downwards.
CAGGGTATTTCTCGGTCCCGGAAATCATCCTGAGTTGACGTCTGCACGGCGTCGCACAAAGCGGCTGGTCGCGACACCGTTAGCGGCGTATTTTTTGAGTCTGTTCAGACGTGGAAAGACTGTCGGATTTTCCGCGAACCGAAGTGTGCTTTGGTGCGTCCTGGTCTTCACAGCCGACGTTGGTGCGGCTGTTAACCGCTGTGACGCAGGTTCGATTCCTGCTGCCGGAGCTCGGGAGGTCATCCGAATGGTGAGGATGCGGTTTCGAAAACCGCCGCGGCATGGTCCGTTGAGGGTTCGAATCCCCTGGCCTCCGCTGTGTTTCTGAAGATCAATTCGCCCTGCGCAGAGCAGTCCGGAGTGCTCGCCACCCTGTCACGGTGGAGATCGTCGGTTCAAGTCCGACCGGGGGTGCTGGAGCGTTTCGAACGACAGAATTCTGCCGACGGTCAGCGTTTGGTGCGTGATTTTTGATCCGTGTCCCGTGGAGCGTCAGGCTGGACACCGTGGCCCAACCGGCAGAGGCACTCGGCTTAAGACCGAGCAGTTGAGAGTTCGAATCTCTTCGGTGTCAGTCCATCATGTTCGAAACCTGCCGTGGAAGCAGCAGTATATTCCCCGCAGGCTGGTACGGCGTAAACACGCGTGCAATGCGCGATGGTTTCGGGAATAATTGTGTCGGAATGTAACAGCACGGTATCGTGACGTTCTGGTTCACAGCAGACACCGTGTTTCGATTCGTTCCTCCTTCCCACATCACCTCGCCGCTGAGATCCTTCCGATGCTGCTACTCCGCAGTTACCTGCGCTCTGTCGTAATCGTCGCCTTGTCTTTTGTGGTTCTCGCGCCGCTGACGCTTCGAGCTCAGACGGCAACCGTTGTGGTGGCGACCGTGGTGGAACGTGAATCGAACACGGGGCACCGCGTGGTGGGCACCGTGATGCCGATTCGAACCAGTACGGTGGGGACGGCAGTGGACGGGCGGGTCATTGAGTTCCTGATCGATCAGGGTGACGCGGTGACTGCCGGCCAGCCGCTGGCAAAGCTCAGGACGGGCACGCTGGAGATCGAGCTGCAGGCGGCTCAGGCCGAACTGCGACTGCGGAAGGAAGAGCTGGCCGAGCTGGTGAACGGTTCGCGACCGGAAGAGGTGGCGGAAGCGAGGGCGCGGATGCTGGCTGCCCGGGCGCAGCACCGGAACTCGCTGACTCGGCTGAAGCGGCTGGAGCAGCTGTTTGAGCGAAATGCGGTCAATCAGACGGAAGTCGACGATGCTGTTGAACAGTCTGAGGCTGCCAGTCAGAGTCTGCTGGCACTGGAGGCGGCGCTCAGTCGCATCGAAGCCGGGCCCCGGGCGGAACAGATCGCTCAGGCGGAAGCTCGTGTGGCGCTGCAGCAGGTTGGGGTTGAGCTGATTGAGGATCGGATCCTGAAGTTTACCATTTTTGCTCCGTTCAACGGCTATATTGCGGCGAGGTATACGGAAGTGGGGGAATGGGTCAGTCAGGCCGATCCGATCGCCGATGTGGTGGCGCTGGACCAGGTCGAGATTCTGTGTAATGTCCCGGCCGAGCAGGCGGTCCGTCTGCAGCGAGACCGCACGGTTCGGATCGAGTTTCCGGAACTGCCGGACGAAACATTTACCGGGTCGGTGGATCGCGTGGTACCGGTGGCCGACAACCGGACGCGCACCTTTCCGGTCCGCGTGCGGCTGACAAACAGAATCATTGATGACCGCCCGGTGCTGCTGGCCGGGATGCTGGCCCGGGCTGTCCTGCCGACGGGAAGCCGAGCGGTGATGCCGCTGGTTCCGAAGGACGCGCTGGTGCTGAACGGAAGTCGGCGGTATGTGTTTGTGGTTGAGACAGCGACCGGCGCTCCGGCATCCTTTACGGTGCGATCCGTGCCGGTGGTGCTGGGCGTGGCAGACGACAATCTGGTTCAGGTTGAGGGTGCATTGAAGGCCGGCGACCGCGTTGTGGTGCGTGGCAACGAGCGACTGAAGGACGGCCAGCAGGTATCGATCAGTGTCGCTGAATCTTCTGACGTCATGGCGGCGGACTGATTATGACATTGATAGAAGCATTTATTCGAAACCCGGTCAAAGTCTCGGTTGGTGTGCTGCTGACCGTGCTGTTTGGCGCGATCTGCATGGTGCGGATGCCCAAACAGCTGGCGCCTGAGGTTCAGAATCCGGTACTGACCATCGAAACACGGTGGCCCGGAGGAAGTCCTCAGGAAGTCGAACGCGAGATCGTGCAGGAGCAGGAAGAGCAGCTGCAGAGTGTCGAAGGTCTGGTGAAGATGACCTCGGAGTGTCTGGATTCGTCTGCCCGGATCACGCTGGAATTCGTCGTCGGGACGAATATTGAAGACGCCATGCTCCGCGTCAACACGCGTCTTCAGCAGGTTCGCGAGTATCCGATCAATGCTCTGGAGCCCGTCATCAGTGCTTCGGATGTTTCTGACAGTCCCATTGCCCGATTTGTACTGACGGCCCGTCCGCCCGACGTGGAGCGGATCACGGAATTTCAGCAACAGCATCCGGAAGCTGCTTCGGTTCTTGATTCCGCTGCTCATGCCATGAATACCGGCCTGCGGGTATATCGTCTGCAGCAGGCCTGGCAGCAGCACGGCAGTGAGTTTCCGGAGCTGAAGGAACTGCTGCCGCCGGATCTGGACCTGCAGCAGCTGCGGAAGTTTTCTGAGGACTATATCGAAACGCGGCTGGAACGAATTCCTGGCGTTTCGGATGCGTATACCTACGGAGGCCGTCAGGAGGAATTACAGGTCATTGTCAATCCGGATCGCCTGGCAGCTCGTCAGCTGACAATCTCGGACGTGCGCAACGCGCTGCAGAATCAGAACAAGGACACGTCCGGCGGAGACTTCTGGGAAGGAAAACGCCGCTGGGTGATTCGTACGCTGAGTCAGTTTCGCACGCCTGAGCAGGTGCGACAGCAGGTACTGAGCGTTCGCGACGGAGCTCCCATTTACGTGGGCGATGTGGCCGACGTACAGATCGGCTACAAAAAAATTGACAGTGTCTCGCGGCGTTACGGCATTTCCAGCAACGGGCTGGCCGTCCGTCGGGCGTCGGGAGCCAATGTGCTGTCGGTCATGGAAGGTATTCGAACCGCGACGGTCGAACTCAATAATGGCATTCTGAAGCAGCGCGGGCTGGAACTTTATCAGTACTACGACGAAACGGAGTATATTCACTCAGCGATCGGGCTGGTTCAGCAGAACATCTTTGTCGGCGGAGCACTGACGATGATCGTGCTGCTGCTGTTTCTGCATCTGAACCGGCGCACGCTGCTGATGGTTCCCCTGATTGCCGCGTCCGCGGTCGCGGCGGCCTATGTATCGCCGATGTATGTGCTGGTCACACTGGGACTGGTGCTGGTAGCCGGTTTCTGGTTCGGCCGCGGTGCTCTGGTGGTCGGGCTGGCGATCCCGATCAGTGTGATCGGCACATTTCTGCTGCTGGGACTGATGGGCCGCTCGCTGAATGTCATCAGTCTGGCCGGGCTGGCCTTTGCCGTGGGCATGCTGGTCGACAACGCCGTGGTCGTCCTGGAAAACATCTTCCGACGACACGAAGAAGGAGAAACGGCCTTCGCGGCCGCGGTGAACGGAACAAAGGAAGTCTGGGGGGCCGTGGTGGCCTCCACGCTGACGACAATTGCCGTCTTTGTACCCGTGTTGTTCGTGGAAGAGATGGCCGGACAGCTGTTTCGGGATATCGCACTGGCCATCAGTTGTGCCGTCGGGCTGTCGATGCTGGTTTCGTTTACGGTGGTGCCGACGGCCGCCTCACGTCTGTTTCGGGCGTTTCCCGGCCATGGTTCGGCAGAGGATTCAGCAGATGATTCAGCACCTGACAATCGTGTGGTCGGTGCAGAGAACCAGCCTGCCCGGCGCCATGCGGCGCTGATACCTCGGATTCTGCAGTACATCGGATCCTCGTTGGTGGGTCTGGTGATCAATACGAACCGCTGGATTCAGCGCGGGGCAGTGCGGTCGCTGGCCGTTGTGGTTGTGATGGTGGGAGCGTCGGTGGCACTCAGCTGGTGGTTCTGGCCGAAGGTCGAATATCTGCCGTCGGGAAACCGAAATTTTGTGTTCTGCAGCGTGTCGCCACCGCCCGGCTACAACATGAACCAGTTGATGGAGATGGGAGAAAAGATTGAAGAGGATCTGAAACCGTACTGGAATGCGGATCCGGGCAGTCCGGAGGCTGAGCAGCTGGAATATCCCATTATCAGCTACTACTTCTATGTGGTTCGTGGTCGGCAGGTCTTTATGGGATTCCAGGCGGCTGATGAAACGCGTGTGGGCGAACTGATTCCTCTGATCAAACAGGTCGGATCACAGTTTCCGGGCACGATTGCCGTTGCCAAGCGTTCCAGTCTGTTTGAGCGTGGTCTGACCGGCGGTCGCACAATCGATATTGAAATTACCGGTCCGGAGCTGGAACAACTGGTGACAATCGGCGGTCGGGTGCTGAGCGACGTGAAGACGCTGCTGCCGGACGCTCAGGCGATGCCGCGTCCCAGTCTGGATCTGTCGGGACCGGAAATTCACATCCAGCCGCGGCTGATGGAATCTTCCGAAATGGGGATCCATGCGTCCGACCTTGGATATACGGTCGATGCTCTTGTCGACGGGGCCTATGCGGGCGACTACTTCTCGGGTGGAGACAAGATTGACCTGACGATTCTGGGCGATGAATCGTTTGCTCAGCGGACGCAGGACCTTGATTCACTGCCGATTTCGACGGCGGATGGTCAGCTGGTTCCGTTGTCTGCCGTCGCCGAAGTACGACTTAGCAGCGGCCCTGAGCAGATCAATCGACGCGAGCGCCAGCGGGCGGTGACGATTCAGGTGACTCCGCCTGTCACGATGCCGCTGGAAGACGCGATGCAGCGGATCAATGAATCCATTGTCGGGCCTCTGCTGGAATCGGAAATGCTGGAAGGTGGTTATCTGGTAACGCTGTCCGGGACGGCTGACAAGCTGAGGGAAGCGTGGGCGGCCCTGAAATGGAACCTGCTCATGGCGCTGGTCATCACCTACCTGCTGATGGCGGCCCTGTTCGAATCATGGCTGTATCCGTTTGTGATCATCTTCAGTGTACCGCTTGGCGCTGTCGGCGGGATTCTCGGTCTGACCGTCCTGAATCTGTTTGTCTTTCAGGCGCTGGATGTGCTGACAATGCTCGGGTTCGTGATTCTGATCGGCACGGTCGTGAACAATGCGATTCTGATTGTGCATCAGTCACTGAATCACATGCGACTGGACAACATGACGCCAGAGGACGCCATTCCTCTCAGCATCAGGACCCGCGTGCGGCCGATTTTCATCACCACGCTGACAACCGTGCTGGGACTGCTGCCGCTGGTGGTCTTTCCGGGCGCCGGCAGCGAGCTGTATCGCGGAATCGGCAGTGTGGTGCTGGGCGGACTGCTGGTTTCCACCGTGTTCACGCTGTTTCTGGTTCCGACCGTGTTCGTCCTGACGCTGCGAGTCCGACAGTGGGTGGTGCGGGCTGTCGGCTGGTCACCCGCCCCTGTCCAGCATCAGCCCGGTGTC
>JAVKCM010000294.1:0-23288 GCA_040222735.1 Fuerstiella sp. | reverse complement strand
CGGGCGTGCCCCGGGCCCGGCCGCCAACATTTGGCCCTCCCGCCGCCCCACACCACCTCTCTGGTGGGCCGGCGCGAAGGCTTCTGAGCGGCCGCGCGAAAGAATCTGTGATCGAGTGTCATGAGTGGTATGGTCGGGGGCGGCTTCCTTCGCTTGTCTACGTTCGCTGCACCAGGGGGTGATCTGTTTGGGCGTGCCACTGGGCGGACTTGGCACACTGCTCTGCACGGACTTACCAATCGCTCGCGCCACTTTGCTGCACCGAAGTTACCTGAGATATAAGCAGCACCTATGTTCGGCAGTCAGCAGGACCGCTATCCGACGTCTTCGCTCCCGACGGGACAGTTCCGGAGAAGCTGACTAACCGCAGTGCGGTGCCAGGCATGGGTGCGTTGTGGCTAGCTGATGAATGGGTGGCACTGGTGTAGCACAGGTGTAGAAATCCTCCGAACGGTGATCTCTACATGACCGCTGGTCTGACTAACCAGGTCTGGCCATCCGTGTTCAAAATTGACCCGAACACGGGAAGCGTCACTGAGGAACTCAGCGGTCTCACAGACACACGCGGCATCGCATTCGATTCGAAGGGAACCATGTTCCTGTCACAATGGGACCGAGATCTGCTGCTCGCCGTCGATCCCGACACACAGGCCATCACAACTCTGGCATCGATTCCTAATCCCTACAGTGCGGCAGTGGGGCCGGATGGCAACGTGTACGTCGTCGGTGGCCAGACCGATTACAGTCGCGACCAGATCTACCGCGTGAATCCCAATACCGGTGCCACAGCATTGTTCGCCAGCGGGCTGCCACCAATTACTGATATCGCGTTCGCAGCCGTGAGTGTTCCGGAACCGGCCTCGATCACGGTCTTTCTGATCGGCGCTGTGGGCCTGCTCTTCCGAAGTTGGCGCCAGAAAACGTCCGGGACGGTCAACGGTCAATCACCAGCACCTCTCCCAGCAGCCGCACTCGTTGACTGACGTTCAACCCCCTGCCCCGTTTGCAGTCAATCGCCGATGAATCAACATCACGTCTCAGCAGCCCATCCCGCAGGCAGGAAAGAAAACTCATCCGCGCCTGCCCCGAGCCGCGATTGCCGACTTCGGCATTCAGCCGGCTGACCAGCTGCTGGTCGGTGAGTTGCCCCAGCTGGCGGCGGAATCCGTATCTGGCTTCGAGATCTGACATCGTTGGGGCTCTCAGTGGCAGTATCTTCGGGCCATGTCGGTGGTGAACGAAGTCCAACGATCGGCCGCTCAACGAATCAAAGGGGACGGCGGTTTTTTCAAAAACAGACGCCCTGAGTGGAAGATCCCCTGTCGTCCCGTAAGAATGGCCAGCCCATCTCTGGGTCAGGTTCGGCGAGTTCCCCGCTATTTCCACGCAATCCGTCAACTTTGGCTTCCTGTCCACGCACGACCCCGTGCTGGAGAAGCTGGCTGCGCTGGCGGAACGATTTGTCTTTGAAGATCCGAATACCGCTCTGATCAAAATTCGCCAGCTGGCGGAAACCCTGGCCAAGGGCGTGGCGGCTCAGGTCGGAATCACGCCGCATCGGGATCAGACCTTTCTGGATGTGGAACGCTCTCTGCGTGATCGAGGCCTGCTGGACCAGTCGCTGCACCAGATCATGCGGACGGTGCGACTGGCCGGCAACGAAGCCGTGCACGAACTGGCTGGCAGTCGGCGGGAAGCCTTTCATCAGTTGAAGCTGGTGCGTCAGCTGGCGGTCTGGTTTCACAAAACCGTATCCGGCAACACCAGCTACAAAGCCGGACCGTTTGTCCCGCCGCCGGACCCGGCCGACGCGGATGACACCTTGACCGAACAGCTGCAATTGCTGCGCGAAACGCTGGCAAAGAAAGATGCAGAACTCCAGGGCATCCAGCTGCGAGCCTCCGAACTGGCCGAACGAGTCGAATCAGCCAAAGCCCAGGCAGAGACGTCCTTCGAAAACGAAAAAGCGGCTCTCGATCTGGCCGCCGAAACCGAAGAAGCGGCCAGAAAGCAGATTGCCGAATACGAACAACTGCTGGAGGAACTGGCCGAACAACAGGCACAAAAGCCGCCGGCGGAACAGGAAGCCATTGTTGCGGCGTCGCAGAAGGCCGCGGACGACATCGATCTGGACGAAGTCGATACTCGCCGCCTGATTGATCAGCAGCTGCGAGACGCCGGCTGGGAAGCCGACACAGAGAATCTGAAGCACCACAAAGGCACGCGACCGCAGAAGGGGCGCAATATCGCCATCGCCGAATGGCCAACCGCCAGTGGATTCGCTGACTACATCCTGTTTGTCGGCCTGTTGCCACTGGGAACCGTGGAAGCGAAGCGGAAGAGAAAGAACGCGCGCTCCGCGCTGGATCAGGCAGAGCGGTACTCGCGGACGTTTCCACAGGATGCGGACCATGCCGACAATCAGGGACCATGGCAGGACTTTCACATTCCCTTCGTATTTGCCACGAACGGCAATCCCTATCACCGTCAGCTGATTGATCAAAGCGGCGTCTGGTTCCGGGACGTCCGTGAGCAGACCAACCACCCCAGACCGCTGACCGGTTGGTATTCACCAGAGGGTCTGCATGACCTCTGGAAATTGAACATCGCAGCGGCCAACACGAAGCTGATGCAGGAACCTCGGAACTACCTGCCCCTGCGGTATTACCAGCGCGAGGCCATCGAAGCCGTCGAAAAGGCCATCGCTGCGGGCCAGACAGAAATTCTGCTGGCGATGGCCACCGGCACGGGCAAGACGCGGACTGCGATCTGTCTGTTGTACCGTCTGATCAAGGCTGGCCGTTTCAATCGCATCCTGTTCGTGGTGGACCGACGGTCTCTGGGCGAACAGGCGCTGGATTCCTTCAAAGATGTAAAGCTGGAAAACTTCCAGGCGTTCACCGACATCTACGACGTCAAGGAACTGGGTGATCTGCGTCCGGACCGCGACACCCGCCTGCACATCTGCACCATTCAGGCCATGGTGAAACGAGTCATCGATGACGACGACGATGAAAAGCCGTTTCCGGTCGATCAGTACGACTGCATCATCGTGGACGAGTGTCACCGCGGTTATATGCTCGACAAGGAAATGAGCGATCAGGAACTCAGTTACCGCGATCAGCGCGAATACATGTCGACGTACCGGCGGGTGCTGGATCATTTCGACGCCGTTCGTATCGGCCTGACCGCCACTCCGGCATTGCACACCACAGAAATATTCGGCCCGCCCGTTTATCAGTACAGCTATCGCCAGGCCGTCATTGACCACAATCTGGTCGACCACGAGCCGCCCTTCATTATTCGCACCGAACTTTCAGAAAGCGGCATGCACTGGGCCGCCGGCGAAACCGTTAAATATTTCGACACGCTGACAAAGAGTGTGTCCGACGAAACCACGCCGGACGAAATCGAAGTCGAAATCGACGGGTTCAATCGCATTGCCATCACGGAAAACTTCAACCGGGTCGTCTGTAAGTTTCTGGCCACCCAGCTGGATCCGCACCTGCCGGGCAAGACGCTGATCTTTTGCGTCCGCGACAGCCACGCCGACATGGTGGTCAGGCTGCTCACAGAAGCGCTTCAGACCGAGCACGGTCCGCTCCAGCACGAGACCGTCAAAAAGATCACGGGGGACATCGAACGCACGTCTGAGGCTATCCGACGGTTCAAAAATGAAAAGCTGCCCAAAATCGTGGTCACCGTGGACCTGCTGACCACCGGCATTGATGTCCCGTCCATCTGCAACATTGTCTTTCTGCGAGCCACCAAGAGCCGGATCCTGTTTGACCAGATGATGGGGCGAGCCACCCGACTCTGGACGGACGACGACGGCAACACCAAAGATTACTTCCACATCTACGACGCCGTGGGCGTGTATGCCGCCCTGCAGAAACACACGGATATGAAACCCGTGGTTTCTTCGCCGGCCACTTCATTCGCTCAACTGGTGACCTGGCTGAAAACGGAACAGGATCCACCGGTGCTGGAAGATGTTCGTGACCAGCTGGTGGCCAAGCTGCGGCGTAAGGTGAGTTCCATTCAGAACAAGTGGGCACAGACGTTCGAATTCATTGCCGGCGATGACCCGGTCTCCGTGGCAGACCACTGGGAACACGCGTCCATCGAAGAACTTCGAGACTGGTTCGATCAGCGGCCGACACTGGTGAAAGAACTCGACCGTGCCCGCAGCGGATCCCGCATGCTGGTCTCAGAACACACCGACCGGCTGCTCAGCGTCGAACGCGGTTACGGAGCAGGACAGAAGCCGGAAGACTACCTCGAATCCTTCCGAGAATTCCTGATCAGCCACACCGACGATATCCCCGCACTGGTACTGGTCACTCAGCGACCGAAGGAACTTACCCGGAAAGATCTGCGCGACCTGCAGATTCAGCTGGAAGACCACGGGTTTTCTGAAACCGCGATCAAAACGGCCGTGCGTGATTCGACCAATCAGGACATCGCCGCCAGCATTGTCGGCTTCGTGCGGTACGCCATGCTGAACGAACCACTGGTGCCATATGAAGAACGGGTCGACCGGGCGGTCCGGACAATTCTGGGCAGCCAGCAATGGGAACCCCGGCAACGGCAATGGCTGGAACGGATTGGCAAGCAGATCAAAGAAAACGTGGTGATTGATCGCGAATCATTCGACAGCGGAGCGTTCAGACAGCAGGGAGGTTTCGTGCGGCTGAATAAGATGTTCGACGGCCGGTTGGAGGATATCTTGCGACAGCTCGTGGACTCTGTCTGGCAGGTGGGGTGATGGGTTTGCAGTTTTCGGTTTTCAGTTTGCGGTTTTCGGTGTTCAGTTTTCGGTTTCTCTCGGGGTGAGGGCGATGGGGTGGCGTTTCAGTCGTTCGAGGATCTGGATGTGTGGAAGAAGGCGTGCAACTTAGCCGTGTTTGTGTACGAGTCCCTGGTCGATCATCGAGATTTTGGGCTCAAAGACCAGATGCAGCGGGCTGCGGTATCGATTGCGTCGAATATTGCCGAGGGATCCGAACGGTCTGTCAAAGACTTCGCGCGTTTCCTGTCCATCGCCCGCGGTTCTTCGTCGGAACTTCGTACTCAGGCGTACATCGCTCATAAAATTGGTACCCTCAGCGCTGAGTCAATGAATCACATCGTTCAGGAGTCAAAGCAAATCAACCGAATGCTCTACGCACTCTCCCGCTCCATCCTCAACAACCCCACCTGAAAGCCAAAAACCAAAAACCAAGTACCGAACACCGAAAACCGAACACCGAAAACCGAAAACTGAAAACTGAAAACCGAAAACTGAAAACCGACCTCCCCCATGAACACCACCGACATCGTCGCCAAACTCTGGAACCTGTGCCATGTCCTGCGTGACGACGGCATCACCTATCAGGAGTACGTCAACGAACTCAGCTTTCTGCTGTTCCTGAAAATGATGCAGGAAACCAATCAGGAATCTGAGCTCCCGGAAGGCTACCGCTGGCAGGATCTGGAGAATCTGGACGGTGTCGACCAGCTGGCCTTCTATCGAGCCATGCTGGTCCACCTGGGCACGGAAGGCAGTGAACGAGTCAAAGGCATCTTTGCCAACGCCAACACGTCGCTGCGGCAGCCCAAGAATCTGGCGAAGCTGGTGCAGAGTCTGGACGAACTGGACTGGTACAGCGCCCGCGAAGAAGGTCTGGGCGACATGTACGAAGGCCTGCTGGAACGGAACGCCAGCGAAAAGAAATCCGGAGCCGGCCAGTATTTCACTCCCCGGCCGCTGATCCAGTGCATGGTCAACTGCATCCAGCCGCAGGCCGGAGAAGTCATTCAGGACCCGGCCGCCGGAACCGGTGGCTTTCTGATCGCCGCCCATCGGTTTATTGAAGACGCCACCAACGAACTGTTCGATCTGGACGACGACGAACAGGCGTTTCAGCTGCGAGACGCCTACCATGCCGTGGAACTCGTCCCGGACGCTCATCGGCTGTTGTTAATGAACTGCATGCTCCACAAAGTTCAGGGGCACCTGACCAGCGGCGACGCCATGGGTTCGGACGGCCAGAACCTGCTGAAGGCCGACGTCATTCTGACCAATCCACCATTCGGCACCAAACGCGGTGGAGGGCGTCCCACACGCGATGACTTCACATTCCAGACCGGCAACAAGCAGTTGGCGTTCCTGCAGCATATTTATCGCGGGTTGAAACCCGGCGGACGAGCGGCCGTGGTGCTGCCCGACAACGTGCTGTTTGAAGAAGGCACGGGCACGCGGATTCGTGCCGACCTGATGGACAAGTGCAACCTGCACACCATCCTGCGGCTGCCCACCGGCATCTTCTATGCGCAGGGCGTCAAGACGAACGTCCTGTTCTTCACACGGGGTAAATCCGACACGGGCAACACGCAGCACGTCTGGGTCTACGACCTGCGGACCAACATGCCGGCTTTTGGCAAACGCACGCCGCTGACGCACGAACATTTTCAGGAATTCGAAGACTTCTACCACGCAAGTCGTGAATGCTCCGAAGACGACCTCGCCGAGTTCACTGAAAACCGAAAACTGAACACTGAAAACTCCCGAGCCCGCTGCTTCACGCGCGACGAAATCAAAGCCCGCGGCGACAACCTGGATATCAGCTGGCTCAAAGATGTGGACTCAGCGGGATCGGATTCGTTGCCCGAACCGGAAGAGATTGCATTGCTGATTCGGGAGCGGCTCTCCACAGCGCTGGAAGAAATGGATGCACTGGTGGGTATACTGGAGGGCGACGACAACGAACTGGAGGACACCCCATGACCGAGATTCTCTTTATCGTCGAAGATGCCACCGAAGGCGGATTCACCGCCCGTGCGGTCGGCCATTCGATCTTCACCGAGGCCGATACGCTGGAAGAACTGCGGCAGAACGTGCGTGATGCCGTGGAATGCCACTTTGACGACGGAGCCGCTCCGAAGCTGATTCGCCTGCACATTGTACGCGACGAGGTGCTGACCGTATGAGACTGCCCCGAGACGAATCCGGGCGGCAGCTGGCAAAGCGTCTGGAATCACTGGGTTATTCCATCACCCGCCAAAAGGGTTCCCACATGCGTCTGACGACAACGCAGAACAAAGAACACCACGTCACCATTCCCGTTCACGACCGCTGCGCGTCGGCACGCTCCGGTCCATTCTGACCGATGTGGCGGCTCACTTTGGTATGACCCGCGATGAACTGACCGAGCAGCTCTTCGGAGCCGGCTCATGACGGGCGTATGTTATCGATCCGAAACGGAAGAATCTGCGTCGCTGATTCGGGAGCGACTGTCCACGGCGCTGGAGGAGATGGATGCATTGGCGGAATTGTTGGAGGCGGGGGAATGAATGACGAAGGATTCAGCTTTCAGGTTGCGGGTAGCAGGAATTGCGATTCGCTGAACCCTGAACCCTGCGACCTGTTCCCTTGCCCGGAGGGCCTGGTATGAGCGACGGGAACGGCGCGTTGCCGGAGGGGTGGGCTTGGGCGAAGGTCGACGATCTGCGTCAGCACGATGCACCAATCATTTACGGCATTCTTCAACCGGGACCGGAACAAGAAGAAGGAGTCTACTACGTTCGCCCGACCGAGATCGTCAACGATATCATTCAAGTCGCCAACCTGCGCAAGACCACTCAAGAGATTGCTGAGAAGTACAAGCGAGCAAGCCTGAAGTGCGGCGACACGCTCCTTTCTATCGTCGGCACTATTGGCAAAGTCGCATCCGTTCCGCCGGAATTGGAAGGAGCCAACATCACGCAGTCTTCGGTCAGAATCCGGACGAACGACGAGTGCGTCGAAGCGGCGTTTGTGCGCCAAGCACTCAAAGCCCCGCCGATCACCCAGCAGTTTGACAAACGGCGCCTCGGCACTGGCGTTCCTCGGCTCAACGTCGGTCACGTTCGCGAGCTCGACATCCCGCTTCCCCCCCTTGCCGAGCAGCGGCGGATCGTGTCGAAGATCGAGTCGCTTCAGGAGCGGAGTTCACGGGCGCGGCGGGCCCTTTCGGAAGTGGGGCCGCTGCTGGAGCAGTTCCGTCAAAGTGTGCTGCGAGCCGCCTTCAGCGGCCGCCTCACCGCCGACTGGCGCGCCGCCCACCCAGACGTCGAACCCGCCACCGAACTCCTCGCCCGCATCCGCACCGAACGCCGCCACCGCTGGGAACAGTCCGAACTGGCCAAATACAAAGCCAAAGGCAAACAGCCCCCCAAAAACTGGCAGGACAAGTACAAGGAACCGCAGCCGATCAACTCAGTCGAAATCTCCGAGTTACAAGCTGTTGTTATCGGAAAGCCGACGATGCCACCGCCGGAGGGTTGGGTATGGGCTCCGCTCGTCGAAGTGGCCGAACTCGAATCCGGCCACACTCCGCGGAAGACAGTCCCGGAGTATTGGGACGGCGGCGACGTCCCTTGGATTTCCCTGAAGGACATCCGAGCGGCGCACGGGAAAGTTATCACCGAGACCGGCATGATGCCGACCATGCTGGGTATCGAAAACTCAAGCTCGCGGCTGCTCCCGGAAGGCACTGTCTGTTTCTCTCGCGACATCTCCGTCGGGTTCGTGACGATCATGGGACGGGAAATGGCGACAACCCAGCACTTTGCCAATTGGATCTGCGGCGCTTCTCTCGACAACAAATTCCTGATGTACGCCTTCATGGCAGCACGAAACTCACTGGTCCGGTCTGGTGAAGGCACGACGGTCCGCACGATCTACATGCCAGCCTTGAATCGACTTCACGTCCTGCTTCCGTCAATTGACGAGCAGAAGGAAATCGTCGCTCGAATCGAGGAACGCAACGACGCGATTGTAGGGATTGGAGGCGAGTTAGCTGGAATGGAATCCGCCCTGACGGAACTTGATCAATCGATCCTCGCGAAAGCGTTCCGCGGCGAGTTGGTCCCGCAGGACCCACGCGACGAACCGGCCTCCGAACTCCTCGCCCGCATCCGCCAAACTCGCGAGGCTGCAGCCGCCACCAGCAAGCCCCGTGGTCGCTCCAAACGGGCGGCCAGGCAAGCATCTCAGCCGGCGGCAAAATCTTCCCCGGACGAACCACACGGGGGCACAGAAGCGTCTCGGGAACCGGTACGCGGTAAGAGTGCCGAGACACAGATCCCTGTCCTGACCATCAAGCAACCATGGGCCGATCACATCATCTTCGGTAATAAGTGGTGCGAGAATCGTAGCTGGACCACTCCGTACCGAGGCCCCCTGTACATTCACGCCGGCATGAGCTGGGACGCAGACGGCGGAGGCCAAACACCCGGCAACGGTCAGCACGGCGCCATCCTCGGCCGCGTCAATCTGGTCGACGTTTTGGACCTTGAAGAACTGGGTATGGCAGAAGTTCGACGCATCGCCCGCAAATACGGATTGTCCACGGCCAGCGCCGCCATGCAGCACGTGACCGGTCGTTACTGCTGGACCCTGACCGAACCACAGGCCCTGAAGCAGCCGATCGAAACTCCCGGGAAGCTGAAGATCTGGAAGTTCGACGCCCCACAGCATTCTCTCGCCTTTCATAAAGATCGAATGGCTGCCGTCACAGAACCAGCCACGTCCACCGTCCAGGCTGCCGTCACAGAACCGGCCAAGCCCGCAGACAAACCTGCCGTCGCAGACTCACCCCGACCGATGGACGATTACACGCGTGACGAACTGATGGCCGTCATCCGGGATGTGTTTACCTCCGGCGGTTCACGCAGCCGTGATCAGGCGATCCACGACATTGCCGACGCACTGTCCTTCACCCGGGTTGGTCACCGCATCCGAGAAGCCATCGACAACAGCATCCGCACCGCCGTTCGTCGTGGCATTCTGGACAGTGAACACGGCGAGCTGTCTTTGTTGTGCCGACACATCGACGAATACACCCGAGACCACCTGATCGACATCCTGCTGGCCGCCATGGGCACCGGTTGGTGGGAACAATCCGAAGCCATCCGCACCGCCACCGGCCACCTCGGCTACCGACGAACCGGCCAGAACATCGAAAAGGCTTTCAAAGGGGCTATCAACGCCGCCATCCGCCGCAACCTCCTGGAACGCAACGGCCAGGAACTGCGGCGGATCAGATAATCAGGACGACACCTCGTAACCTTCTTCTATCCTTTTCAAACACATCCGGGGCTCCGACATGCTTGAACAGTTTGTCGACGCCGAGAGTGTCAGGTCAGAGAAAGCCCGTACGTCTGTTCCGCCGGAAAACTTCCCCCTGAAACCCAATGTCTGAACCCTCTTCAAAACTTCGCATCTTTGTCAGCTCTGTTCAGCAAGACCTGGAAAATGAGCCGCTTCTGAGTACCAACAGCGGCTGTTTTGAAATTACGTTTCCAGGGCCCGGGGAAGATCTCAATCGGCTGCGCGTGCCGGAGGAAGCGATCGGGGCCGTGATCGAACCATCTGTCGCAGCAGAACTCACCACACGGCAGAAGGAAATGGTGGCCCTTCTGCGTCAGGGCGTGGAGCTTACCAGCCGATTTTGTGAACAGCGTTTCGAGGTATCTCGTGACTCGACCAGTCGTGATTTCAAAGCACTGGTCAAACACGGCCTCGCGGTACGTGTCGGCGCCGGTCGTTCCACACTGTACGTACTTCCGGAGGTCACCTAATCGTCAGGGAATCGTCAGATGAATTCGCGCAATCGTCAGATCCGCAATCGTCAGTGATTCGTCAGATGGGGGCTGCTGATTGTCAGATCACTCAGTACCCGTGTGTGGTTCGCGCTCCCCGGCAGATTGAATTTGCATGACGCCCGTAACAGACCGGAATCATCAAACGCCCACCTTCTCAATCTTCAAACCTCAGTTTCAGCCAGTCATTCACATGCAGCTTTCCGCGTTGACGTTTTATCACCAGTTTTTGCGTTTCAAAGATCAGATTCGAACGCGCTCCGGCGACCCATTTACCTCGTTTCGTGACGGGTTGTCCGCTGAATGGGAGGATTACAAAGGCGAGCTCCGACAGGAGGCACTGCGCCGACTGGCAACTGACAAATGGAAACGTAAAGACATCGGGACGGGGAAGATCCTGAAACGTGTCATCTCGGCCATCGAGATCGATGAACCGGCCCCAACGAAACTCCGGAACAATCTGGTGTCCTGGCAGAACCGCTATGACATCCTTTCCTGTGAAGTCGACGGCACACCACGACATATCGAGGTCAAGGCCGCGCGCCGTGCCGGCGGAAAACTTTCGTTCTTCGTGACGCGGAACGAATGGGACAAAAGTCGTGCCCTCAAGAATTACCATTTCTACCTGGTACTGAACGCCAAAGGAAATCCTCGTGATCACAAAGCAGTTTCCTGTCCCGGTCTCAGGTCATTGAGTCATCGTGGTAACGACGACTTCGTACGTCGACAGTGTGCCAGGAATCCGATGCCACCCATGACCGCCCACATGGCGATGGTGGCGGGTTCCAGGACTGACTGCAGAGCCACATTATCAAGTCCGGCTTCGAATTCGCCGCTTGTGGAAGCGTCCATGTTGATGAAGACGCCATGCACATCACTCAGAACCTCATTGAACGAATCGTGTCCGACGCTGCCGAGAAGCCCACTTCGCCTGAAGCCTGCAGCGTTGAACTCCACCATTATTGTATACCATTGATTAAGCACGACCGGCGCAGCCTTGACGAGTGAGCGGTAGGTCGTGTTGTTTGGTCCGCCGTGAATAAAAACTTCCGGCGCCACCGTTGTTGCCGAGCCATTGTCAAAAACAAACACGTCATACCTGATCCCGAAAAATCCAGACAGATCCCCAAAGAGAGGCGCTGGTGCCCTGAGAAACAGACCACCACCCTGTGCCACTGTGTCCTTTACCCGCAAGAACCCGTCGGGGTTGCCGCCAGCTCCGATGTTCTCCACGACGCCGCCAAAGAAGGGTTCGGGAGTCCACCCCTGCAGAGTTCCGTCATCAAAATCAAAGGCCGTAATGACGCCACCTGAAGCCTCAGGCAAGGCCAAAATCAAGATGAGAAAAAACGAAAGCCGACCAGTCATGTGCATTGCGTCGTAAGTTCGTGCCGACTGGTGAAATCACGCGGCTGGGATGCGAGACTCTGGCGGGCCTTAAATCCGATGTTTCACGGCGTTTCAAATTCGGCTGGGTTCCTTGACCTTAATGACGCAGGAAAGTTACATGTAGGGCATGAAATTCATGCATCTCGTGGGTCTACGCTGAGGAGCTGTGATGAAAGCTGAGTATGACGAGTCACCGACATGCCATTCGGGCAGCAGCGGGCACCGAGGGATACGCCAACCCGTTCTGCGTGCTGGGCCTATCGGCAGATGCGGCGGGAGTTGACATACAGCAAGCGGCGCAACGGGCATTAATGGAGCGTCGGCTGGGTGAAGCCACGGCAGAGACTGCGGATCAAATACATGCGATCGAAGATGCACGCGAGCGATTGAAGGACCCCGTCGCTCGCTTTCACGCGGCGTTGAACTGGGTAACCCTTGATCGCCAAGAACTTGATGTCTGGGGAAGCACGACCGAGATGCGGTCCCTGGCATTCGACCGAACGACGCTCGTCAACGAGGCATATGCCCTGGCGGAATCCCGCAAATATCGAACCAGCTATCTGTTATCGACTCAAATGCTGGAACAATTGGATCCCGCTACGCTTGCCGGAGTTCTCGGTAACTGCGGATCCACGCTGTGCATGACGGTCGGGCCCCGCGATGCGGATGTGCTTGCCGAATTGCTGGGCAGCGGGTTGACTCCCGACGATCTCATGCGGATCCCGAAGTATCACGGCTACCTACGTCTGTTGATTGAGGGAGCTCCGCACACATTTTCCATGAAGACATCGCTGCCCATGCGAAATTCGCCTAATCGAGCAGACATCATACGGCGAGTCTCACGGCAGAAATTTGGCCGCTAACTCAGGGACAAGAACTTCTGGATGCTGGCGACGAATCGTGGTACAATAAATGCATCAGCGACACCAATACTCATGACGTCAGAGAATCTTTCCATGGCCGCCGAAGTCACACCAGATCAGCAACAGATTGTTTCTGTGCTACTTTCGTCTGGACGCTATCCGACGGAAGAAGCCGTGCTCAGTGAAGCGCTCGAATTGTTGCATCAGCGGGATCGATTACGCGGTCTGCTTCAGGATGGTGTCAATCAGCTTGACGCTGGGGAACGCATTCCTGCAGCCGACGCGATCAAATCACTTCGAGCCGGTCTGCCGACGGCGAAATAGATGGAAGTCTATTTTTCGTCACTGGCTATTGCCGACCTCGCTGAAATTCGGGACTACATCGCCGAGAAGAACGTGGCTGCTGCCGCACGCTTACTCGACGCAATTGAAGCAACCTGCAATCGGTTCGGAGACCAGCCTAAAACTGGGCGAACTCGCGACGACCTGCTGCCGGGGATCCGCGTCTTTCCTGTTGAGAAGAATTACGCGGTGTTCTATCGCATCGCCGCCGACGCTGTCGAAATTGTCCGCGTGGTGCACGCCGCTCGTGACTTCAATCGGCTGTTTGACGCTTGATTTGTGGTTGATTGCATCGAGTGTCACTTGACCATCGTCCAGAGGTTGTGGCACGATGGTTGCCACGATGGCAAAGAATCGTCCCGCATCGGCCCCGGCAACTGAACATCCGTTGTTGCAACCGCTTGAACGAATTGCCGATGAGCTGAATCTAATTCGTACCGTATTGGATGAAATCCGTTCGGACTATCAATGGGCGGTTCAGAATCGCCGTCCACAATTCGTTGACACCAATGACTTCCCGGCAGTGGACAATGTCCGACTCACACTTTTCGACGAAGGTGATGCGGTGGAAGTCGACCATAATCGCCTGCAAGGTTTCGGTGAGATCCTTGCCGTCGACGATGCGACGAATCTCGCGACCGTCCTGATGATTCCGTCCAACGAACACGTCACCGTTCTGCAGGACGCATTGCGGAAAGTCGAAGGAGATCGGCTGAATCGATCGGCTTTGAGTGAAGTTGCAGGCGTCAGTCTGCGGATCTGTTGCCACACATTCCGAGTAGCCCGGACTCAGTACATGCAGAACGACAACACGCCTGAGAACACTCAGCAGAAGGCTGCACACGCATCAATAGAGACGAACAATCTGCACAACCGAGTACGGACGCCGTCATACGCGTCGACGTCGAACGCTTGATCATCTGCATTCGGGGATCATGTCAAAAAGAAAGCGGGTGTCACTGACACCCGCAAGCGGCGATTTCTGAGGCTTTTCAAGGTTTGGATGGCAACCCAAAAAATGACGCAAGCCCTTTCACTGAAAGGGCTTGCGTGAGTAGCGGTGGAGGGATTCGAACCCCCGACACGCGGATTATGATTCCGCTGCTCTAACCAACTGAGCTACACCGCCGAATTTGTTGTGATTTCCGGGCATGGAGTCCGGCAAACCTGTTTGCCCAGACAGACCCGTCAGGGATGAATCGGGTTCGTCGGGCCGGGAAGTTTAGCAAATTCCGGCGGGCTCTCAACTTTACGCCGCCGCGATTTCCCGGTGCGGCCACGATTTCCTGCGATTCTCTTGTTCCGTCCCCGAGCTGACCGTCGTCGTGGCTCGAAAGCCGCCAAATGCAGGCTTCACTATTTTCCTGGACGGCCCTGCAGATCGCCCCGGAAAGGTGGGGCACCTTTCCGGACGATCGACTAATTGGCCATCACAGTCACCGCGACCACCTTGCCGCCGACGATTGTGGGGATGGCAATGCCGAAGCCGGGGGCCGGAACCCGCGGGCTGCGGACGATGGCCTGGGCGGCGGTGCCGTTGTCCACGATGATCGGAGACCGTTGAGTCCATGCCTGCCCGGCGATGCTGTGGTCGTCGGCGCGGCTGATGACGGAAGTCTGTGACGTCAGCGACGGGATTCCGTCCACATATTCACCTGCCAGCGTCATGGCGGACTGATCGGGCGTCGGCTTCCAGATCTGCAGCAACGAAAAGACGGGTGTCTGTTCGGAATTCAGCAGCAGGAAGACGTCACTGATGACGGCTCCGGAGTCTGTCAGCGGCAGCGCGATGCTGGATACGAAATTTTCGGCCGCCAGAGCCAGCCCTCGCACGGCGATGGCATCTTCAGAAAAACGGGCTCCGATATGGGGGCGTCCCTGTTCGGCGGCGAAGCCGGCGAGTCCTTCGCCGACCGGAAGATGAATAAATTCGCTCAGCCGCCGCAGGCGTTCACAGTTGATATAGGTTCCTCCGGAAAGTCGCAGGGCGGACGACTGCGGATCCAGACGCCACGATTCGAACACGGCTTTTGTCTGGTTGCGGGTATCCAGCAGAATCAGGACCACGGACTGCACGCGACCTTCGCAGAACACGGGCAGGCCGACGGCGGTGGTCATGCCGACGACGCTGGCTTCGCGGCTGCGGACAAAATCGGTGGTGATCAGTTCTCGCAGAAACGCGGGTGTGCGGGATTCCCAAACGCGTCCCGGCAGGCCTTCGCCACGTCGAAACGTGAGTCCGCGGCTGGCTTCCTGAAAGGCGGCGGCGTCCCGGTAGCAGCTTTGAAACAGCTGCAGGTGCGTTTCGTCTTCGTTGGGGACCCAGACTTCGATGCCTTTTACACATCGTCTGATGTCCGGCAGGCTGCCGTTGCGGGGGCTGCCGAACGTCAGTCCCTGCTGGTAATACTGTGCGGTAACCGCCAGTGCCACCAGTTCCGCAACGGAATCGACACCAACCTTCTTCATCAGTCGAAACCGGCGATCCTCCACCGCTCGGACAGTGATGCCCAGTTCGGCGGCGATTTCCTTGTTCTTTCGGCCGTCCATGATCAGCCGCAGCACCTCCAGCTCCTTTTCGGTGGCTTCCTGCATTCTCAGGCAGGCCGCTCGGGAACTATCGATGGCCGACTGGCTGCTTTCGCTGAATTCGACCGCTGCGGTGATGGTATGCAGCAGTTTATGGTGTTCAAACGGCTGGGGCAGCACAGAGAAAGCTCCCTGCTGCATCAGATCAACGGCGTTGTCGGCGGAATTGGAATCCAGCAGCACGATCAGGGGGATCGAGTAGAAGTGGAGCTTCATTCGCGCGATCACGGCCGCATTCTGAGCAGCATCGCTGCCACAGGCCAGCAGGACGCAGCCGGTGGCGGACGGAGACGCCGATTCGAGCAGGCTGTCCACGGTGGGGTACTGTCGAAAGCCGTAACCGGCCACCTCGGCCGCATCCAGCACCGGAATGGTGGCCTGCGGCGGCAGCGCGACAGCGTACACGGTCACGGACGTGGAGGATGCGGTGTCGTCTGAGGAGTTCATGAAACGTTGCTGAAACCGAGGGGCAGAGCTGTCTCGAACCGGTTGAAACTGCAGAGGTGCGTAGGTAGTCATGAGGTTCTGTAAAGATGAGGTTCAGTAAAGGAGGGTGAGTACAGCGGTCAGTGATTCGCCGCGAAAGAACGGGATGGCAAGGCTGAAAGCGGCCCGGTCCGGCAGTGCCAGATTCTCTGCCTTAAACATGGCGGGGCTGTTTGTTGCTGTCAGTTGTTTCAGGATCTGCTGCTGCCATGCTTCCGGGGCCGCAGCGTCGGCGGTTCCGGTATTATGTTCGGCATTCAGGGATGTTGTGCTGACCAGTTCCGTGACGGGCAGATGGTGTTCATCCGTCGCCGGATCGCTTCGGCATTCCCACAGTTCGATGTCACGTGCCAGCGGTGTCTGTGCATCGCTGAGCAGCAGCAGTACCGACCCGGCGAATCCGTGAGCATGATTCACCGGCAGGCCGATGGCTGCTGAGATCTGTGCCGGGTCATTGCCAAAGGATCGAATAAAGGTTCCGCTTTGTTCCGGGTCTCTGGCCAGCTGGGGCTGTTCCATCGTCCAGACTTTTCCCGGAATGCCGGCACCTTTCGGAAATTTTGTGTATCGACTGATGAATTCGAACGACGGCAGTCCGGCATATAGTCCGACGCTGACAGCCAGCTCGTCCCGGTCGTCACGGCTCCAGACTTCTGCAGCTCCCAGCCCGTCGCCACAGCCCAGCACGACGACTCCGCGAATTTCATGGCGGCGGAAGACGGGTATGGCGAGTACAGCTTTCAGCGTCGTTCCGCACGCATCACTCAGCCCGTCCAGAACCCGACTGGGATCTTCCTGCAGAATGGTGGCAGACTTCTGCTGCCATGCACGTCCGGCCACGCCTTCTCCCGGTCTGACGTCCGGCACGCCCGGCGCATCAGCGTCCGCGGCCTCTTCGCCGACAAGTCGGGATGATTGCAGCGTCAGGTGACTTCCGTCTTCCGTCGGTACCCAGACTTCCACGTATCGAATCAGCCAGGGAAAGGGATCAGACACTGATCGGCTCCTCAACAGGTTCCGTCACGACCGCATCGTCGTCCGTGCGGGCCACCCTCTGTCGCGTCTCAAACGCGGCCACATGGGAGCTCTTGTGATGCTCCTGCTTCTCCAGAAACGAAAGCAGACAGGCACGAAAGCCGTAGTAGTCCGGATGTTCCAGGACCGCGGATCG
This sequence comes from Fuerstiella sp., assembly GCA_040222735.1. Taxonomy (GTDB): domain Bacteria; phylum Planctomycetota; class Planctomycetia; order Planctomycetales; family Planctomycetaceae; genus Fuerstiella. The sequence goes on along the minus strand of JAVKCM010000294.1, from coordinate 5,822 downwards.
CACACGAGGTCGTTCGAACGGGATTTCCAGCACCTGGCCCACGGTGGCTTCCGGGCCGTTGGTCATCATGCAGACCCGGTCCGACATATAGATGGCCTCATCCACATCGTGAGTGATGACCATCGTGGTGATGTGTTCACGATTCAGAATGTCAAGGATGACGTCCTGCAGATCCATGCGCGTGAGTGAATCCAGGCGACCGAAGGGCTCGTCCAGCAGCAGCACGCGAGGCTTCAGAGCGATCGCTCGGGCAATGCCCACTCGCTGCTGCATGCCGCCCGACATTTCCCGCGGATATCGGTGCATCGCATCAGCCAGTCCGACGATGCTGAGATAGTACTCGCAGATCTGCCGCCGTTCTTTTCCGGTGCCGTGGGGATAGACCTGTCGGACGCCCAGCATCACATTTTCAAAGGCGGTCATCCATGGCAGCAGACAGGGTGACTGAAAGACTACGGCGCGGTCCGGGCCCGGGCCGACGACTTCGCGCCCATGCACCACGAGCGCACCGGAGGTGATCGGATTCAGCCCGGCCAGCATGGTCAGGACGGTCGACTTGCCGCAGCCGGAATGTCCGATGATTGAACAGACTTCGCCGCGGCGCAGAATCAGATTGAAGTCGCTGACCACGGCGATGTCCTGCCCGAACGGGTTGGGATAGGCCTTGGTCAGACCGGCAATTTCCAGATATCGACTAGCGCTGGTCATGCTTGGATCTTCTGTGAATGTTTCTCGCCAGGAAAACGACGTGTTGTCTCACACGGCAGTGAAGTCATAGGGTGAAAGGTCCGGAAGTTTTACCGGCGCTGCCGGGCACAGCTGCCCTGCTTCCTGATTGATATCCGTCAGATATCTGGTGACGGCGTTTCGCAGCTTCTTGAATTCCGGGTTGAAGTTCAGCGTGGTGCGGTCACGCGGCCGGTCCAGCGTGACGTCGAACGACTGCCCCAGCGTGGCGCGCGGCCCGGGGGTCAGCGCGACAATGCGATCCGCCATCAGCACGGCTTCGTCCACATCGTTGGTGATCATCACAACGGTGCGACGATCCTGCTCCCGGATGCGGACGATCTCGTCCTGCAGACTGGCTCGTGTCAGAGCATCCAGTGCACTGAGTGGTTCGTCCAGCAGCAGCACGTCCGGCTGCATCGACAGCGTTCGTGCCAGCGACAGACGCTGACGCATGCCGCCGGACAGCTCACCGGGCTTCTTCCATTCGGAACCGCTGAGCGACACCATCCCGATGTAGTGCTGAATATGAGCTCGTCGTTCTGATCGTGACATTTCCGGAAAGACCTGCCTGACCGCCAGTTCGACGTTGCCGAAGACACTCAGCCACGGCAGCAGTGAGTAATTCTGAAACAGAATGCCTCGCTCCGGCCCGGGCTCTGTCACGACCTGTCCGTTCATTTTCACCTGTCCGCAGTCCGGCCGCTGAAGTCCGGCCAGCAGATTCATCAGCGTCGACTTGCCGCTGCCGGAAAATCCGATGACGGCAACGAATTCGTTCTGCGCGACGGTCAGGTTGACGTTGCTGAGTACTTCAGTCCGGGAGCTGACCGGGCCGAATCCGACGTCGACGGCATCAATCTGCAGAGCCGGTGTATTCATGAGATTCGTGTTCAAAGACTTCCACTGCACCGCAGTTTCCGGCGGATGCATTTCTGACGGGTACGTTGTGGCTGATAGATTTCTGCGACCGCCGGTCTCTGTGGCCGGCTTCCCTGCGTAACAAATAATGCCGCTCGTGCGGCAGCCCCGTTCCGAGGGGGCTGTGAAGACCTACACGACGGCGGCGCCGTCATCAAAGGACACGCTGCGCTGCATCAGAATCATGATTCGGTCCAGCAGAAATCCGATGGCACCGACGACAAAGCAGGCGAAGATGATGTTGGCGAAGGAGTGTGAGGACCCGTTCTGATATTCGTCCCAGACGAATTTTCCGAGCCCGTCTGAAGAAGACAGTGCTTCGGCGGCAATCAGCACCATCCAGCCCACACCCAGTGAAATTCTCAACCCGGCAAACACCAGAGGCAGTGATGACGGAATTATGATTCGAAACAGTCGGGACCACAGTCCAAGACGCAGCACGCGAGCCACATTCATGTGATCCTTGTCAATGGACGAAACTCCCAGCGCTGTATTCACCATCGCCGGCCAGAGAGCACACATGGCAACCGTGCAGGCCGAAAACACCAGGGCGGGGTTCACACCCAGTGCTCCGACCAGTGGAAGGCTGTCGAAGAACTGAAACAGCGGATGACTGTCGGGATCCGGGAAGAACGCCCCCACCACAATCTGAAAAATCAGCAGCCAGACGACCGGTGAGACCGGTTTGAAAATTGAAATGATGGGTGTCAGACAGGCCATGGCGACCTTATTGAGTCCGCACAGAATTCCGACCGGGATGGCGATCGCTGCGGCCATGATGAACCCGATGAACACGGTGAACAGGCTGCGCCGCACCTGAAACCAGATCGTGGCGGTCCGGGGGTACTGCTGTTCAGCCGTGCGTTCCACAGTCTGCTCGCCGCGAACCACGGTGCGCGCCGCCGCCAGCAGGGCGGCCGGCGTTTTTGCCTCGCTCAGCTTCTGCAGGGCCACGGCTTTCTTCTGTTCGGCTTCGGCCACTTTTTCTGATCGATTTCCGCTGTTCAGATAATCAAGACGTTTCTTCAGATGCTGAACTTCGTTGGCGGCGGCGTTGGACGCCAGCCGCGCTTTCTTCAGCGCCCGGGGCGGGTTGGCTCGAATCTCGGTCATCTTGTCGCGGATCAGCTTTTCCGCTTCCTTCTCGGCGTCACTTCTGGCATTGTCATCCCGGACGGCAGCCAGCAGGTCGTCCTTCGACAATGTTCCGGCCGTGGCCTGTTCGGCCATTGCCTGAAGCTTCGCCCGACGGGTTTCCTGAGCCCTGTCATTTTCAGCCTTCAACGCTTCATAGCGTTCCTGCAGCGGACGAATGGCATTTTCCATTTCTGAGCTGACCTGCTGTTCCACGACCGCCAGCGCGGCCTTCAGCTGTTCTGATTCCGCTTCCTTCGCGGCCAGCTGAGCCTGAATATCAGCAATGACTTCTGTCCGTTCCTGACCGGTCAACTGGAAGTCATGTTCCTTTTCATTCTCGCGTTCGTTCAGAGTATCGTTGACGACCAGCGCGCCCCACACTTCTGCGGGAGTCGGAACTTCTCCTGACTTGGTCTTGTGACGCGGAGCCACCACGGTCCACAGGGTAAGGCACAGCAGCACAAACAGAATCGGAGTAATCATGTAGCGGAACACGTCGGCCGCCTGTTTGCGCGGCTCTTCTCCGAACAGCAGACGCACCAGAGGGTCGAAGACTTTGAAGCCGCTGACGTCGATGGCTTTCAGCAGTCCGTATTTGATTCTGTCAGTTCGTGATTCAGACATGGTTAAGTTCTGTCGGCTGATGCATAAGATCGAGTGACTTTCTGCCCGGTTATTGCGATGAACTGTTCACAAGTGTGTCGGCCGCAGGCCGGACGTCTGATGGCAGACGGCGTCAAAGGCAGAAGCGGCTGAACAAATCGGTTCGGGCTGAACGCTCCGTCGCTTCCCACAGGTCCGGCTATGATCCATTCTGATCCTTGTTTCCGATCATATGGCTGTTCAGGTATCCGATCGGATCGCGACCGTCGTATTCGATGCCATCAATGAAGTCTGAGGTGGCTGGCTTGTAGCCATCGGTATTCCAGGGAACGTCGGCTTCGTGGATCAGTCCGTCTGCCAGCAGCCGGCGGGCTGCTTCCAGATAAACGGCCGGCTGGTACACCTTCTCTGCGATTTCGTGATACCACTCAGCCGGCTTCGCCTGTGTGATCTGCCCCCACCGGCGCATCTGCGTCAGAAACCAGACACCATCGCTGTACCACGGGTAGGAACAGTGGTATTTGAAGAACACGTTGAAGTCCGGCATCTCACGCTTGTCGGATTTCTGGAAGTAGAAGTAGCCGGTCATGGAGTTCCGGATGACGTCGAAATCAGCTCCGACGTAGTTCGGCTTGGAGAGCAGACGGCAGGCTTCTTCACGGTTGGCGAAGCTGCCATCATCGTTTGTTTCGTCCAGCCAGCGGCCGGCACGGATCAGTGCCTTGACCACGGCGACATGCGTGTGCGGGTTCTCATCGGCCCACTCCTTTGTCACGCCAAACACTTTCTCCGGATTGTTCTTCCAGATGTCATAGTTTGTGGTGACGGGGACACCGATGCCTTTGGCCACCGCCTGCTGATTCCATGGTTCGCCCACGCAGTAGCCTGAGATGTTCCCCGATTCCAGCGTGGCCGGCATCTGCGGCGGCGGCGTTACCGACAGCTCAACCTGAGCTTCAGTGAATCCTTTGATATCTTCCGAGGTATACATTCCAGGATGAATCCCGGCCGAGGCCAGCCAGTAGCGGATTTCATAATTGTGAGTGGATACCGGGAACACCATTCCCATCTGCAGTTTCTCACCGGACGCCAGCTTCTCTTCCACAACGGGTTTCAGTGAATCAGCCGAAATCGGATGTGGAGGCGTGGGTGTATCCAGTGACGGGTCATTTTCCACCATCTGCTCCCAGACGGCGTTTGACACCGTGATCCCATTGCCGTTCAGGTCCAGCGTATACGCGGTCACGATGTGGGCCCGGGTGCCGAATCCGATGGTGGCGGCGAGCGGCTGACCGGACAGCATATGTGCTCCGTCCAGTTCACCGGTGATCACATTGTCCAGCAGCTGTTTCCAGTTGGGCTGGGCGATGACTTCGACCTGCAGTCCTTCGTCTTCAAAGAAGCCCTTTTCTTTGGCAATGACCAGCGGAGCACAGTCCGTCAGCTTGATGAAACCGAATTTCAGTTCGTCCTTTTCCGGGTCCAGCGGCAGCAGTGCCCGTTCGGACACCGCTGCGGTATCGCCTTGCGGAGCCGACACTGCGGCGGACATTTCGTCGGTGGCAGTGGCCGGTGTCGCCGGTTCTGAGGCAGCAGGGCTGATGGTTTCTGTCGCCGGTTCTGCCGAGGAAGTCACCGGGGCCGTGGTTTCGTCTGCATCGCCACAGCCGGACAGGGGCAGCAGCGCGGCTGCCAGAGCGGTTGTGAGAAATGTTCGTCGCCATGCAACGCCGAAGGAGAATGCCACCATGGACTCCAGAATGAATGTAACGCGGCCTGAGTCGCAACTCGACTCGTTGCTGGTTCTACGGGAAGGCAAAGCCCGTGCCGATTCCCGGCGACGGTATCTTTTGCCGTTGAAATCCACGTTGACGCCGGCAAAAGAGGTTCGGGACGTGGAATTCCACAGCCTTCAGCCATGATTCGCGTTCAGAGTCCTGTGGGATTCTGATTACGAAGCCCGCAGTGTTGCGCGGAAATACAGCGTTGCCGTTCAGGTGGCAGAGTTCTTCCACAGAAATGCCGGCAGGTCAGGACCTGGTGGTCTCGATCCGGTCGGGCGCGATCTCGGAGGTGGCCCGCAACCGTGGTGAATCGTCTGAACGCCAATTCACTGCCGCTCCCGCCGGGCGTTTGTCGTTACCCACAAATTCGGGGGTCAACACCGGTCGTTATCAGAGCACTCAAGAGTGAGCCGAGTGCCGTAAGGCACCGGTCCGTTCACCGGTTGGCTTCCCGGTATGACGTTGAAATCCATGGAATCGTCGCGCCCGGGGCCCGGCCGCTGACGCGTCGCGGCTCACGGAAGGATGACCAGTCGCGGCGTCGCCGCGAAGTGCCGCCCGGCCGGCGGCCCCAGTTTTTGGCGAGCGGTACGACCCAAGGCGCGCAACGGGTGTTAGGCCCCCCGGCGCATTGGCGTTCCGGGTCCGGGC
>JAVKCM010000293.1:0-28991 GCA_040222735.1 Fuerstiella sp. | reverse complement strand
GGAGCCCGCCCCACAACACCGCCCCGCCCCACAACAACGCACCGCCCCACAACAACGAACCGCCCCACAACAACGAACCGCCCCACAACGGGGAACCGCCCTACAACAACGAACCGCCCTACAACGGGGAACCGCCCTACGACCCGGGATCGCAGGGTGTGACCAGCGAAGCCTGCCGCCAAAAACACCCCAGCACGCGAAACACACCCAAATACATCCCGCACAGGACCTCAACCGCCTTCGCGCCGGCACACCACTTCGCGCCGGCACACCACGCCCGGGGCGGTTATTCCGGCCGCAGAATGCGCTGCAGGCGTTCTGTCATTTCCCGTCGGGCGCGGAAGATTCGGCTGCGGACCGTACCGATGGGAATGTCCAGGATCGTGGCGATCTGATCGTACGACAGGCCGTCGATTTCCTTCAGAACCAGTGGCTGTCGGAATTCTTCCGCCAGTTCCAGCAAAGCGGCTCGTACCTGAGCACTGCGTTCTTCGGTGGACAGACGGTGTTCGGGGTCTGTATCCGACCGTTGATCGGGCGGAGGACTGCCAGCCGCCATCTGATCGTCCAGTGATGTGGTGGGCAGCCGCTGCCGGCGTTTGCGGCTGATCGCGGCATTCATGGCGATGCGATAAAGCCATGAATAGAAGGCGGCGTCCTGCCGGAAGGCGGACAACTTGCGCCACGCTGAAACAAAGGCCTGTTGTGCCGCATCCAGAGCGTCTTCACGCGATCCCAGCGCGTGTTCAAGGCTGTGGACCAGACGGTCCTGGTACCGGCGGACAAGCACATCGAAGGCGTCCGGGCTGCCGTCCACAGCGCGCCGGATAAGCTGATTGTCAGAAAGTGAATCCGATGTCATCGGCCGTATCACAACCCGGGACAGCGAACGGGAACAACGTACGACTGCGTGGCTATTCAACCGGATTCCGATGAATTCCGCAACGTCGTCGCCTGCTTCGGCACAGGGTGGTTCTTTTTCTGCAGCCAGATCATCAGGACGCAGCCGGAAACGAACAATCCGATGCTGACCAGCTGAGAAAACGTGAGGCCGGTATTCAGACGCCCCGGTTCATCATCGCGAACGATCTCCAGAATGAATCGGTTCACCGGATACAGGATCCAGCCGGTGGCCAGCACAGCTCCTTCAAAAGGGCGCCGCGGGAACAGCCACATCAGCAGCCCGGCCAGCGAAAATGCCAGCACAGAACTGTACATCTGTGTCGGATGCAGGGCGATGGTGGTGAGTACGGCGGCGCTGTCCTGTTCACGCAGTTCGGCAGCGGTCACCGGAACGCCGTTCGCTTCCAGAAGCCTGGCTTCATCGCCCGCGCCGGATTCAACCAGTTTCTCTGAACGAACGGCCAACGCCTCAAACGTCATGCTGTCCTGTGGAAAATGAACAGCCCATGGCAGTGAGCAGGCGGCACCAAAACAGCAGCCATACAGAAAGCAGCCGATCCGTCCGAATCCCAGGCCGACAAAGACCGACGGCATCAGCACATCGGCCAGCTGCAGCGGACGAATCTTTCTTCGGCGACAGTAGACCAGCAGGCCGACCACGCCACCGATGATGCCGCCGTAGAACACAATGCCGCCGTCCCACAGGGCCACCGCCGCTTTCAGGATGCTGAGCCCCTGTTTTCCGGCAAATACCCGGTCGCCATACTGCATCAGATAAACGATTCTGGCTCCGAGAATGCCGGGGATCAGCACCCACATCATCAGATCCCAGATGACTTCGGGATTCAGTTCCACACTTTGAGCGCGGCGGGCCGCCAGCCAGGTGGCCGTGGAAAAACCGACAAAAAGCATGAAGCCGTAGCCGAAGACGGGGATCCCGCCGGCTGCGAACGGCAGACCCAGCACGGGAATCAGCGCGACAACGGTCGGTATCAGAGCCCAGAACGGCAGCGACGAAATCAGCTGCTTTGAATCTTTGGTGATCTTCCACAACAGGCTCAGCGACACAACGGCGATCAGTCCCCAGACCGCCAGCATCCAGCCATAACCGACGTGCAGCTCGTTCCCGACGGAATCAACCTGCCAGAGCCGGTCGAACATTATTCTTAGCAGGACTTTACGCATGAGGCGGCGGACGATCTGTATACAAAGGGCCTGTGTTCCGGAAACTTACGTACCGGCGACATGGAATTTCCCTGGTTTCCGGGAAGCAGTCGGCTGCTCAGTCTATCGTACGCCTGCGGATCAGCGAAATCGCAGAATCTGATTGTCAATCAGGCGTGTCGTCCCGACTTCGGCCGCCACCAGCGCCACGACCGTGGCGGCGTCCGGGGCCACAGAAGCCAGCGTGTCGCCGTCCACAACCACGGCGTAGTCCAGCCGGAGACCCTCGACCGACGTCAGAAATTCGATCATTCGACGTTCGATTTCGGCCGGTGAAACAGTCTCGTCCGCGGCCAGCGTCCGGGCCTGCTGCAACGACTGACTCAACGCCAGTGCTCGCTGCCGGTCCCGGTCGGACAGATATCGGTTGCGACTGCTGAGTGCCAGTCCGTCGGATTCACGAACGATAGGACAGGTCACCACTTCAAGGCCCCAGTTCAGATCTCGCACCATTCGTCGAATGATCAGCTGCTGCTGAAAATCCTTCTGCCCGAAGTAAGCGCGATCGGGAACGGTGATGTTGAACAGCTTCGCCACGACGGTGGTGACACCATCAAAGTGGCCGGGGCGGTGAGCTCCTTCCAGCCGTTCGGTCAGTCGGGTCACCCGGACCACGGTCTCAGCGTCCGGATGGTACATGGCCGTCGTTTCCGGCGTGAACACCAGATCCGTACCGGCGGCTTCGCACAGCTGAAGATCTTCGGGCAGCGTGCGGGGATAGCGATCAAAATCCTCGTTTGGACCGAACTGCGTCGGATTGACGAAAATAGTGGTCACGACGAAGTCACATTCGCGCCGGGCCGCTTCGATCAGGCTGACATGTCCGGCATGCAGGGCTCCCATCGTCGGCACCACGCCCACGATGGCTCCGGCCTGACGTGCCTGCCGCACCAGTTCGCGCACGCGCGAGGCAGAGGATTCGACATTCATTCGAAACACCGCGGGCCGCGAAACGGATCAGAAGCTGTACTTGTCGTTGTCACGATCGAAGTCTGCATCCGTCAGACGAACATCGGTCCGCAGATCCGTAAACACATAATCTTCAATCACCGGCGGCGACGCACCAGGCCGTTTCGGGAAACCGAACGTCTGAATACGTACCGGCAGGTTTGATTCAGAGTCCACCCACAGCCGGATTTTGTGATTCTTGAACTGTCGAAAAGGTCTGGGGTGACTGCTTTCGATCACACGGCAGGTCATGGAACCGAGTTTGGCATCCTTGAAGTATTTGACTTCGGTCCCTTCATACCGGGCTTCGTCTTCCCACGTGCGGATAACCTGACGCACCATGTTTGCAATCCCCACCATGGTGATCGGGTAGCGGTTTTCGTTCATTGCCAGAGCGTCGGTCGGAGCCAGTTCCATCGAACCGGCGATGCTGAGCAGTCCGGCTTCATGAGCGATCAGCTTGCCATCGTTTTGTCCCTCAACGTACAGAACTTCGCGCCCCTGATGCGGCTTTTCGAAGTACAGGTAGACGCTGAACGGCTTGTGCCGGATCTTGATCTTCATCTGGTGGGACACGGTCGTATTGCCGACAACTTCGCGTTTGGAAAACGTGGCCGTGTATCCCGGCAGCGCCTCAACCCGTTCGACACAGGACCGGGCATAACGGATCGCCGGGGCCAGCGGGTGATCCTGAGGAGGCGATTTTTCGTCGGCCGGGATCACACCTGAGGTCCAGACAGCCGCGGCAACAAGGGCGAGTTTCAAGGCTACAGTTCGAATCAGCATGACCTTTCCCCGAAAAGTCGTTGTCAGCAAAATGCTGACCTGCGGAATGAAAATGTTCTGAGCATGGGTGACTGACCCGGATCCTGCCCGATCAGTCACAATTCTTTGAGTGGGTGCAGAAAAAGTCGCTTTCCGCTCTTCTTTCGCAGCCACCGGGCTCTGACGCAGGTATCGCGCCGATCGGCACTGCGCCGCATTCTAGACATGCCCCGGCCGGAAATTGACCCCGTTATTGCACTTATCGACCGAAATTGCCCTTGTCCGCGGCACCGTTGGCGTGAATAGTGCCGGAACGAAAGTGAGATTGTGGCGATTTGACGATGTCTCTAAACTTCGGCAATATCTGCCTGACCGGAGAAGGAATCTCCTGATTTAAGAGTGGAAAATGGAATGGACTCCTCACGCGGCGGACCGCTGACAACATTCATCATGATCCTGCCCCTGATTGTCGTGCCTGCGATTGCCATGCTCAGGCCGGCAGGCCAGGAAGGCAGCCTGCTCAGCGATCTGCTGTCGGCGGCTTCCTCTTCTTCGCAGGATGACGGCCAGTCGACTGAACCATCGGCCGAGCAGGTTTCTGAAGATCCCCTGGAATCGCTGTTTGCGGACCTGCCGGGACAGGACGCCGTGCCGCAGCGATCAGCCGACAGAACGGGCGCCGAATCCTCACCATTTGCCGAAGTTTCCGATGATTCGCTGACCGAGGACGCGTTGACAGAAGAAGCACTCGTCCGGGATTTCGCCAGAGATTTCTCAGCCGCACCGCCGCTGTCGGCGAGCGTCCGGACGACTCCGCCAGCGCAGGGCTCACCCCTCGACGCCAGAACCGAACAACTGCTGGCAGAACTCAGACAGATGGGGGCCACCCGAACCCTGTGGTTTTCGCCCGGACATCAATCAATCGGCTTTGTGGCCTTTTTCCCGACCGGACAGGGAATTGTCAGCTACCGCTTCGAAGCCGTGGCCTCTTCACAGGCGGCCGCCGTCATGGAAGTGATGCAGCAGGCCAGTGCATGGCAGAGGAGCCGCGGGCGATGAGCCGGTCTCTGCCGCAGACTCGACCTGACGGGCCATGGAAGACGCAGCACGAGAAATTCAGGATCGGCCGAGGCACGTCTGACGAACGCCAGAAGGCAGTCTTTCGCCGCGGTCCCCTGTTTCAGCTGAAATCTTCGATTGACAGTTCCACGCTGCTGGACGATGGTCGGCTGGTGCGATCCGACCGACTGGCCCGCACCGAGGCGGTGCTGTTGATGTCCCGACTGCCGATCACCGCCAGAAAACTTGCGCAGCCGGCGGGACTGGTCGATGCCGAAGAAGCCCGGCAGCTGATCGATCTGCTGAACCAGAGCTACGACCGGACGGGTTCAGCGTTCCGCATCGAACGAACGGCCACCGGGTTTCTGATGATGACACGTCCCGATCTGGTGAGCTGGCTGGACCGCCTGCATCAGCGGCAGTCGCAGATGAAGCTGTCTCAACCCATGATGGAAACGCTGACCATCATCGCGTATCAGCAGCCGATCACCCGGGCCGCCGTGGAATCGATTCGAGGTGTGCAGTCGTCGGAAATGATTCGGCAGCTGATCGATCGCAGTCTGGTTCGTGTCGGCGGTGAAGAAGATTCGCTGGGCCGCCCGTTTCTGTATGTGACCACGCGGCAGTTTCTGGACATGTTCGGCCTTGGCCGCGTCGAAGATCTGCCGGATTTTGAGACCATCGGAAGAAAACCTGAACCCGTCGCGGACACCACCGCTGATTCTTCCGGCGCGAATGACGCCGGCGCAAGCGAAGCCGGCGAGGCAAGGACGGCCGGCGCAGCGACCGGATCGGATGCGGACAGCGCACCGGAAACGGACGCTGCCGTGCAACCGGACGCTGCGGCAGACGGCGTCACGGCCGACGCGTCGGCGACACCTGATCCGGCGGAAGACCAGCGAGCGGCCTGATCAGGTCATAGATGTCGTCGTTGATCTGGTCAACAGTTCTGAGTTGTCCCGCGGCGTCCAGACTTTCGACGATCTGCCAGTCATTGCGTTGCCGCGCCAGCGTCAGATAGCAGTGGCGGACGCGTTCCAGATACGGCAGATCTGATTCCTGAATATCGGCTTCGTCGTCTGTATAGTCACGCTGGCCCTTGCGGCTGACCAGTTCGCGGCTCCAGTCAGAACTGATGTCGATCAGGATATTCAGATCCGGACGGGGAAGCCCGAAGATTTCGTGTTCCACCCGATCGATCCAGTCCATCAGTTTGGCGCGTTCGTCCCCCTGCAGCTTGGCGCTCTGATGGGCGAGGTTGGATCCGGTAAAGCGGTCCAGAATAATCACGTCGTGGCTGTCGATGGCCTGCTGCAGCATCTGTCGCGATTCGAATCGGTCCCCGGCATACAGCAGCGCGGCCAGCTGCGGATGCACCTGATCAAGTGCTCCGAATCGTCCGTTCAGAAATTCGCCGATGGCGGCGCCAAAGGTTGTCTCAGTATATCTGGGAAACTGCAGTCCCGTGACGCTGAGGCCGGACTGCGTCAGTCGTGCGACCAGCTGTCGGGCCTGCGTGCCCTTCCCTGCTCCATCAATACCTTCGATTGCGATCAGTGTTGTCATGAGATTTCTTCGGGGGCGGTACGGTCCGCGGTGTTGTCGGCAGTGATCTCAACGGTGATCTCAGCAGCAGTGTCTGAATCAGACTTGAGCAGCGGGTGTCTGCTGTCGTGATTGACTGAGCGTGGTGACCCGTCGTGAGACCAATCGCTGTTCGTCGGCGTCCTCAGCGACGCAGCGGACGAACTGCCCGAGATCGTCGGCGGTGCCTGGAACTTCGGTCGGAACATACCACTGATCTGTCCCCTTCACCCATCCCGGCCTGTCGCCGATGGTTCGTTCTGCCAGCACAACCTGTTCAGATTGTGTATCAATCCGGGTGCGATAGAAGTCCAGCGCCAGGCTGCGTTCCAGATCGCTCAGCCGTCGCACGCGTTCCCGGATCACGTCAGCCGGCACCTGATCATTGAATTCCGCGGCCGGAGTACCATCCCGTCGGCTGAACGGGAAGACGTGTGTTTTCATGAAACGGGCACGTCGACAGGTGTTCAGCGTTTCTTCAAATTCCTGATCCGTTTCTCCCGGGAATCCGACAATCACGTCCGTGGAAAAGGCGACGTCTGAGCCCAGTGTTTCGCGAATCTGTTCCAGACGGTCCAGAAACCGATCGACACGATAACGTCGTCGCATGCGCTGCAGAACGCTGTCGGAACCACTCTGCAGAGCAGGATGGAACTGCGGGCACAGGTGTTCACAATCCCCGGCCGCCCTGATGAAGTCGTCGTTGACCTCCACTGTTTCGATGCTGGACAGTCTCATCCGCCAGTCCCCCGGGATGCGGTCCAGTCGCCGAAACAGATCCCACAGGCGCTCGGGTTTTTCTGCGGCCCGCAGATTGTTGGTGTCGATGCCGTAGTGCCCCACATGGACGCCGCTGATCACGATCTCACGATAGCCATGGTCCACCAGACGACGAATCTCGTCTTCAACATCGGCTGGACGTCGACTGCGGATGCCGGGACGAACGGTGGGGATGATACAGTACGAGCACTTCAGAATGCAGCCATCCTGGATCTTGACGAAGGCCCGATGATGCCCTTCAAACTCACTGATGCCGGCCGGCATATCGACGATGCCGAAGCGTCCCAGCACGTCCGGCAGTTCGCGCTTGTCGGTCACGACCTCAATAACATTCGGAAGTTCGCTGACCGCCTGCGGGTCGCGTGTGGCGTAGCAGCCCATCACGATGGTTCTGGTGCCCGGATTCCGCCGCGCCAGCTGCCGGATCACCTGTCGTGACCTGCTGTCGCCGTTGTTCGTCACGGTACAGGTATTCACGATGCACAGATCGGCAGTTTCGCCCTCGGCAGCCTCACGAAACCCGTGTTGCTGCAGTGCTTCGCGCACCAGCTGAGTTTCGTACTGGTTCACCTTGCAACCCAGCGTCACAAGACGACACGTTCTTTCCGAAGTGACCACAGATCAGAGCCTCTGCACGGGGTGAGTTGTTTTCCGGCGAAACAGTTTTCGTTCTGCCCCGCGGAGCCGGACGGACTTGGTAGCCGGAAATACTGATGTCCCGCCATCAGCTTCGCAATTCCGCTCCGCAAAAGTCTGACATTTCCGAGTCAGATTCCGAAAAACAGGCCTTCTGCCTTCGCCTCTGTGCGTACCGACACCCTGAAGCCGTACTGACCAGCGGCGCCGACGGTAACCATCTGTCGCTGCCCTCTCAACGGGTCTACCCGCCTGCGCAGGGGGCGTCAGTCAGATGACGTCAGGCGTTGCAGCAACGCCGTCAGGTCGTCCATATTGAATGGTTTCAGCAGTTTGTCGTCAAATCCATAGTCCTGATAGTCATCCACGACAGGGTTGGAACCATAGCCGGTGGTGAGGACCAGTTTTGTGTCAGGAGACGACGCACGCACCTGGGACGCAATCTCCTGACCGTCCGGACCACGACGAATGGTCAGATCCAGAATCGCCACATCGAACCGCTGGCCTTCTGCGATCGCGTCCAGAACTTCCTGGCCGTGCGTGGTCTGCACCACGCTGTGCCCCATCAGATCCAGCAGCATGCTGATACTACTCAGGACAAGCGGTTCGTCATCCAGAACAATGATGTGCAGGCCCTGGATGTCAGAATTTTCAGCCATGCGTGTGTTTCCACTTGTCATTCCGGGAAGCACCGGATTTATCCAACATTGGAGCGGGAATGCCCACCGTGTGGTCCGGATTGTGGCGGATTTCTTGACAGATACACACCGAGTTTGTTTACAGATGCACACTGGTCGGGGCGGTGAATGCACATTGTTCAGACATTTCAACGAATCCGGACGCACCTGCACGGCCTTCGGTCGGGGCAGACAGGGACTGGCTCAACAAACCGTTCGCCATGCGGGCTAAGCTTCCGGTTCGGCATTTGAACAGTCACAATGCACGGGCGGCCTGTGACTTCAGGACCGGATTCGGCCGCACGATCGGTGAACAGCGGGTACTTGCATGACGGATTCCAGAACCAGCCCCGGAATGTCGGGACCTGAAAAGACAGCTTCCCGGATGGCGCCTACCACCGGAAGGCGGCTGCAGGCCTTCCCGTGGCTCACGGCTCTTGTGGTGGGCGGAGGCATCGTGCTGGCGGCGATCTACTGGTCGCGGACGCAGTTGCCCGACCATGTTCGCATTGCCGGCGGGCCGGAAAACGGCCGTTACGCTCAGATCGCCGATGGCCTGGCCCGCGAACTGGAACGACGCCTGGGCATTCGCGTGGACGTCCTTCGCACCAGTGGATCGCTGGAAAATCTCAGGTTGCTGGAATCCGGGAAGGCCGATCTGGCATTGTATCAGTCGGGTTCGCAGCTGGTTCTGGAAGGAGCCGAATCGCCGGATGGCTCTGTGGCTCCTGTGGAATTCGTCAGCAACCTGTACCCTGAACTGCTGCTGCCGGTTGGAGCGTCTGACCGGCCCGTGCGATTTCTGAGTGACGGTGAGGAACTGGTCTGGAGCTGCAACGGCCGTCTGTCCGGTGACTATGCCGCGGCACGTCTGCTGTTCGAACATCTTGGCCTGAACGAAGCCGACATCGCCATCCGATCGGTCAACTACGTGGAACTGCCGGATCATATCCGTGATGGCACAGTTGATGTAGGAGTCGTGTGCTGTGGTCTGCAGGCACCGATGCTGAAGACGCTGCTGCAGCCGGATGCTGCTGTTCTGGTTCGGATTCCGGCCATTCAGGCACTGGCGCGAAAGCATGCTTTCCTGAAGGCGGACACCCTTCCGGCCGGCTACTTTCAGGCGTCGCCGATGATACCGGCACGGGATTTTCCGACCGTGTCGCTGCAGGCACAGCTGCTGGCCGGAGCAGCGGTTTCCGTACGGCTGGTGGAGGAAGTGACGGCCATCACCGCCGATGCCCGGTTTCAGCGACGCTACGCACTGACAGAGCTGCTGACCGGCGGCACAGACTATGCGACCGACCGACCGGAGTACGAAATTCATCCGGGAGCGTCTCATATTCACCACCCCGGTCTGAAACCGTTGCTGAATCCGGATTTCGTGGAAGGCACCGAGGGACTGCGATCGTTTCTGGTATCGCTGATTGCAGCGGTCTGGCTGCTGCGTCGCTGGTGGGTCCGGCGCGAGATCCGCAGTCAGGAACACCGACTGGACCGCTATATCCGACAGCTGCTGAAACTTGAACTTGATCAGATGGAGGTGGACGGCGAAGGAGGTCCGGAAGAGGCTCGTATTCTGCAGGGGCTGCTGGACGGTGTCACAATGCTGCGTCAGGAGGCGCTGGCGGAATTCACCGCTCACGAGCTGAGCGAAGACCGGGCGGTCGACTGCTTCATTGAAATGTGCCATGCTCTCAGCGACAAGGTGAATGCCAAGCTGACGCGGCATGTAATTCTGAATGCCAGATCCGGCCCATGATCCGAGCGGCCGCACCGTGTCTGACAGCAAACAGGACGATCCGGCTGAGGAACGCTTTGTCGTCACCGCAGGACCTTCAATTTGCCGGGCCGCCGGCTGGCGGCCTGGCGATTTGTTCGTCTTGAATTCCTCGCGACGTGGAAACCCACGAAGGGCGGCAGTAGACTGCTCGCAGCTCTTGTCCACTCTATTTTGCTGAAACGACGGTCGGTTGTGCTGAATTTTCGTCGCGCCGGCTGTGCCCTCACCTTATGACCACAGGAGATTTGCTGAATGTCTGATGACCAAACGAACTCCGGCCAGCCGGCTGCGAGCACTCTGGCGGCAGCGCCGCCGGAGAATGCGAAACGACTCCTGTGGGCCGGGTTCATGGCGATTCTGGCGGCCGGTGTCGGCTTCGCCATTCGCGGCGGTATTCTCGACAACTGGGGGCGGGAATATGGATTTACTCAGTCAGAACTGGGGGTGATCACCGGCGCTGGTCTGACGGGGTTCTGCTTTGGAATCATTATCGGTGGCGTCGTGGCCGACATTATCGGTTACGGCTGGCTGGTGATCGCAGCATTCGGGTTTCACGTACTGTCCGCCGTGGTGACGTTCGGACCCAATGCCGAGATGGACAAGGAAACGATTTATCAGTTTCTGTTCTGGGGCACGTTTCTGTTCGCGGTGGCGAACGGAACACTGGAGGCCGTGGCCAATCCGCTGGTGGCCACATTGTTCCCCAGCAAACGGACGCACTATCTGAATATTCTGCATGCCAGCTGGCCGGCCGGTCTGATTCTGGGCGGAGCCATGGGCTGGGTGCTTGATGATGCCATGCAGATTGGCTGGAAGGTACAGCTGGCTTTGTTTCTGATACCAACGGCGATCTACGGCCTGATGTTTCTGGGGCAGCACATGCCGAAGTCAGAAGCGTCCAAGCTGGGCCTCAGCCTCGGTCAGATGTTCAAGGATGTCGGAATCCTCGGTGGTCTGGTCGTTTGTTACATGCTGGCTCTGTTCTTTGCCAGTGTGTTTGAGCCGTTCGTGGACGCGCCGCAGACAGCCAGCTACATCGGTTACGCGATCGGCGGTGCGCTGCTGATCGGAATCGGGATCATCACACAGTTTTCAGTGGGCTCGTGGCTGCTGTTCGTGCTCTTCGTGACGCATGCCCTGGTGGGAGCCGTCGAACTGGGGACGGACGGCTGGATTCAGAACATCACCGGTAACATTCTGACATCTGAGCAGGGCAAGATGCTGTTTGTCTACACATCTGCCGTGATGTTCGGACTGCGGTTTTGTGCTCACTTCATTGAAACAAGGCTGGGACTGTCGCCCGTCGCACTGCTGCTGCTGTGTGCTGTGATGGCCTGCGTGGGACTGAATCTGACCAGTACAATCAATTCGTTCGCCTTTGCTCTGGTAGCATTGACAGTTTACGGATTCGGCAAGACATTTTTCTGGCCGACGATGCTGGCCGTGGCCAGTGACCGGTTTCCGCGAACCGGGGCGGTCGCCATCAGTATCATGGGAGGCATCGGGATGATGTCCGCAGGCCTGGTCGGTTCGCCGGGGCTTGGATATTTCAAGGATAAATATGCGGGCGAAGCGCTGGAATCCGCGGACGCAGCGCTGTATGCCGAGTACAAGGCTGAGGCACCCAGTAAGTTCCTGGTCTTCCCGGAAGCAACGGGGCTGGACAGCAAAAAGGTCGGTGACATTCTGGATAAGACGGCCGAGCGGAGCGCGGAAGAGCAGACCGTGATTGACGCTTCGATTACCGGTGACCGCAGGACACTGGTGGCGGATTCTGTGATCCCCGCCGCGATGGCGGTGATCTATCTGCTGTTATTGATCTACTTCAAGTCAATCGGCGGCTACAAAGCCATTTCGATTACGGCATCAGAAGAAAAGGAAGCGGAAATCGCTGCCGGAGAATTTTCTGAGGCCTGATGGATAGCGGGCATGGACGGAAGGCCGGATATCGATGGCTGCCACTGTTCAGTGGCAGCCATTTTTTTGTCTGTCCGGGCGTTCCGAAACGCGGTCTGAACACGCTGCCGACTTGTCCGTCCGGTTATCTTCGCGCCGGCACACCGCCGTTCTGCCCGGCCTGTTCGGGCCACAGCAGCGATGTGCGGACACCGCGGAACAGGCAGCAGGTCCGAAAACGACGTGACGCTGAATACTTTATGCGGCGTCGTCGGGTGATCGGAAGATCGACATCGTGGTGCGGTCGCGTTCGAATCGAAATCCATGCGGCAGATCGGCCGCGCGCGGTTTTCCGGTCAGGGCAGCCTGAGCCAGCAACTCCCAGTGCCGGAATGCCATTTTCTGGCGCGGCCAGTTCTTTTGTTGCCACAGCAACGACAGTATGTGCCTGAGCAGCGCGGCGTTTTCAGTGTCCTGGGCAGACAGATCCAGCTGAATACAGTCGTCGGTTGTTTCGCGCAGCATCCGGACCAGTGTTTCGGACGCAAGCGCGTCCAGAATTTCGAGCGCGTCGTTCGCCTGCCGACTGAGCCGGATCAGAGATCGGTCCACCTTCTCGTTGAAATCCCGGCGCAGTCCGGGAAGCAACTGCCGGCGAATTCGGTTGCGCGTGAAGCGTTCGTCTGAATTTGTGTGGTCATGGCAGAAGCTCAGGTGACGGCGCTGCAGAAAGTCGAGAATCTCGGCCCGCGTGGTGTGCAGCAGCGGGCGAATCAGGGCGATGTCATCGGACAGGCGGCGGCTGGGCCGCATACCGGTCAACCCTCTGAGGCCGGTTCCGCGCAGAATATTGTGAAGAATCGTTTCCGCCTGATCGTCTGCATGGTGGGCGGTGGCCACCCAGCGGCACCCGAGTCGTTGAGCGGTATCGCCCAGAAACGCATACCGGGCTCTTCTTGCGGCTTCTTCCAGCGACCCTTTGCTGTCGTCAGAAAGCTGCCCCGGCCGGACCAGACCGCACTCGATGCGCAGGCCTGTCTCGCGGGCCAGCCGGGTCACAAATTCCGCGTCAGCGTCGCTGTTCGAGCCGCGCAGAGAATGGTTCAGGTGGGCCACCGTGATCTGATGAGTGCGGTCGGGCCAGAGTTCCAGCGTGCCCTGCAGCAGGGCCACGCTGTCAGCGCCGCCGGACACGGCCAGCAGCAGGCCATCG
This sequence comes from Fuerstiella sp., assembly GCA_040222735.1. Taxonomy (GTDB): domain Bacteria; phylum Planctomycetota; class Planctomycetia; order Planctomycetales; family Planctomycetaceae; genus Fuerstiella. The sequence continues at coordinate 15,523 of JAVKCM010000293.1, read as the reverse complement.
TCCGGACGGCAGCCGAGGGTGTCGTAGGCGGCACGAAGCTGAGTGGAAAAACGGGTCAAAACGGTTGAAATCCAGTGCAGTGGGGTTTTGAGAGCGGAGGGGCGCGTAGCAGGTTTGCCGCTATTTTCCAGTGTTTTTCCGGCACCGGTTGAATGAATTCTTGGCTGTGATAGCATGTCCGGGTTGCCATCTGAACAGTGAGTTCTTCACTGTCAATATGGCTGGACGATGAATCAAGGTCTTCGGATCCTGCCGCAAAACTCAAAGAGTACAGACTACCTGTTCCGGGCAGTTGCTTCGAGCTTGCGACCAAATTCGCCCCCTCTGCGTTTCTGCTGTACAAATGTCCCTGTTACTTTTCGCTCTGCTCATTCTGACGTTTCTGCGAAAGCCTCGAGTACTTCTCACGCTGCTGTCTTCCCCGTCTGCTCGTGGGAACAGCTGGATCGCGAACGAGAAGCTGTTTCGAGATTCGCATTACACGGTTGTCGCCGCTCTCAGGTGGCAGCCAGTGTTCAGAACGTACGGATTCAGCCTTCCGGTCAGGGAGTCTACAGTGGCGCTGCGCCCCGAGGATCGCGAGTTGGTTCGCTCACAGCCCTGCCCTGCACCCTCACTGCATGGCCCCGCCATTCAGGCACGGAATCTTCTCTCAATGAGTCGTTGAAACAGCACTGGCTGGCAGGAACCGTCTTTCTAAACTGGACGATTCCATGGAACACATCGACGCCGTGATTGCGGGCGTCGTTGGTCTTGTGATTGGCTTCTTTGTTGATCGAATCATCAAAGGCGGCGCTTACAAGACGCGCGACGAAATTCTGGAACAGGCGCACCGGGACGCGGACAATCACCGCAAAGATCAGGAAATCGCTCTGAAAGAGGAAATGCTGAAGCGACGTGAGAAGCTTGAGCTGAAGCTGGAAGAGGCCCGCGACGTCATCCGGGAACGCGAACGCGAAATCGACAAGCGCGAAGTGCAGCTGAAGGAACAGAACAGCGACTTTCGAAAGAAGGAACAGATGCTGCAGGCCACGCAGCAGAAGCTGGCAGAACGCGCCAAGGCCATGGATGCCCGTCAGAAAGAGCTGAACCGTCTGCTGAAGGATGAGCAGGAACAGCTGTACCGCATCAGTGAACTGGATCGTGCCGCAGCCGAAAAGCTGCTGCTGAAGCGACTCGAAACAGAACTCAGCGACAACGTCGGTGCGCTGATCATGAAACACGAGTCCGAAGTCCGCAACGAGTGCGATCGCCAGTCGCGGGAAATCATCGGCATGGCCGTGCAGCGCTACGCGTCCGCTCATACGTCCGAAATTTCAGTCTCAACGGTGGATATCCCCAATGACGAAATGAAGGGCCGCATCATCGGCCGCGAAGGACGCAACATCCGCGCGTTCGAAAAGGAAACCGGAGTAGACGTGATCGTGGATGACACGCCCGGCGTCGTGATTATCTCGGCCTTCGACACGGTTCGCCGCGAAATCGGCAAACTGTCGCTGATCAAGCTGATTCAGGATGGACGCATCCATCCGACCCGGATCGAAGAAATCGTGGCGGAAACCCGGACGGAAATGGATGAACACATTCGTCGTCTGGGACTGGAAGCCTGCGAAGAAGTGGGGATCCGCGGACTGCACGAAAAGATCGTGCATCTGATGGGACGACTGCATTTCCGCGTCAGTTACAGTCAGAACGTCCGGCATCATTCCATCGAAGTCGCCCATCTGACCGGACTGCTGGCAGAACAACTGGGACTGGACGGAGTACTGGCTCGACGCTGCGGCTTTCTGCATGACATCGGCAAGGCAGCCGATCATGAAATGGAAGGCGGTCATCCGGCGGTGGGAGCAGAGTTGCTGAAGCGATACGGCGAATGCGAAGAGGTCATTCATGCGGCGGCCGGGCACCACGATGATATCCGTCCGGAATACATCTACACCGTGCTGGTCGCTGCTGCTGACGCGATTTCGGCCGCCCGTCCGGGGGCACGTCGCGAGACGCTGGAAAAGTACGTCCGCCGACTGGAAGAACTGGAAGGTCTGGCCTGCGGATTCCCCGGGGTAGAGCAGGCGTTTGCCGTGCAGGCCGGACGAGAAATCCGCATCATCGTGAATTCTGCTCAGATCAATGACCGCCAGGCACGCAAGATGACGCGGGACATCGCCAGCGCCATTGAACAGTCGCTGACCTATCCGGGCGAAATCAAAGTCACCGTGTTGCGTGAAACCCGCACCGTTGAGTTTGCGAAGTAAACGTGGTGCGATACATCGGTCGTGTGAAAGTGGTCTCGTAACAACGTTCTGATTTGAGACGAGTTAATATGCATTCGTTCGTCATTGTGACCATCGGCATCCTGATCGTTCTGGGGCTGATCATCAAACTTCGGATCAACGCCTTCATCGCGCTGATCACGGCAGCACTGGCGGTCAGTTTTCTTGCCGAAGGTGAAATGACACAGAAGGTCTCTCGCGTGGCTTCGGAATTCGGAGTGGCGGCGGGAAAGATCGGACTGGTCATCGGGTTTGCGGCAGTGATCGGAGAAGCGATGATGCGCAGCGGAGCGGCCGATCGCATCGTCCAGGCTTTTCTCTCTCTGCTGGGCGCGAAGCGGGCTCCGTGGGCGCTGATGAGCAGTGGATTCGTGCTGTCGGTGCCGGTCTTTTTTGACACGGTGTTTTACCTGCTGGTTCCGCTGGCGCGGTCGCTGCATCGAAAGACCGGCAAGAATTTTCTGCTGTACGTGCTGGCGATTTCCGCCGGCGGAGCGATCACTCATACCCTGGTACCACCAACACCGGGACCGCTGGCCATGGCGGTCACACTGGACGTGTCGGTCGGGCTGATGATTGCCGTCGGAGCAGTGGTTGCACTGCCCTCGGCAGTCGCAGGAATCATGTTCGCCGGCTTCCTGGATCGACGAGTGCCGATTGCAGCCCTCGAACACACGGAGTCCGATTCACTGGGGGCGGACCATCCTGCCGCGGCAGAGACGTCAGCCAAAGAAGATTCGGCGGTTCCGCTGTGGGAAGCCCTGCTGCCCGTCCTGCTGCCGGTGCTGCTGATTTCGGGCAACACGGTCGTCGGAACACTGGCCACCGAAGATCCTCCGAATCTGTTCCATGCCATGAAGCCGTGGACGGAAGTTCTGGGGGATCCCGCACTGGCGCTGCTTCTGTCGATGACACTGTCGCTGATCACCTGGGTCCGGCTCAGAAAGCCGAGCGGCAACGAATTTTCGCATGCCGTCGAAACGGCTCTGCTGAGCGGCGGCCTGGTGATTCTGATCACGGCGGCCGGCGGTGCCTTTGGGGCGATGCTGAAGATCACCGGCATTGCCACCGACATTCAGACGCTGTTCGAAGGCAGCGGCGCCGTCGGACTGGTGTCCATTTTTCTGGGCTTTGGAATGGCGGCCCTGCTGAAGGTGGCCCAGGGGTCCAGCACCACGGCCATGATTACGGTTTCCGCCATGATGGCCTCAATGAACCTGACGCAGGATCAGCTCGGGTTTAATCTTGTCTACATCGCCACGGCGATCGGCGCGGGATCCCTGATCGGTTCCTGGATGAACGACAGCGGGTTCTGGATTGTGGCGAAAATGAGCGGTCTGACAGAGACAGAAGCCCTGAAAACATGGACACCCCTGCTGATAGTGCTGGGGACGGTCAGTCTGCTGATGACGATTCTGCTGTCCTTCGTCATGCCTCTGACTTCTGTGACCTAAAAGGCTTTTCAACCGTCCATCCGCTGAATCAGGTATTCACCGCCAGTTGATTCCGGCAACAATGGACTTTACACAGGCGGTCTGTCTGCCCCCGTTTATCGTTCTGAAGAGTGTTCCGAATGTCCCGCCCCGACTCAGCCGCAGATCCAGGTCAATGCTATCGCGAACTGCTCGGCTACCTGAATTTCTCAGACGGGACGCCAGGTGTTCGGTTTCGTTCCGGCCTGAACGACCTGTTCCGCACCAATGAACTGCCCGCCGACATGGGCGGCATCCGGGATGCCATGCTGGCGCAGCTGCGGCTGCTGGCGGAATCCGGTGAGTCGGCCTTTCAGTCGACCGCTCAGGCCGAACATGCCATTGTGTCCGCACTGGATGTGGTGCTGCCGGCCTATCGCGAACATCATTCTGACCTGCTGTTTCATCTGACGGCCGATGACTTTCTCCAGCCCTTCTTCCTGGCCTGGGTCTTTGAAGCCACGCTGGCGGCCGGCGCCGCAGTGGGCTGGACGGATCCGGACCAGCTGGCCGTCGTGGCGTTGCGCCGACTGAACAACTACGTCGGTTATCGACCGGTGGCGGTGCTGGAAAACGACCGGAGGATGGAGGTCTACGACCACGAACGGTTCTGTCCGATCCCGCTGTATCTGAAGGACGCCGGCGTGGCGGCCGGGCGGTACCACGACCTGATCGACGCCACCCTGACCTTCATTGGCAGTCTGCCCGATCAGATGACGGGGCCGGCTCATTTCTGCCTGGATCATCTGGACGAACTGTGTCTGGACGTCCGCGCGCACGACCATCTGCATCCCGTGAACAAACGCACCAATTATATGTTTGGTGAATGGGACCCGGAGGTCATTGACACGAAAGGCTTCTACCGTCGCTTCGTGGTCCGCTGCATCATTCTGGAATCGCTGCAGCAGTGGATGGACAGCAACAGCGCGATGGCTCCGGAGGAACGACTGTTTGACGCGTCGGCCGTCCTGGCGGGCACCATACTGATGGCTTCGGCCATCAGCGGAGCCGGGCCGGACACCTATGATTCATCCGTCTCGCTGACGTCACTGCTGCCGATGGTTGCACGCCAGCGGGACAGTTTCTATCAGTCGCTGATGGAAACCAGCTCGGGCAGTCGGCGCAAACGACTGGCGGCCAGTGCACAGGAATCGCGTCAGCCGTTCGGACATGTTCGTCACCAGCTGAACATGTATCTGTCACAGTACGGTGCCAGCCAGGTTCAGCATCGACACCTTGCATCGTTCTACGCGTCGCTGGGATTCGAACAGGCGGCCTGCGAAGAAGCGTCAGTCATTCCCTGCGTGTCGGCTCGTTTCGAATCAGAGCTGCAGTCCCGGCTGATGCTGATGCAGCGCTTCGTCCGCGCCGGTGATCTGGGTACCGCCAGGACGGTACTGACGGAATGTCTGGAACTTTTTCACCGCGGTATTCATTGCGGCGCGATTGTTGACCCGTGGAATATTCTCGGCTTCCAGGGCATGTTCCCGCTGTTTGTGGCCCGGGAAGACGCGATTCCGGACAACCGCGTGGAAGTGCTGATTGAAATTGTGGAACAGCTGTTTGACGCGTCGTCGGCCATCATGGCTGAAGCCGCCGCAGTCGGGCAGCGTGAGATTCATCGGTCGGTTGAGAACGATTTTCGCCGTCTGGCTGAGGAATGGGACAGCTACGCCACCACCACCGTTTCAGATCTGCCGGAAGTCCGGGGCGTGGTTTCACTGCGGGCGGCTCAGCATGTCGCGCGCGCACTGGCTGAGTGGCGGACGGCCGGAGAAGCGGCCGGTGATATTTCGTTCTGGCGGGACCACGTCGAACACTTCGAATCGCCGCGCAGTTTCGCTCAGGTCGTCCATGCCCTGCTCGACCGCAACGATCTGGTGGCAGCGACCGGCCTGCTGATGCAGTGGCTTAGCCAGGCCGAGGAAATGGGGCTGGAATCGGGCAGTCATTCCATGCACAACCTGCTGCATCGACTGGTACGATCGATCAACGCCTCGCCCGATGAGGATGAACAGTGGCAGATGCTGCGACGCCTGTTCGCCTTTCTGGAAGCCAACGCCGGTGTGTTCTGGGAAGTGCCGTCGCTGAAGGAATTCGTCGACCGACACCGCAGTGCCGGCGGACAGGATTCAGATGACGAATTTGGTGATGGCAGTCTGGATCTGGATCATCTGTTCGACGAAGACGACGATGATGATGATGAATCACAGCTGTTTCAGGCGGCCTATGACGATGTCGTGTTTCGCGACAGCGCTGACGACGGCAACGAAGCCGATACCGTGGACGAAGGGTACGGCCCCGGCACCACGGAATTTGAGATCATCTATCGGCAGATAGAACCACGGCTTAAGTTTCTGCATACGCTGGGTTCCCTGTGGAGCAGCGCCGCAGCCGCTCTGTCTCAGAAGGCCGTCAGGCCGCGCAAGGAAGACGATCAGCAGCAGCACCTGCGCGCGTGGCTGGCATCCATCCGTCATTTCCTGAAGGAACTGGGACATCTGGTCACTGAAGTTCGTGATCACGAAATTCAGACATATTCCGCCGACCTGGATGCCAACATCGAATATGACATTCAGATGCAGTCCCGGTTTCTGCTGATGCAGAACGCCGTGTCGACGACCGTTGAGTTTCTGATGGCAGAACGCATGCTGTGCTCGGTACTGCTGGACGGAGAAAATCTGCCCGGTCAGGGACGGGAATTCGACCGGCGGCTGGTCGTGATGCTCCGCGCCGTACTGACCAGCGACGCCGAAACGGTGCGTCAAAACTTCAACGCCTTCACACAGGCGCTGGAGCGGCGGCCGCTGCTGTACGTCCCCTTTGAACACGGAGGACAGCCCGCCGGCATTCTGAAGGCCCGCACACTGCAGGCCGTGATCCGGATGCTGCTGAGTCAGCTGCCGCGACTGGGACTGCTGGAACAGACCTTTCGACTGCTGAAAACCGCCTTCCGCATGGAACGCAGCTCCCGCCCGCTGGGGCAGGCCGTGACCGAATTTGATCGCCTGTTTCGCATCGGACTGGCCTGCTCTGTCGAAGCCATTCTGCACGCGGCTACCCGCTGGAAAACAGACACGGTGCGGCAGCGACGCAATGTGTTCCGTCGTCTGCAGCGCCTGCTGGACGCGTACAACGAACTCTGGGCCGCGCACAGCAGTTCGATGCGGCTGTCCGTGGTTGAGGAACTGAATGACGCAGACCGCGCAGAAGAGGTCCGCGAGTTCATCGAATCCTACGGCGAGGATCTGTTCCACACGCGGATGCTGACGCTCGGCAATGCCCGGGCCATCGTCCACCACGGAGCCGATTCTTTGCTGGATGAACTGGAACAGCATGTGTCCGTGGTACAGCCGGTCAGAATCGTGGATGATCTGAATGCTCACGTGATCGACCGCGACGAAGCCACGGATCTGATGGAATTCGTCTACGAATCCGTGGTGGACAATTTCGACCGCTTTCTGGAATACAATACCACCACCACGCATTCGGATTACGGCAACCGGCTGTACTGCCTGCTCGACTTTCTGCGGCTGGAATCACTGTACGACCGGTTCAACTGGAACAATATCCCCTACCAGATCGCTCACGAGGCCGCCGTCCGATTCGGGGCCCACGAACTGGCCGGGGAAATCGAAGCGGAACTGTACGACCAGACACGCGAGGTGGCTGAATCCCTGGTTGAGGAACTGCAGGGACTGGAAGGCGAATACGGCGTCCAGCTGCCGACGCTGCATGACCACATCAACGAACGAATTGTCGGTTCCCTGGCTGTGAATCGCATGACGGCCCGCGTCGGTCGCTGCAGTCCGGGCCTGAACAACGTGTCGGCCGAGGAAGCATCGGAAAACTTTCGCGTTCTGCGCCAGGAGATCGCCGAATTTATGTCCGGCCGCCTGGGGTCCGGCATCGAACCTCCCGAATGGATGCAGCAGCTGGCTCGTGAGTTTGACCGCGTTCACCAGGAGAATGCAGGGCTGGTTGCAGAATCGCTCACCAACGTCGACTTCCAGCGCATCACACAGCGCGACATTGATCGTCAACTGTCGCACATGAGTGACGACGAAAGCTGATCCCCGGGCCGCCCCGGCCTTCGCTGCCCACCGGCATGAACCGGTGCCGCCGGTCTCCGGAATCCGCAACGATCTCCGTTTCTGCGGACACCGTGAATTTCGGAAGACCGAATCGCGCCGCGTCGTGTGCGGAAGATCTGCTCTGCCACCCTGCACCTGTCGACGTCCACCATGGACACGATCGAGTTCTCATAGCTAAGGGTTGCATCAGGAAAACAAATAGGACAGCATATTGCATCACCCGTATTCCTGTTGTGTCGCCACGCCATGTCTGTCCCGACCGGAAATTCTTCGACTGTTCGCTACGAACGCTACCGGGCGATCGTGGAATCGCTGGTACCACGTACTGAGTTCCATCTGAATGACATCAAGCAGGCCTGTGCTCCGGAACGTCCTGCCTTTGTCAGTCGGGTGGTAAGAGAACTGGAGCAGGACGGATGGATCGTCCGCGAACCGGATGGTACCGAAGCCGGGACGGCGACAGGGACTGGACGCTATCGCTGGAATTCGGGGCGAGGAAAATTCGCGGCCAGTCGCTGGCTGGACGAAAAGATGTTCGGCACGCAGATCAAGGTAGGCCCGGTACAGGAACGTCCGCGTGAACGCCTGCTGGCTCATGGTGTAGAGGCGCTGCGCAATTCAGAGCTGCTGGCGATTCTGATTCGCAGCGGTCGTCCGGGAGAATCGGCGTTGACCGGTGGTGAGAAGGTTGCGCGTGCGTTTGATTCGCGTCTGCAGGAACTTCCGTCGGCCGGCCGTGGTGAACTGAAGGCGATTACCGCCGCCGTTGAGAAGACAGCCTACTGTCAGATCATGGCCGGCATTGAACTGGGACGTCGCGTGGCCGCGGTTGCCTCAGAACGGACCACATCAAAGATCTCGTCAACAACCCTGGCCATGGCTTTCTGCCGCCGTCACTTCGCACGCCTGGCGACGGAGGGGAAGCAGGAAGAATTCCACATTGTCACGCTGGATACAAAAAACGGCGTGATTGATACTCATCAGATCACAGTCGGAACGCTCGATGCCAGTCTGGTGCACCCCAGAGAAGTGTTTCGCCCGGCCATCCGGGACGCAGCGGCGTCGGTGATTCTGGTGCACAACCACCCGTCCGGAGATCCCACGCCCAGCAAAGAAGATCGTGCGGTCACGCGTCGCCTGGAATCAGCGGGCCAGCTGCTGGGGATTGAAGTGCTGGACCATATTGTGCTGGGACGTGATTCCGCCGCCAGTCTGCGCGAACAGTGACGCTGGCAGGATTCAGTTCTGTTCGAACTCACCGCTGGGCACCGGCAGCAGAAACGCGTGGTTTTCGAACATAGCCCGTGGGCCGGCTTCGCTGATCAGCGGGACCACAAACAGAATCAGGCTGTACAGGCCCAGCAGCGGGACCATGAAGACCTTGGTCGGCCAGCGAATCAGTCGGGTTCGCCGCCGGGGCTGTTGGACGCCCGTGCCGTAGACCCACCCCATCAGAATCCGCGTGGGATAGATCACCAGAATGAACAGCGGTGTGAACAGCCAGAACGCGTCGGCGGGCGGCAGCACCACCTTTGACAGATATAACGGGATGGCCAGACCGTACAGCAGGATCGTGGCCACAGCCCATCGCAATGGCACGCGACAGATGATTTCCCGGGCCGTTCGCACGTCGAAGATTGCGCCGAACCGTCCCGTGGCAGCCTGATGACACTGCAGCAGCGGCAGCCATGCCGCGACCGGAATCATCAGAATTCCGCCCAGCAGTGACACCAGTTCGGCCGGTCCGGCTGTCGCATGCGGCGCGGTCGAGGCTGTCCCCAGCAGAGCCGTCGGCACAGCGAGCCAGCACAGCGCACCAGCGGCGCCCTTCAAGGCAATTTTGAAATGGTGCCAGGGACGGAACAACTGCAGCAGCCGTTCCGTCCAGTAATTGACGGCAGCCGGGTAATCGCCGCTGCGGATGCCGGAATACAGATCCCGGGCATTGCGCCAGCTGACACCGATCATCCAGCCTGCCGCGTACAGCACCAGAAAGGCCGGCTGAACAGTGCTGATGATCAGAGTGATCAGAATCGTCGCGGCGATGAACAATCCTTTTTTCAGGCCAGGTCGGCGGCGGAACGGCCAGAAGAAGCGTCCAAAGCTGCCGCCATTGGCGATCGACAGCAGCAGAAAGCAGAACACGATCACCTGAATCACCAGCGTGCCCGTGGACCATCCGCTCTGCGGCAGTCCGGACAGACGGGTCACGACCTGCTGTGCACTGGCCATTGAGGACGCTCCGATGACCGGCAGCAGAAACAAGAAGATCATCAGGGCCATCGTGGCGACGCGGGTCGACACAGCCAGCAGGGGAAACCCGTCCCGCAGGCGTCCGGAGCGTCCGACGTCTGCTTCTGCTTCCAGCATCATGCCCAGCGATACCAGGCTGAGACCGGGAATGGCGGCCAGTCCGGCCAGCAGCGGAAACAGGAAACCGATCCCGAGGACAACCTGCAACAGCCACCAGAGACTGCGGAACGGGCGTCTGATGCCTGGAAATTCGCCGGGGCCCAGTCGAATTTTTTCCCACGGCCGCTGCTCAGACGCTTCCTGCAGGATCGCAGCGTCCGGCCGGCTTTCTGAAACAGACTCCCATTGCAGTGCGGGAGACGAGGCGGCGGTTGTTGGCATGGCAGGTTTCTTTATAACATGGATGCGACCGTTTCGCAGCGAGGCATTCGTAATCCAGTCAGGAAACCTGGATTCCACAGCAAAGATACGGAGAATATGGTCGAATCTCAGCCAGAATAGAATGTCTGCCATGGTCGACACCCGCAGATCCGGATGGTCTGAGTACGCCTCCGCGTTCTGCCGACGCCGGACAAAAACGGAAAACCGTTGAAAACCGAGAAGCCACTATGAAGCCTCTGGCTGTTGTGTTCTGCCTGTTTGTCGTCGGTCTTCTGCTGTTTCTGGTGATTAAAGCCGGAGAAGCCGAGGCACCGCAGCGTGCTCCGGCAAAATTATCGACCGAGCAGGATATCGATGAATCGGTGTCCCGCGTCAATCAGTGGTTGCGGCAGCGATGGAGTGACGAAGGACTGGAGCCGGCCGGTCTGGCGGATGACCTGACGGTGTATCGCCGCCTGTCACTGGCTCTGCACGGAACGGTGCCGTCGCTGGAAGAAATTACGACGTTCATGGCAGATACGTCGACAGACCGTATTGAACGGTGGCTGCTGAAGATGCTGGCAGATCGCCGGTTTCCTGAATATTTCTCGGACCGGCTGGCCCGCGTCCTCACAGGTGTGGAGGAAGGACAGTTTGTTATTTTTCGACGAGATCGTCTGCGTGACTGGCTGAGCGATCAGCTGGCGGCAGACCGGCCGTGGAACGAAACGGCAACGGAACTGATTGCGGGTGACGGCCTGTGGACAAGCCAGGGCAATGCCAACTTCATCACGGCCGCTTTTGTGGATAAAGAAGGCCTGGACGAAAACAAACTGGCAGGCCGTACGGTGCGTGCGTTTCTCGGTCAGCGAATCGACTGTGCTCAGTGTCACGATCATCCCTTCGACAGCTGGAAACAGCAGGACTTTGAAGGGCTGGCGGCCTTCTACGGCCAGGCCCGCGTGACGCCGGGAGGAGTGATCGATCGTCTGATGGAAGAAAAGAAGCCGATCGAATTTGAAGTGATCGATCCGGGCGAAGAATCGGGACGTGTCGTACCGCCGCGCGTTCCGTTCCACGAAGAATGGATCACCACAGAAGGCTCCCGCCGACAGCAGCTCGCGTCGTGGGTCACTCATCCTGAAAACCGTCGGTTTGATAGAGCGATCGCCAACCGGATCTGGGGGCTGATGTTCGGCCGTTCATGGTACGACCCCGTCGACGATCTGCGACATCCGGAAGAGAACCCGGAGGATGAAGACCTGCTGGACGTGCTGGGCCGTGAATTCCACGCCCACGGCAGTCGCCTGCACTTTCTGATCCGCCTGATTGCTCAGTCGGACGCATTTCGACTTAGTTCTGAAGTACCGCTGGCGGATGAAGAGCTTTATTCCCGCATGAGTCGCGAATGGGCCGTTTTTCCGCTGGTCCGACTTCGCCCCGAACAGATGATCGGGTCGATGTTTCAGGCCGGCAGCGTCAACACCATCGACCAGAACTCAAACCTGTTTGTCCGCTTCGGACGCTTCACCAATGAAAGTGATTTTCTAAAGCAGTATGGTGACGCGGCCGATGATGAACTGCTGCAGCAGAGCGGCACCATTCCCCAGGCTCTGCTCCGCATGAACGGCAAATTCACCCGTGGTCTGACAGAGACAGGACCGTTTTCAGCCGCTGGCCGGATCATGCGTTTTTCCGGAGACGATGAGTCACTGGTTCAGAACTGTTTTCTGGCCTGTCTGACGCGACACCCCCGGCCTGAAGAACGCGCCTTTTTTGTCGCGGAACTGCAGCAGGCAGGTACCGCCGAAGTCAAAGTCCGGAAAGAAGCACTTGATGACGGAACCGGCACTCTCCTGACCGGCGCTGACGGGACGCCTGCTGACTCAACAGCGACAACGGCCGCGGGCGAAGACAATCAGCAGAACGGAACTTCAGAGCCTCGATCGCGCGCGGAAGTCGTGCGCGACCTGTATTGGGTGCTGTTCAACAGTCCCGACTTTTCGTGGAACCGATGACGGGCTTTCAGTGACGTGACATGGTGACTTTTGTTGCAATCGGAGATGGCTGATGTTTCGACCCGATACCAGAACAGTCCGCCGGCGCGGTGCGCTGGGGATGATGGCCGCCCTGGGACTTTCTGTTTCTCTGCCCGGCATGTCGGCGCGGGCAGCTGCCCGACGCAAAGAAGAACGTCCGCGGTCGCTGATCACACTGTGGATGAACGGCGGACAGAGCCAGCTGGAAACCTGGGATCCGCATCCCGACACACCATCCGGCGGTCAGGTGAAGTCCATTCCGACCAGTCAGCCCGGGCTGCAGATCTCTGAGTTTCTGCCGCAGATGGCCGAGCAGATGCACAAAGTAACGCTGATCCGATCGCTGACTTCTCTGGAAGGCGACCACGCTCGAGGGGCCGCCTATGTGAAGACGGGATATCGCCTGGAACCCACGCTGGTCTACCCGGCTCTGGGAGCCATTGCCGCGCATCAACTGCCGGACCCGAAGGTCGAGATTCCTCAGCATGTGGCGCTGGGAGCGGACAACTTCTTTCCGCGCGGTGGCTACCTGGGAAATGAATGGGATGCGTTTCGCGTGTTTGATCCGGGGCGTTCGCTGACAAACCTGAGAGCGGGCGTATCTGACGAGCGTCTGCAGCAGCGTGTGAAGGGACTGGATCTTGTGTCCCGACAGTTCGCGAAGGCGCGACCGACCGCAGACCGAGACACACAGCATGCGGAAACCGTCCGCCGTGCCCTGAAAATGATGTCTTCAGAACAGCTGAAGGCCTTTGAGCTGGATGACGAACCCTCGGTGGTCACCCGGGCATACGGAGACACACGATTCGGACGCGGCTGTCTGGTTGCACGGCGCCTGGTGGAAGTCGGCGTGCGGGCCATTGAAGTGTCGCTGAACGGTTTTGACACGCACGTCAACAACCACGAAGGCCAGAAGACTCAGGCGGAAATACTGGATCCGGCGTTCTCAACCCTGCTGACGGAACTGCAGGACCGGGACCTGCTGGATTCCACTATTGTGCTGTGCATAACGGAGTTCGGACGCACACCGCGGATCAATCCCGCCAAGGGCCGGGATCACTGGCCGCACTGGTTCTCATGTGTCGTGGCCGGGGGCGGCTTTCGCTCCGGACTGGTGGTCGGAGAAACGCCGGCTGACATCGGTGAAGATGGCAGTGATCGCGACAAGCCGAAACCGAAACCTGCCGATCCGATCACGGTCCCGCAGTTGTACGCGACCATTCTGCAGGCCATGGGAATCAGCTGGGACGACGAAATTATCACGCCGATCGGGCGTCCGATGCGCTTCGCCGACGCGGCACCGGAAACGCGGCTGCTGACAGAAGGCCGTGCCGCCGAAGTAATCTCGTGAGCGAACTGCCCTGCCCCGTTTTTGCTGTGTGTTCAGGGCGGTGATCCGGCCAGTCGGTGAATTTCCCGGGCAGCCGTGGTGCGTGCAAATGCCGCCCTGCAATTGCGGGGCGTCAGGCGGCCTTCTATCATGGCCGCATGGAGGACACAAATTCGCACTTTGAAGACCGTGTGGTCATTGTCGGCGTCGGGCTCATCGGCGGTTCCGTCGCGGCCGCCGTGCGGCAGCGATATCCCGATTGTGATGTGGTGGGCGTGGGCCGTTCTGAACAGCGACTCGCGCAGGCCGGGGCCGCGGGGCTGCTGACAGAATGGCATACAAAGCTGACTCCCGAGATCTTCTGTCAGAAATCTTCGGTCGTGGTAATCTGCCTGCCGGTGCATCTGATTGCGGAACAGGTGCTTCAGATTGCCGGCATGGCGTCAGCCGAAACGCTGATCACCGATGCGGGCAGCGTGAAAGGCACGATCTGCCGGGACGTGAGCCGGGACGCCACAGCCGAGCATCTGTTTGTCGGCGCTCATCCGATTGCCGGTGGTGAGCAGGGCGGCTTCGAATATGCGGAAGCCGGTCTGTTTACCGGAAAAGTCTGCGTGGTGATGGAATCGTCAGATCCGGAACGCACCCATCGCGCTCGGAAGTTCTGGGGCGGAATCGGGTGTCAGATTATCACGATGACGGCAGACGATCATGATCAGAAACTGGCACTGACAAGTCATCTGCCGCATATCATGGCTGCGGTGACCACCGCGGTGGTCGGTGAAGACAACCTGTCGCTGACAGGTTCCGGGTTTCGCGATGCCACTCGAATTGCAGCCGGAGACGCCGCGTTGTGGAAGGCCATCCTGGCCGGAAACCGCATTGAAGTGGTGCGAGCCATTGCACAGGCCGAAGGCATCCTGGGAAAATATCGAGCGGCTCTGCAGTCGGCCGACGATGCTGAGGTGGAACGGCTGCTGCAGCAGGCCGCCGCGTGTCGCAGTCAGCTGGATTGCTGACGGGACTGCGTTCGATAATCTGTCACTGCGGTATTGCAGCCCTTTGGTACCTGCCCCCTGCACGCATGCGGCCTGCTCAGGCAGCGTCGCGAACCCTGAACTTCGCGTAGCCAAACCGTTCCAGCGATGACAGCAGCGACCGTACCCGACGGTCGGTGCATTCCCCCTGAGCGATACTGGCGGCCATCGTGCCGGCCGTGATGACCGCGACCTGACAGACAGAAATCGGCAGCCGAAATTCGGCAAGGTCCGCAAACAATTCCTCGGGTCCGCAGATTTCTCCGAATTTACAGCCCTGATACATCAGCTCCACCCCGCGCAGATCCGAACTCCACTGGTAGTCGAACGGCCCGAAGCACCGCCCCCGTGTGGCGACCCAGAACGCCGTTTTTTCCAGCAGAATCTCGTCACCCGAGTGTGGCATGGTCGTCGTGGGTCCTTCGTGTGAGGCGGTCAGCGTGCAAATCGGCTTCTGCCGATTCTACGCTCCCCGAACATTTGCGGAAACAGGAGAATCATGTGTCGAATCAGCACGGGAAATCGCCTGCGAAAACATTCGGCGGTTTTCACGATAAGCCGTCTGACCTCGGTGTTGACTAGTGAATCCTGCTGCGATTATTACTCCGAATGATTGATACGAATACAGGACTCACTCTGGACTAGTGGAAGTCTCGACCGAGGGCTTG
>JAVKCM010000292.1:0-37672 GCA_040222735.1 Fuerstiella sp. | reverse complement strand
GACACGGGGCGGGGTGCCCTTCGGTCGGGGGTGTGGTCGGGTCGGGAGACCCGGCCACAACCGGGTGGAGGCCCGGCCACAACGTTGCGTTGTTGTGGGGCGGTCTCCGGACCGCCTCACATTTCGGACCGCAGGTCTCCGTGGGCGTGAGCGTGACGCGGGGCGGGGAGACCTTCGGTCGGGTGGGTGGTCGGGTCGGGAGACCCGGCCACAACGGGGAGGTCGGGTGTGTGGTCGGGTCGGGAGACCCGGCCACAACGGGGAGAGCGGGAGACCCGGCCACAACGGGGTGGAGGCCCGGCCACAACGTTGCGCTGTTGTGGGGCGGTCTCCGGACCGCCTCACGTTTCGGACCGCAGGTCTCCATGGGCGTGAGCGTGACGCGGGGCGGGGAGACCTTCGGTCGGGTGGGTGGTCGGGTCGGGAGACCCGGCCACAACGGGGGAGCGGGAGACCCGGCCACAACCGGGGAGCGGGAGACCCGGCGACAACCGGGACCCGGCGACAACCGGGGGCGTCGGTTTTTCAGGGCCCTCTTTTTGCTGAGCCAGATGCTCAGGTTCAGAGAACAGCAAAGAAACAAGTCATGAAACAACAACTCGGATTTCTGCTGCAGCTGGCGGTCCTGGGGATGCTGCCGGTTCTGATTGTGTTTCAGCTGATCTACGGATTTCGGCTGATTGTGATGCCGGCCTGCCTGCTGGCGGGGATTGTCGTATTTCTGATCGGCACGAAGCTTCGAGAATCGTAGTTCGCTGCCCGTGCGGCTGATATCACCTGCCCAACCCGGACGACCGCTGCCAACGTATCCCAAAACGGGGGCTGGTGGCCGCCCCGCAGCAGTTGCTGGTTTAGCCGCCGCTACATCTCCGGTATTCGTTTCAATCCTCAGAAGCCGACTTTCGCGGCAGGGCGATTGCGAATCGCCGTTCGTCGGATCCGGTGAAAACGTCGAGATAATTGAACTGTCGGCGGTGCTTATCCCCACTCGTAAGGGGGTGTGCGGCTGTTCAGTTGGCCTTCAGGTGTTGGTTCGTGGGCGTGATTACGTCTTGGATCAGCGGGTTATGGCGATGGCAGCGGTTCTGACGAATACCGCTGTTTGGACGGCAACATGTCTGAAAACAACCGTGTTTTCAGTGATTCGGGTCGGTCTGCTGAAAAACGTTCTGGCATCAACCTGGTCGGTCAGTTGAGATATCCACCCTGTCACGTGGCAGTCGTGACTCCTCGGTTTTTCACCGAATTTACCCCCCGACGCTGGGCATCCAGCGGGGACGATGAGGATTAATTCATGGCGGTTCTTGAATCTCTGCTTGCAACATTTCGTCAGTCACGTGCAAAGTCGCGAAAATCTTCGCAACGGCGTTCCCGGACCTACTCCGGCGCGAGTGAGTCGCTGGAGCAGCGATTACTGCTGACCAATATTCCCGACTATCTGGTTGAGAATGCGGGTGCCGAGCACGTTATTTACCTGGATTTTGATGGTCATCTGAGTACTCCGGCGTTCGATCTGGATGGCCAGGCAGACGGGCAGTTTTCGCTGGCGGAACTGCAGACGATTGAGGAAGTCTTTCTGCGTGTCCGCGAGGACCTGCGGCCGTTCGGCAATGTGGAGTTGAGAGCCGCTGATCCGGAGCCATCCACGTTCAGCAACGGCGAGGGGCTGCATGTGGTGATTGGTGCCAACAGCACCAGCATCTCAGTGACACAGAATGAATTTTCGGCGGGAGCGGAGCCCAACGTGGCGATCGTCGGGCAGAATGCACCGCCGTTGACGGATCCGAATCTGTATGCGAGTCTGGGCTGGGATATTGCGTACCGGACCAGTCGGGCGATCGGTCGGGCGATGGGGCTGGACTTTGTCGGGGGGACGCCGGCCATTCGGCGAGTCGACGGTGGCGGGCTTTATGGTTTCGGCCTGCGGGACATCTGGACAAATTCATCCGGGCAGGATGACCTCGGTATTCTGACCAACGCGGCCAACGGGCTGACGTTTGCTGAGGACGACCATGGCGACTCTGCGGTTACGGCGACCGCTGTTCCGATCACGGGCGACACGGAGCTGGTTCGCGGGGTCATTGCCGAAGACGGCGACACCGACTGGTTTTCATTCAGCACCACAGACACAAGTGCGACATTCACGGTCCGCGGTCTGGATCTCACGACAAAGCTGTCAGAGATCACGGGCGCAAATTTCGGGTCTGCCGACCTGAACAATGGGGCCGTGACTCCCAATGCCGGCGCCAATCTGATTCCGGAGCTCAACCTCTACGACGCCAACGGGACGCTGGTAGCTTCGTCGACACTGGCAACGTCACTGTCTTCTTCGCTTTCTGCGAATCTGACGGCCGGAAATTATTATCTGGAAGTCCACAACGGTGGTCAGTACGGCAACCTTGGCGAATTCACGGTGACGATTGACGGGGTCGATTCGCCGTTCGCCCTGGGCGTTCCGGCGCTCAGAAGTCGTCCCGGTGCGGACGTGACGTTTTTCCTTGATTTCAACGGACATGTCGTTTCCAACTCGGAAATTGTGTCGCAGCGGGCCGACGGGATCAGTCAGCCGTTTTATGTTCCCGTGTATGATACGGATGGCGACAGGACATCGTTTTCTCAGGCCGAGCAGAACCAGATGACGGAGATCTTCCGGCGAGTCGCCGAGGATTTCTCACCATTCGACGTGAACGTCACGACGATGGATCCGTTTGTATACGGCAACCAGCAGGGGCTGCTGATCGCCATTGGCGGCGACGGAACCTGGCTGGGGCCGGTAAACACGGTCGGCACCGGTTTCACTGAATTGGGCACGTTCAGCACCGGTATCGGCAGCAACAACGCCGTCGCGTTCTCGGATAATTTCAGCTCGCCAAAGGAAACAGCGCTGGAAACCAGTGCCGTCATTGCCAACGCGCTTGGTATTGAAACCTATCTGGACCACGCGAATGGCGGCGTCAACCGGCTTCCCGGCTTCCCGGCCTATGGTCCGATTGGTGGTGATTCCGTCACCAGTCTGCGTGACATCTTTCAGCAGGGTGAAGGGGCCACCGCGGGTGTGGTTCAGGATCCGCTGGCAATCATCAACAGTGCGGCGAACGCGATTCCCTATCGTGCCGATGATCATGGCGACACCTTTCCGACCGCCTCGATTGTGAACGTGACGACAGCGGTCGAGGTGCTGAACGGCGTCATTGAGGAAATCGATGACGAAGACTGGTTTTCGTTTCGTACGGTGGCCGCCGATGCCACGATCACCATCAGTGGTCTGGATCTGACCGTTGATGCTCAGGGGAATTCGACCGGTATCACGAATCCCGGGGCCAACCTGGATCCGGTGATTGAACTGTTCCGGGATGTGACGGGCACCGGCAGCCTGAACAGCCTCGCTATTGCCGGCGATACGCCGCCGGCCACAACCAACAACAATCCGTCAAGTCTGCGGAAGACGGTGACCCAGACCATTCCGGCCGGGTTGTACTACATCAAGGTTTCTAATCGCAACGAATATGGAAATCTCGGGCAATATCAGATCAGAATTCAGGACGTGGACGGTACGCCTGCCGTGTTGTCCTTCACGACGCCGTCTATTTCAGAGAACGCCGGCCTTGTGCAGGGAATCGGTCGTATCGATCGCCCGTTCGGGCAGCCGATCACGGCTCCGCTGATTGTGGACCTGGTCAGCACGGATCCTCAGGAACTGATGGTGCCCGCGCAGGTCATCATTCCGCCCGGGCAGGACTTTATCACCTTTGATGTGACGGCCGTCGATGACGACATTCTGGACGGCGATCAGAACGTCACGGTTGAGGCGCGGGTTTCCGGCGTGCTCAACAGTACGGCCGTGCTGAAGGTTGCCGACCACGAAACGATTACCGCTTCAGTGAGTCCCAACCCTGTGCGTGAAGACGCAGGTCCGGCCGGAGCGACGCTGACGGTCACGCGCAGCAACACGGACATCGACGCGGCGAACCACTGGGCCGCCTTTGGAGCATCTCTGCAGGAGCGGGATCCGTCCGGTGCCGTGATCCGTACGATTCCGATTCAATGGCCATCCGGCGTGCGTCCCGTGGCTGAGGTGGCTCATGACGTGCAGGTGCTGCAGGACGGGAATATCGCCGTTTACAACGGCACCGGGGCTGCGTTCCTGTCGATCTATAACGTCACCACGGCGACCTGGCAGCACTTCGCCGAGCCTGGTCTGTCGGCCAATACGAGTGCCGATCCGACGGTGGGCGGAATCGCTTCCATCGGTGACTACGTCTTCCTGACCGACCTTGAGTCCTTCGACGGGGACGAACGGGGCATCGTGCGAGTCAACACGGTGACTGGTCAGATCGATCGGTTTGCTGACAGCTCAGTGGGTTCCCGGCTGTTTGTTCTTTCCGGGACCTCGATTGTCGAGATCAATGCCGTCACCGGCGAGATTCTGAATTCGATTACGCCACAGGCCACCATTGGCGGATTTACCTCGCTGGAGGCCATCGCCTTTGACGGGACGAATCTGTGGGCGCTGTTCAACAACAACACGTTCTTCGGTACGGGCGGCAGCAATGAGCTGCAGAAGCTGAATCCGGACACGGGCGAGGTTGTGGAAATTCATTCAGTGCCGCTGCCGAATCAGGGATTCTTTACCAGTTTTGATGACATCGGGATGACGTTCCTGAATGACCTGCTGTACTTCAATCTGCCGTTTGACAACAGCACGCTGACGCTGAATCGGGCGATCCAGGCCTACAATCCTGAGAATCGCCAGCTGGTCGGCGGTCTGCTGCCGTTTGAAGCGCTGAACAACATCTACGCCGGTGATCATATCGGGGCGCTCAAGGGGGATGGCACAGCGGCGAATCCCGACGTACTGCTGATTCACGGGAACCCGGACAACTTCTTCTTCAATGACGACCGGGTGTACCTGATTGATCCGACTACCGGGCGGGCCATTGATTCGTTTGCCACCGGCACAAATCTGGGCTTCTTCAGTGTGGGCGGTGGTATCGGTTCGCTGGACGACGTGATCATCGGAAATACGGTTCGCAACGGACTGATTTATCTGAACCTGGACAACGGGCTTCGCATCTTCGACCGCAATGGTGTCCGGGTGGATGCGAATCCGCTGACCGTCCCGTTCGACGACGTACCGCACGCGGTTCCGTTCGGCTTTGACTATGCTGAGCTGGCGGCGGCGGATGTTCCGGGTGTCACCGCTCAGGAACTGAGCTTCCGGGATGTGTCGGTCGGCATCACCGACAATCTGCTGTATGGACTGGTGGAAAACGGCACAGAGATCTCGGTGTACGATCCCACGACGCTGATCTTTTCGCGATCCATTCAGCTGGACGCCGTGGTGAATGCCATCGCCGTGGATGAACAGGGCAATATTCTGGGCGGTGGTCCGAACGGCAATGTTCGCATCTTCAACTCCAGCGGGACGACCATTGGGATTCTGAATACGGCCAGCCTGGGTCTGGCCAACATCGCCGACGTCGATACCAATATCAGTGAAGAAATCATTGTTTCGGACATCAACGGCGTCGTTGTCATCGGCCCGCGTTCGGCTGTGATGACCAACAACGCTGCCCTGCTGCAGGTGGACACGGCCAATTCCGGACAACCGACGTTTGCCAGCTTCGGTCGGCATTCGAAGCTGCCCACCGGACCGCTGGTGATCAGCCTGTCCTCGGATGATCTCACGGAACTGCGGACTCCGACCACGGTTCGGATTCCCGTTGGCCAGACGTCCGCGACGATTAATCTTGATGTCATCGACGACAACGAACTGGATGGTCCGCAGACCGTCACGATCGCGGGCAGTGCTCCGAATTACGTGCCGGACGCCACTCAGGTGACCGTACTGGACGCGGAAACCATCGGCGTTGAGATCCGACGCAACACAATGATCACCGTCAGCGATCCTTCTCTGCTGGTGGACGGTGACCGACTTCGAGTCACGGTCAATGGTCGCAGCACGGTCTTTGAGGTGGAAGATACTTCCGTCGGCAACGGCATTGCGCCCAGCTCGCAGCATCAGATCAGCATCAACCTGAGTGCGGGGCCGGATGCAGGCACGGTCGCCGCCGCCATCGCCTCAGCCATCACCACGGCGGGGCTGGGCATCACGGCCACCGCCGGCGCCGGCGAGGTCACGCTGTCGGGAGCACCGTTCTTCCCGACTGTTACGAAAGCGCTGTTCAATGCCGGCGCGTTGTCTGTTGAGAAGCCGATGGCCGAAACCACCGGTCTGATCAGCAATGGCGTCCGCGTGTTCCGAACGGATGTCAACGGACCGTTCACCGTGCCGGCGTCCACGTCGGGCAGTGTCGTCGTGCCGGTGCCTGTCAAAGACCGGGACGTCACGCTCTCCCGGATCAATGTGGTTGATCAGGTATCACGCGTGACGGATGTGAACGTGACGCTGACGCTGCAGCACGGCTTCATTCCGGACCTCGACGTGACTCTGGTCAGTCCACAGGGAACCCGTGTTCGGCTGTTCTCGGATCTGAGGTCCAACGAAACCAATATGACGAACACGATTCTGGACGACGAAGCGGCGGTTCGGATTGTCGACGGAGTTGCTCCGTACACCGGTCGATTCATCCCCGAGCAGTTGCTGTCGAAATTCGATGGCGAGGATCCGTCCGGCACGTGGACACTGGAAATTGTGGACGACAATGTGACCGATGACGGCACTTTGTTCAGCTGGTCGCTGGACATAGAGACGCTGGGGATTTCAGAAACGCGGGTCACCCTGGTCAGCTCGGATACGACCGAAGCCACCGTGGACGGCACTACCGTGGTCATTCCCGCCGCACGCTCTGAAGTGTATGTCGATCTGACCGCCGTGGATGACACGCTGGTGGACGGGACGATTCCCGTGACCATTTCGATCGACGCCTTAAATCTGACCGGATTTGATCCTGGTGCCGATGTCGTGGATGTGACGGACGTTGAAACCCTGACCATTTCTCTGGATAGTCTGGTGGTTTCTGAAGGAGCAGGTGCCGGTGCCATCACCGGGACAATCACCCGGTCGGGCACTGATCTGAGTACTCCGCTGTCCGTATCGCTGACCTCCAGCGATACCAGTGAACTGGCGGTGACGTCGCCGGTTACGATTCTCGCCGGCGAATCCTCAGCCACCTTCTCGCTGGATGCGGTGGACGATCTGGACTTTGACGGCGATCAGCAGGTCACGGTGACGGCCTCCGCCACCGGTTATTTTTCAACCGTCAGCGACGTGATTACGGTGTCGGATCAGGAACCGCGTCTGGTCATGACCACGCTCACACCATCTGTGCCGGAAGATGCCGGTACGGTCACGATTTCGCTGTCTCGTCTGGATGCCTTCGATCTGAGCCAGCCTCTGCAGGTGACGCTTCAGAGCAGTGATCTGACGGAGTTGACGGTACCGACGAACCTGGTGATCGGGATCGGTTCCATCAGCACGACGTTCACGGCGACGATCATCGAGGACGATATCCTGGATGGTCCTCAGACGGTCCGGATCACCGCCGCGGATGCGAATACTGTCAGCCCGGCCGTCAATTCCGGCACGCTGGATATCGTGGTGGAAGATGCTGAGTTTATTTCCGTGACCGTTCCGACCGGAGAGGAATCATTTCTTGAAAATTCCGGCGCGGCCGTGACGACGGCGACGGTCAGTGTCAGTTCAACCGGGCATACGGCTCCGATTGTCGTGACGCTGGCGAACAGCGATCAGACTGAGATATCAATTCCCGACCAGGTGATCATCCCGGTTGGTTCAAACAGCGTTACCTTCAGCATTGACGCGATCAATGATGATGTGATTGACCGTGATCAGCTGGTCGCGGTCACGGCCACGGCCAACGGCTTCCGAGACGGCGTCCTGAACCTGACGGTCCGCGATCATGAACCGCCGATTCCGACCGGACCGACCTCAGTGGTGGAAGATCCGACGCCGACAATGTCATGGAATCCAGTCGGCGGGGCCACGCGTTATGACCTCTGGGTCAACGACGTTTCTCGTGGAATCAATCAGCTGTTCCGCCTGGACAACCTGTCGCCGACAGCCCCGCTGATTCAGGATAGCTTCGAACAGGAGTTTCTTGATATCAATGGCAACCGCACGGTGAACCCGGCTCTGTGGACTTCCACCGGGCTGGAAGTTGACCTGCAGTCATTGAATGGCTCCGGCTATGCGGTGCATATGAACGGAGCTCCCACCGGTGGCGACACTCTGCAGACGGTCGACATGGATCTGTCCGGTCATACGGGCGCGCAGCTGAAGTTTGCGTTTCAGCGAACCGGTACCCTGGATTCTCCCGAAACAGGTCAGGATCTGATTGTGTCGTGGCGCGATGCTTCGGGCGTCTGGCGTGAACTGAACCGACAGCTCGGCAGCGGTCCGGACATGGATAGTTTCCAGATTGTGTCGCTGCAGCTGCCGGCGGCAGCGATGCACAGCACGCTGGCCATTCGCTTCCGGACCATCGGTCAGACTCAGCAGGACGGGATCGAAGGTGCTTATGACGATTGGTTCATTGATGATGTGGAACTCGCGGTTCACGAATCGTTTGAACCGTCGCAGGAACTGGGTGTCGGCCGATATCGCTTCTGGGTGCGTGCCTACGATGATCTTGAGCAGCCGGGCTTCTGGAGTCAGGCTCGCGACTTCCAGATTCGGACCCGTCCGACCATGCTGAGTCCGAGCAACCAGTCGGTTGTGGCTGAGTCTTCGTTTCCGGAGATCTCATGGACGACGGTGGTCGATACGGCCCGCTACGATCTGTGGGTCAATAACGTGACCACCGGGGCGACTCAGGTGATTCGCGAGACGAACCTGCAGACGACCAGCTTCGCCTCGTCGCTGGCGGGGCTGCCGGGAGGCACCTACAAGGCGTGGTCCCGTGCCATTGCACCGGACGGACTGGCCGGTTACTGGAGCGTGCCCGTCACGTTTACCGTGCTGACAGCTCCCACCGGGATTCGTCCGACCGGAGCAACCTTTGACAGGACTCCGCAGCTGGAATGGGATCCCGTTGTCGGGGCCACCAACTACTATGTCTGGCTGACACTTCGTAATCCCGCTGAGACTCCTGTGGTCGTGCTGAGAGACCGCTTCGTCACCGAGACCTTCCGGATTCCGGAAACGGATCTGCAGGACGGTCGGTATGCCCTGTGGGTCAAGTCGATTGCCGCTGACGGGACTGAGTCAAACTGGTCGTCGGCCACGGAATTTTATATCGGTGGACGGCCGGAAATCACCGCCCCGGCAGGTCAGTCCACGACGTCGTCCACGCCCATCTTTCTCTGGACGGGCATTTCCGGTGCCGAACGTTATGAGTTCTGGATGAACAGAATTGACGTTCCCCAGAGCCGGGTGGTCTACAATCCGAATGTTCAGGTCACTTCGCTGAGTCTGCAGACGCCGCTGGCGCCCGGATCCTACCGCGTGTGGGTGCGTGCCATCAGCGAAATGGGAGAAACGTCGTTCTGGAGTCTGCCCGTGAACTTCACGGTGGCGGCGAATTCTGCCAACCAACTGCCTGACACGCCGTCGCTGTTGACGGTTTCTGTGCCGAGCGGCCCGGCTGAATCGGCTCAGGGTCTTGCTGAGTCCGGACGGTTCGTGGCCGATCTGATGTCTGAAACCCCGGACAAATCCCCGGAATTTGCTGAGGCAGCGGTTGTGGTCGCACCGGAACAGATGCCGGCGGCGAACGTGGTCGATGACGACAACAGCCTGAATGTGGAAGAGGCGGCCGTCGATGCCCTGGATCACGTGATGGCTGACTGGGATGCCGCCGACTGGTGGACCGGTGATGCCGTCTCGGATGAAGAGCAATCCAGCCCGCTTGCCGCCTCACTGACACTGGGGATGATTGCCGCTGGCACCGCGACTCGACGGCCTGATCGTCGCAGAAAGGTGTAGTCGGCTCGACTAACGGCATTTCGACATGATCGGCGTCGCTGCGGCGGCGCCGATCATCATTGCAGCAGTGATCGCCCATGCCGACCCGGTTCGACGGTGCAACATCGGGAATGCCGATCCCAGCTCACAGATTACCCGGATTACGGTGTAGTAATTGTGCGATCGGGGTCTATCCTACGGCGAGCCCGCATGATTCAGATGCCCGCCGGTCCGGCAGCCGGTCTGCGCGGATCTGCATCGTGGCGGGACAGGTTTCAGTCAAAGAAGGTGGTGCCGTCGCGATCCGGAGCATCCGCAGGCGCCTTTACAGACCGGTGAGCGCTCCAGAGGCAGACAGAGAACGCGACCGATGCCCCGTGATGAAACTTCGTTGTCTCCGGTTCGGCGCCTGATCGTTTCTCAGATTCTGATCGTGCTGATCATCATCCTGAGCTACGGGGCGTTCAGACTGCTGTATGCTCAAAAGCCGGAAGTGCAGCGCAAGCAGACCGAAGTCGTCAGCCTGAACGTTGACGTCTTTACCGTCGAATCAATCGATTTTCAGGAACTGCTGACAGGTTTCGGTACCGTCCGGGCGGATCGAGAAGTGATCATTGCCGCTCAGGTCAGCGGCGAAATCGTGGAAGTTCATCCGCAGCTGAAAGTCGGGTCGGCCGTCACGGCGGGCGGGGCCGTCTCCACACCGGCGGGACCTTCCTCGCAGCGTGAGCCTGACGTGCTGATGAAGATTGACCCGCGTGATTACCGACAGCGGCTTGATCAGGCAGCCAACAGAATCGAAGAAACCAGAACCGAAGCCGCCGGGCTGCGAGTCCAGCTGGCCAGCGTCGAAAGACAGCTGGAGCAGGCCAAAGTTGTTCTGAATACGCTGAACGAGGAATTGCAGCGCATCAGGACCGGCTTTGACAGAAATGTGTCCACGCCATCCGAGCTGAATCGGGCGACCCTGGAGGTTCAACGCTACGAAGATACGATTATTCAGCTGCAGAGTCAGGCGACCACGATTCCGCATCAGATTGCCGCGGCGCAGCAGCGACTGGCCTCCGCCCTGTCCGAACAGCAGCGCGCTCAGAACGATCTGACACGCACCGAAGTGGTTCCTCCGTTCGATGGCACACTAAGTGAGGTCTATGTCGAACAGGGCCGGTACGTCCGAGCCGGGGAGCAGCTGGTTCGTCTGACAGACATCGCGACCGTTGAGATTCCGGTGGCCGTCAGATTTGACGACTTTCTTCAGTTGCAGAGCGAGTTGGTCCGGGGCCAGCATCCGAACGCGGCTCTTGCGGTCAACGAAACCGACAATCCGCTGTGGCGCGGCCATGTGGTCCGGGCTGCTCCGGAAGCCGACACTCGGTCCCGCACCATCCAGGTGTTTGTCGAAGTCACCAACTCAGCCGACAATTCCCCCCTGTTGCCCGGAACCTTCATCCACGCTCGAATCGATGGCATGATTCATCGGCAGCGCGTACTGATACCACGAGAAGCCGTGGTGGACGGCACCGTGTTTGTGGTCGATCATGAAGGGATCGCTCGGCGCCGCACGATTCGGACGGGGCGACGGTTTCAGTCACTTGTCCTGGCGGAAGAAGGACTGCAGGACGGCGACCGGGTCATCATGACCAATCTTGATATCGTGGAAGAAGGTCGCGAAGTGGTCGTCCAGTCGGTCACCGATCCTGAGAAAGAAATAGCGGGGCTCAGCAGTCCGGTCATTCGTCCGGTCACCAGTGTCCCCTGAACTTCAGTCGAGAATATCGTCGAGACGATGGCAGACCGTTTCTATTGCCGGAACCTGAGCGAACCCACGGCCCTTCTGTCCGAATCGGAAGCCCATCACGCGATTCATGTGATGCGCGTGAAGCCGGGGGCTCAGCTGGAACTGTTTAATGGTGCCGGAACTGCCGCCACGGCCCGTGTGCGGGATATCCGTCGCAATGCCGTCGAACTGGAAATCTGTTCCCGATCAGTTGTTGAAAAGCCGGATCACGGACTTCTGTCACTGGCTGCCGTCCCGCCGAAGGGTGAACGACTGAAGTGGATGGTTGAAAAGCTGACTGAACTGGGCGTGGATGAGTTTATTCCGCTCAGGTGCCGGCGCGCTGTTGTCGACCCTCGGCCTGCCCGTCTGGAAAAGCTTTCGGCCACCGTGGTCAGTGCGTCCAAGCAATGTGGTCGGAACTGGCTGATGCAGATCGCAGATCCGATGGACCTGCCGGACCTGCTGGCTTCGGCCGCCGATCTGAAGCGGACGACGCTGATGGCACATCCTGGCAGCTACCCGACACTGAATGAGGCTCTGGCCACGCCCAGTCCGCATTGCCTGGTGGTGATCGGACCGGAAGGCGGATTTACAGACGACGAAGTGATGCTGGCCGAAAAGGCGGGGGTCGGGCTGTTCAGCCGGGCCGGAAGCATCCTGCGAGCCGAAACCGCGGCTATTGCCTTCGCTGCGATTGCGATGGCGGTGCGTTCCGGACAGATGTCGGAACGCTGCTGATTGAAAATGGATCGAAGAGAGAAGGACGGCATCCCTGCCAATCGGCCATCCATGGAAACTCAAGGTTCCGTCGAGGCAGCCTGGACGAGGGGTGTTGAGTGAGTAAGTGTCGTCCCTCTCTCATTCGATCCGTCTGCATCCCATGCTGCCCGGCAGGCAGCCATGTCTGATGTATGGTGCACACGGCACCTTTGTGTATTTTTGTTTTCTGCAACGTTACTCGGTGAGCGTCTTGAACAGGTCACCGAAGTCCGGCATTTCTGTTTTCAGTACATCCAGCCACATGTCCGGGTGCCAGATTTCAACGCAGATCACGGCACCGACAATCACCACTTCCTGACCGGCACTGGCTCCCAGAAACTGTCGGAACCCTTCCGGCACCAGTAGTCTGGATCGCTTGGCCAGAGTCACCTGCTGATGGCGTGTCGACAGCAGACGACCGAGCCGCTGGACGTCGCCCCAGCGGCCTTCCATGCGTCCTGAGTCAATCTTCTGCTGCAGCAGCTGGACACCGCTGTCCAGACGCCGCTTCCATTCGTCTGAACGCCACAGGCTCAGGCAGCCCGTGCGTTCCTTGGCGACAATCACGTTTCCGTCCTCGTCGGAAATTCCCTCCGCGAAGTCGGGTGGAAGAGTGACGCGGAATCGATCGTCGATCGTGCGTCGGACTTCTCCCGTTAGAAACATGATGCCGCCTGAACTGAAACAGCCGAAATTCCGCAGCGAGTGAGCGTGTCTCACCCGCTTGTAGAGCATAATGGGCGGCAGACCCACTTTCAATCAGTTTTCAAAGACCAGATTGGGCACAAAACCCACATGAGCAGATTATGCCGATCAGCCCGGGTGGGCAACGGCATTGTCCCACCTTCTTCCAACTTTTCGCCGATTCGCGCTGGCCCCAGTGTTTTGTGACGTCGCTGCCTTCCTCATCGCATGGCGGTTCAGAATATGCAGGCTTCCGGGGTGCTGCCGACCACGGTGACGCTGCCGGTCAGCCAGGCCGAATCGACACTCACCGGTCTGTCCGCGGGATTTCAGCGCCGAACCCGACATTCGGCAGTAGTGAGCGGTCTGACGCGTGATAGCGTTGATTGTTGTTTCTTCGTTTAGAGACAGCATCCCACCATCAGCTGCCTTCTGTGTCAGGTTCCCGCCATGGGTAAATTCAAACCATTCCTGTTTGGGATCATTCTGGGTGCCGGAATTGCCGTGTGTGCACTTCAGTTCCATGTGGTGCAGTCACACGAAGGGATTCGCATTATTCCACGAACTCCGCAGCCATCGCTGGGGCTGGCTTTTGCGGACGTTCGCAACTGGGATGCAGAAACATGGGCCGATCGTCCGGAGCTGGTTCGTGCCCTGGTCGCTCATGGTTCGACCGATCTGGTGTCTGCTTCCGTGGCTGATTCCGTGGTGAATGCGGTGAAGTCAGAAACCGGTACGCTGGATCAGCTTCGCAGTTTCCTGAATACACCAGCGCCCGAAAATGCGGCGGTCGGGTCGGAGGATGGTTCCGGCTTCCTGAGAATTCCGGACACCGGTCCCGCCGAAGAGGCGGGCGACGATGTGATGGAAAATCTGTTCACCCTGCCCTTTCCTCAGGATGCCAGAAAAAAATCAGCGGCCGACCGTCTGTCGGCTCACAGCGATGCGGCTGACAAAACGCGGCTGGTGCAGCGCGACCTGCCGTCGATTGATGATGTTCTGAGTGCCGGTGTGGGCGACCCGGCCCCGACGAATTCCACTCGAACGGATTCAGGGCAAACCAATTCAGGGCAAACGGATTCGGGGCGGGCGAGCCTGTCAACTGGAAGGCCCGAGCCGATCGCAGCGGCCAGACCTGAGTTTATGGAAACGTCGCCCGGGACGATGTCTGCTGCAGAAGAAACGGAACTGCTGGAAGGGATGCTGTTTGGCGATGATGAACCCGGCGGGGAAGCTGATTCCGACGTCGAGGCCGGTGTCTTTGAAGACATCACCAGCACGCTTGAAAGTCGTGCCGAAGCAGCTCTTCAGCAGGCGGCCAGCGGGGTGAGTCGCGAGGCTGGCCAGGCCGTCACGGATTCCGTCCGGTCCATGAACAGGTATATCCGTGGCAAGGCGACTGAATCGCTGCCGGCTGCCGCCAACATGTTCTCGGACGAATTCAGATCAGATTTTATGCCAGAAAGCGTCAGTCCGCAGAACGAACTGCCTCCGGCCCTGAAGGCGATTCGTGACGGCTTTGATCCGTTTGTCGAGTAACCGGGTTTCGTTGCCTGAATCATTCGCGACCGCGGTAGCCGCCAGTTCGGAACGGGTAAGGACCGAGCGGAAAGTAAGTGGCGTAAGCTGCCAGCCTGCGATGAAAAAACGCACGCTGGAAGCTTGCGCCACGACAGTAATTTTCCGTTTGGTCCTTACAGGTTGAAGTCGGTGTCAGCCATCGGGCTGTAGTTTTCGAACCGCATGAATTCCTTGCGCCAGGTCAGGCGGACAATTCCGGTCGGGCCGCTGCGGTGTTTGGCGACGACAATCTCTGCTTCGCCGGGGCGGTCTTCGGGGTCGTAGGCATCCGGACGATGCAGAAACATGACCATGTCGGCGTCCTGTTCAATCGACCCGCTTTCTCGCAGGTCGGCCAGTCGCGGACGCTTGTCTTCTCGCAGTTCGACGCCGCGGTTCAGCTGGGCCAGAGCGACGACGGGTACTCGAAGTTCCTTGGCGAGGAATTTCAGGCGTCGTGAAATGCCGGCGATCTGCTGTTCTCGGGGAGCATTCTTGTCCTCGGGTTCCACCAGCTGCAGGTAATCGATGATGATGACGCCCAGCGGACTCTTGCGATGCAGGCGTCTGGCCAGTGCGGCAATCTGTCCCATGGTTCGGCCGGGCTTGTCGTCAATGAACAGTGGCAGCCGGGCCAGATCATCGGAAGCCATCATCAGCTGATCGCGCTGTTCGGCCGTCAGGTTGCCGGCGCGCAGATCGTGACCGTTGACTCGGGCGGTGATACACAGGAATCGTTCTGCGAGTTCCAGATTTGACTGTTCCAGACTGAACAGCAGGACGCCCTTCTGGCCGACACGGGCAACGGCTTCGGCGACGTTGCAGACAAACGCCGTTTTCCCCATGGAAGGGCGAGCCGCCAGAATGATCAGTTCGGTCGGCTGCAGACCGGTGGTCTGGGCGTCCAGGTCAGAGAAGCCGGTGGTCATGCCCGTGGCGTCGCCCTCTGAATTCATGCGTTCTTCGATTCGGTCGAACGCCTCCATCAGGATATCGCCAATGGCGATATTTCCACTTCCTTCCTGCTGCTCGACGATGCCGAAGATGCGACGTTCAGCGCTCTGCAGCAGGTCTTCGATGTCGGTCGAAAGGTCGTAGCTTTCTGCCAGGATTTCGGTGCACGAATAGATCAGGCTTCGCTGCAGCCACTTTTCGCGAACGATATTGGCGTAGTATCGAACGTGAGCGGCGTGGGGCACTGAGTCCAGGATCTCAGCAAGGTAGGCGGCTCCTCCGACATCATCGAGCTCGCTGCGTCTCATCAGTTCATGGGCCAGCGTAACTCCATCAATACCCTTGACGTTGTTTTCATACAGTTCACGAATCGCAGCGTAAATCTTCTGATGAGCATCGCTGTAGAAGTGTTCCGGTCGCAGCACTTCACCGACGTCGTCGATGGCCTCGTTCATCAGCAGGATGCTGCCGAGTACCCCGCGTTCCGCATCCAGGTTCTGAGGTGGAAGTCGCAGCTGCTCCTGGATCGTCGACATGCTCAAATCTCCGTTTCTGAACGCTTCGTGAAAAAATCCTCAGGCAGTCATCTGCCTGAGGATCATCTGAGTGGGCCTGCGATTCAGACATCCGGCATAACCGGATCGTCATGGCCACGTGTTCATGCCACGCCGCAGATCAGCGCGTCACGGACCGGGGCGGATATTCTACCTGACTGACAGCAGGTTGTGGGAGAAACAAAAATCGGTTGGATTACGCATCTGTGCAGACACGGATCCTGCCACATCCTGCGGCGCCAGGTGATGCCACCGGACGGCCAGCGGAAACCTGGCCGGACGGCCCCGGTCTGCGTGAGGCCGGGGCGTCAGCACGCGTTTCGTCTGGCATCGGATTTTGTGACTTACACGCCGGCGGCGGACGGCACGACCCAGACCTTGACTTCCGTCTGCACCTTTTCGTGCAGCTTCAGTTTGATCGTGTACATGCCCAGTTCCTTGATGGCGCCTTCCAGCCGCACGTGCTCCGGTTCCACCTTGTGGCCGGCCGCCTTGAGTGCGTCGCTGATATCCTTGGCACCGACTGAACCGTACAGGGCATTGTCGGCGGTGGCGTTGGCTTCGATGGTGGCGCTGTACTTGCTGACTGCCTCGGCAATCTTCGCCAGCTCGCGAACCCGACTGGATTCGATGGCTTTGAGCTTTTCCTTGTGGAGCTCAACCATCTTCTTGTTTTCTTCGGTTGCCACTGTGGCCAGACCGTGAGGCAGCAGGTAATTGCGGGCATAGCCGGGCTTGACGCGAACCAGTTCGCCGCGTTTGCCCAGATGTTCAACGTCATGAACCAGAAGTACTTCGGCGGAACTGTTGGTGGAACCGGGAACTCCACGTGACTTGGTTATATGAACCATGGTCTGAAATCCTGAATGTGATCAATAACTGTTTTTAAGGTCGCTGCTGTGTGGAACGACCGGATATTAGAATGGCACGTCGTCGTCAGCGGGTGAGTCGGATTCGTCGTCGTAGAACGCCTGCGCTGGTGGCCGGCTCTCGGCGGCCGCCGGCTGATGTGTTCCGCCGGCCGGTCGACTGCTGCCGGCAGTCTGGCCACCACCGCCACCGCCACCGCCACCACCATCGCCATCGCCACGGCTGCCCAGCAGCTGCAGCGTTTCGCCGACGACCTTCAGTTTGGAACGTTTCTGGCCGGTTTCCCGGTCTTCCCACTGGTCCAGCTGCAGACGGCCTTCGATCAGGCAGGGGCGACCTTTGGAGAGGTATTCACCTGCGATCTCGGCGGTTCGTCCCCAGAGCGTGACGTCCACGAATGTTGTTTCTTCTTTTCGCTCGTTCGTTGACCGATCTGTCCAGTTGCGACTGACGGCCATGCCAACTTCAGTGACGGCTGTACCGCCGGTGGTGTATCGGACTTCGGGGTCCCGAGTGAGGTTTCCAACCAGAATTACTTTGTTGAAAGATGCCATCGTTCCTCCTCTCAAACACCGCTCGAGCTGTGGTCCGACGTCTGCGACGCCCGGCCGTCAGTTGTTTCTGAGCGGCCATGTTCCTGTCGACCGTCCGGTGACACGGTTCGCCAGATGGCGGCCGCCGGGACGTTCGGCAGGACATCTGCTGACGTCGACTAGGCGCCGGCTTCAGCTTCCTCTTCACCTTCGGTCGCCGCTCCGGTCAGCGCTTCCACCATGGCATTGAACAGTTCCGGCGGATGCTTGATGACCAGCTGACGAATCACCACCTCGCTCAGGTGGCACTGACGAGTGATGACGTTCATCCCGGCTCCCGGCATCCGGAAGCAGACGAGGTAGTGCAGTCCCTTTCGCCGTCCTTCAATTTCGTAGGCCAGTTTGCCGTCCTGCCATGGCCGGTGAGCTACCACCGTGGCGCCGGCACGTTCCAGAATGGCCATGATGGCTTCGGTCGTTCCGTCCGGGTCATTGGCGAACTGGTTACTGTCGACGAGAAACATGCCCTCGTACAGGTTTTCTTTCGTGGCTTTGGCTTCTGCGACTGACACCTGTGACTCCCGGAATCAATGTATTTCGTAATTCTTCTGCAGACGGCGAAACGTGCAATCTGACAGTTTTTGCCCAAAAATCAATTGTCAGAGGGACGATTGAACTCAGTCATGGTCGGTTCAATTCCCTCTTCGATCCACTTTTCAATGGAATCCGCCGCTCTGACGACGGCATGTTCAACAGCTTCGTGCTCTTCCTGGCGAAAGCGACCCAGTACCCATGACGTGGCGTCCATCTGTCCCGGCGGACGACCGATGCCGATCCGAAGTCTTGGAAATTCCTGAGTCCCCAGCTTTTGTATTATGTCACTCAGCCCGTTCTGCCCCCCGGCGGACCCTGATGGCCGCCAGCGAAGCCTGCCCTGCGACAGGTTCATATCGTCACAGATCACTACCAGATCTTCCGTCGACGGCTGGTAAAACCGCACAAACTGAGCCACGGATTCTCCGCTGCGATTCATATAAGTCAGCGGCCGGATCAGCAGCACCTTCTGGTTGTGAATCCGGATGTCCTGATAGTCCGCCTGAAATTTATTCTGAAACTTTTCCGTTCCGAACCGCTTCGACAGCTCCGTCAGCACCTCAAACCCGACATTGTGCCGGGTTCCGGCGTATTTCAGGCCTGGGTTTCCCAGTCCGATCACAAGCTTCATGGTCAGAAAACCCGACTCTGCTGACCGCCGCCAGCTACTCGCCGGACGAAGCCGCCTTCTTTGGATCGAACAGCTCAACAACCACCGTATTTCCGTCTGTATCGATCGTCACGGTTTCCGGAGCCGTCAGATCGCTGACCTTGATGGACTGGCCGATCTTCAGAGGAGCCACACGAACCGGAATATGTTTCGGGACCCGAAAGTCAGGACAGGTGACCGTTACTCGCTTCACCAGCTGTCTCAGCTGCCCGCCGTCCTTCAGGCCGATCGGCTCGCCTCGAATCACCAGCGGTACTTCGACCGTGGTGACCGCGTCCGGGTCTACCCGCTTCAGATCGACATGCTTGACATGCGTGCTGTAAATATCCCACTGAAGTTCCTGGACAACAGCCTTGTCAACGGCCCCGTTGTACTCAACGTCGACCACTTTTGAGCGACCTGCAACCAGCTTTTCGACATCTTCTGATGTCACCGACAGGTTGACGGCGTCCTTCCGGAATCCGTATAGATTGGCAGGAACCCGACCTTGTTTGCGCAAACGGCGTGTGTTTGCACTGCCCAGCGAATCTCGAGACTCTGCTGACAGACGAAAATCTTCCGTCATGTCTGTTATCCCTGTTTGAACGATGTAAATGCAGGTGAATGACGGGCCGCTAGACAACCAACGCGTGGTTGTCTTCCACACCGGTGGCGATCGGAGGCCCGCTGATAAAGCTATGTTTTCGACCGCGGAGGGCGGCGTCATCAGCCGGAAAACTGCGGAATTTCGGCGCCAGGGCCGAAATCGAGAACGCGGAAGGATACCGATCAAACAGCAGAGCTTCAACACTAATGCGGCGATTCCTGCAGATCAGACCGCTTTCCGGTTCGCCGAAACGGTAAGCGAACCAGTGGCGAGTGACTTCGCTGCCTGACGCCCGCGTTCTTTGAGTCGGGAATTCCATCCACGGCCCGACCGCAACCAACAGAAACGGACTGCCCGCACGATATCAGCACAGCGAACCGGAACGGCGCCTCAGCACAGCGCACCGGACTTCGCCAGGCAGAGCAGCCGGTCGCTTCAGGTTCAGTGATTGGACCGAGGTTCAATGCCGCCCTAAGATGACTCTGCAGGACCAATCGTCAGTCTGCTGCCCGTCAGTGTTCCGACGGTGTCTGCGCCAGTATCCGCCAGCCATCACCGAAAACACCCGTTTTCGAAGCTGCCCTGGGAACGAGGCATGTCCACATTGCAAACTTTCTTTCAGGCGGATCCGTCGTTTGCGACACTCGCGGCGGCCCCGCGACGTTGCCGGTCGGCGCCGCAGGGGTGTCTTTCTGTTCCGGGCGGCCGTGCTTCAAACCGCCCCGGGAAGTGCGAGCTGATGCTGGCTTTCGCGCTGCTGCTGCTGATTGTCTGGCCTGGCACCCGTACCTTTGCTGCCCCGCAGCCGCAGGACGAAGACGAGACGGTCAACGATCTGAATACGGGGCTGGAACTGGGACTGGCGACCGATCGCAAGACGCTGGGAACGCTGCAGTCGTTCCGGAATCGGCTGCAGAGCGGTCAGAATCAGCGGGCGCTGGAAGATTTTCGTCGCCTGCAGACCTCTGATCCGTTCTTTATGGTACCGGCCAAAAGCGACAGCCCGACCTTCGTTCCTTTATATCGTGTCCTTTTTGACGAATTTCATCAGCTGCCGGAAGAACTGCGGAAGGCGCAGATTGGCAGAACCAACCGGCTGGCTCAGCAGTTATTTGCTGAGCTGCTTGCAGCTGACGCTTCTTCTCAACTGCCGCTGATCATTCAGCGATACCCCGGCACCGATGCTTCACTGCAATGTCACCTGGTGATGGCAAAGCTGCATCTTGGTCGAGGCCAGCGCGTGGCAGCTCGGGCATGGCTGCAGCCGCTGACGAACCTCAATATCGACGCCGACTATCGTCGCAATACATCAGACATTATCGATCAGCTACAGCTGACCGAAGGGTCGGCTGAAGCTTCGGAGGAACGATCGACGGCGGCGGCGTCAGAGCAGCTTCCCTCGCATCTGCAGTGGCAGTTTCAGCCCATTCTGTCGCCGCGTCTGAAGCGTCAGATTGACACCTTTCAGGAAGCGGCCAGTCGCTCTCAGGTGATTCCGCAGACGACATGGTCACATGTGATGGACGGGCAGACCGTGTTTCGCCGGACGTTGCGCGGAGTTGCGGCGGTGGATACGGTGACCGGTCAGACCCGTTGGCTGTACCCGGTGATTCCCGATCTGGAAAGTCTTCTGCCGTCGAATTCGAACGCGTCCACCGGGTTCCGAGGGCGGAATTCGGGCGGCGACCTGTCAA
The DNA here is from genome assembly GCA_040222735.1 of Fuerstiella sp. Taxonomy (GTDB): domain Bacteria; phylum Planctomycetota; class Planctomycetia; order Planctomycetales; family Planctomycetaceae; genus Fuerstiella. The sequence goes on along the minus strand of JAVKCM010000292.1, from coordinate 16,548 downwards.
CCAGGTTTCTTCAGCTGGACAAAGGTGCGTTTGCTGATGCGTTCTGTCGCGACAGCGTGTCCGGCAGCGTCACGGCAGATGGCGAACGCGTTTATCTGGTGGTGGCTGATTCGGAGCCAGGAGATACTCGGCGACGTTCGCTGAATCGCGGTTTCATGCGCAGCCGGTCAACCGTCCACGATGGCCAGGCGCGTCTGGTGGCGTTGGAGCGACGCACGGGCCGACGCGTGTGGTCCACGGGAGCAGCATCGTTTGCTGAGCAGATCGGAACCACGTCTGACACCTGCTGGATCGCCGGTCCGCCGTCCACCTCACGGGGGCGGGTGTTCTGTGTGATTGAATGGAACGGCGAGATGCGGCTGGCGTGCGTGTCGGCCCGGACGGGAGAGCCGGTCTGGAGTACGGTGCTGGCGTATCCGGATCAGTCGATTCAGGTGGATGCTGTTCGCCGGTTGTGGAGTGTCACTCCGCTGGTGGAGGGTGGGCTGATCTGGTGTTCAACCACCACCGGATGGACAGCCTGCGTCGATGAAGTCACTCAAACCGTTCTGTGGGCGACGTACGGTCGCAACGAAGCAGAGGGTCCGCCCCGGTCAATCGGTCGCGGCCGACCGGTGGCGGTAACGCCGCCGGCATCGCTGGCCGATCGCTGGTCAAGGGCCAGGCTGGTGCGTTCCGGCAACACGCTGATGTCCCTGCCGAACGATCCTCATGTCGTTGATTTTCTGAATGCCGTGACCGGGGAGCGGATCCGACGCATCGATGCCCCGCCATCGGCCGTACTGGTCCATGCCGATGACAAACGCTTTGTGCTGGCATCGCCGCAGAACGAGACATCTTATGACGACGAATCCGGGGCAGAAGACGTCGCCCCGTCCCCGGGCGACCTGCGCTGTCTGAGAAGTTCGGACGGCGACGAAGAATGGATTCGGAAACTTACGGTGTCAGACGGTCTGCCCACCGGTCCGGGTGTGCGCCGGGACGGGATGCTGCTGGTGCCGATGAGCACCGGAAAAATTGCGGCCTTCGATCTGCAGACCGGCCGGTTGTCGGCATCGACGCCGCCGGTGCTGCCACAGCTCGGCTGGGGCTATCTGGCCTCGGCAGCATCGTCCGGCACGGATCTGCTGTACGTGGCTCCTGAAACCCTGTTGCGTATTTCGACGGAAGTCCCCGTCAACAGATCACAGGACCCCATCGCCCTGGCGTCCGGCCTGATGGCTTCCGGAAACTGGGTGGCCGCGGCACAGCAGCTTGAACAGCTGGACGCGGATGATCCGTCGCTGGCAGAAGCTCGGCCGCTGCGTTTTGAGTGTCAGAAACAGCTGGCCATCAGAAACCCGGAACGATACTTCCCGTCACTTGCAGAACTGGCGGAAACTCCTGAACAGACGCTGCAGGTCCAGATGATAGAAGTGGCCTGGCTGACTCGGCAGGGCAGACACGCGGACGCGGCGGCCCGTCTGATTCAACTGCTGAAGCTGCCGCCGGCTCAGTTGTCGATTGCCAGCCCGTCGATTGCCAGCGCGTCGATTGCCGGCCCGTCCATTGCGGGCCCGTCCATTGCGGGCCCGTCGATTGCCGGCCCGCCGAGGTCGGCGTCCGACGATTCGCCCTCCTCTTCACCGATCCGGCCCGCCGTCGTTCTGCGATCGGTGATGACGGAAGCCTGCCATGAGCTGACTCGACTGCTGGACGTGCTGCCGGATCCGGAGGCCCTGCTTCAGGATGTTCAGGAACTGCCAACGGCGGCGTTGTTAAGGATCCGCCATCCGTCGATTCGTCCGGTTCTGCATCAACGGCTGCAGGATGCGTCATTCAATGAAACGACGCTGCACGTTTTGCATCAGAGTATCGAACTGGCCCGCCAGCCCGATGGTTCGTACGCCGATCTTGATGTGGAAGCCCGGATACTTGTCGAACTGCTGACGCAGGTCCACTCTGACGCCCTGGACTCGCCGAGTGCGTCGCAGCAGGCCGGCTTACTGTTGCTGCAGGCGCTGGTGCTGGAATATCCCGATGCGTTGCTGAGTCTGCTGGCAGAATCGTCGACAAACGAATCGTCGGTCGTCGACCGCAAGCAGCTGAATGCGGCGTTTCGTGATCGCGTCGAGTCTCATTACCGCCAGTGGACGGCTCAGCCGTATCAGGCCATTCCGGTTCTGAATACACCTGTGATCGTTCAGAATCAGCTGGCGCTGCTGCCGGCAGAATCGGAAGACGCGTTTCTGCGCGAATACAAATGGTCGGCCATCAGCGGGGACTACGGACGGCTCCAGGCAGAACGTCTGGCCTCGGTGTCCGAGACCATGTGGTCCATCCCCGGTGTGCTGAATGTGTCCGGTACCTATTCAAACCGCACGGATCTGCTGCGGCGTGTCGGCAGCGTGGTGGTGCTGCAGACCTATGGAGGCCTGACCGCATTTTCTGTCGCCGATCAAAGAATTCTGTGGTCGCGAAAAGTAGCGGGCGAAAGTGTCCTGTCCACTGCTGTTGGCAATGATGGAAACTTTGAGCGGTTTGTTGCGGAACGAGATACGATTCCCTCGAATCGAATGTGGAGTCTGTGCGATGTCGTCGGAGCTGGCCATCGGTGGCTGTGTATTCGGCAGAACCACCAGCTGGAGGTGCTGGATCTGTTGTCCGGCAGTCCTGTCTGGTCGGTTGAGCTTCCGCCGCGTTTCCGCCGGGTTGTGGCAACTCGCGATGTTGTGCTGGCAACCGATCCGGATTCGCTCGACTGTCTGTGTTTCGCTCGCCACAGTGGTGCCGCTGTGGAAATCCCGGACGCCGCTGATCTGACACGTCGCAGTATCCGCAATGTGGCGGACCGGCTGGTCTGCTGGCAGGATGCTTCCGACGCCGGACCGGCGGCGCTGCAGTGGATCGAACCGCTGTCCGGACGCATCGAACGGCACGTACCGCTGACCGGGATGACGCGATTCCACTTCTCCGATGACGGTACGCTGGTCGGATTCAATGACCGGCAACAGATGCAGATTGTCCGTCTCGTGTCCGGCGAAACACGCACCTACTCGTTTGCGGCCGATTCGGACGAGGCACCGGCCAGCCCGGTCGGGCCGGATGGCGAGGACCAATCCGGAGATTCATCGCCGGCATGGAAGGCCGACCAGCTGCAGATGGCGGCGGACGGCCTGCATTATTACATCTGCTCGCGGGTAGGCAGTTCGGAGGTCCTGTTCCGACAGCCCTCCGGTCGCCGGCTGATGCCCTTCAGAGGAGCACTTCGAGCGATCGATCGGCAGTCCGGCAGCGTCGTCTGGACATTTGTGGAAGATCGGGAACTGCTGGCCACAACGGACCAGGCGGACCTGCCCGTGATGATTCTGATCGAATCGCGGCCGCTGCCTGCAAATGCCGCGGCCAGACAGAATATCTTCACCGGCATCATGCGGCTGACCGGGGAACGGCTTTTTCAACAGACAATCTCGTCGCAGTATGGTCTTCGCTACACTTCGATTACGTCCGCCCGGCCCAACAGTATCGACATCGGCGTCTATGGCACGCGTATTCGGCTGCAGGGGACAGGAAAACCGACTAAGAAACGGTCGATCAATAACTGACTGGTTGGTCGCCTTTCGCGGGTTCTGCGCACAGTTCGGGCTCCGCCCGAAGGTTCTGCCCGGCAGGCAGGACCTGGTGTAGGTGCCGTCTGCCGGGCGGCACTTCGCGGCGCAGTCGCGACTGTGGTTGCAACAGACACACCACTTCACACAACCCGCTGCCACGAACCATCCGACCCCACGATTCGAACGCGGGTTCTGCGCACAGTTCGGGCTCCGCCCGAAAATCTCAGGTATCCGAACAGGCTGCCGGCTGGGACTCAACAAGCCGCGATCTTGCCCGGGTCCGTCCGTGCAGCGCTGCCGTCGGACCGGTGCGCGGGGCGGTCCGTCAGTCCGTCTGCTCAATCACGTACTGTTCGCCGTTCACGGTGACCACGTCTCCCTGCTTCAGCTTGCGGCCACGGCGAGTCTCTTCCTGTCCGTTGACCGATACCGCTCCTGAACGAATCAGGTGTTTGGCTTCACCGCCCGATCCCACAAGGTCCGCCAGCTTCAGAAACTGGTCCAGATTGATTGTTTCGGCTTCGTTGTCCGGGTTTTCGGGGTGACTCATCGGTGACCTGTCCAGTGTGTCGAATTTCAGCGCTTCCGGCTGTTTCGGGGCGCGAATGCTATCGCGAGCCGGGCTGCATTACCACAACCGGTCTTCTGTTGCGAATCACTGGAGATCGGTCCACCACCCGGACGATATCACAGCCGGGCTCCTTCGCGGTCCATTCGAATCCGTCTCGACGTCACTGCAACTTTTGTCGAGGCGGATTTTTCTTTGCGCGTCGCGTCTGAACAACAGTGTCAACCAGTGTTGACACTGTCGCCGGCGGTTGACGGTGGCGTTGTGTGCCAGTGACACCTTCACCTGCAAGAATGCGGCATCGACTTTTGGCACACTGAATGCTATGGGACTGCAGTCTGTCAGATTCGCTTTTCGAGGCTCCCGGTGAACAGCCCATGCAGCTTCTCGCTTCCTTCCGAAACCCAGCATTGTTACTGAGCCGTGCCTTATTCCTACCTGCGTGATCGCTCGATCAACGACGTCTACTTTCGCACAGTCGCAAATTCCACGTATGACTGGGAAAGCTGGCATGATCCTCAGGGCAAGCTGGTGTGGGTCAATGACGCCGTGCTGCGGATGACCGGGTTTTCGCCCGAGCAATGCGTGGCGATGCCCGATTATCCTCTGCCGATCGTGGCCGAAAAGGATCGGCCGCGGATTCAGGAAATGCTGCAAGCCGCAATCGCCGGTGAATCACACAACGATCTCGAATTCGAAATTGTCACTCAGGACGGTGCCGCTCGGTGGATGGCCGTGTCGTGGCAACCGATGTATGGCGACGACGAAAAGCACCTCGGCTTTCGGACCAGCGTTCGTGACGTCACGGATCGTCAGGCGCTCAAGAAACAACTGCGGCTGTACACTGAACATCTGGAACAACTGGTTCAGGAACGCACGGCTCGGATTGCTCAGCTGGAAAAACACCGTCAGCAGATGGAAAAGCTGGCGGCGCTCGGTGAACTCGCGGCCGGAGTCGCTCATGAAGTCAACAATCCTCTGGCCGGAATCCGCAATGCGTTTTCGCTGTTTCGCAGCAGCCTGACTCCCGAACACGAACACTACGATCTGCTGGAACTGGTCGACAACGAAATCGAACGCATCAGTTCGATCATTCACCAGATGTATCAGTTGTATCGCCGCACGCCGCAGGAGCCGACGAAGTTTCTGCTGTCAAAAACGATTCGCGATGTTATCTGCTTAGTCGCTCCCGTGGCGACTCGTTATCGTGTCACGCTGAAGTTCAACGATGAACACCCCTCACTGTCGCTGCGACTGCCGGAAGGGGAACTGAAGCAGGTGCTGTTCAACCTCATTCGTAATGCCATTCAGGCATCGAAGCCGGAATCGTATGTCGCAATTTCTGTGGCCAACCTGAAGAATCGTGCTGAAATCAGAGTGACGGATCAGGGCAGTGGCATTCCCGCCGATGTCATGCCGCATATTTTTGAACCGTTTTTTACAACCAAGAGCGAACTCAAGGAAGGCATGGGATTAGGTCTGTCGGTGTCACGCAATTTGGTTGAAAGTATGAACGGAAGCCTGTCCGTCGAAACGAAGTCGGGCCGCGGGACGACGTTTACGGTCAGGCTTCCCGCACAGAAAACACAATGACCACACCGATCCATAAAATCCTCGTTGCTGACGATGAACCGTTGTATCTGCGAACCACGGGCGACCTGCTGCGCAAGGCGGGATACGAATGCGTGTGCGTGCCGGACGCTTACGCCGCCATTCAGAAACTGCGAGACGAACATTTTGACCTGGTGCTGTCCGATCTGAATATGCCCGGCAACCTGAAGCTGGAGCTGCTGCACGAACATAGCAGTCAACGACCTCATGTGCCCATCATTGTTGTCACCGGTGTGCCTTCGGTGCCAACGGCCATTGAAAGCATTCGGCTGGGCATCACGGACTATCTACTGAAGCCGGTGAGGTTTGAAGACCTGCTGTCCAGCGTGAAGCGAGCCATCGCGAACAGCAGTCGTCACCGTCGACCGGAACAGTATACGAAACGTAACACCGAAGAACTGGAAACTCTGTTTCCCTATATCATCGGGCACAGCCCTCCAATGCTGGAGCTGTTTGAAATCATCGATCGCGTGGCCGGGACAGACACCAACATTCTGATCACAGGGGAAAGCGGAACCGGCAAGGAAGTCGTTGCCCGCACCATTCACGACCACAGCCATCGCAGCAAGGGACGATTTCAAATCATCGATTGTACGGCTGTACCCGAATCGCTGTTTGAATCAATGCTGTTCGGTCACAAGAAAGGTTCCTTCACCGGAGCTGTCAATGACGCCGAAGGTCTGCTGCGACAATGCGACGGCGGGACTGCGTTCTTCGACGAATTGGGAGAACTTCCGGCCACATTACAGGCAAAACTGCTGCGAGCCGTTCAGGAGCAGACGTTTACTCCCGTGGGCAGTCATGCTCCGGTTACCGTCGACACGCGGTTTGTATGCGCCACCAACCGTGATCTGGAAATGGAGGTCAGTGCTGGTCGGTTTCGCCAGGACTTGTTTTATCGACTTGGTGTCATTCACATCGACCTGCCGCCGCTGCGAGATCGTGGAGACGACATCCTGCTTTTGGCGAATGCTTTTCTGAATCAACTGCAGCCGAAAGCGGAACGTGTTTGTGGCTTCACGGCAGAAGCCACTGACGCACTGATGCAGTATTCCTGGCCGGGCAACATCCGCGAATTACGCAACGCGATTGAACGAGCCATCACATTGGCGCGTAGCAGCGAAATCACGGTCGCAGACCTTCCAGACAAACTTCGAGGCAACAGCAATGATGCGGGGCAGTCCCGTAGCCACAAACTGCCAGCTCGTGAGCCAGACGCCGATCCTCCGTCCGATTCTGCGCCGGTCGCTGCAAACACGGCATCTCGTGAAGAAGCGCTGGAAGTAGCGGAACATCAATATCTTCTCAACCTGATGCAAACGCATGCCGGCAATGTGTCCGAAGCCGCTCGCCGGGCCGGTGTGTCACGGCAGGGACTCCATAAGCTGCTCAAGAAGTACGGGATTGACCCGGCCCGGTTTCGTTCGTAGGCCGTCGGCCCGATCTTGGTTCGGCCGGATTTCGCGTATCCTCTCCCGCGAACGATGCTAAACGAATGGCATCATCTAACCGCGTGCCCAGCGGGCGGCGCGTGACGTTCGCGATCGTGCGGCGCGCTGACGATGCAGTCTTCAGAAGCAAACGGAACGCCGTTGCAGTCGCTCTGGCAATAGAGAAGTGGCGTTCGCTTCCAGCCTGCGTTTGCCTGCAACGCAAGCTGGAAACTTACGCGACCTGCAAAACCGGCCATTCAAATTCGGCTCGATCCGCCTCCGTCGCCCGTCAGTGACACCCAAACAGCAACCTGCGGCGACACTGTCACCATGAGTCGACAGTGTCGCCGTTGTTCGTTCGGGGGAATGTTGCGAGATCGTATTGTGCGAAATCTTTGACGTGAAGTTCCTGTCACTTGTCGTGCGGCCGAAACCCTGCGTTTCCAGTGCTTTCCGACTGCGGCTGTCGCGGCCTGACGCTGATCGCTGTCCGTACTCCCAACCAGCAACGGCGCTTTGGCACGCCCCTGGCTAAGTGGTGAAACGCGACCATCACCACCCGGTTCAGTGTCGAACCGGGATGACAATTTTCATCGCCGGTCGTGAATCAAGTGACTTGAACGAACGTCCATTCCCAACTGATGACTCAACCGGCAAAGTATGAAAGGGTGTTTCCATGACTCGACTTACTCCAGCTACGTCTGTGGCGTCTGTCTTACTGGGACTCTTTCTCACGGCTGATTTCGTAGAAGCCCGTGAGATGCGTTCAACGGCCGATCGACGTCAGCGCCCCGGTCAGGGACTCTGGAAAAGCAACTCCTCAAGCAGCAGCAGCTACCGTTCGAACAGTTCGTGGTTCCGCAGTACGCCACGGTTCTTTTCACAACCGCAGTATCGGTCGACGCCGCGATATTATTCGCAGCCGCAGGTTCGCATGGCTCCACAACGCATCGTGCATCAGCAACCCGTGGTGCGGTATCACAATAGTGTTCCGCAGTCTCAGGTGGTCACCAGCCCCGCACCGGTCAATTCCATTATCAGCACGCCGTGTCAACCCGTGGTGACAACGCAGCCATCGGTCTCTGGTTCGCCGGTTCACAAAGTCATTCCGAACCCGGTTCCACCCGTGACACAACAGCCGGTTACCACGCAGCAACGTTGAGACGGCATGCCGTCCAGCGACATTTGTCAACCCGGAACGCCTCTTCGCCTGCAAAGCGGAGAGGCGTTTGCTTTTACACACGATTGGATGCTGCGTCTCGATCCTGCTGCTCCGCAAAGAAGCAACAATTTCATCCGAAGAACGCGGCGACGAGGATGACCGATCTGCAATGCTGCCACTGCGATTACGCCGCGTCATGAGTCACCTCGCTTTCGGCGGGGCTGAAATGATGCATCAGCATTGCATTGTAATCCGGCTTCACCACCGAGGCCGTGCGGCTGAGGCCATGAATATCGACCAGTCCGACCGCCAGCGACCACAGCTTCTCCGGAATTCAAGCTCCCGCCTGCCGTGACCGACTCCACGCCTCAAACCGATCTCGCCCCCGCGCCAGTGCCCCGCCGATCTCACCACGTTTTCGTCCAGCCAAAGTCGGTCTCCCCAAAGGTAAGACCAACCACGGTACCGAGGACGCAAAAATAGTTCATGCACGCTTACCGGAAGGACACAACAAGCTTTACAGAACGAGACGCTGATTCATACCTGGGCCGTGATAAGCCGCTGGAGCAATGACGGCTCCCAGTTGGTGGTTGCAGCCGAAAAAAGTTCCAACCGTGTACAGTTGCCCTGCGTCAGGCTGCGCGGCGCAGGAACTCGGACGTGGCCGGCATGTCTGATTCGGTGCGTTTCGCCTGAGGGAACTTCAGCACGTGCAGTCCGAACTGCTTCATCTGCTGAGAATTGCTGTAGATCGGATCCTTCCAGTCGCCGACCTTGCCGTCCCGGACGGCATCCACCATCTCCCGCACTCCTTCAGAAAGATCGATACTGGCTCGAAAGCCCAGCGTGGTTCTGATCTTGTCGAAGGAAACGCGGTAGCTGCGAGGATCTGTGTCGTCGGCTGATTCTTCCACTTCGGTGCCGGGAACATGGCTCGCAACGATCCGCCCGAGCTGACTGATGGTGTAGTTCTGGCTTACGTCGCCCACATTGAAGGTTTCATTCCCAACCAGCCGCAGTGGCGCTTCCAGACACATGTGACAGGCGCGGGCCATATCCCGTACATGGATAAACGGTCGCGCGTAGTGACCGTTGAAGACGGAAATCAGTCTGTTGGTCACGGCCTGAGCACTGAACAGATTGGCGACGAGGTCGAATCTGGGGCGATGCGACAGTCCGTAGGCGGTGCCGAACCGCAGCAGTGTCGGCTGGAAGATGTCATCCGCGGTTTCCAGCAGCGCCTGTTCTGCGTCGATCTTGGTGGTGGCGTACAGTGAAACCGGATTCAGCGCGCCGGTTTCGCTGATTTCGCCCTTGCCGTCGGCTGCTCCGTACACGCTGCAGGTGGACGCAAACACGAACCGTGAAATGCCGTTGGCCCGCGCCAGCTGCGCCATCATGCGGGCCGCCTGGTAGTTCACGGCGATGGTTGTTTCTTCATCGATGGCACAGGCCGGATCACCGACAATCGCGGCCAGATGTACCACGGCATCCATGTCACGCAGCGAACGCGTGATGTGTTCGACATTGCGGAAATCGCCCTTCTGGACTTCCAGCCGTTTGTTCTTCAGCAGATCCGCCAGAGGATCCAGGCCAAACAGCTGCAGATCCAGAACGCGAACCCGGTAGCCGGAATCCAGCAGCTGACGGACCAGTTCGGATCCGACATAACCGGCTCCGCCAACAACCAGTACCGATTCAATATGGGACACGCCTCGTACTTCGGATCGGGGGATCAGGTGAAAGTACGAGGAGATCGAACGCCGCGAAACACGCGTCAGCGCCAGGCCGCAGAACAGCAGCGACCATGCGGGGATGCCGAGTTCGATGGCGGGCAGCGGGCGTCCCAGAGCAAGGCTGCCGAACAGCACCTGCAGGATGAAACCGGCCACGCACGATTTGGCGGCCGTGATCAGTCGGTCGTTCAGGCGACCACTGGGAAGCGGGCGGTAAAATCCCGTCAGGGCCAGCAGGGCGACCGCCGTCAGGCCAAACCACGCGGCGTTGACCACGTACGCCGAATTCACGCGTTGAGCCACAGAGCCGATCGGATCGGAAGCGGACAGTTGCCGGCTGGTGACCAGACGACAAAGCGATGCGGCAATCAGTGAGACGTTGGCGATCGTGAAGTCCACACCCATGCGAGACAGGACAGACTTCCAGTCTGCCAGTCCAAACAGGCGATAACGCAGTGAACTTCCAACGGTGTCTTTCAGAGCTGGCATTGACTTACCCACACGGAATTCCTTCGAATCAGGCAGGTTCGCCGCACGACGGCCTCCCGCGCTGGACAGAGTGCTCTGGCGGGGCCGGTGACAATGGCGATCGGCTGCTGCAACGGTCACTCAAAGAGAATCAGGCATGACCCCGACGCTCTTCCCCCGGAACATAACCGTCGCCGGTCGATCTCTGCAGAGCAATCTGGTGTTTCCCGGGGACCCAGCCCGGCTGTCCCGCCGTCAACCTGCAGGAATCACCGCTTCGAATCGTTTTTCGTCTTCAGAACGGCAGAATCTGCCCGAGTATGAGCCTTCCAGTTTCGGCGTCTGCGGCGGCACGGTTATTCCGCATGCTGCATTTCCGCCAATCGTCGTGCTAAGCTGCGACCGATGGACGAATCGGCCAGCAGGCGGATCAATGGACCAGGCAGGGCACGAGGTCACGGGGACACGGCACGCACCGATGAAAATACTGATTACTGAGGATCAAATCAGCGAACGCGTCAAGGAGCTGGGAGCGACGCTGAGCCACACCTATGCCGGACGCCCCCTGACTATTCTGGGTGTGCTGACCGGCAGTATCGTGCTGCTGGCCGATCTGATCCGAGCGACCTCGGTTCCCCTGCGCGTGGCCCTGATTCAGGCGGCCAGCTACGGTGGCACACGGACTACTCCCGGTGAACTCACAATCAACAGCGGACTTGTGCCCGAACTGCGCGGCCGCGATGTGGTCATTCTGGACGACATCTTCGATACCGGCAACACGATGGTGGCCATGCTGGACGCGGTCCGCGAGTTCCAGCCCAACAGTGTCAGGTCTGCCGTACTGCTCTGGAAATCAGCTCGTACGGAAGTTGATATTCAGCCCGATTACTTCGGCTTCCGCATTCCCGATGAATTTGTGGTCGGCTATGGCCTCGACTACAACGACGAATACCGACACCTGCCATTCATCGGTGTGATGGAAGACGAAGATCTGCATCAGGCCACGGGCTGGCGCTGACCTCGGGAAGTGCTTCGTGTGTAGGGATGCCTCTGAGGGCAGGCTTCGCTTATCACGCCCAGGCGCGGCGAATTTCCAGCCGCAGCCGAGACTCGTTTGTGCTGCGGCTGGAAGCCCCGGCTACGGTAACAGCCAGGGCCGGCCATTGGTCATCCTTTCGTGAGCCGCGACGCGTCAGCGGCCGGGCCCCGGGCGCGACGATTCCATGGATTTCAACGTCACACCGGGAAGCCACCCGGTGAACGGCCCGGTGCCTTACGGCACTCGGCTCACTCATGAATTGTCGGATAACAACCGGTGTTGCCCCCGAATTTGTGGGTAACGACAAGGCTTCCAGCCGCAGCATCCTGGGGCAGCACACCCTTTCCCGGACCCGCGGGTCTGAGAACCGTGGACGCCGCGGGACAGAGGCGTTTTGACACACTAATTCCGTGGTGGTGTCGCAGCCGCGGCACCCTGTCGTGTCGGAGCATCCAGCGGCTGCCCCTTCAGCAGAGTGACCACGGCTGTTTCCAGGTTGTCGGCCGTGACGGCTCCTGCCACCTTGCCCGTCTGATCCACCAGAAACATGGTGGGCACCGATACGATGCCAAAGTCGCGCGACAGCTGACCGTCGGTGCCTTCGGGGTCACGAAGGTGCTGCCATTCTCCGCCGTAGCGAGCCAGGTAGGCCTGAATACCGCTTGCATCCGCGTCCAGGTTCACGCCCAGAATTTCAAAGCCGGAACGTTGATATTTTTTGTGAATGGCGACCAGTTTTGGCAGTTCGTCCGTGTACGGTCGAGCCCACGTGGCCCAGAACACGACCAGTGTCACCTTGCCACGGTACTGTGAGGCATCGATCTGCTGCCCCGTCAGCGAACGTCCCGCCAGCTGCAACGGCTTGCCGGCCAGATCCAGACGCCTGAGCGCTCCTCGGGCCCGGATTCCTGCGTTTGTGCGGGCATGGTCCGTCACCAGCACGCCATACCATCGCCGGGCGTCGTCCAGTCGCCCCATCAGCTCCAGACTGATGGCCAGCTGTACAATGGCGTCTGCCGTATCCTGAGATTTCGGCCACTTGCCGGCGAAGACTTCCAGCTGTTTCAGCCACCAGTCCTGAGCCTGCTGACGGGCTTCGTCGTCTTCCGGTTTCAGCCGCACGGCGTACTCGGCCAGGAGCCGACGGTACCACACATAGCCGAGCAGTTCATTGTTGGCTTTGACCTGGTCCTGCAGGCTGATCAGGCGCTGCAGTCCGGCGTCGTAGTGGCCGGTCTGCACGGCGGCCGCGACGCCGTCCGCAAACTGCTGGATCCACTGCACGCGCTCTCGTTCCGTCGGCACAAACCGAATGATCTTTTCGATCACGTCGGCGCGTCGCTGATTGTATTCTGCCAGGGCGGCGGGCGTGACATTGGCCGTCGGACTGTTTTCGTCCAGTTTCTGCAGCTGAGCCAGCAGGTCTTCCATTTCCCTGGCCATTTCAGGCGGCGCATTCAGGCCTCCGGAGGTCAGCTGAGGCTGCATCATGATGCCACCGATCTGCACCTGAGCGTTTTCTGCATCGAGTGGCATCGGGATCTGTGTCAGTTTCCAGACATTCCCGACCTGGATCATTTCGCCGATGGAGATCAGTTCGTGGGTGCCGCTGTTTTCTACAATGGCCATGGCATTTTCATAAACCGTGAGGTCCATTGCCGCCTTGCCGTCTTCCTGCGGGATCAGGCCCGGCACAGGAGGATCAAATCGCACCCATTTTGTGCGTTCTGACAGCGATTTGCTGCCCGCCAGCACTTTTCGCAGCTGAGTTGCCGGATCGGCGACGGACTGCTGCAGCTGCCGGCCGATGTCTGCCGTCACTTTGATGGCCTGCAGGTCTTCCGCGTTGATCAGGACAGTGGCCAGCGACTGAATGTCGTTTCTGATCATGGCCTCAACGGCGATCTGAGCGGCTTCCTGAGCAGACAGCTGCTTCCACTGGTCGATCCGGCCGTCTTCATCCTTGTCGATGCCCCAGCGCAGGCCGCCCCAGTTCATCCAGCGGAACTGATCGGGCTTCTGATTGCTGTCGGTGTCGATGTCGCGGTAGACTTCCAGTCCCATGTGATAGTAACGAAACAGGTCCGGATGCGTGTCACTGTTGATGTCCGTGAATCGCCGCAGGACCTGGCCCGCCGGGCCATACACGACAAATCCGGCCGTGCCTTCGCCGCGTTCGATCTCCACCTTGCAGTCGTCGTAGTCGCCGGGTTCCGGCGTGTCGTATTGCACGTCCCGCTGTACGGGACGAAAACCTTCGAAGATCTGTTTGGGACTCGGCTGTGCCATCGCTGATGGCCAGGCCGCGCTGATGACAAACGAGCAGAAAACGAACTGTACGGGGCGCATCCTTGCAACTCCGGAAATCTGAGGACCAGTCATTGCCGCAGCCTCTGAGCGACGACGAACCAAGTTTTCGGGATTGTAGAACAAGTGTGCGTTTTAAGTCACCACCGTTTTTCAGAGGGAATTTGCTGAAACAACCGATTCCTCACTGTTCTTCCCGCCCGAAGATCTCAAGGTACGCAGCGTTGCCGGTGACCACGGCGGCGGATCGACGCCACGATGACGCCGGACCACACCGATGTTTTTCATCGATCCCGTATTCATCGGCCCCGTATTCATCGGCCCCGTATTCATCACCGGACGATGCCACGCGGGTGAGTGACCGGCCTCTGAGTGAATCTGAAAACAGCCCGACCGCCGGCATTCTGTCTGCTGGCTGCTGTTCATAGCTCAAATTCTTCCTCTTTCCCTGACGCAGCTGAGTTGTCTCATGAACCGTCTTGCCCACGAATCCAGTCCTTACCTGCTGCAACACGCCTCCAACCCGGTCGACTGGTATCCCTGGTGCGACGAAGCCTTTGAAACCGCGCGGCAGCGGAACTGCCCCATCTTTCTCAGTATCGGCTACAGCGCCTGTCACTGGTGTCACGTGATGGAACACGAAAGTTTTGACAATCCGCGAATCGCGGCACTGATGAACGAAAACTTCGTCAACATCAAGGTGGATCGTGAAGAGCGACCTGATCTGGATCAGATCTATATGAGTTCCGTCATGGCGATGACCGGTCGCGGCGGCTGGCCTATGTCCGTCTTTCTCACTCATGAGCTGAAACCATTCTTCTGCGGCACCTACTGGCCGCCTGAGGCCCGTATGGGCATGCCCGGTTTTTATCAGATTCTGACCAAAATAAGTCACGCCTGGCAGACGCGACGTCAGGATATCGAAGGCAGTTCTCAGGAACTGGCCAGTGCCGTACAGCAGATGACTCAGCCGCGCGGTGAACCCGGCACGCCCGACGAAAGCCTGCTGCAGGCGGCCATGAGCGATCTGCTGCAGGCGGCCGACGGCACCTTTGGCGGATTCGGGTCAGCGCCCAAGTTTCCACACCCCATGGATCTGCGGGTGCTGCTGCGCTGTGCCACGCGTTTTGACAATACCGACGCTCAGCACGTGGTCAGACTCACCTGTGACCGCATGGCTTCCGGCGGCATCTACGACCATCTGGGCGGCGGCTTTGCCCGCTACGCCACCGACGCCCGATGGCTGGTGCCGCATTTCGAAAAAATGCTGTACGACAACGGCCTGCTGCTGTCTGTCTACGCAGAAGCTTTCCAGGCGACGCGCGAACCGGAATACAAACGTGTGCTGACCGAAACCGTGGACTACGTGCTTCGCGAAATGACGCTCGACAGCGGCGCCTTCTGCAGTTCGCAGGACGCCGACAGCGAAGGCGAAGAAGGGAAGTTCTTCGTGTGGAGTCGCCGGGAGGTGGAAGAAGTGCTGGAACAGCCGCAGGCTCAGATGTTCTGCGCCGCCTATGATGTGACGCATGCCGGAAACTGGGAAGGAAAAAATATCCTGAACCGTCCGCGACCCCTGCGTCTGGTGGCCGAAGAACTGGGGCTGACAAGGGACGAACTGCTGACCCGACTGGCTCCGGTGAAGTCTGAGCTGTTTGAGCATCGTCGCCAGCGCGTGGCGCCCGGAACCGATGACAAGGTGATCACGGCATGGAACGGCATGATGGCCAGCGGCATGGCGCTGACATCCCGCGTGCTGGACAAACCAGAGTACGCCGCTGCGGCCGCGCGGGCCTGCGACTACGTGCTGCAGCACATGCGAACCGATTCCGGACGTCTGTATCATACGGCACGGCACGACCAGTTGTCGGTGGTGGCCTTTCTGGACGACTATGCGTGTCTGATCGATGCCCTGGTTGAAGTCTATCAGGCCACGTTTGACGAAGAACGTATTCAACAGGCGGCAGAACTGGCTGATGTGGTGCTGCAGGATTATCGCGATTCAGAGTCGGGCGCCTTTTTCTATACGTCGCTGAATCAATCCACGCCGATCACTCGAATCAAGGACAGCCAGGACGGCGCGACCCCGTCCGGCAATGGTATGCTGGCGACCGCGCTGCTGAAGCTGTACGTGCTGACCGGGCGCGACAGCTATCGCGCCGCCGCAGAATCCATTCTGACGACTCTCACCAGTCAGTTGCGAAAGTCACCGATGTCCGGCGGTCAGTCACTGCTGGCCGTTGATCATCTGCTGAGCGGGCTGCCGCACGTTGTGATCCGATCCGCACAGAACAGTGCGGCAGAATCAAAGCTGCTGGCGACCGTGAACGCTCATTTTCTGCCGGGCGTCATGGTTGCCTGGCGCGGAAATGAAGCAGAGCCACCCGCCTCACGTTCTGCCCTGCTTGAGCATCTGTTCGAACACCGTGAAACCGGCGAGTCTGCAGAAACGGCATGGGTTTGCAGCACAAGCGGTTGCCAGCAGCCGGTGACGTCGGTCGATGACCTGCTGGAACACCTGGAAAAACAGTAGGTCCTGCCTGCCGGGCAGGCCGGGCAGGCCGGGCAGGCCGGGTGTGGACGGGTTGTGGACGGGTTGTGGACGGGTCTCCCGACCACTGCTGTATGTGAGCC
>JAVKCM010000291.1:0-42166 GCA_040222735.1 Fuerstiella sp. | reverse complement strand
CTGAAACGTTTCACCCTGAGCCTTCTGAAACAGCAAAAAGACAAACACAGCATCGCCATGAGGCGAAGAGTGGCCGGATGGAACCTCGACTACCTCGCGCAAGTACTTGGCATACCAACACTTTAGTATGCGTCGGCCCTGACCAGATCCCGAGCCACTACCAGAGCCTGCACCACTGCCGGATCCCGAACCACTGCCAGATCCTGAACCGCTTCCAGATCCTGAGCCACTGCCGGATCCTGAACCACTTCCAGATCCTGAACCGCTTCCAGAGCCCGAGCCACTGCCAGAACCTGAACCGCTTCCAGAGCCCGAGCCACTGCCGGATCCTGAACCGCTGCCAGATCCCGAGCCACTTCCAGATCCTGAACCGCTACCAGAGCCCGATCCACCGCCGAAGCCGGAACCGCCGCCAAAGCCGCTACCCTGATCGTTGTTCCCGCCCTGACCGCCACCCTGACCGCCACCGCTGTTGTTTCCGCCGAAACCACTGCCGCTTCCGCTGCCGGAACCGCTGCCGCTGCCTGAACCGCTGCCGCTCCCGGAGCCGCTGCCGCTGCCCGAACCGCCTCCAACAGTCCCGCCGCCGTAGCCGCCTTTGTGCTTCATATCGCCCGGCAGGACTGAGTAACCACCGGCTGAACCAAAGCCGTCACTCGGGTGATGCTTGCTCGGCTTCCCACCACCACCATTCTTACCGCCGTTGCCGCCATTCCCGCCGTTACCTCCGCCACCATTGCCACCTGCTCCGGCTCCAGCGCCAGCACCGGCTCCAGCACCCGCATTCCCTCCGGTTGCATTGCCGCCGGTCGCATTCCCACCGGTGGCGTTTCCACCAGTGGCATTTCCGCCCTGTCCGCCGGTGGCGTTGGAATTGCCGCCGGTGGCATTGGCATTGCCGCCGTTGCCGTTGGCCGTCGCATTTCCGCCGGCTCCGCCATTGCCGTTGGCCGTCGCTGTGGCACCGCCGAGATTATTGTTGATCGTGATGCCTCCATCGCCGCCGCCGTTGCCACCACCTCCATTGTTATTGTTGTTGTTATTGTCGTTGTCGTTGGTCAGTGCTCCCAGCAGTGCTCCACCAAGGAAACCACCGCCGCCGCCACCAAAGCCGCCTCCGAAACCACCACCAAAGCCACCGCCACCGCCGAAACCGCCACTGCTGCCTCCGCCGAAGCCGGCTCCGTGTCCGGTGCCGCCGCCAAAGCCGCCACCGAATCCGCCGCCGCCACCCTGGACAACTGCCGCACCCGGAACCAGCGCGTCACCCGCATAGATCGCTCCACCCGGCACTCCCTGACCATACAGGCCGAGGTACTGTCCGCCGTACAGATCTGAGGCAATCATGGCCGTGTCGTCGACCGGCTTGACGGCTTCATTTTCAGGAAGTTCCTGAGGAAACTGGCGAACAGGCGGTGCCTGAACCGCAGGCTGATTGCAGTCACATTCCTGCGGCGTATACATCGACATATGGCTGACGCGTGGCATCACCTGCACGGCGACCGGATAGCCGGGCAGCATCGCACCGCTCACGTGAGCGGCGACAACTTCACCGCAGGAAGTGCAGGGACGAGCATAGGCGAACCGAGACTCATGTCGAACGCCGGAACCCCATGCCGCGGTGGCGGTCGACGCTGCCAGCAGGCCAAACAGCGAAGCCCTCTTAAAAATGGCTGATAGATTCTGTTTCAACATGGTTTAGTGCCTCGTAAGTGTTTCACTGTCGGAAGTGAACCGCGGGATGTGAGCGACAAAGCGTTCCGAGACGGAGATTTGAGACGTCACGTCAGTTCATCATGGGGTAAACATATAGGGCCGCGTACGTCGCTCCAGTACGTTCTGAAACACTTGCCCTATTTTGCCCACATTGCATAACCGCACTTCCAGTCGTGCGGGTTGTGTCAAATCACGGTTTCGAAAACGCAACACGGTTTTTCGTAAACCAAGTGAATCAACTGGCAGCCGCGAAGTCGTCCACGTTTCGAATGGAAAACTTCGACCCGGGCTCAGGTTTGCGAGCTAGCTTTGAATCAGCGTTGGGCGCTCTGCTCCACTTGCATACTTTCCGGGTCAAAAATCAGTCATGGAACCCCGATCGATTCTTTCCACGCATGAAGCCTCTCAGTGGATGTGCCCGGACTGGAGGGCGCGTATCGGCTGGACGGTCGGCTTCGTGACCGCCCTGGGATTCCTGTTCTGCGACCTGATGACCTCGTTTCTGTCGCGTTGGTCAACTGAACCTCAGTATTCACACGGGTTTGCCGTGCCCATCATCGCCGCCGGACTGGCATGGTTTCTGAAAGATCGCATTCCCGCGGGCGTTGCTCGATCCTGTGGCTGGGGACTGCCGCTGCTGGCCGCCGGTGCCGCGCTGCACGTGCTGGGCGTCTACCTTTTCATCGAAGCGGCAGACTGTCTGGGGCTGCTGCTGTCAATCACTGGCGGAGGACTTCTGATCTGGGGACGGCGGGCTGTCATCGGTATCTGGCCGGCCATCCTGTTTCTGATCTTCATGTTTCCTCTGCCGTTTCGAGTGGAACGAATGCTGTCGGATCCGTTGCAGCTGTACGGTGCCGAACAGGCTGCGTATTACATTCAGATGTTCGGGATTCCGGCGGTGGCCCGTGGCAGTCTGATTCTGATGGGTGACCACAAGCTGGGGGTCGCGGAAGCCTGCAGCGGGATGCGGATGCTGACCGTTTTCTTTGCCATCTCAGCAGCCACCATCATCATCACCCGGCGATCGATGTGGGAGAAAGCAATCATTCTGCTCAGCGCGGTTCCGATCGCGCTGATCTGCAATATCGGACGAATTGTGGCGACGGCTCTGGCGCACAACTGGTTCGGTCAGGAGACAGCTGATCTGGTGTTTCATGACCTGAGCGGCTGGCTGATGATGCCTTCAGCGATGGCGCTGCTCTATGCCCTGCTGAAAGTTCTGGACTGGCTGTTCGTCGCGGCTCCGGAAGCCGACGACAAACTTCGCCCCGTGCGCCGCCACGTGCTGGCTGGCGTACCGACCGTGGCTGGCTTCGACAACTCGGGAGACAGATAATGACGCATCAACCAATCAGCCGTCGCGATCTGCTGCTGATGGGATCCGGACTGGCGATACTGCTGATCGGCCGCTTCACGGACGGTGCCATCAACGGTACCGGGACTGCGGATGCATCCGCCCTGCAGCATGCGGTGGCACGCCTGGAAGACATCCCGCAGGATATTCAGAACTGGACCTCTGTTGATGGCACACTGTCAGAACGAGAACAGGAAGTTGCCGGAATTTCCGGCTACGTGCGGCGGCAGTACCGCAACGCCAGAACCGGATACACCGTGCATCTGACCGTGTTGTGCGGGCCGGCGGGCCCGATCTCTGTGCATCCACCCACCGCGTGCTTTGAAGGCATCGGCTATTCACTTGCCACCGGCCCGGCTCAGACGACCGTCCGCACGGGCGACCAGTCACCGCGGTATGAATTCAACACGTCTTCCTTCCGCCAGCGCGATGTTTCGGTTCCGGAAATCGTCCGCGTGTTCTGGGGCTGGGGACAGGACGGCACATGGACGGCTCCGTCTAATCCGAGATTCGAGTTTCGAGGTCAACCTTATCTGTACAAGATCTATGTCACGGATCGCAGGCTGGACGCTCCGGACACGACGACGCTGCCCCGGATCGAAGCGTTTCTGAAGGATGCGCTGCCGACTCTGCACGCAGCGCTGTCCGGTCAGCCCCTGGCAGCTGTTTCCGCCAGCCGGGCTGAACCAGCCGTCGCTGAACGCTGATCAGTCTGCCGACGCGATCACTGAGTCGGCACGCCTCGTCGCGAACCGGCCGGTCCGGTAACCGGTAGACGTGGCGGCCACCATCTGAAAACCCGCACCGGCCACCGACTGCAGTCCCTGAAACACATTTCCAACGAAGTCCGACTCCATGCCACATCCTTCTCCGGAACACGCACCAACAGCCAGACGAGTGCTGAATCTGAAGGCCGTTGCCCTGCTGGTTGGTGGCGGCACACTGCTGTCGATTGCAACCGGCTGGCTGCACGCCGGTCAGATTATCCGCACAAGCAGCTACCTCAGATCCACCGCCGAAGCTGCGCTGTCTGAAGGCGACCACCACCGCGCTTTTGATCTGTTCGAACAGTATCTGGTGCTGAATCCCGATGACAAACAGATTGAAGAACAGATTTCGCTGCTGCTGGAACAACACGGCACAAGCACCCGAGCACTGTTGCGTGCCTTTCAGATCAATGAACGCCTGCTCCTCGGCGACAGATCCCGGGACGACCTGCGGCTGAGACAGATCAGACTGGCCGCCCGGCTGCGCCGCTATTCCGACGCGGCCGTGCACCTGAAGACGATGAGAGACAAACGGACAGATCTGTCCGAGGTGTGGCACTACAGCGGTGTCGTCGCACGGGATACCGGAGATTTCGCAAACGCGCTGGAATATTTCAGCCGAGCCGTTTCACTGAAGGATCCGATCCCGGAATCATTCGAATATCTGGCACGCCTGATGACGACCGAGGCCGGTGATCCGCAGGGAGCTGAGCAGCTGCTGGACCGTCTGGTCAGGGAAGCCGCATCGGCTGAAGCCCACCGCATTCGGGCGGGCTGGCTGCTGGACCAGAGCCGTCCTGCGGACGCCGTTCCGGACCTGTGGGCGGCGATTGAAAGCGAGCCGCACGATCCCCGCACTAACGCCATGATTCTGAAGGCCATCCGTCTGGGCCACGCTGCTGATCACGAATTCGATGCCGATAGTCAGTACCAGCGGATGATCGTCCATCTGAATCAGATTCTGTCTGAACGACCTGACGAGCCGGCCCTGCGACTGTATCTGTCCTCGGCACTGTGGGCCACCGGACAGCGCCCCGCTGCGATCAACAATCTGGAATACGGCATTGAACGCGATCCGCGACGGTTCGAGATTCACGAGGTGCTGGTGGACTATCTTGTCAGCGACGAACAATATGATCGAGCTCAGCAGATTTTTGACCGGATCCCCGAGCGTGCGGTCGACCGCGGGCGGCGGGAGTTCATGCGCGGACGCCTGCTGATGGCCCGGGAACAGTGGGACGAAGCCATTGCCGCCTTCGAAATGGCACTCGGATTTGCCAGCAGCGACCAGAGTATTGCGTCACGAGCACAGGTCTGCCTCGCCCTGTGTCGACGCGAAACCGGAGACAGGACCGCTACCATGGACGCCTACCGGTCACTGATTCGCTCAGACCCGGATTTCGAAGGCGGACGACTGGGCATGGCGTCCGCCTATCTGCGATCAGGTCAGACCGACCTGGCAATCGCCGAGTATCGTCAGCTGCTGCATGTGGATGGCGTACCCGAGTTCCTGGCAAACCTCATGATCCGCACGACGCTGGCTCAGATGTCAGAAAACCGCAACTGGTCCGAAGTGGAAGAACTGCTGCGTAACCACGACCCGATTGTCACCGACACGGTACAGCGAACTCTGCTGCAGGTTGACCTGCTGTTCGCCCGGGGACTGCCGGCGCAGGCCATGGATCACCTGGTCCGGGCCGCTCAGGAGATGCCGGATTCACCGGAAATGCAGCGCGCCGTTCAACGCTTGTCCTCCATTCACGGGGAGAGCCTGAACCGACGGGTTCTGCGAGTTCTGAAGGAGGACCCGGCCAGCCGGGAAGCTCACATGAGTGTGCTGCGGCTGCAGGTTGCACGACAGGACTCGGCCGACATGGTCAGCTGGCTGGACCAGCTGGCTGCGGGTACCGTCTGCCCGCAGCTCAGCGAACGCGAACGACTGGTGCTGATTGCCAATGCCACGACGACCGTCGCCGCCGCCGAAATCGAGACTCGCGGCGCAAACGAGCAGACAGATATTCTGCTGCGTTATGCCGGCAGGGCCTGGCAGCAGCTGGCCGAAACATCGTCACGGCACCGGTTGAATTACATACGCTATCTGGCACGGTATTCATCCGTCCGAGACGCCATCATTGAATCCGACGCTATTCCGGCAACCGTGCCCGCACAGATCCAGGCACAGTGCTGGCTGGAATGTCTGCGGCAGGGCGCCGCACTGCCGGACGTGCGAACGCGAGTCAATCAGCAACTGATAAAACTGGTAAACGCCGATCCTTCCAATACAGCGCTGCGACTCGCATTCGCCGAGAGCCGCATCCTGCTGGAACACTATGATCAGGCCGAGCAACTGCTGACGCAGCTGGCGCAGTACGATCGGAACAACGGTCTCGCACTGGGCCGACTGGCATGGATCGCCACCGTCATTCACGCAGACCCGCAGCAGGCGCTGCAGTACGCTGAACAGGCCGTCCGGCGCACGCCGACCGACCCGACGGTACGCAGCATTCGTGGCCTGGCGCTGTGCGAAGCAGACCAGACGGCCGCCGGTCTGGACGTGCTGACCTCCATTCCGTCCGAAGAACGAACGCCGGCATCACACCTGTTTGAAGCACGTGGCCTGTTTCTTGACGGTCACACAGCGGAAGCCGCAGAACTGGTCCAAGACCTCCGTTACCACACCGCTGATCTGGTACCGGCCGAAGTCAACATGCTCCGCTTTCTGCAGCAGCAGCTGAACATACAGCCTCACCGAATCAGCAGCCGATGACGTCGCAGAAGACCCGGACACAGGACCGCCGGCTCGACTCTGCAGCAATGTAGGGCGGACATTCCTGTCCGCCCGTCGCTCCCCCGGGAGCACGTCCTGACAACCAGCCGGAATCCGGAGAAGTCGCCGCTCCATTGCTCCGCTGACCAGGCAATGTAGGGCGGAGATTCCTGTCCGCCGACCACGTTCAGCGGACGGCCGTCACCTGGGTAACGCTGAAACCCCTGTCCCTCGACGGTGCACGGTGTGGCGTACGGTCATTCAGACAGCACGCAGAACGGCGGCGGCACTCTGTCCCATCGCGGTGCGATTGACGGTCAGCGCCGTCCGGCTCTTCAGCTTCTGCGGACCTTCCTGAACGACTTTCAGACGGCACCGTGGATCGGGAATTTCGTAGTTCAGAGTCGCCGGCACGACACCGTTCCGCAAAGACAACAGCGTTCCGGCCAGTTCGACGGCACCGGCCCCCGCATCAAAATGTCCCACGAAACTCTTCATCGCCGTCACGGGTACCTTCAGCATGCAGTCGCCGAGAGACCGATGATAGGCGCGAGATTCGACAATATCGTCCTGCTGAGTACTCTTACCCTGAGCATTGACGTGGCCGAATTCTTCCGGCCTGATGCCGGCACGCCGGACCGTTGCTTCGATGGCCCGAACCAGGCCCAGACCGGCCGATTCGTTGGCGTAGCCTTTACCGTCGCAGCCGGCTCCGATACCCAGAACTTCGGCATAGATGTCTGCACCGCGACGCCGCGCGTGCTCGTAGTTCTCCACAATAAAGGTGGCGGCACCTTCTCCCACCACGGCCCCATCGCGTTCAAAATCAAAGGGACGGCAGACACGGGACGGGTCATCGGAACGTTTTGACAGTCCTTCAAAGCGGTGGAACTTGGCGATATCCACCGGATGAATATTGGAACTGCAGGCACCGACAATCATCGCGTCCGCACGACCGGATTCGATGACTCGAACGGCTTCTGCCAGCGCCAGCAGAGCGGACGCATCGCGGCAGGTGATGGTGTTATTGGGGCCGGCGGCATGATGGTCAATCGACACGTGGCAGGCCGGCATGTTGGGAAGCTGACGCAGCAGCCACAGCGGAGCCACTTTGCCCATTCCGCCTTCACCCCAGCGGGTCATTGAGAAGGCATTCGACTCATCACGACTGGCTTCGACAGCGGCCAGCAGCTCATTCGGATGAGTTGTCATTCGCCCGGCGCCGAAGACCACGCCCAGACGATACGGATCGATATCACCCGGATTCAGACCGGTGTCCTTCATCGCCAGCTGTGCCGAAGCAACGCCCAGCTGAATGTCCCGCGACATGACCTTCAGAAATTTCCGATCGCGCAGCATGGTCGCCGGATCGAAATCCCGGACCTCCGCAGCAAAGGGAGAAGGAAGATCATCGCTGGCAAACGATGTCAGATAGTCAATGCCCGAACGATTGTTGATCAGGCTATCCCAGAAGCGGTCTTTACCGATGCCAATCGGAGAAACGACTCCGACACCGGTCACTACCGCGCGAATCCCATCGCACCCAGCCATGGTTACGCCCTAAAACAAGATCAGGAAAAGACTCACATCTCCTGATCTGACCCATCGTGTGAATTCTGCCGAAGCATCCTTATTCAGCGGAAATCGACGCTGCACCCCTCTGCAAACGTCGACCATTCAATTCCTGTTCTTGAAGGTTGTCGTTCTGATGTACCTGTGACCGCTCCCCAGCAGTTTCAAAGTATCATCATTTATTGCGTGCGCAGGACAAAACTGAGCCCCGCACGCGTTACGATTCAATTACACGCATCACCGGGCGCACTGTCAAGACGATGAACCGATTTCCGTGCTGTGAAACAGCACAATCTCAACAGAGAAATTCGGCAAACGGCGAAAACCGCCGAAAAAACGGGGTTGGCGGCCGATCTCTCGACCAGCTTTCCCCGATCCTGGAAAGTTTCGCCCCGCAGGCAACGCTGCAGAGCAGTTCGATTTGATAAACCAACTGACTTCACGCAGACTCGAACATCGCTCCGGAAACGTTAGCTGAAAACCCGGGCACAACAATGTGCACGGGAATACGCACCGCGACCATCGCAATAGACCGCCGTGCACTGCGTCCCGTTTACGGCATTAGTTCCCTGCAACAACACCACAGCCTTTCTGTTTCTCTGACACACCCGGCAGAACCAAACGGCACGTGAATCAGCGGAATCGGTCTGCAGGCTCCACACGGACCACTCGCACCCGCGGTTGCGACGGCTGGTCGTTCTGGCGCAACAGCCATGCCACCAGAGCTCCGAAGGCAAAACCTCCGGCGTGAGCCCACCATGCGACGCCGGCCGCCTGAGTGTTGCCCATCGAAAATGTTCCCTGCACCAGCTGAATCACAAACCAGATTCCCAGAAAGATGGGAGCCGGCACCACAAGAATCTGCAGAATAAAAAATAACGGGATCAGCGTCGTCACGCGTGCGTGCGGATACAGCACCAGATAGGCGCCCATCACACCGGCGACTGCTCCGCTGGCACCGATCGTGGGCACGGGCGAATTCGGCTGAAACATATAATGCGTCAGACTGGCTGCGATGCCGCTTCCCAGATAAAACGCCAGATACCCGAACGGCCCCATGCGGTCTTCCACGTTGTCCCCGAACACCCACAGAAACCACAGGTTGCCCGCCAGGTGCAGCAGACTTCCATGCAGAAAAACACACGTCAGCAACGTGGTGATGGGGTGAAACCGGGGCGACGGCAAAGGTTCTTCCACGGTCACGATCCGCGAACCCAGAGGCGTGCGTACCACCTGTTCTCGCGCGACCACGATCTCTTCGTGCGGATGGCTGACACGGGCCGGTATCATCCCGAAATCCGTCACCAGACCTTCTGAGTCGCCTGTCTGCAGCAGGAACACCAGTACGCAGGCCAGAATCAGTCCGATGTTGACCACCGGAAAGTGGTGTGACTGAATATCGTCTCGTAACGGGAACACTTTGTTTTCCCAGCCTTTCGGTTTTCACCGGGCGTTGGTCGTGTCTCACGCGCGGCTGGAACAACCGTGCGTGCGAATTCTGCGGTCACCCCGAATTTCAGAAAGCAGCTCCGCCCGCCATCCGAGGCCAGCGCATGAAAAAGGCTGTCCTGTCTAACCAAACAGGACAGCCTGAATTACCCCACAGGGACTTGAACCCCAACTTACAGAACCAGAATCTGTCGTGCTACCAATTACACCATGGGGTAATGGTGAACCGTCTGAGTCGCGGGTTTTATCAGTGCACTGCCGCTGTGTAAAGCAAAAATCGGCTGCATCCTGATCTGAAATGACACGAAATCACGGGCCAGGTTCTGCCGAGCCCGAGTTTCTGTTCGTTCCGGGCGTCTGTGACAGATTTTTGCCGGTCTGATTCGCAGCCGAGGCTGTGGCCGGTACACTACGATGTGAGAATTTGCCTCAGTGTGTTTGAGAATTTCTTCAGCACCGTTCCGGTCTGGCGACGCGCAGGGTGAAAGAATCATGACAGAAGAAGAAGTAAACAGCAGTGACGACAGTGGTTTTCACAGCCCCCAGTACGCCCTGACGGAAGACGGGATTCTGAAGGTCTACAGCGTCGGAGAAACGACGGTACTCGGATTTGACGGCCAGGATGTGCCCTCCGAGTTCAATGCCGCTCATTATCGAGCGGCGATTTCCGATCTGCTGGTGGCCAATCAGTCAAACACCGTTGCTTTCGACCTGACCGGCGTGACGCTCGTGCCCAGCGGAATGCTGGGACTGCTGGCATCACTCAAAAGCCTGAACGGGTTGCAGCCAAATGTACAGGTGTTCAATCCCAGCAAGGATGTCGTCGAAGTGCTGCGAATCACGAAACTGAACACCATGATCGAAGTCCACGAAGTCGACGTCTGATATTTATGATCTCAATTCGAACTCTACTGCTGCTGGTATGTGGATCGAACATGGCAGTGGCATTCGGCGACGACGGTATCCGTCCCCCGGTCACACTCGACAATAACGGCCGTCGTGTGCATGCCTCGGGAATGCTGTTCGACGGGCACAACGATCTGCCGTGGCAGATGCGATCGATCGGCAGCTCATCTTTTGACGTGCTGGACATCAGCCAGCCTCAGGCAGACCTGCATACCGATATCGATCGGCTGAAGGCAGGAGGCGTGAAGGCGCAGTTCTGGTCGGTTTACGTGTCGGCCGACACCGAGGCCGCCGGCACCGCTCTCTTGCAGACACTGCAGCAGATCGACCTTGTGCACAACATGCTGAAGCGTTACCCCGACGTATTCGAAAGGGCTGACACCGCCGATGAGGTGGAACGCATCGTGAAGGCCGGGCGGATTGCCAGCCTGATGGGAATTGAGGGCGGTTATTCCATCGAATCATCGCTGGCGAATATTCAGCGGCTCTATGATCTGGGCTGCCGCTATATGACGCTGACGCATTCCAGATCACTGGCGTGGGCCGACTCAGCCACGGACGAGCCTCGCTGCAACGGGTTATCCGACTTCGGCGAGGAAGTGGTGCGGGAAATGAACCGCATCGGTATGCTGGTCGACCTGTCTCACGTGTCTGCACAGTGCATGCACAGGACGCTGGATGTCACTCAGGCTCCGGTCATCTTTTCTCATTCGTCCGCCCGAGCGCTGACGGATCATCCCCGCAACGTCCCGGATGACGTGCTGAAGCGAATGCCGGACAACGGCGGCGTGGTGATGATCAATTTCTATTCGAAATTTGTGATTCCGACAGCAATGCTGAAATCTGATGAGACCGCCCGAGGCTCAATTCACGACGTCGTTGACCATATTGAACATGTGATCCGTGTCGCCGGAATTGATCACGTGGGAATCGGATCCGACTTCGATGGCGTTCCGCGACTGCCCGTCCAGCTGGATGATGTGGCGGCTTATCCGCTGATTACCCAGGAACTGCTGAACCGCGGACATTCACCGGAAGACGTGCACAAGATTCTGGGGGGAAACATGCTCAGAACGCTGCGGGCCGCGGAATCCGTGGCCACGCGTTCTGGTAAGCCCGACTGAACGCCGATCATAGGCGTTGACGCCGGTCGCAGCGAACGTCCGGTTCAGTCGCCTTGAGCCTCTGATCACGCGTGTTTCGCTGCCGCGGTCAGTGCCGTCTCAGGTGCTTTCTGGTCCGCCACCGTAGATCCGTTCGCCCGCTGCCTCAGGAATTTTTCCCGTGCAACTCACCTCTTCAGACCTGATGCTGATCACCGGAGCGACCGGTCTTGTCGGCAGCCACCTGGCCGAACAGGCACGGCAGTCCGGTTACCGCGTGCGAGCACTCTGTCGCGCTTCGGCCGACATAAAGCGGCTGAACGACTGGGGTGTCGAAACCGTCGTCGGTGACCTTGATGATGCGGCCTCGTTACAGACGGCGTGTGCAGATGCGACGGTGGTGGTGCATTGTGCCGCCAAAGTCGGGGACTGGGGCGCAACGGCCGATTATCGCCGCATCAACGTTAAAGGCACCCGCGCGCTGCTGGATGCCGCCCTTGACGCGGGAACGTTGAAACGATGGATACAGATCAGTTCGCTGGGTGTGTATTCGGGTACCGATCACTACGGCACGGATGAAACCAGCCAGCCGAACACGCGCGGCATTGACGGCTACACACTGACCAAAGTGGAGTCGGAACAGCTTGTCTGCGACTACATCCGGGATCGCGAACTGCCGGGCGTCATTCTGCGCCCCGGCTTTATTTACGGACCACGTGACCGGACCGTGATGCCGCGGCTCATGGAGAAGCTGAAGACACGAAAGTTTGCTTACCTGGGAAACCCGGACAAACTGATGAACAACACGTTCGTCGGCAATCTGTGCGAAGCCATCTGGCTGGCCATTGCCAACGACAATGTGCCTGGCCAGATCTTCAACATCCGGGACCCGCGGGCCGTCACCAAAAAGGAGTTCATGAACACCATCTGCAGATCAGCGGATTACCCGATCTGCACAAAGGTGGTCCCGCTGCCCGTGGCCCAGTTCCTGTCGTGGCACATGGAGGCCCTGTGGAAACTGCTGGGCCGGCGAGAGGCACCACTGGTCAACAGCGCGCGGATCAAGTTTCTGGGCCGCAACCTGGACTTCTGTATCGAAAAGGCGAGGCTTCAGCTGGGCTATGATCCACAGACCGATTTCCGGGACGCGATGCCACAGACGGTCCGCTGGTTTGTCACTCAGACGCCCCGCTCCACAACGCCCGCCGTCAAATGACGGCAGGCGGCTGGTGACAAACGGACCTGTCAGTCGTTGATGCTGGTTTCCAGAAACCGAGCCAGCTTGTGGAAGTCACTGCCGGGCTGGATGAAACGAACCATGGTGACCAGAGTTTCCGGGTCAACCAGCTTTTCGAACGGCACGTAATGCAGATCCAGCTGTCCGGAGACGGAAACCATGACGCCGTTGTGGTTTTCCTCGCAAAGAGCCCGATAGGCTCCGACCCCCAGCTGACTGCCCAGCATCACATCGAAGGCCTGCGGGCGGGCACAGCGGGATTCGTAGCCCAGCTGCAGACCGGTCACCTTTTTCTTCGCTCCGGTCTGACGCTCAAATTCCTGAGCGACGCGTTTGGCGAACATCTTGCCCAGATCCACATGGGCGACCGAAATATGACCGTGGTCGTCACGCGGCACATCCTTGAGCACCTCGTCTGAGAGAAATTCCGCCAGTCCTTCGGCCAGCACGATGACACCGTATTCCTTGCCCTGCTTTTCCTGGCGATAACGCATCATGCGGACGATCTTGCCGACCACCTTGTCGATATCCATGACCTTGCGGTCCGGCGTGGATTCCGCGGAAATGTAGTTTTCGTTGATGTCCTCAACACTGATGACCATGCTGGCTTCGCCGGCAATGGCTGCCCCGTAAGCCAGCCAGCCGGCACTGCGTCCCATGCTTTCGACCATGAAGTACGCGCGGCTCGCTTCGGCGTCAGCATGCAGATTGCGAATTTCAGTCCCCAGCGTTTCGACCGCGGTGAAATAGCCAAAGGTGAAATCGATACCCATGTAGTCGTTGTCGATCGTCTTCGGCACATGCACGACCGGAATACGGTGACTGCCTTCCGGCAGGCTTTCCTGAAAGACCTTGAACTTGTTGGCGGTCTTCAGTGTGTCATCACCTCCGATGGAAACCAGAGCGTCCACACCCAGCGAGCAGAGACCTTCGTAGGTACGCTTCAGCGGCGCCACCTTCTCCGGATCTTCCATGTCGGACGGGCTGCTGACAAATTTGCCCGGATTTGTACGCGCCGTGCCGATAATGATGCCCTGCTTGCTGCGAGTGCGTCGCAGCATGACTTCCGACAGCGGGATGTAATCCCGGCCTTCCTGCAGCGGACTGTCCGGCGAATAGTCCGTCAGACTGGAATAGCCGTGCTTGATGCCCACTACTTCGATGCCATTGTTGATGCAGGAAATGGCGCAGGTGGAAATGACAGCATTGGCTCCGGGAGCCGGGCCGCCGGAGAAGAGAAGGGCAACTTTTTTGATTCCGCTGGACATGGATTCTGGTTCCGTTCGGTCTGATTTGATTTAAGAGTTCAGGTCTGGTTCAGATGAAATGACAGGCCACTTAGCAAGAGAAGGCTGCCCTGGCCGGCTGCAGGTGTCCGAGACAGAGTCTCAGTGCACGCGACCGCCAGCGGGAATCCATCATCGTCTGTTCAGGATTTTGCTGATGGCGCGTCGCCGGGATCTGGTTACCACGTTCTTTCAACAAAAGTGGTATCCACCGTTCCCCCGACAAAAGACGCGTTGTTAAACATCTTCTGAGCCAGAGGAAGAGTGGTCTTGACGCCTTCAATGGTAAATTCCCGAAGGCATCGCTTCATGCAGGCAATCGATTCGTCCCGCGTCGGGCGGTGCACAATCAGCTTGCCGATCATGGAATCGTAGTACGGGCTGATCGTGTAGCCTTCATGCACGTGAGAATCGAAGCGGACTCCCAGTCCGCCGGGCTGCCGCAGCGTAGTGATTCGTCCGGGGCTTCCGCGAAAATCATTCTCGGGGTCCTCAGCGTTGACACGCAGTTCGATCGCGGAACCGTTACACGGAATATCTTCCTGAGCAAACGGCAGCGGCTCGCCCGCGGCCACCAGAATCTGCTGTTTGATCAGGTCGATTCCCGTGACCATTTCCGTGACCGGATGTTCGACCTGAATCCGCGCATTGACTTCAATAAAGTAGAAGTTGAAATCCTTGTCAACGATGAACTCGACGGTGCCGGCATTCTGGTAGCCGGCCTCGCGGACCAGCCTGACGGCGGAATTACAGATATTTTCACGCACTTCCTGAGGCAGATTAGGAGCCGGACTTTCCTCGATCAGCTTCTGATGCTTCCGCTGCATCGAACAGTCGCGTTCCCACAGGTGCACCACATTGCCGTGTGTGTCTGCCAGGATCTGAACTTCCACGTGTCGCGGGCGTTCAATGTATTTTTCCAGATAAACGCCGGCATTGCTGAACGCCTTTTCCGCCTCGGCAGACGCCGCCTGCAGTCCAGCCCGCAGCGACACGTCGTTGCCGGCCACCCGCATCCCCTTGCCGCCACCGCCGGCCGTAGCCTTGATCAGCACGGGATACCCGATTTCATTGGCAATCCGAACGGCTTCATCCACATTAGAGACCAGTCCATCGCTGCCGGGCACGCACGGCACATTGGCGGCGCGGGCAATGGAACGAGCACTGACCTTGTCTCCCAGTTCAGACATCGCCTTGTGCGGCGGTCCGATGAATTCGATGTTGCAGTCGCGGCAGACTTTGGCAAAGTGAGCGTTTTCCGCCAGAAATCCGTAGCCCGGATGAACGGCCTGCACGTTGCCGATTTCAGCCACGCTGATCAGGCGGTTGATCAGCAGATAACTGTCTGATGCTGGCGGTGGACCAATGCAGTAGGCCTCGTTCGCCAGCTTCAGATAATGCGAACCGCGATCAGCTTCGCTGAACACAGCGACCGATTCAATGCCCATCTCCCGGCAGGCACGGATGATCCGCAGGGCGATTTCGCCTCGATTGGCAACCAGAATACGCTGAAACATGAGGGGGTGATTCCGTCGGAAATCGAACAGATTGGCGTTCGCGGACGAATTATCTGAACAGAAAGCCAGCCCGCATTCAGGCCCGCGGACCTGACGATTCATTCGATGCGGCACACCGGACACAGCCACCGATGGCCATGGCCGTTCAGGCCGGCTCAAGCCGAAACAGCGGCTGACCGAATTCCACGGCGTCGCCGTTCTCTACCAGAATTTCTGCTATTCGGCCGGCCTTCTCGGCCGGAATCTGATTGAAGACCTTCATGGCTTCAATGATACACACCGTGGTGTCCGGCTGCACCGTTGAACCGACCGTCACAAAGGCGGGCTCTTCAGGCGTGGGTGACGAGTAGAATGTACCGACGGTCGGCGCATCAATGGTCTGACCTTTTGCCGCCGGAGCGGCGCTGGCAGCAGCCGGTGCCGCTGCAGGCGCGACGGGCGCGGGGGCTGCCGCCGGCGGTGTCATATACGACACCTCCGGAGCCATGGTGACCTGCTTCGGACCACGACGCACTTTCCAGGATTCACCATCTTTCCGCAGACTGGCTTCTGTTACCCCGTATTTTTCCATCAGCTGCAGCAGCCGGCGGAATCGATCAAGATCGAAAGTACTGTCACCACTCTCAGTCGGTTTTGCCATAAATCACACTCCCACCGGTTCGGTTCCCACGATAAATCCGGACGGAATCGGGAAAACGACGCTGTCGGGGCACTGGTTAGAAGCCGGAATCCGCTGGCAATCGGCTGCCTGCACAGGCGTTCAATTACAAACGGCGCCTTGAATCGCGGATCGGGCGACCTGCCAAACTCTCGCAGTCGCACCAAAGCCGCACACTTTCTCGAAGAATCGGCTTTTATGCAAGGAATTCAACGACTGCATCATCGAATTCGCGGGGAACAGACGTCAAAACCTCGTGACCGGCAGAGGTTACCAGAACGTCGTCTTCAATTCGGACCCCGAATTTCCCGGGCAGGTAGATCCCCGGCTCTACCGTCACCACCATTCCCGGCTCCAGCACCTGATCCGACAAAGGCCCAAGACGGACAGATTCGTGGATGTCCAGGCCAAAGCCGTGCCCCAGACCGTGTCCGAAACGGCGGCCGTACCCCGCATCCGCTATCAGGCCGCGGGCAATCGCATCCACATCACTGCACTTCGCTCCCGGTCGAATCGCGGCAATTGCCTGCTGCTGCGCCTGCAGGACTGTGTCGTACACCGCCCGCATCTGCCTGGTGATTTTTCCGGTCACCAGCACCCGCGTCAGATCGCTGCGGTAACCGGTATGCGTTTCCGCTCCCCAGTCAATCAGCAGGACCGGCGACTCACTGACCAGCCGTTCTCCGGCATGGGCATGCGGCAGAGCAGCCGTCGGACCAACGCCGACAATCGGCTCAAAACCCGGTCCCGTCGCGCCAAAGCTGCGCATCGCGGCTTCCAGCGTGTAACGGATGTCGCGCTCCGACTGCTCCCGCGTCAGACTGCTGCGGACGACGGCGAACCCGCGTTCTGCCAGATGAATGGCTTCCCGAATCTGTTCCAGCTCCCATTTGTCTTTCACTTCACGCAGCCGTTCCGTCAACCCGCTGGTCGCAATCAGCTCGGCCGATTCGACTTTCTCTGCCAGTTTCCGATGCTGAGTCACGGTGAGCTGATCAGATTCAAACCCCAGTCGACGGACTTTGGAACTGCGGATGATATCGGCCGCGGCGTCTGCCATCGGGCGGCGGGCGTCACGAATATCAACGTCCACATCACCGCACTCGTCGGCAATCTGCGTCTTATAGCGAGTGTCGCTTATCAGCACCGTGGCGGATCGACTCAGAAACAGCCAGCTGGAATCCCCTGTAAATCCCGTCAGGTAACGAACGTTGGAAACGCCCGTGATAAGAACGGCCTCAATTCCGGCGGACTTGAAAGATCGAACAAGTTTTTTGCGGCGGCTTATGTAGTTGGGACCTGCCATAAAATATTGAATTTCTTTAGCTGCCGAGGTGGATCAGAACAGTTCGTGAATTTCTCGATGACCAAAGTCGACCAGGGGAAACGGACGACCGGCGGGCCCCGGCAGATGTGATTCAAGATCCAGACCAAGGCTGTGGAAGATGGTGGCCACAACATCCGCGGGCTGAACAGGACGGTCTGCCGGAACGCCACCAACAGGATCGCTGGCTCCGACAACCCGACCGCCTTTGACTCCGCCGCCGGCGAAATAAGTGGTGAAGCACTGCGGCCAGTGGTCCCGTCCCCCCGCCGGATTCACCTTCGGCGTACGCCCGAATTCCGCCAGGTTGCAGACCAGTGTGTCCTGCAGCATTCCGCGCTGATGCAGATCGCTGATCAGCGCTGAATACCCCTGGTCATACATCGGAGCGACGATATTCTTCATGCCGTCAATGGAAGTGAACGGCTTGGATCCGTGGATATCCCAGGTGATTTCGTCGAAGACGGTCAGAAACGTGTTGATAGTGACGAACCGCACGCCCGCCTCGACCAGCCGCCGGGCCAGCAGACAGCACTGACCGAATCGGTTCATGCCATATCGTTGACGGGTGTCCTCAGATTCCTTCGACAGGTCAAATGCATCTCGCGCCTGAGTACTGGTCATCAGCCGATAGGCGGCCTGAAAATTCTCATCCAGCAGCGTCGCATTTTCTGTCGCCTCAAAATCCTTCACGGTCTCATCTACCAGATCCCGCAGTTTCTGACGTCTGTTCAGACGTGCTTCGCCGATGGTTTCCGGTGGCAACAGGTCGGGCACCTGAAAATCCGGCTGAGAAGGATCTGCCATCAGCGCGAAGGGATCATGCGTCTTTCCGAGAAATCCCCCGGCCTGTCCGTTGGGCAGATTTCCGCCGCCCCGACCCATGGTTTCCGGCAGGACCACAAACGGCGGCAGATCAGTCCGGCGGCCTTTGAGATAGCTGAGCACGGCACCGGCATGGGGCGTATCCACGCCGCCGGTAAACTGACGTCCGGTCTGCATCATCTGCCAACCGGCATCATGCACGGCCGCACCGGTGTGATGTGTGGAACGCACCAGAGAAAAATGTTCGCCGATCTCAGCATGCTTCGGCAGAATTTCGGATATTTCAAAGCTTCCGGTCGTGGCAATCGGGCGAAACGGTCCGCGGACTTCGGAGGGCGCCTCCGGCTTCATGTCGAAGGTGTCCAGCTGACTGGGTGCACCCAGATTGAAGATCATGATGCACGAGCGTTCTTCGTGCCCCGGCCGGACAGCGCCAACTTCCTTTGCCTGAGCGTACTGAGCCATTGTCAGGCCGGCCGCCCCCAGTGTCCCGACCTGCAGAAAGTCGCGACGCGTGGTGCCGTTACACGTGTGAGCCGTCCCGTTACTGGTCAGATTTAACATGATGAGTCTCACGATCTGCCTGGAAGCCTGTCGTTAACTGTCCGCCTGCCCCAGTTTATCGGTCGGGTCTGTCGGCAACAATGGGTGCACTCAATTCGTTTGGCATTGACGGCGGGAAATCGTATCCTGACAGCAATACCGCTGCCAGTTGCCCCGTATTCCGGCAGTGGTTCCGTCCCACTGATATCTGCGAACGGCGAAAGGAACCCAACATGTCCACGACCGCTGCATCAGCCCAGGAACTGCTTCCTGAAGTTGCTGAGTTTCTGAGTACCTCTCTTCACAAGGCGTTTGTCAACGGCGACTGGATGGAAGCATCCGGCGGCCAGACGTTCGACGTGGTGGATCCGGGCCGGGGCGAAAAAATTGCCACGGTGGCCAGTCTGCAGAAGGAAGACGTGAACCGGGCTGTCGATGCCGCTGTCAACGCCTTCGAAGGAAGTGGCTGGGCAAAGATGCCGGTCAATGATCGTTGTGCCATGCTGCATCGCCTTGCCGATGCCGTCGAAGCACGCAGGACTGTTTTCGCACAGATCGAATCCATCGACTGCGGCAAGGTTTATTCGCAGGCCGAAGCGGACGTGCAGAACTTCATCGATACGTTCCGCTACTTCGCAGATCTGGCGCAACACGTCAATTATCGCAGCGTAATCGGAGTCAAAGGACACGAGGCGTGGGTCGCTCGCCATCCCTGGGGCGCCTGCGGTTTCATTATTCCCTGGAACTTTCCGTTTCTGCTGGCTGGCTGGGGACTGGCCCCCGCGCTGGCTGCGGGTAACACCTGTGTGCTGAAACCCGCCGAAGATACGCCGCTGTCGGCTCTTTATCTGTGCAAAGTCGTCCAGGAACTGGACTTGCTGCCCGCCGGTGTGCTGAACGTAACAACCGGACTGGGAGAAACCGCTGGTGCGGCTGTATCCACCAATCCCAAATTCCGCCGGATGAGTTTTACCGGCTCACCGGAAGTCGGACGTCTTGTCGCCGAATCCTGCGGTCGCAATTTGATTCCGGTCAAATGCGAACTCGGAGGCAAAGGGGCGGCTGTGGTGTTCGAAGATGTGGACCTGCAGGAAACGGCCGATAAGCTGGTCGGTGCGATCACCTTCCATACCGGCCAGGTCTGCTGCGAT
This sequence comes from Fuerstiella sp., assembly GCA_040222735.1. GTDB lineage: Bacteria > Planctomycetota > Planctomycetia > Planctomycetales > Planctomycetaceae > Fuerstiella. The sequence goes on along the minus strand of JAVKCM010000291.1, from coordinate 21,988 downwards.
GCGACACGCTGGCTGATTCACAAGGACATTTACGACGACTTCGTCAACGAATGCGTGAACCGTATGAAAGCGGTTCAGATCGGATATCAGCTGGACGGAGCCACTCAGATGGGGCCCGTTGTCAGCCCGACTCAGCAGAAGCGGGTTCTTGGCTACCTTGAAAAGGGCGTCTCTGGCGGTGCCGAACTTGTCCTGGAAGGCGGACGCGCAGAAGTGCCGGGTGTCAATGGGTACTTCGTGAAGCCCGCTCTGCTGGCCGGCTCGCTCGACAATGTGGCCGCTCGCGAAGAAATCTTTGGTCCGGTTGCCTATCTGGCCCCCTTCAACAGTGAAGAAGAAGGCATCCGGCTGGCGAATAATACAGACTACGGTCTGGCCAACAGCGTCTGGTCACGAGACCTGGTGCGATGTGCGCGAGTCGCCGAAGCGTTTGAATCCGGCAACGGCTGGATTAACGCTCACAATGTTATCGTGCACGGGGTTCCCTACGCCGGAGTCGGCAAGAGCGGCATGGGTGGCGGAGTCGTGTCTCCCGAAACCCTGAACGATTACCTGCGACCGATTTCCATCGTCCGTCCGCTGTAACTCAGACCGGGACCGCAGATGCTGCCCGTGGCGGAGTTCGATTTCCGTCGATCCGAACCACGGGCAGCCGCCATACCGGTACTGCGGCCGAGCTGCAGCCGCGACCTTGCAGGCACCGTGCTGCCGCAATCGCACAGTGACAACCGCAATTCACAACCACTTTGCCACCAGCAGGTTATGATCGACCGACAATAATCGCGGCGGTCCGGTACGCCGTTTGAATAGTCCCCCTGAGTTCCAACATTCCTCATCGCACAACGGGGGACTCAGGTCATGTCAGAAGTTCGTCTGAACAGAGGCGGAGCGCCAAAACACAGTGGCACGCTCGCCGGACAGAATCAAGCCGCACGGGACGGCAAAAGTGAGCCGCAACCGTCTCTGCTCGAACACTTCCTGAATAGTTTCTTTCAGGAAAAGAATATCAAGTGGATGCTGGTCGTGGGGGCGACCATTGTTTTTGCTTCGTCACTGATGCTGGTGACGAAGGCGTGGCCCAGCTGGCCGGGCACACTGAAGTATCTGACAATTCTGGGATACACAAGCGCCACTTTCGGTGCTGCCGAATTCGGACGCCGGCGACTGGGACTGCAGGCCACATGGAAAGTGCTGCATTCGCTGACGCTGCTGCTGCTGCCTGTCTGCTTTCTGTCGCTGACCTGGCTGTCGTCCGGAACTGGTGTTCAGGGCGTTCTGCGGAAGGTGGAAGTGCTGGGGCTGATGATTCCCGCAACGGCATTTCTGTGGTATGCCAGCAGCCGGATTCTGGACCATCTGCTGCGGGAACGACAGACGACCTTTCTGATCAGCTATCAGCTGCTGTGTATGGCGGGCGCCATGCCGGTACTGTCGTCCGCACCAACGGCCTTTGCATTCATCGCACTCTGCTGGGTCGTCTTCACGGCCGGTGTGGTCAAGGTAAACCGCCACGCTTTCTGGCTGGCCGAAGAACACCGGTGGCCGCGCGTATTTGGCTTTCTGCCGATCGTGCTGCTGGGCGTGCAGTTTCTGATTCTGGCAGCGACCAAAACAATCAGCCTGACTGACGGGACCCTGGCTTCTGCCATCCCGCAGCACTGGCTGGGCTTCTGTGTTGTCATGGTCTCGGCCACGATTCTTGTCACGGCGCGGACGATCGCGGATGTCTTTCGACAACGCACGGGCAACCTTGTTCGGCCACTTCCCTGGAACATCGCGATCCCGCTGTTCTGCGGACTGGTGACAGCCGCCGCCGGAGTCGCTGTTTCGTTCAGCGGATTTTCGTTTGTCGGACCAACAACTTACGCGGTGATTCCGACCACACTGGTGGCCGCCTTCCTGATGTGGCTCGCCGCCCGAGACACGAGGCACGCCGGGTTCGTCTGGGCCAGCCTGATCTGTGTGACGATTGCCTACCAGTGTTCGCCAACACTGTTTGCTGACGTGGTCCGGCAGCTGAAACAGGGTGTCGCGGTGGCCATTCATGAACCGCGGCTGCCGGTTGCGTTTTACGGACTCACGTATCTGCCGCTGCTGCTGATAGTGGCTGTGGCAGGACGTCAGTTTGAGCGACTGTCAGAAGTGACCTTCGGCCGCTCGATGAAACACTTTGTCACAGCGCTGACCGTGATCCTTTTTGCTGCGGCGTTCAGCCATACCAAAGCGCTGTTCTTTGTTTCGCTGGTGAACATCCCGATGTTCTGCATTCTTGCGATTCTGTTCGCTGACCGCCGGTATGTCCTGCCGGGAATCGGTGCTCTGATCCTTGCCACCGGTACGGCGATCCCCGCGTTGAACGGAATGCGTCTGACGGCATTGTCGACGGACTACATGGCAACGGCACTGGCCGGGCTGGCAACGCTGCTGACCGCCACCCGGGTGCCGGACCTGCTGCTGAATCGAATACCGGTCAGCGGCAACTCTCTTCTGCGGCAACGTGACCCCGAAACAGACAGACTGACCGGGCGTTCGCTGTTGCTGCAGCGTCCCGATGGAACCGACAAGGCACTGTGCCAACTGACGGGCTGCCTGCTGGCAGTTCTGACGGCCGTCCACTGGACCGGTCATGCTGTGCTGCATTTCCACGCTCCGCTGACCACTCCGTCGCTTGTACAGTATGTCTTTCTGCTGACCGCCTTCTTCATCTACACACTTCGAAATCCTCACTATCTAAGCGGACTGTGTATCTGGCTGATGGTCGGCTTCGCCATGCTTCGGTGGGCCGCAGGGCTGCATACAGCCCCGCTGGAACTGCTCAGTGCCGCGTCGCTGATCACGGCCGGCACTTCTCTGGCAGGCTACCTCTGGCTGAGACTGTCCGGTCGACTCGGAGCCTCCGGTGCTCTGAATGACGTACGCCGGACACTGGGTCTGGATGCCCGGGCAGGAAGAATTGTCACTGTCGAAGCATCGTCCCCCGGCGGCTGGATGCGACAGACTCAGGCCATCGTTGTGCCGTTGTGTGACCTGAGTCTTTTGATTCTGTCGTGTCTGGCCGCCATTGTTCATCTGCCGCTGCTGCTGCAGACTCATGAAGTTGTGCTGAACGGAAGTGTCGAGCATGGCAGCGTGCTGCTGTCCACCACCGTGACCGTACTCTGGCTGGTGATCGCGACAATCATCTTTCGCAGCCGCGTCGCCGGTATTGCCGCAGCGGTTGCCATTCCACTGTGGGTCACAGCGACTCTGATCTCCGTCGGCATACCGATGACCGCCTCGTGGCTGCCGGTCGCCTGGACCGTGGTTCAGGCCGCCTTTTACATCATCTGCGAAACCGCACACCGACGCCGCGGGACATCGCCTGTGGTGTCGGCCGTTTCTCAGGTCAGCGAAATCTGGTTGCAGGGAATCCTGATCCTGTCCTGCCTGGCCTTCGACCTGCCGCTGCGGCTGGCTGCGGCAATCGCCCTGGGCTGTTTTGTCTGGTCCGACTGGAAACAGCTGAACGACATGAGACGCAGCTACCTGGCAGTCATGGCCAATATTCATGTACTGTTGCTGGCGGCTGCCTGCGGAGGCGCATCGGGCCTGATCGTGAATCTGCTGATCCCCGGCACCGCCGGCCCGGTAGTACCCTTTGTGTTTCTGACCGCAGCACTCAGCCTGAACATTCTGGAATCTCAGATTAATCGATTCGACCTCATTGTGATGAGAACATGGACGGCAATGCTGCGAGCCGCACTGGTCATGCTGGCAGTCTTATCGCTCGCCGGTCAAAGTTATCCGGCCTTTCTGCAGGCCGTCATGGTCGCAGGCTTCGTGGCAGCCGCCGCTGCAGAAATTGCTCAGGCTGTACGACGGCAGCTGGAATTTCATGTCTGGGTCGCCTGTGCGGTCGCCGCAATGACAGCCATGTTTCTGTTCAATCAGGAACTCATCCACTTCGGACAGGGAATCAGTCAGTTTGTTCTGCTGGGCGCGGCCTCCGCAGCCCTGGTAACCAGCCGTCTCAGCGAACGGCACGCGAGACTGGTTGTCGCACGCCGGCCAATGCGGCTGGTGGGGCAGTCTCTGCCGGCGCTGGTCGCCGCGATGGCTGTGCTGCGGGAAGCCGCCGGGCTGTCGTCCTTTGCTCAGTCTGCCAACTCGTTTGCCCTCATGCTGGCCGCGGGGATTTACTTTCAGCAGGCCATGGTCACCCGGAATCGCTGGTTCGCCATACTGGCCGCCGCCATTCTCAACCTGGCACTGATGCTGCTGTGGTGGTCCATGCAGCTGGTCCGGCTGGAATTCTACCTGGTGCCGATCGGACTCACGATTCTCGGATTTGTCGAACTGCTGAAGAAGGACCTGCCGGAAAGCTCGCATGACCCGCTGCGGTACATCGGAGCACTTACGATCCTGGTCTCTCCGATGTTTGAAGTCTTCGGAGGCGACTGGCTCCCCATGATCACTCTGATGGTACTGAGCGTAGTGATCATTTTGCTGTCCATCGGTCTGCGGCTGCGAGCTCTGGTGTACACCGGCTTCGCGTTTCTGATGGCCGACCTGGTGGCCATGATCCTGAGGTCCCGTATTGACTACCCATTCGTCCCGTGGCTGTGCGGAATCGCTCTGGGAGTCGGCGTCATCGCCTTCGCTGCCTTCTGCGAAAACCATCGTGAAAAGGTGCTGGCAAAAATCCGCGTTCTGTCGGCAGAGCTGGCCACCTGGAAATAACGTCTCACCGAAACCCGAAACCCTGAAAGGCTCTCACCATGAAATGGCTCAATCAATTCAGTCTCGTCATGCGTTCCAGCATCACCTCGCTGAAGGAAAAAATAGAAGATCCGGAGCGCATGCTGCACCAGCTGATCATCGATATGGAAGAAGAACTGGACCGCGTTCGGAGCAGCGTGGCTGAAGCCATCGCGGACGAAATTCAGATGAGAAAACGCTGTGACCGCGAACGTGCCGAGGCAGAGAAATGGACCGAACGCGCGACTGCCGCCGTCAGGCGGAACGACGAATCCGGTGCTCGCCTGGCGATTGAACAGAAAATGTCAGCCCAGCAGCGTGCTGATCGATACAGCGCTGAGCATGCCCGGCAGAAGGCCGAAGTCGAAAAACTGCGAAGCTCGGTACTGGACCTGGAAGACAAGATCCGGCAGGCGAAACAGAAAAAGACACTGCTGACAGCGCGGATGGCTCGGGCCACGTCGGCTCAGAAAATCAACGCCGCCATGGAGCGTTCGCACAGTCAGTCGGCCTTTGCTCAGTTCAGCCGACTGGAAGAAAAGGTCGACCGCGAAGAAGCGCTGACGGACGCATGGGAACGGATGGACGGAAAAGATCCGGACGCCGCAGAACTGGAACGACAGTTTGAGCGTCAGGAGCGACAGGAACAGGTGGCCGCCGAGCTGGAACTGCTGAAAGCTCAGCTGGAAAGCGAATAATTTTGTGGGACTGCCGGTCCGACAACAGTCGTGTGCGGGCTGTGTCCGCGACGGTGGCGAGGTCATGATGATCATGTTCAGGCAGCTGAGTCGTTGTATTGCCGGGGTATTCCGCCTGTGGTGGACGGTTGACAGGATCCGAATCAGTCCTTCGGCGGGACGACTCCGGGCTCTGACGGTCGGCGACTGTGTTCAGATTCGGGACGGGATCTACACAGTTGTCGACCGGCAGGTACCGGCAGACCGAAGCTGCCGCACCGTCCAGTACAGTCTGACCGATCTCAGAAAACAGGCGGCAGTACTGATTGTGACATCGTCAATTAACGAAGGTTCAGCAACCGGAGAACTACGTGCCGAGGGCACGGCAATCACCGTTTTCGACGACGATGTCGTGATGATGAAGCAGGCCATGGTGTCGCGCTGACGGAAGGGAAAAGACGGCCAACCGACACGCGGCTGCCGATGAGCGAGTGCCGTTCCGGCTGAATGCCCCATCAAGATTGCACAAAGCCTCGGTTACGGCTCGCACGAACCGCGCACTCCGAAGCAGAAGTTTCTAGACTTGAGCTGTTGTTTACGTGGCTTCAGTCGGAAAACGCCCATGTCTGTCCCGCTTCCGTCCTCGACGCAAAGACCGCTTCAGTTTGCCAACGGCACTGCCATCGGCACCAGCCAGCGATGGTCCGGCGGGCAGTACTGTTCTGTGCTGACACGGGCAGGTATCGTTGGTTGCGGCATCTACGATCTGCGGACCGCGGAAGAATTCGGCCAGGCCATTGCGATCGCCAAAGGCACGCCGGAATGCCCGCTGACAGAACCGGAAGATCTGTTTGACGCCATCATCGTGGGTGTCACGGCACGGGCGGCGGCCATGGGAATCAAACCCGGCGATACGGGCCGCGCGGCCATTGAAGTCATGCTGGCGCAGTCAGCAAATGCGGAAGTCGAAGCCGAATGAGTTCTGAGAATACCCGTCGTGGCAGACCACGATCAAAGACACAGTCCCGCCGGCAATGGGACAAGCTGAACTACAGCATCACCGTTTGTGAACGCTGCCCCCGACTCATCACCCACTGCCGTAAGGTTGCAGCCGAAAAACGTGCGGCCTACCGAAACGAAGATTACTGGGGGCGGCCGGTGCCGAATTTCGGTGATCCTGCCGCGCGTCTGCTGATTGTCGGTCTGGCTCCGGCCGCCCACGGTGCCAATCGCACCGGGCGCATGTTCACGGGTGATCGCAGCGGTGACTGGCTCTACAGGTCGCTGTACACCACGGGATTTGCCAGTCAGCCTGTGGCAACATCGCAGGACGACGGCCTGACGCTGATTGGCTGCGCCATCACAGCGCCCTGCCATTGTGCTCCACCGGCAAACAGGCCCACTCCCGAGGAACTTTCGAATTGCGCTCCGTGGCTTGCCGAATGCCTGCGGATACTGCCCGTCCGTGTTCTGGTGGCTCTGGGCGGCATTGCATGGACGGCCGTCTGGAAACATTTCCGGCAAACGGCGGCCGACGACCTGCTGCCACAGCGTACTCCGAAGTTCGGTCACCGCGCGGAAGTGCAGCTGACGAATCAGCTGACGCTGCTGGGCAGCTATCATCCCAGTCAGCAGAACACCTTCACCGGCCGACTGACCCGTCCCATGCTGAACTCAGTGTTCCGGCGGGCTGCCGGAATTCTCGGCGGGTGACCCGAACCATGCCACTGGACCTTGAAGATACGATTGCTGCCCTTGCTTCACCACCGGGGCCCGCGGAGCGCGGTATCATCCGGCTGAGCGGAGATCGGGTGGCCGACGTTGTGAGTCGGCTTTTCAGGCCGGCGGACGGATCCGATGCGTGGCGAAAGGCCCGACACCCGCGTCGCACACACGGCGTGCTGGATGTGCCGGCCATCGGCGTGCCGCTGCCGGTACACCTGCAGTTCTGGCCTACCGCTCGCAGTTATACGGGGCAGCCCATGGCGGAGCTCCACACCGCAGGCTCGCCGCCGCTGCTGGATGCCGTGATCGAACGGCTGCTGGAATGCGGAGCGCGACATGCGGATCGTGGCGAATTTACCATGCGAGCCTTTCTGGCCGGCCGGATTGACCTGGTTCAGGCAGAAGCGGTCATCGGAGTCATCGACGCTGCCGACCATCACGAGCTGCAGGCCGCTCTGACGCAGCTGGGAGGAGGCATCACGTCGACGCTGCGGCAGGTTCGCCATGAGATACTGTCGCTGCTGGGAGACCTGGAAGCCGGTCTGGACTTCGTGGAAGAGGATATCGAATTCATCACCAGTGCAGAGATCTGTGCGCGACTGGCCGGGTGTCGTGAACAGCTGCAGCGACTGGCGGATGACTCAGAACAGCGGCTGCCATCCGGCTATCGCCATCGCGTTGTGCTGGCTGGCCTGCCCAATGCCGGCAAGAGCACGTTGTTCAACCGACTGCTGGGTTCGACAAAGGCGATCGTTTCCCCGGTCGCCGGCACCACTCGGGATTATCTTAGTGGCGTGCTGCGGATCGGACAGATCGAAGTCGAACTGATCGATACCGCCGGCTGGGAAGCGGCGGCTGATCTGATTATGCAGCGAGCTCAGGATCTCCGCAGCAGACAGGTTCAGGCCGGAGATCTGGTCGTCTGGTGCCGGGCTGCCGATCTGACGGCGGCGGAAGAGATCAGCGACCGGACACTGCGTCAGCAACTGGCAGAACTCGGCGTCCGGGTGCTGGAGATCGCCACGCGCTGCGATCTGCAGACGCATAGCAGCGCAGAACACGCCGCGGTGAGTGTCAGTGCGGAAACCGGAGCCGGCATCGATGCTCTGTCGACAATGATCGAACGCTCATTGAAAAATGACCGTTCAGCGACATCCGAGCTGGTATCATCCACCGCGGCCCGCTGCCGGGACAGTCTGCGGCGAGCCATTGCTGCTCTGGAACGTGCGGCTGAGGCGGCTGAGAAGCAGCTCGGCGACGAAATCACAGCAATGGAACTGCGCGCCGTGCTGCATCAGATTGCCACCATTCTGGGCGAAGTCTACACCGACGACATTCTGGACCACATCTTCAGCAACTTCTGCATCGGCAAGTGAAGCCCGCGTGATCGATGCCGAGTGATCGGCCGCCGCGCGGGCGGCCAGTTCGTGATGAAGCACTCACTGGCCCCGGTGTGCCGGAAGCCGATCAGTAAGTCGACGGTCCGGCACAGCGAATCAGGTAGTCCTTGTCGATGTAGACCACTTCCTCAGTCTGATCCACGTGCTGGAAGGGGATCGGCCAGTAAGAGCGGATGGTTTTGTCGTAGTACACCGTGCACTTGTAGTGACAGTGATGCAGGCGAGCCGGGCCGACCAGCGGATAAACCTTGCACTCGTCCAGACGATCGACAATTCGCTCAACGACAATCCGCACGTTGTTCCGCTGCGTTTCCTGCAGGAATGCAATCCCGCCGGCCACGTCATCGGGCAGAGCACGAATGATCTGATCGTCGCTGGGAGGATCCACGCAGAAGATCGGGGCGTTTTCACCCTCGATCGGGTCGAGGACCGGAACGCGGTTGTAGCGTTCGTTTTCCCAGAGTTCGTCTTCCACGCGCCCCATCTGGTACGGTGTAATGGGCATCACCGGAAGGGTCTCCCAGAACAGCATGTACTCGTAGACTACTCCGATGAAGCCGTTCGTCAGTGTGCATCCACTGTTGACGAAGGTCATCAGGCAGATCGCGGTGAGTACACCCCATCGTCGAAGATGCCTGCCAAACGTCTTCATGTTTCCATCCCTGCCAAAATACGAGGCCGCAGCCCATCGAAATAGATCGTGCTGACCATGTCCGGTTGCGACATCAGTTGCACGCAAGACAAGTCCTTTGACAACACAGCGGTTGTCCTTCTGAGTATCGATCGTTCCGATTGGGTAACTTGTGAAAATATTTCGATTTTGCAGAAGGAATCAGTCACTCCGGTCCGGCAGGCCTGACCGCGGTGAAGAAACGGGCGTTGAAATCTGGTCCGGTTGGGCTCCTACGGATAAGTCGGCGGTTTCTGCCGGTCTGTCTCGGCGGCTGAACGAAAGAGGACCGGTCTGAGTTGCGCATGAAAAAGCGGCGAGGACCATCAGATCCTCGCCGCCTGGCGTCTTTCTGCAGATACTTTCAGGACTGTGGGCGACCGGAACACATACCAACTGCAATCCGGCGGTGCACGCCCGAAGATTTCGTTACCGGGCAGGCAGCCCACGCGGTCGGTCGAGTTTCTGCCGAGTCCGATAGTCCGATCGGATCAGGTCCGATTGCAACACTTCAGATCGCGTCGTTGGTGTCCGATGCGGGACGACGACGCGGGGCATCGCCTTCGCCGCGGCCACGGCCGCCACCGCCATCACCGCCGCGTCCACGACCGAATCCACCCCGGCCTCCACGCTGCATCAGAGCACGCATGTCTACTTCAAATGGCTTGCCCTTCAGTTCTTCCAGAGTTCCCTTCTGAGAATCGGTGAGCACGGCCATGGCTGCTGTGTCGGCTTCTTTTCGAGCGGCTTCCATTTTCTCACGCATAGCGGTGAAGTCCGGTCGCTGACCCTCACCACCCTGACCGCGTCCGCCCTGAAACGACGCTCGCATTTCCTCCATCATCTTGTTTCGAGCTTCCTCGGCGGCTTTTTCTGCTTCCTCCAGCTTAACAACCTGCTCGTCGGTCAGGCTCAGTTTGCCCTGCAGGTCATCACTTTTCAGAGCGGCCGCCAGACCGCCTCGCAGCTTCAGCTGAAGACTGATCTGTTCGAGTCGCTTTGCCTGATCTTTTTCCAGCAGCGAGACCACGATTTCGTCCGTCTTCTTCACCAGTGCTTCCCGATCCTGCTGCATTTTTTCGAACAAGGCGCGACGTTCTTCGTCAGATTTGCCTTCAAAAGAGCTGCGGTCCGGACGTGAATCATCGCGTTCCTGCCGGTAGGCATCCAGAGCCGCCTTAATGGTTTCTCCCTGACTTTCGTCGATCTGCAGTTCGTCCAGCACGTCCTCCAGCCTCAGCAACATGGCTTTTGAAACTGTCGGCTGAAACCCGCCGCGTCCTCCCGCTCCGCCGCCAAATCCGGAGCCTCGCTGTCCGCCTCGCTGGCGACCACCCTGACCACGTCCACCCTCCGGCGGCTGAGCATCAGCCACGGCCGTGAGAAACATGGCGGCCAGACAGGCCGTGAGGGAAAACTGCATAAATCGACTGGTAATCATGAAACGCTCCTGTTTGGTGTGGTGACGCGCCGGGCGCGGGGAAAGGGTTCTGAGTATGTCCTGATCCCGTTAACACCGTCTGTCCGTTGCGAGTGCTGGCACAAAAGCAGGATTCGCCCGGAAAATAACAGGAACCAGCCGATTCAGCCGGAAACAGGCTCTGAAAGTCGATGTGTCGGTACCGGGCGACCGGGCTTGAAGCTCTGCGTTCGCCGAAATTCCGCCACCGCTCCAAATTCTTCAACGATCCGTCCGACAGTCCGACGCACCAGTTGTTCCAGCAGTTCCGGGTCACAGGCTACACGCGCGTTGACGATGACATCCGCCGCCCTGACCTGACAGCCGGACGGCAGCGACAGCTCGGCAGCGTTCTCGCTGCTGACCAGATTGGCAACCCCGAAGAATCCTTCCCACAGCCCGATCGTCTTCAGATGAGCTGCTTCAGCCGACATCTCTGACAGAGCGGTCCTGAGTCGGGTTACGATCGTCAGCAGCAGATCATCCAGAGAAAATTCCTGTTCAGCGGTCACCCGCAGACTGCTGTTAAGCCAACCCAGCTCGGCCTCGCCGTCGGCGTAGACATCGTAGTCGATATCCAGAATTCTCTGACCGAAGTCCCCCTGCTGCTCCAGCCATTCCGTCAGAGCTTCAAATCCCTGTCCGGTTTTGGCAGAAATCCGCAGCACAGGACGATCCGGAACATGCTGCTCCACCAGAGACTCAAGCTCAGCAGCATCTTCCGGCGATAATTCATCCGCGCGATTGATGAGCACCAGATCGGCTTCTTCAATCTGCTTCTTCAGAATATAGGCGGCCTTGGGAGAAAATCCGCTGCCCGCTTCGTTCTTCAGAATCCGACGCCCATGAGACGGTTTCAGGATGACCGCGTAAGGAGCAATCACGAAGTCGGCATCGAACAGTTTTCTGATCGGTTGAATCACCGTGGCCACCAGATCGGTGCAACTGCCAACCGGTTCGGCCAGAATAATGTCCGGCCGCTGGCGCTGACTGAGATCCCGTACGGTGGTCATCAGTTCGTCAAAGTTGCAGCAGAAACAGGCTCCCGCCACCTCTCCCACGTCGAACCCCAGTGACCTGAGCATATTCGTATCGACCAGATCGTCTGCCTGATCGTTGGTGACGATGCCCACATTCAGTCCCTGCTGCAGGTACTGCTGTGCCAGCCGAGCCAGTGTCGTGGTCTTGCCGGCCCCCAGAAATCCGCCGACCATGATGTAACGAATGCGATGCATTGAAGCTTCTTTGGCTGTTGTGTTTTGTGCTGATGTCACCGGAAATCCGGAAACATATTCAGACCCCTGATCGCTACGATTTAAGACGGTTTCAGCACATATAGCAACTGGATCGCCGAGGTTTTCACGTCCATTCAGATGGCGTTCGTTGACAATTCCGGCCCGGGCTGACACGATTGTGATCGTCCGGGTTCAACGTTTCTTCAGGGATTTTCGGTTTCCATGCCTGCCAGCGAATCAGATAAACAGCTTGTGCAGCGGATTCGTACCGGAGAGCCTGAGGCATGGCAGGAATGCATCCGACAGTTTGAAGGCCGCCTGCTGGCGTTCGCTCGCAGTCGTCTGCGGGATCAGTCGCTGGCCGAAGATATCGTTCAGGAAACCTTTCTGGGGTTCCTGAAGGCTCTGCCCAACTACGACGAAAACACGCCGCTGGAATCCTGGCTGTTTTCCATCGCTGCCCACAAGCTGATCGATGCCATGAGACGCATCGGACGCCGCCCGACGGTCCCGCTGACGCTGCCCGATTCGCAGGGTGGTGCTCGCCGTGAACCAACCGGTGCCGGTCGAGCGGCCTCCAGCCTGCTCCGCAGCCATGAACGTTCTCACAGCGAAGCCGCGGTTGTGGAAAGCTGTCTCAGAGATCTGATTGCCGACTTCAAGCAGTCCGGCGCCTGGGAACGTCTGCAGTGTGTGGAACTGATCTTCGTACTGGGGTGGGCCAACAAGGACGTGGCCAGACGCCTTCGCATTTCCGAACAGGCCGTTGCCAACCACAAGTTCTTCGTGGTGGCCAAACTCAAGGAAGCAGCAAAGAAGGCTCGGCTGCAGAATGTCAATCTGGAAGGTCTGGGGCTGGAATAGACAACCCGCCGCCGCCCCTTCGCAGGCCTTCCAAAAGCCTGTCCGGCTACCGAAGGTTTCGTACGCCGGCCTGCCAGACGCGTCGAAGATATGGACGGTTTCGCCAATGACGGACCTGGAAGTCCGTCATGCAAAAGTATCCGGACCGGCTGCCAGATCTCAAGAAGGTGCCGCAGGTCACACGAACGCCCCGTCCACCGCCGCCGGTCGCGTGACTGCTCTTGTGTGCTGGCCGCTGCCGGTTTCAGAAAGCCAGCGGGTATCCGGCCGGTGAATCCACTTCCACTCCGGGCGGACCATCGAAGTGCTCTTCGACAAAGCGATCCCACGAATCACGGGTTTTCTGCGAGACAAGATCAGACATGCCCAGTTCACAGGTCTCACAGACCATCAGCGGGGTTCGGCTGACCGGTGTGATCTGAGCCACAATTTCGTTGTCCCGACACAGTCCGGCCAGCGAGTAACGGTGGCACTTGAGACGCTCGGTGCCACAGATCAGACAATGGTCCACACACTCCTTCAGCAAAGCCTGACCGTCTTCGGTCTCTTCAATTTCGCGAACCTCGATCACCTGCGGCCCTTCGGCATCCGCCAGGCCTTCGGTCGCCCGTTTTCGAAACTGAGTGCTCATATAGGCCGTAATATTCCGCTTCGTTTCTTCAGAATATTCCATGGTCATCTTGTCACGGCAATGTTCACACATGGCCATTTCAAACACGGCTTCGCCGGCGACAAATCGCTTCTGAATCACATAGACGTTGGTCTCGGCCAGCGGAACCTCACAGTCCACACACCTGACAAAGGGCTTGCCTGAGTACTCCGACCAGAACAACTCGGGGATCGGCGCGAAAAATATTCCGAAGACTGCCATCAGTAGCTCGTTTGAAGACACAGGAAGAAAGGGGGGGCCGCGGCTGACGGCAGACACATGGTGCCGAACATGACCGTGCTGCAGATTCAGTACATCGCCCGCCTTACCGCTGATAAATTGGCAGATATCCGTATTCTATCGCCAGCGCCAGAATTGCCATCGATGTGGCATACACGTTGCCCGCACCGCGTTCGCTGCCGTGAATCGGTTTCCAGTAACCAATGGGATGCTGCAATCCCAGAATCGTATCGTACAGTATCGGGCGGGCCGTCTGCCATTCGGCTCCGCCGACCTTATACATGCCGACGGTACAGTAATAAGCGCCGTAAAAGAAGTAATGTTCCTGGCTGGTCAGCGGGCGCGACAGAATCAGTTCGGCCGCCGCCAGCGTTTCCGGCGTACGATGCTCGCCGCACACTTCCAGCGCCACGATGCCGCAGCCCGAACGAGTCACCGTGGCTCCATGACCGGCCATGTACCCGAAACCTCCGCCCCGCTGCACTCGCAGCCGTTTGATATAGGCAATCGCCCGGTCGATATTCTGACTTGGAATATCGCAGCCGATATCCTTGGCCGCCCGCAGCGCCAGCAGCTGCCACGCCGTCACACTCAGATCCGCGTCGCCGCTGGTCGGCTGATAACGCCAGCCGCCGTCGTGCTGGCTGCTCTTGGGATGATTCTGAGCATCCACAATCAGCTTCACGGCACGCTCCAGCCCCCGCTGGCACCGATCGGCCTGATCGCCGCTCACCATTCCGGAAACTTCCGCCAGCATCAGTGTCGCAATTCCATGACTGTACATCGGACCGTGACTGCGCTGCTTTCCGACCAGCAGTCCGTTGGTCTGCTGTTCTGAAAGCACCCAGGCGATGCCCTTCGACAGATGACGTCCGTACCGGCCTTCTTCGGGTACATGTCCGGCCGCCATGAATGCCATGACGGCCAGCGACGTGGCTGCAGTTGATTCTCCATAGTTTTCTGAACGCCACGCTCCCGACGGCAGCTGTTCATCGGCCAGCCACACCAGAGCCCGATTGATGCTGGCATCGATCAGCTGTTCTCGCTCGTCCGCGCGAACGCCTGCCGGCCCCGCCACGAATACGGCGGTCAGACACAGCTTCAGCAGGTGGCAGTGACGGGTGGTGTTCATCAGACCTGAAGTTCATCGACCTTGCGCTGGTCGCGCGTGGATTTCACAAGCAGACGGCAATCGGACCGGAATCCGACCACGCTGCGGATGATGATACGGCCACAACAGAAGATCGTAAAGTGACGTCACGGCCGACAGTGGCGGTTCGGCAAAGACGTCTGGCGATGATGGAGCCCGTCCAGCCGGCCGTCTTATGGGGCCTCCGTCCCGGTTGCCACCTCCGGCACATTCCTGTAGTCAATCTGCAGCTCCGGGTTCTGGTCACGCAGAACCTGCAGAGCTTCTTCCCGAACTCCCGGACAGGCAATCTGCAGCCAGCCAAGCTGAGGAAGTCCGGCGATTTCCGCCACGGCGTCCGGAGTCAGCACACAACCCGCGAGGCTCAGGCTGCGCAGATAACCAAGTGCGTACAGATGCCGGAAACTGTCCTTCCTGAACGTACCGTCGTACAGCCTGAGCGTGGAAAGATAGCGCAGCGGCTGCAGGCGGCTTAGATGGTCCCCGGTCGCCCGATGCAAACCAAGAGTTCCAAGTTTCGCGGCGCCCTCACTTTCCAGCAGCCGCATCAGCATAGGTGAGTCGGCGGTCAGTTCCAGCCATTCGACCCCGCCGTGACCGATGGCGGCAGCGGGCAGCCGGACGTCCAGGTAAATCCCCTTCAGTGCCAGGCGCGTGGGACGCAGCATGAAAGCCTGATCAATTCCCGCCTCGGTCAGTGGTGTGGCGCTCAGGTCAAGCGAAGACAGACGAAGATGGAAAAGCTCCGCCAGCGATTCGCCGCTGATCGACGTGGCAGCCAGCGACAAAGCACACAGCGACGACGGCAGGTCTGCCTGCGCCAGGCCGGCATCAGTTGTACGAGTCCCGTCCAGCAACAACGAGTTCAGGTGACTGTTTCCGGCCAGCCGCAGTTCTTCGCCGGTCACCGTCGTCCCGGAAAGATTCAGCTCCCTCAGCTCTGACCACGTACCAATCACGTCAAAGTCATCCTGCCCCAGTGACTGGTTGGAAAGGTCCACAGACCGAAATGGTTTGTCCTCCAGCAGTGACAGATCTGCAGAAGCCAGTCGAAACGAGGACAGATCAAGGGTGTCGGACAGCTCGGGCATCTGAGTCAGCAGCTCCAGCCCGCGCCTCGTCATCTCGACGCCGCGGAGATCCAGATAGTGTAGTTTCTGCAGCCCGATCAGATGCTCGAGCCCGGCATCGGTGATGGCGGTACCGGACAGATCCAGCCATGACAGCTCAGGCAGTTTCGACAGCGAACGCAGCCCGTCGTCGGTGATCTGAGTGTCCGGCAGCAGCAGCGTCCGCAGACCTGTCAGACCCGACAGGTGCCGCAATCCGAGATCCGTTACGCTGGTATCCTTGAAGGACAGATATGTCAGCTGCTTCATTTCCGGCAGGAAACTCAGCGATTCATCCGTGACCCCCGGACCGTTCAGTGACAGCGAGTGGATCTCCGGGAAGAATCGAAGGGCTGAATAATCCAGACCTACGTCGTCCTGAATATTAAGGCTGCGAATATCGTTCCACAGATACAGCGACGCGCTGCCGGGCACTGGCCGGTCACGTTCCAGAATCGGCCGCAGTTCGGGAAAATCACGCAGCGGAACAAACAGCCGGTACGGCAGGCTCGCATGACGGTACCTCACGGCCGTCTCCAGATTCAGATTCCGCGCGGACAGCATCAGGCTTTGAAGTCGTTTCAGCGACCCTGCAACCTCCAGTGCAGATTCACCGACGCCTTCACAACCGGCCAGATCCAGCCAGCGCAGGTCCGTCAGCACGGTCAGATGCGTCAGCCCGCCATCCGAAACAGCAGTCTCTGACAGGTCGAGCGCCTGCAGGTGTGGAAAGCGATCCAGTCCGATCAGTGACTCATCGTTGACCCACTCACAGCGTGCCAGCTTCAACGTCTGCAATTCCGGAAGTTCCAGCAGCGGCAGGTCGTCTGAAGCGTCCGACGACCCGCTCAGATCAAGTTCCCTGAGACTGCGGGCCTGATTCAGCAGCCGAAGCTGACCGGATCTGAGAGAACAGTCGACCAGTGAGACGGACACCAGGTCGGGCAGGTCCGCAATCGACTGCAGAAACGCGTCGCTGACGGCGGTGCCGCTGACGGTCAGCTTTCGCAACGCGGTCAGCTGCCGCATCTGTTCAGGCGCTGCCACATGGCCGGCAAATTCTGCAACGGACAGATTTCCGTCTTCGTCCCGGTCGACGAAGACCGCCTGCTGTACAATCTCGCGCTGAACATTCCGGGCCCCCGTCATCATCCATCCTGCGACGACAGCCAACACGATGACGGGAGCCATTCTGGCAACCATGGCCAGCAGTCGTGCAGCTGATTCCATTCCACTATCTTTCGGGGCTTAGCGGTGCTGTCCCGCACTGGCTGCGGCGTTCTGCAGTAATTCCAGTCTGCGGGCCGTGTCACGAAAATCATAGTCCAGCAGCAGTACCTCAGCATAATGTGATTCTGCCACCTCGGGTCGACCTTCGGATTCGTTCAGGCGACCGAGCCAGTAGTGTGCCGTTTTCCAGCCGTCCGGATTCTTCGCGGCACTGAGTGACTTGAGTGCGAGATCGAATTGCCTGCAGGCCAGATCACGCTTCCCGTCACAGATCCAGCACTGCCCCAGCCGCAGCAGCGCCTCTTCACGCAGTTTCAGGTTCCGGCAGGCCTGCTGGTAAAGTGGAATTGCCTGACGGTACCGGCCCAGCCGACTATAGTCTTCGGCGAGTTCAAAACAGAGCGACATATCCTCCCGAAGTCTTTTGGCTCGT
Source organism: Fuerstiella sp. (assembly GCA_040222735.1). Taxonomy (GTDB): domain Bacteria; phylum Planctomycetota; class Planctomycetia; order Planctomycetales; family Planctomycetaceae; genus Fuerstiella. Next base: position 4,410 of record JAVKCM010000291.1, on the reverse strand, counting down.
TCTGTATTCATCTGAATTCGACGGACAATCAACCGGTATTCCGCCTGCGCCGCTTCTTCCGCCAGCCGCTGTGAATCGCCCGGTTTCCGGGCCGCACGCTGTAGCTTTTCCATGTTTTCCTTCAGCAGCCTCAGTTCTGCATCGTTCATCCGCTCACGGATCGTGAAATCATCGGGGGCCAGCGCGAGTGCATGCCGGTACTGATCCATGCACATCTGCCAGCAACGCTGTTCAGCATACTGAGTCCCCAGCTTCAGATGGTTTGCGAGCCGCGCCGACCTGGTGGCAGCCGGAGCCGCACCGCCGTTCTTTGAAAGGTCGAACACACCGCCGCGATCAGGTGCCGGCGGATGGCCGTCGTCCGAGGCAGCGTCCGGGGCGGGCGCAGTGTCCGGGACCTGGACGTCTCGCGTGGAAGTCGCCTGGCCATAGCCTCCGCGGTTGATCAGCCGTTCCACATCGATGTACCGAATCATTTCGACGGCGTAACGATCTGCCGGATCCTGTTCCAGAATGCGGCGAAAACATCGCTCAGCCCCGTCGTAGTCTGCAGTGCCACACAGAAAACGTCCGCAGGCACGGTTGTAGGCAAGGTTGTCGCGATCCAGCTTGAGCGCAATTGACCACGTATAACGAGCGACGTCGACGTGCTGTTGTTCGACAGCGGCCGCTGCAATGTGTGCAAACATCTGCGGATCCCAGGGCTGAAGGACAACACCTTCTTCAGCCCATCGACTGACGGCCGCCCAGTCCTTCTGAACCTGGCTCTGCAGCAGCTTGCGGCGAATGTCCACCATCTTTACGGAAGCCCGACCGGACGCACCGTCGGACACCTTCTGCCGTTTGCGGCAGCACCGATACTTCACCTGACGATACAACAGCGTTTCGGGACTCAGACGCACGGCGTTCGACAGCGCTTCGATCGCGTAGTCCCACTGCCGGGCATTCATCGCTTCCGTGCCCTTTCGAAACCATTGCTCGGCCGCCCGCGGCGTCTGCTGATTCATAGATTCACCCAGCGCGGTCTCGCCGCCTGCCAAAGTTCACTGTTGCCCGCTGTTCCGCTCAGATCCGTTCACACGACCTGCTGCAACAGCAATGTAATGCCGCCTCTACCGTCACCAACATCAGCCGCACCTCCTGTGGCAGCTCATGTCGTAACTCGAGGCTGTTCCTATTCTGAGATCCGCGACGATCTGCGCCCAGTGGAATTCTCAGCCTGAGTTCGGTTTACAAAAGTCCGGCGAGTCGCCGCCAGAAGCCTCCGGCGTGAGGCTCGACCAACAGAAAATGGACTTCGGCATGTTCCTCGGCCGCCCGGAATGGTCAGAACGGTATCGGCGAAGATGCCGCATTTCCGGGGAATCCGTACCCGACTGCCAACGGCCCGTTACCTGTCCGGCCAGTCCGGAAGCTCCGGCCACGTAGCCTCAGTCGTGTCGATCAGACGAGCCAGAACGACATTCCTGTACCTGGCTTCGGCCACCACCGTGGCACCCGACGGCACCGTGCGAAGCATCGGTCGCAGGTCCGCCAGTCGATGGATCAGCAGAATCAGACCACGCTGTTCTTCAGGGTCGTATTCAAACGGACGCAGCCGAATATTTCGCTCGGCCACCACCGGGACCAGCCGATCAAGGTCGAGCAACAGAAACTGATGACAGATCGGAGCCACATACACGACCGAATCTTCCGGCACCTGCTGCCAGAAATCCCTGTTCATTCCGTCCGCCCAGTAGCTGCTTTCCATGCCCAGCCATTCCGCACCGGCAGGACCACCCACAACAAGACTGTAGCTGTCCAGCGCAAACGCCTGCAGGACATCGACAGCGGGCCGCACCGCCAGCAACAACAGCAGCCCGATTATCAACAACCGAGCCGACACGGACCGAGCTGACGGCGTGCCGGGCGCCTGGTCGGGAGTCTGATGCCTGATCGGCTCTGACGGAAATCCGGCCAGCAGACACAGTCCGCGGCCAGCCAGCAGCGCCAGTGGCGGCATGATGATCAGAAACAGACGGCACCCGTCGTACACCGGAACTCCCGGCACGGCAAACACGATCAGCGGCCAAACCACGGACAAAAGCATCAGCATCTGGCTCGGCGTGCGAGACCGACGGAACAGATTCGCGACAAACCCGATCAGCAGAATCAGCGGCAGCGTGATCAGCGTCATGACAAAAGGAAAGTGCCACGGTACCGCTTTGTCGGCATACCGCTGGCCGAAGTACCAGACGTAAAGCGTGGAACGATCAGTCGCACGTCCCAGATACTGCATCATATTGGCAATCGGATCCAGCCACAGCCACGGCCAGCCGACAAAGAACACGACCGCTCCGGTCAGGCCCCACAGCACGAGTGGTCGAACGGCCTGCGATCGAAAACGCCACAGCGCCCACCCGACCACCAGCGGCGGCAACAGAATTCCCTGAACCTTGGTCAGCAGCAGAACGCCCCACAACAGGCCGCTGATGAGACATTGTCGGGAGGTCGGCGGCAGCGGTTCCGTCCACCACACCCACAGCGGTACGCAGGCCGCCAGCCAGGCAAGCGATGTTGCCGTTTCCAGCGAAGCCAGACGGGCGTGTCCGACCACGCGGGGCATCAGCATCAGCGCGACAGCTGCGGCCACGGCGGTCGCGATGCCAAAACGACGTCTGGAGAATTCGGCCAGTAACAGCACGGTCATGGCAAACAGAAGACAGGATCCCAGCCGCGCGGCGGGAACATCAAAAGCAGCCTTGCGAGCTCCGCCCAGCGTCCATGACGTCATCTGATGAGCGGCTCCCAGTACCACGCGCCCCAGCGGAGGATGGTCGGGCAGATAATCCCTGCTTCCAAAAACTTCAGTCGCCCCGGACCTGGTGAACAGAATCGGTCCGTGTTGCATGAAGGCGTCGAACAGGTACACCCCCTGCTGAATATTGAATGATTCATCCGGCGTGAGTCCCGGTCCGGAGGGCAGACCTGAGTCGACAAGGCCGTGATTGATTCTGGCGGCGGCCACAAGAAATCCGGCCACCGCCAGCAGAACTGAGATCAAAGAAGCTTTCATGCGAAGATCGCAGTTCAGAACGAAGATTACACCAGACAGAAATCACTCGATTGTGCCTACGCCAGGCCAGGGGCTCACTGCTACCCAAAAGCCCCGGAATCCACCAAAGCCTGTAAATCCGCAGCCGAAATTCTTTGAATCCCCCGATCTGCCGGCGGTGAGACACTGAAATTGCGGAAATTCCCGGTCAGTGACCGGGCTGCTCAGCATAAATTCCATGCTGATCAATATACGCCTCAACCGCCTTCGGTGTCATGAACCGCAGCCCCTGACCCTCTCGAACGCGACGCCTGAGTTCGGTGGCGGACAAATCTGTCCCGGGCATGGACACCAGCTGAATTCGTGACGCCAGATCACTGCCCACCCACTCACCAACCTGGGCAGGCGTAGGCATCGGCAGCCCGGGACGATTCACCGCCACCACTGTGGCCAGCTGTGTAATCCGGTCGGGAGACCGCCATCCGGGAACATCGCGAAGTGAATCAGCCCCCATCAGAAAGAAGAATTCGGCTTCCGAGAACTCGCTGGTCAGCTCGGTCAGTGTATCGACTGTGAACGAGGGCCCCCGGCGTCTCAGCTCGCGACGATCAACGGTGTACTCAGAATAGCCGGAAACCGCCAGTTGCAGCATGTCAGCCCGCACATGCCCGTCCGTGATCTTCACGTCGGCCTTGTGAGGCGGGCTGCCGGCCGGAACAAACCGAACTTCGGTCAGCTCAAGTTTCTGGCGACAGGTTTCCGCCAGCAACAGGTGGCCAAAATGCACAGGGTCAAACGTGCCCCCGAAAACACCGATTTTCATGATGCCCGCTTTCAATCCGGATCTGTCGACGCAGGGCCGTCAGCCGGTTCGCACCACCCCGCCCGTCGCGGACTGTAACGTACGGCGGTCCAGGAAAAAACGCTGCCCGTGCAACCTCGTTGTGGGCCGGTCTTCTTGGGTTGTAGAACGGTCTCCTTGGGTTGTGGAACGGTCTCGTTCGGTTGTGGGACGGTCTCGTTCGGTTGTGGGACGGTCTCGTTCGGTTGTGGGACGTTCTCCCGACCGTCCCACCCCGTCGACCGCAGGTCTCCCTGAACGTGCCCCCGCCCCGTTTCAACACGACACACCGATGCCACGGCGAAACAAGACCCCGCCACCCATCGGTTGCCGCTCCGGCAGCCTTCTTCGGGTGGCGGTCTTCGGACCGCCGCTTGAATGATTGATGTGAGGATCGGGGCAATCAACCGTGACGACGCGGAATGGGAGACCTGCGGTCGGTCGCGTGGTCGGGTCGGGAGACCCGGCCACAACGCGCGGTCTCGTTGTGGGACGGTCTCCCTTCGGTTGTGGGACGGTCTCGTTCGGTTGTGGG
>JAVKCM010000290.1:0-9316 GCA_040222735.1 Fuerstiella sp. | reverse complement strand
GGCGTGTCTGTTGCAACCACAGTCGCGGCTGCGCCGCGAAGTGCCGCCCGGCAGGCGGCACCTGCAGTAGGTCCTGCCAGCCGGGCTGGACCTTCGGGCGGAGCCCGAACTGTGCGCAGGACCCACGTTCGAATTGTGGGGGCGTGTGGTTCGTGGCAGCGGGCTGTATAAAGTGGCGTGTCTGTTGCAACCTCAGTCGCGGCTGCGCCGCGAAGTGCCGCCCGGCAGGCGGCACCTACAGTAAGAGCACGAACCGTTGGTGCTCTTTCGTGAGGGAGAAACGATCGAGTCACTCCGAATGCTTGCCAGTAATTGTCGTCACATCCCCCGCGGGGAGGGTGTCAACGCGCCAAGCTCTGGTGGTTTTGTGGCCCCGGGTACCGCAAAAGCGGGCCGGCGTGAAACCAGACGCCGCCGGATCTTTTCCGATGATTTTCAGGACTCTGCTGCACGATTCTTCGCCTGCGTTTTTGGTATTGCATCAGAATACCGGGAACCACTGCGGTAAACTCAGTGGCGATTAAATCGACAGCTTCGTAAATTCAGTGGTGGTTAAATCAACACCCCGGTGCATCCTGTGGCAGGATGATTCACTCGGTATACTTCAGTCCAGACAACCAGATGGGACTTTGATGATGGCGAACATCGTTGCTGTAATGTACCGTCGATCTGTTGCGCTGCTGCTGCTGGCATTGGCCAGCACGCCGCTGATCGCGGCGGATCGAACGAGTATCCGGATCGTCCTTGTCGGTGATTCCACCGTTACCGACGATGCAGGCTGGGGAACCGGATTGGCCGACCTGCTGACCGGTGACATAGAGTGCATCAACATGGCAAAGGGCGGGCGCAGCTCGCGCAGCTTTCGTTCTGAAGGCTGGTGGCAGAAGAGCCTTGATCTGAAACCCGACTATCTGCTGATACAGTTCGGCCATAACGACCAGCCGGGCAAAGGGCCGAACAGGGAATCTGCGGCCGATGGTGATTTTCGAGACCACCTGCGCCGGTATGTCGACGAGGCCCGCGATGCCGGCAGCAAGCCGGTGCTGATCACGTCACTGACGCGACGCCGCTGGAACCAGCAGCAGCAGATTGAACCGACTCTGGCCGACTATGCCAAAGCAACAACGGTCGTCGCCGCCGAAAAGCAGGTACCGCTGATCGATCTGCATCAGCTCAGCATCGAACAATGCAACCGAATTGGTCCGGAAGGCTTCCGCATCTACGAACCCATGACGGCGCGGGGCGCGGACCATACTCATCTGAATGCAGAAGGCAGCCGTGCCGTCGGCCGCATAGTCGCGGCAGAACTGATCCGTGTCGTACCGGAACTCACCGGATTTGTGAATCAGAAACATCTGAAACCGACGGCACAGGCCGACCTCGGCCGATCGCACAACGACGTCAGCGGCCTGAAGCTGCAACACAATGAAAAGACAGTTTCGATTCACAGCGGCGATCGGCAGATTCTGGTCTACAACAAAGTTTCGCCGCCGGTGCCGGAAGGCATTTCGTCCGATTACCGTCGCAGCGGGTTTCTGCATCCGGTCGCCAGTCCGGATGGCCGCGTGGTAACGGCCACCTTTCCCAAAGATCACCCGCATCAGCACGGCATTTTTTCCGCCTGGGTCAGGAGCACATGGAACGATCGCAACATCGACTTCTGGAATCTGGCCGGCGGTACGGGGCGAGTGCTGCATCAACGGGTCGTCTCGACCTTTTGCCGCGACGACGGGGCGGGGTTTGAGATCGATCTGGTTCATCGAGCGACCCAGGATCCGGCCGTGGATATTCTCAGAGAACGCTGGAAGGTCACCGTTTATCCCACCGATGGTCAGTACCACTGTTTCGATCTGGAGACCACGCAGTCGGCCATCACAGACATCCCGCTGGTTGTGAATGAATACCATTATGGCGGAATCGCTCTGCGCGGCCTGACGCGGTGGGTGCAGCTGCGAGACAAAGATCCGCGGCCCGACAGATCAGAACCGGTCGAACACTCGGACTTTCTGAACGATCTGGGTTCCGATCGCGTGGCGGGCAATCATCAGAAAGCGCGCTGGGTCGCTCTGGCAGGATCGATCGACGGGGCTCCGGTCAGTATCACGGTGCTGTGTCATCCGGATAACTTTCGAGCTCCCCAAGCCGCGCGGCTGCATCCGACCAAACCCTATTTCTGCTTCGCGCCGTGTGTGGAAGGATCGTTCACGATTGATCAGAAACATCCGTTCAAGGGCCGATACCGTTACCTTGTCACCGATGCTGAGCCGGATGCCGCATGGCTGAATCAGCAGTGGCAGTCGTGGAGCAGCAAGTAATTCGAACAATCTGCCTGTCAGCGATTTTACGTTGTCGTCGCAACCTTCTGCAGGGGAATATCACGTGCGAAAGCTGATTCTGACCATTCTGCTGGCAGTGCCCCTGACATCGGTATGTGCCGCCACCGCCAGGCCGCAGCGCCCCGACATCGTCATCATTCTGGTGGATGACATGGGGTTCTCAGACATCGGCGGCTACGGCGGTGAAATTCCCACGCCGAATCTGGATCAGCTGGCGAATGACGGGCTGCGTTTCACACAGTTCTACAACACCGGGCGCTGCTGCCCGACACGAGCCGCATTGCTGACGGGACTGTACGCTCATCAGGCCGGCATGGGTCATATGACAAATGACTACGGCGTGCCTGGATATGGGGGGCATGGGCAGAACGCTGCGACGTCTCGCCGGCTGGCCTGCCGAAGAAGAAGGCAAAACAGAAGACCGCAGGTACGAATTCAGGATCGTAGCGGAAGTCGCGCAGACTTTCGGCAAAACCTCTGCTCCACAATGTCCGGGTTGACTCCACACGTCGACAAACGCCGTGTCGCCAGCAACGGAAACAGCTGAAACATGCAGCCTCAGGCGACACGGGAAGCAACGGCGGCTGGAAGCCCCCTCTACGAACAACCTGACGCTGTGCAGCCGGCCAGCCGAATTTCTGCGCCGAGTTCCGTTACCGCAGTGATTGATTGAGCCCGACAGAATGACAACGCCCATGACCGAAACAGAGATTGCAGACACTGCAACACACGGCAGCTTCGCCGACTGCTGGGACCTGGACCCGGATACCATCTATCTGAATCACGGTTCATTCGGTCCGTCGCCGAAACAGGTCATCGCCGACCGTGAAGAATGGTCACGGCGACTGGAACGGCAGCCGATGAAATTCTTCTGTCAGCAGATGGAAGACCTGCTGGAACAGACGGCGTCGGACCTGGCCGGTTTTCTGCACACCAAACCGGCTCGTCTGGCGCTGATCGACAATGCAACCTTTGCCATGAATATCGTCGCCGACAGCATTACTCTGCAGGCCGGCGACGAAGTACTGCTGACCGACCACGAATACGGCGCCGTCCGCAACATCTGGAATCAGAAATGTCGTCAGAGCGGTGCGAAACTGATCACCGCACAGCTGCCGTTTCCACTGGACACGGATGGTATTCTGGCCGCCGTAGAGCAGGCCACGACCACGCGCACCCGAGTCATTGTCGTCAGTCACGTTACCTCCGCGACCGCCGCCATTCTGCCGGTTGAACAGCTCTGCCACCAGGCCCGGCAGCGGAAGGTTCTGACCGTGGTCGACGGACCTCATGCCGTGGCCATGCTGGATCTGCACCTGGACAGAATCGGCTGCGAATACTATTGCGGCAGCTGCCACAAGTGGCTCTGCGCACCGTTCGGCAGTGGTTTCCTGTGGGTTCATCCGAGACATCACAATGCGGTTCACTGCCCGGTCGTCAGCTGGGGAGGTTCAATTGCCGGACGCACACCGTGCTGGAAGGATCGCATCACCTGGCTGGGCACTCGAGACCCCGCACCTCTGCTTTCGATTTCAGCCGCAATCAGGTTTCTGAATCGCATCGGCCTGAACACGTTTCGAGAACACGCTCAGTCGCTGATTCACTTTGTCCGCGACGAACTGCTGTCGATGGACGGTTGCGGCCCGCTGTGCACCACATCAGCACAGGACGTTGTCAGCATGGTGTCCGTCGAACTGCCGCAGCCGGAGGGCTGGCAGCCGGGTTACCACGGAAGTCCCGATCCGTTGCAGATTGAATTGCGGGATACGGCGGGTATCGAAGCCCCCGTTGCCGCATGGAATGGCCATCGATTTCTGCGTGTCTCTGCCCATCTGTACAATTCGCGACAGGACATGGAACGTCTGCTGACGGCACTGCGGAGTGCAAAGACATTGCAGTAGCTCGCCGGCTCTGCAGCCGGCGGGCAATACGGCCTGTTGATTCAACCACCCCTGACCAGAAGCGGCGTTCAGCCGCTTCTGCAAGGGAAGGGGCTCGGCCGCTTCCAACGTACAGACCACACCGACAACGACAAGCCCCTCCTCTCGCTGCGCTCGACGCCGAGGGGAGCGGCAGTGGTTCTGGCAGCTTTCCGAGCTGATGGTACAACACCGAAAGTCTGGCGACTTCCGCTACGGACGAAGCTCGAAAGTCTGGCGATTTCCGGTGCGGACGGAGTTCATACCGGCGCATAAAAACAGCCCGTCGGTGTGATTTTCCGACGAGCTGCAATCAGAAAACGAGTCGGCAGGCTGTCTGCCCCGATCGTCGCTGGCAATGCTTACTTCGACAGTTCTTCTTCGATCACTTTGACAACCTCGGTCGCATCCGGCGCGGTGCGAGTCTTGAAGCGGGCAGAGACTTTGCCGTCTTTGCCGACGACGAACTTTTCGAAGTTCCAGCCGATGTTGCTGTGATCGTCAGCAGTATCCTTCAGAAAGTCATACAGCGGCGACTGATTGTCCCCGTTTACATCAATCTTGGCGAACATGGGAAACGTCACGCTGTATTTGCTGGTGCAGAATTCCCGAATTTCCGTCGCGCTGCCGGGCTCCTGAGCACCGAACTGATTGCACGGGAAGCCCATCACAACCAGCCCCTGATCCTTATACTTTTCGTTCAGTGCCTGCAGCTGTTCGTATTGTGGGGTCGCACCACAGCGACTGGCCACGTTCACCACCAACAGCACTTTTCCCTTATACTTCGCCAGATCCACTTCGGTTCCTTCCAGCGACTTCATTTTGAAGTCGTGAATGGAGGTCGGCGCTTCTTTTTCTTTTGCCTCTTCTGCCAAAACATTTACTCCTGTGGCTACGGCCAGGCCCATGATCAAACAGCTGAACAGTTTCATTTCGCAAGGTCTCCTGAGTTGAAATTGCCGGACAGACCGCAGCACCGTCACTACAATGCCTCTGATGCTGCAGATTTCGTTCGGCTGGTTGAGTCTGATGAAGACAACGGCGGGGCGGGGTTGAGGCAGGTGGACGTGCCGAAGCATCAGCTGATGGCTGACGATTCTGCCGCGTCCGTCCGGCTGATGTTGCCGGCACCGATCCTCCATTCTTGCCGGAAGCCTGAGTTCGGCAAGTCCACCACGCAGAAATTCCGACTGAGTTTATGACTTCGCGCTGGGCCGAAAACCAGGGTTCGCTGGCTCGCCGGTTCTTTCTGGCAACAATTGCGCAGGCGCTGGTGTGTCTGGGGCTGGCTGTGGCACTGGCTGTTGTCTTCGGTGCGACTCCGCAGCCGGAGCGTCTGCGTCTGCCGACCGCGTTCCAGTTCGGCACCGCCTTTCTGGCGCTGGGCAGCTGGTTCCTGCAATCCAGCCGAAATCACGTGAAGTGGGAGCGGCAGCCGGAATTCCGCCGCGATCTGCTGCTGGCACTGGTATTCGCCGTCCTGTTTGTGGCCGTGCAGTCGTTCGGGCTCTGGGCCTTTGCCAACGGGACGAAGGATTATCAGAACCCTCAGATGAACGTCCATGGCTTCGTGTTCATGTTTGCGGCACTGCATGCGATGCACTTTCTGATCGCCCAGTCGGTGCTGCTCTGGGTCACACTGGCGGCATTCTGCGACCGCTACGACCATGAGTACTACTTCGGAGTCACGTTCGCCACTTATTTCTGGCACGCCCTCGGCATCGCATGGCTGGCCATCCTGTGCGTGTTTTCGATCGCGACCTGATCCGGAAATGCTCGGTCGCCGGATACTGGCAGTTCCCCGGCTGACCATGTTATCCTGCGGAACCAACCATTTTACATCCTGCCTCTGCCAGAACCTGCTGCTATGAATCGATTCGCCATTCACCGCCGTTCCGTCACCGCCGCTGCGTTTGTCGCGGTCTGCACGCTGACTCTGACTTTCCGGGCTGCGGCCGCCGATCCTGCCAGTCATCGCGTGCTGGATGCAGGTCAGCAGCCGGAAGACGTTCGTCTGAGTGCCGCCAAGGATCTGAATGCCTATTTCCCCTTCCAGGTACCTGCCTCCAGAGCCGCATGGGAACAGCGTCAGGCTGAATTGAAACAGCGCGTCCGCATTGCCACCGGACTGTGGCCCATGCCGGAAAGAACCCCGCTGAACCCGGTGATTCACGGTCGAGTGGAGCGGGATGGTTTCACCGTGGAAAAGGTCTATTTTGAAAGTCTGCCCGGTCATTTTGTCACCGGTCTGCTGTTTCGACCGGAAGGTGCTTCGGACGGCAAACGTCCTGCCGTTTTATGTCCGCACGGACATGGCGGCCGGCAGCAGGATTACGGCGCAGCGGCCATGGATAAACTTATTGCTTCCGGTGCGGAAATCCACCGGGAATCCGGCCGGTTCCCGAAACTCGCCCGCTGTGCCCAGCTGGCTCGCATGGGCTGCGTGACATTCATCTTCGACATGCTGGGCTATGTCGACAGTCAGCAGGTCTCGTACCAACTGGCTCATCGCTACGCTGATCGTCGGCCTGAGTTCGAGAACAGCGACAGCTGGGGATTCTACAGTGCTCAGGCTGAAGCTCGACTGCACAGCATCATGGGGCTGCAGACATGGAATGGCCTCCGCGCACTCGACTTTCTGGCCGGGCTGCCGGACGTTGATGCACAGCGACTGGGCGTCACTGGCGGCAGCGGCGGAGGCACTCAGACGATTCTGCTGGGAGCCATCGATGATCGCCATGTGGTCGGATTCCCCAACGGCATGGTTTCCACCAGCATGCAGGGCGGCTGCACCTGCGAAAACTGCAGCCTGCTGAGAATCGGAACCGGCAATGTTGAGCTGGCCGCCCTGTTTGCTCCACGACCGCAGGCCATGACGGCAGCCAACGACTGGACAAAAGAAATGATGACCAAAGGATATCCGCAGCTGCAGCAGCTGTACGCCATGCTGGGCGCGCCGGACGATGTCTACTGCGAGGAAATGCTGCACTTTCCTCACAACTACAACGCCGTTACCCGCGGCATCATGTATTCGTGGATGAACAAACACCTGAACCTGGGTCACAAGGAACCGATCCGCGAACAGGACTGGAAACCCCTGACAAAGGAAGAGTACACCGTCTGGAACAGTGAACACCCAGCCCCGCCCGCCGGGGACGACTACGAACGCCGACTGCTGCAGCAGATGAACGACCGGGATCTGGCCGCGCTGTTCCATCACGCGCCGGAAACTGCCACCGAGCTCCAGAATTACCTGTCGACCGTGCGGACCGCCTGGAAAACTCTGATCGGCCGCGGAATGCCGCAGGCGGAAGATGTTCAACGCACTAAGGTGTGGAAGGAAACACGGGCCGGATACCTGGAATTCGGTGACCTGCTGACCCTGACCACTCACCACGAACAGCTGCCGATCATCTCCGTGTATCCGAAGTCGGTGGCATGGAACCAGAAGGTCGTGCTGTGGATTGACGGGCAGGGCAAGGCAGGGCTGTTTCCCGACGGTAAAGCTCACCCTGATCTGTTGCGACTTGTCGACGCCGGCTATTCTGTGGTGGGAGTGGACCTGTTCGGACAGGGAGAATTCACGACCAACGGGATGCCTCTCAGGAAAAATCCCACCGTGGCAAATCCACGAGAATTTGCCGGCTATACCTATTGCTACAACGACACGGTCTTTGCCCGCCGTGTGCACGATATTCTGACGCTGACGGCATGGATCAACGGTGACGAACACAGTCCGGCTGCGCTGCATGCGGTGGGTGTAAACGGTGGTGGTGTGCTGCTGGCCGCCGCTCGAACAATAGCCGGGGCAGAATTCAACGCCGTGGCCGTCGATACCGGTGGCTTTCGGTTTGCGAACCTGAACGACTGGAAAGATGCCGATTTTCTGCCCGGTGCCGTGAAGTACGGCGACGTTCCGACACTGCTGTCTCTGTCGGCGCCCCACCCGCTGTGGATCGGTGGCGAAGAACAAGTCCCTTCAATCGTCACCGCCGCCTACAAAGCAACCGATGCCGCTCAGGCAGTGGTCGGCTCAGGAGCCCGCCTGGACACCACCACAGCCGCCATTGACTGGATACTGCAGCAGCAGTAAGCCACAACGGCACGCGAAAGCGACAACCGGGGTCGGGTTTCTTTTTCGCACGAACGGCCGTCCACTTGCGTCACCCGACCGACGAAAAAGAAACCCGAACTGTTTTCCGGCACTCAGGTTTCCTGCTGTGCTCCGGCCTGAACCCAGCAGGAAGGATGCTGTGTCATGCCCAGACGAGGGTAGTAAGAGGTCGCTGCAGGAGCTGCCAGCAGAATCAGGTTCGTGTTCAGACCAGCGGCCTCATGAGTGAACCGGACCAGTTGCCGACCGATGCCCTGACGCTGGTAGTCAACGTCGACCGCCAGATCGGAGAGGTACGTGCAGTAGGAAAAATCCGTGATTGCCCGGGAAACCCCAACCAGCTTGGACGCTGCCCGAGCAGTGACGATCAGATCGGCATGCTTCAACATGCCCGTGATCCGGCCGAGATCGTCTACCGGACGGCGTTCAGCCAGAGTCGACCGGCGCAGCACGTGAATGAATTCCTCCGGAGTCAGGTCCGGTTCAAGCTGGCAGGTGACGTTCATCTGTGGCTCCGTCGGAACAGGTCGCTGAAGATTTTCATCGGTTCAGAGTTCAGAAACTGTCGGACGTTGGGAGTAAAAACGCAACCGGCAGGATCAACATTCGTTGCCGTACGGCTCACGGCCGTGTGGCCAGCGGTGTTTGTGTCTCGTGAGCCGCGACGCGTCAGCGACCGGGCCTCGGGGTGGCGGTGTTACTGTATGCAGCGTCGCAGCTGGAATCCGCGCCGAAGGGCCCGGTGCCTGACGGCACTCGGCTCACGGCCGTGTGACCAGCTGGGTTTGTCTGTCGTGAGCCGCGACGCGTCAGCGGCCGGGCCCCGGGATGGCGGCCTTACTGTATGCAGCGTCGCAGCTGGATACCGCGCCGAAGGGCCCGGTGCCTGACGGCACTCGGCTCACGTACGTCTGACCAGCGGGGTTGTTGTCTCGTGAGCCGCGACG
>JAVKCM010000289.1:0-63296 GCA_040222735.1 Fuerstiella sp. | reverse complement strand
TTGTTCGACGCGGGAGAACGTGGCCGAAAGCCCTCGTTGTGGGGCGGTCTCCCGGCCTTCGTTGTGGGGCGGTCTCCCGACCTTCGTTGTGGACGGTCTCCCGACCGCCCCACACCTTGCTTCGTTGTGGACGGTCTCCCGACCGCTCCACACATTGGCGTGATACGCACCGGGAGACCTTCGGTCGATCTCGTGGTCGGGTCAGGAGACCCGACCACAACCGGTGTGGGTTTCCATTAAGTCAACAAGCCGCCAGCAGCTTCGTTCGACGCGGTAGAACGTGGCCGAAAGCCTCGGCGGCTTCCGCTGCAAGCCGGGTTTCCGGACAGACTGTCGGGTTTGCGCCCACTGGTGTCTTTCGCAGACAGGAAGCTTACGACACAAGGGTCGGCCACCCAATCAGGCGGTGGCAAATCGCTTGTGTAACGGCGGCAGCAATTGGTCCGGTGCTATCACATCCATTCCTGAATCGGATGGCCTTCGATCAGGCGGACCGGACGGCCGTCGGGAGCCTGAGCGATCAGGTCGTCGGGAATGCCGAGTTTTCGATAGATCGTCGTTGCGATGTCGGCACTCAGGTATTCGTCTCGGACAGGGCGTCCGCCTTCTTCGTCGGTCGCGCCCACGACCGAGCCACCGGGAACTCCGGCGCCGGCCATGATCGCAAAGCCGGCACTGGCCCAGTGGTCGCGTCCGCTGGCGGAGTTCACCGTCGGGGTGCGTCCGAAGTCGGTCAGCCAGACCACCAGTGTCGAATCCAGCAGACCTCGATCTTCCAGGTCAGTCAGCAGCGCCGGCAGTCCCTGATCAACCGGCGGAATGCGGCTGCTCTTCAGAGACTTGAAGTTATTCTGATGTGTGTCCCAGCCGCCGTCAGTCACCGTGACAAAGCGAACACCGCCTTCGATCATCCGCCGTGCCAGAAGGCAGTTCTGTCCGAACGTGTGGCGTCCGTAGCGGTCTCGCAGGGCGTCTGATTCTTCTTCGATCCGGAAAGCGGTCTTTGTTTCCGGCGCGGTGATCATATTGAAGGCCGCCTTGAAGTGGTCATCCAGCGCATCAAAGGCGGACGCCTGGACGTCTGCCTGACGCTGCAGTTTATCCATGGCCGTCAGCATTCGCTGCCGGCGATCCACACGCTCCGGCGTCACACCCTTTGGGAAACTGATGTCCCGGACGGAAAATTTGCTGCTGTTGGGGTCGGCCAGAATTTCGAAGGCGTTGTGTTCCAGGCCCAGAATACCGGCCAGTCCTCCGCCGAAGCGGCGATCCACCTGACTGCCCAGCTGCACAAAGGGCGGCAGTGCATTTCGAAAGCCCTTGTACCAGCTGACCACTGAACCGAACGTGGGGTAGTGCAGTGCGGCGTTGAACTTTCGGCCGCTCATGACAAACTGATCGGCAGTGCCGTGGCTGCCGTTCTGCGGGTTCCAGCTGCGCAGCAGGGCAAAGCGTTTCAGTTCTTTTGCCATATTCGGCACGATTTCAGAGAACCGGACTCCTGGAATCGCCGTGTTGATGGCGCCGAATTCACCTTTGACGCTGGTGGGGGCGTCCGGTTTCGGATCGAATGTGTCGTGGTGGCTGGTGCCGCCCCGTGTCCAGATCAGAATGCAGTTGGTGTCCCGGGCTGGTTGCCCCGCTGAGCGGGCCGCCTGTTCCGATGCCAGCAGTTGTGGCAGTCCGATTCCCAGTCCGGCAAGGCCTCCGAGCTGAAGCAGGCCGCGACGTGAAATTCCTTCGCAGTCACGAAATTGCCGGGGAAGAAGGCTGAACATAACAGGCTCCACACAAAAGGCGGGTTATCTGGCGGGCGGAAAACAGCGGCAGTGCAGGCAGGGCTTCAGAAACGAATCAGACCGAGATGGTGTCGGTCAGCCCGAGGTTTCGGTTGCAAATACGTCATCGACGCGGTCGGAGGGAGAGTATCGGGGGGATTGAGCGGCCGTCCGGCCGCACTCTCACATTATAAGTCATCGGAAGATCCCGAAGCAACGGTTGACCCGAATTCCCCAAGCGTCAGGGGACTCAGGTGCCGCCGGAGCCACCGTGTCGGCGTAACGCGTATATCCGCGTCGGCTGAGTTGTGTGTCGCTCAACGGCAGTGCAGATCGGCGAGCAGTGTTGACCGGTGAGCAGAGCTCGTCATCGTCGACTCGCCCTGTTCGGTCGACCTGTGCTGTGGGTAGCCATCAAAATACTCGTTCAGGAGGGGCGACTGTCGGCGACCGCTGTCTGAAAGCCTTCGATGGTGTTCTTCGTCAGTTCAATTCGGGCTGTCCGGGGGCCGATACGGATGCCGGTTCGCTGCAGCGGAGCCCGGTCTTCCCGAATCTCATTGTTCAGGATGCGGACATCCTTTGTCTGTCCGGTGATATCGATGCCCACGCCGTCGGGCCCGCCGCTGTTGATGATGCGGTTGTGTTCCACCAGATTGCGATTCGCCCAGAAGTCAGCTCCCCGGTCATCATCGCGGAACAGGATGCCGACTCTGCCGCTGTTCAGAATCTGATTGTGTCGCATCACGTTGTCAGTATCGCAGTGGCCGATGGAAATTCCGTAGCTGCGATTCCCGTCGATATGATTGCCTTCGGCCAGACCGAACCTGACGCCCCAGCACCAGAACAGTCCGAGGTTGTTGCGTTCGAGTCGGTTATTCCGGATCAGTGGTCGCTGGCTGCCCGACCCGGGGTGCAGGCCGAGGTCGGTGTTGTCGTGGCTGTGGCAGTCCTCCACGATCACATCGTGGCAGATCTGAAAGCTGATGCCGTCGCCGTTGTAATTGCGTGTGGTGAGCTTCCGCAGGGTGAAGCGGTTGCAGTCCTGCAGAAAAACGCAGCCGCCGTAGTTGCCGTTCAGGTTGGTGCAGTTGGTTTTGTTGCCGTCCAGTACCAGGTTTTCGATCATCACATCTGACGTGTTTTCACTGGTCAGCAAAGGGAACAACGATGAACATTCCGGACGGCCGGTCAGCCACAGGTTTTTTCTCAGGCCGTCGTTCAGTTTGAAGCGGCGACCGGATTGCGCGACCAGGGTTCTTTTGATGACGATACTGGAACCGTTATCGGGATTTTTGGCGGTCAGCGTC
The DNA here is from genome assembly GCA_040222735.1 of Fuerstiella sp. Lineage (GTDB taxonomy): Bacteria > Planctomycetota > Planctomycetia > Planctomycetales > Planctomycetaceae > Fuerstiella. Next base: position 60,208 of record JAVKCM010000289.1, on the reverse strand, counting down.
ACGCCATCGCCGACCGAAAAACGGCCGGCCTGGCTGAGCGTGATTTCCTGATCGTACCAGTCAGAATCTTCTGCCAGCGCGATTGTTTCAGATGGTGTTCGCGTGATGATGGTTTCGGGGCCGCTGCCGATCAGGCGAATTCGAGACGGCAGGTGCACGGCATTTCGCAGCGTGAATGTGCCTGGCAGCAGCTGTACGGTACCGCCGCCGATTCTGGCGACGTAGTCCACCGCGGCCTGAATTACCCGGTCGTCCGTACCGATCAGGTCACCGGCACTGGTGCCGACTCTGAGTGTCAGCTGCTGATCCCAGTCGGGTTCAGACCGATCATCGCCGTCCGTCGCGCGAGGCCTCGACACCGGAGGTCGCTCATCGCTGTGAGCGCTGGTCAACGCGCTGGTCAGTGCGGCGGCAGCCGCCGTCAGAAATGGTCGGCGTTTCAGATGCGGCATAAAAGAGACTCCTGACAGTAGCTTAGCAGATGCCGGCGACGCGTGGACGTTGCTCCGCGGAATCAACCCGAGGAATCGACCCGCAGACGCCGGCCCGTTCACCGCACCGGCGAGCGGTAAACGACGTGGAAGAGAAGATCGGGATAGCCTTCGGACCTCACAAAGGACCAGGTTTTGAGTTGGACATATTACACAGATATCTCTGTTTCTCACCAGTCAGGTGGTCAGCCGAGGTCGTCTGTTCAAGCCGCCGTCGTGTCTCTGACCGCAACTTGCTGCGAAACAGGATTCGTCAAGCTCGAATTCCGAAAGTCACCTTCGACTGGTGCAGAGGATGGGTTCAGGCGGTGTGACCGTCACAGGCGGACGGGGAATGGCTGTACTTCGGGAAATTGACGGGTACCGGATTGGATCGTCGACGAAGTTGCTGACCTAACCTTCTTCGAATGCCATGGCTCTTTTTCTGAAATTCCCCGGTCAGGCACTTTCTGAAGGCTGATGTTATGCTGGATACCGTTGTCAGAATGTTTACTCGTCGCGATCCCCGCCGTGAGGCGGCGTCCGCGCTGACAAGAATCATGAATCGCCACGACGTGATCCGACTCAGCTACGAAGATGGCGTCTTTGTTGACCGACGTGGTCGGAATGAAAAACACGTGGCCATGGGGGTCTGGCTGTTTCCCTGCGCTGCAGACCCGGAGAAGTTCGGGATTCGCGTCGGTGACGGCGTGCCTGCCGTTACTCATGATATGCGACCGAATGGTTTCGGAATCATGACGCCGATGCGGCTGCAGCACCATGAGTACGCAGTGGCTGTTCAGGACGAGGACGACAGCTGGAAATTCTTTCGCTGTAAGGTGCGCCACAACACTCGTAAACCCGGCGGCTGGTATCATCTGGGGATGGAAGTCGAACGGGTTCTGAGTCCGACTCCTGCAGAGCAGACGGCCTTCCATCAGCACGTTCAGGCTTTACAGCTTGAATCCGATTCGATGGACTGATGACCGCACCGCATGTCCGGGCCGAGGGGCAGGACGCGGGGGTGAATGACCGCGCGTTCAGCGCGGGAGCGCCGGGCGTCGCAATTCGTGAGCCGCGAGGCGTCACGGCCTGTTGATGAAATGCGATCAGTTAACCCAGTGCGATTATTCCGCCGTCACCATGGCGGCAAGTGTCTCAACCACTTCAGCGATCGACAGGCTGGACGTATCCACGATTTGAGCATCGGGGGCGGGTTTCATAGGAGCGTGAGCTCGATTTTCGTCGCGTTCATCCCGCTGCCGCAGCTGTGTGGTGACCGTGGCCAGTGTCAGACTGGAACCACCGGCCACCAGTTCCCGGTGACGCCGTCTGGCACGCGCATCGACAGTTGCCGTCAGGAAGAACTTGAAGTCGGCTTCAGGAAAGACGACGCTTCCCTGGTCCCGGCCTTCGGTCACCAGACTTCCTGACCGGCCGATCTCACGCTGCAGTTCCACCAGCCGCTGCCGCACGGCCGGATTGGCGGCGACAATGGAGGACACCGCCGTGACTTCCGGCGAGCGGATTTTTTCTGTGACGTCTTCACCGTCGAGCAGCAGCGCTGAATCTCGGAATTCAATCTGCACACGCCGCGCGATCTCAGCCACGGCCACCGTGTCGGATTCTGAGACATCGGACCGAACAACGGCCAGGGCAACGGCGCGATACATGGCACCGGTGTCCAGAAACCGGACGGTCAGACGTTCAGCCAGCTGTTTGGCGACCGTGCTCTTGCCCGAGCCCGCCGGTCCGTCAATCGTGATGATCATTTCGGCAGTGATGGAAGTCATGAGTCCGGGTCAAAAACCAACCGATCTGTCTGTTTCGGCCGCCACTGACATCAGCGGCCCGGTGCCGGGCGGCAATGCGTTGCATGTCTCTTTTTAGCGACGGATTGCTGTCTCAGAAAGTCAGTTCCACTTCTCTGACCTGAAACCGCGAGAATTCCACGGTCACCCCCTCGGCGGTGACGACCAGTTCCTGAACGGACGCACCCGTGGCTTTTCGAACACGGGCCGACTTCGGCGGTCGGGCAGTCCGGATCACGCACCGGGTGGCCCGGCCTTCTGTTTCTTCCAGAAGCATCACGACGGCGGTCGGCTCGGCCGACGATTCTGTGCCGCTGCCCGGTTCGACACGTGTTCTCGCCAGAATCACGTTTTTGGCAGACAGCCCCAGAATCCAGCCTGAATCGGCACTCTTCGGCCGTCTGCCGGTTGTTGGTTGCGTGATCACCGGATGCAGAACTTCTGACGTGACACGCATCGGAAACGGATTGTCGAAGTCCAGGGTGAAGTCGAACGAACGTTCCGATTCGCCTTCCACAATCAGCAGACTGTCCAGCATGCGATGTCCGCTGCGGCGGTGGTAAGGTCTGCCGTGGGGGACGATCACGACGCGAGTGTCGGAATCTGCCACTTCAATGTAGTCGGGGCTCTCAAATCGCTCCATCCGAAAGCCGCTGGCCTGGCCCAGCATGCCGCGTGTAAGGGCGGCGCCTTCGTTTTCCCATGCGAATCGGGCGGCGAAATAGGTCATCCACGGATTGCCGGTCGGTGGCACCGGGATGTCGTCGAAGGTGATGGAAATCTGCAGCCGCGGATCATTGCGGGTGACGGTCACGGTCTGACGAAAACGAGCCATCAGGTCACCGGAAACAACATCCGTGATCTCGCACAGCGTTTCGACGGTCCCGGTGACTGGTCCGGATTCCAGTACGCGCGAAGATATCCGCCGCGTCGTGGCGTAGGACGTCACCACTTCCTCGTCGTTCAATGCGACCGTGTGGCTGTGTTCGTAGCGGAAGGCAACCTGCTGGCTGACACGATTGGTGCGCTGATTGTGGAACGTCACGGACGCAATGCCTCCGGTGGTTGCACTCAGATCCACTTCATAAAACTGGTTTCGCAGCAACAGTTCTTCGGCCAGAGGCTTCCCGCGGTCGCGCGTGACGGACAGCGGGGGATCAGCGGGTAAGGCCTCGGTCAGCCAGACAAACCCGCCGGCGGGGAGTTCGACCGTCAGCCTTGTCGCAACGTCCTGTTCGCGAGCTTCCGACACCGCCGAGCTGCCGGCCGGGACGGTTCGGGTGGGGGGCCAGTGAACAACCGAACGTCGTTTCCATGGCAACGGGTTGATCAGGCACAGACCGTTGACGTCGGCTTCAGTCGACGGAATCAGCCGGGCCAGGCGTTCGGCGCTGGCTGACTGCTGTTGCTGAAGTATTGCTGCAATTTCAGCAAGCCGCGCCGACTGAGAAGCCGCGTCGGCCTGAGTGTCGAGGGACAGGCGCGAGGCTTCTTCCGCGTTCAGTCGGCGTTCTGTTTCATCGATGGACGATTCCGTGATCTGATTCGGTCGCAGCACCGCGCTCAGGGTTTCCACCGCAGCGATGGATTCCAGCTGCGCCCGGTGCACGTGTAGTGCCGCCGGAGACGAGATCGGCGCTTCGGTCTTCAGGACGGACGACTGAATCAGAAAGGGGCTCAGGTATTCGCCTTCACTGTATTGCGTGGGAGCCGCATGACCGGTGGTGTGCGTCACGAACTCCGTCATGGTGACCAGCCGTCCGGGAACCGGAGCGTAGGATGCTGCCCGCCGGAGGTCTTCCAGCCACGGTGTCTGCACCACCGGCAGTCGGGCCAGCAGCAGGACTGGCGTGTTGTCTTCCTGCATGCTTTCGGCATAGCGATCCGCAAATCGCAGAAATGACGACGCGCCGTCAATCGCCATGGGAATGCGGGACACGGCGGGAATGATGCTGCCGTCCGGGGCCTGCCACTGCAGCTGGCCGTGTTCGCGATCGGGGTAGAGTCCGTCATCCAGCGCCACGTGCAGCGCCGATTCAAAGTCGAACAGTGACAGTACGGTCGGCAGACCGCTGGTCATTCCGAATCGTCGGCGGGCCCAGTGCAGCGGTGCGCCCGGTAGTTCGCGATGCAGCCAGCTTTGTGCTTCCCGGATGTCCGCGTACAGGGCACTGAGAGATCCGAGTGAGGTGCGGAGTTCATGCTGTTGCCCGGTCATGAGCGCAAGGCGGCCCTGTTCGACGGCCGACCGCAGTACTTCCGGCAGTGTCGGCGATGAATCGCAGAATCGCTGAAGTTCGGCTCCGCTGCAGATCACCGTCAGTTGGTCGGTTTCGGCAATCAGCTGAGTCAGCTCGTCGCCGGTGGTCTGGTCCGAGGGCAGGCAGACGTCAATCATACAGCAGTCAACAGGCTGGAACTGTTCACGACATTCCAGCAGGCAGTCGAAACAGCGGCGGAGGTGATCGCGGGCCACGTCCGTGTTTCCGGCGATGGCAGCCTCGGCAGCCGCCATCGCCTGAGCTTCCAGGACATAATTATCGGGGTCGACAAAATGATGCATTCGCCGACTCAGCAGCATCACCTGCAGGTGGCAGGTGCCAAGGGCGAAGAAATCGGGCAGCAGTTCCGGTGAAAGCGACTCGTCGTGGCCGAAGCGTTCGGCGATGGCGGCCAGCCAGTCATCGCGATCGCTGCATCCGCTGAAAGCGATGCTGAGCGTATCTTCGAGTCGTTCCTTCCAGTCGTGTCCCAGCCAGTCTTCGCTGCATTCGGGGACCATCACAATCTGCCGGGCGGTCGGCATTTCGGTGGACTCGGCCTGCCGGACCTGGGGGATCCCGCGAGAACGCTGCAGCAGTGTCGGATGCCACGCGACGGCAAAGGCATTCAGCAGCGACGACGCGGCCGGTTCGTTCAGATCCGTCGGCAGATCCTCGATTGAATAGCCCGGGATAAGGACCGTGATTTCCTGAAAGGCGGGACTGTCTGTCATGGCTTTCTGATTGATTAGCGCCGGAGATTTGGAGTGATTGCGTCATGGCGATCAGCGTCTCAGGTGTCTCATACCACGGAAGCACGTCAGATGCCACGCTGGCGTAGGTGGAGCTTCCGCGGTACGGATTTTTGCGGATCTGCCGGAAAAGCCGGAATTCGCGGGAACAATCACGCTGTCGATCTCGTCCGAACCAACAGCCGCAGTCCGCGAAATGTTCGTCACCGTCCGGTATAAGCGCTTAAAACGGTTGTCCGGTCTGGTTTCGTGTGTTTTCAACCGCGTACGGTTATAACGGTCAGTGGCAGGTGTGAGACGGGTTCTGGCTGAGCGAGGGTTTGTGCGGCGGAAAAGTCGAATGCCGTCGGCAAAACTTGCATAAAGTACTGAAATCGTTGAACATGCGTCGAAGTCTTCTGATAGTTTTTTCTGACACTTCACCAACCTTTCGTTCATCTTGTCGCGTCAGCAGGGCTGTGTTCTCAGCTTTCTGGAAGGGCGTGTCTGCGAAGGAATAATTATGGCGGAAAATCGCAGTGCCTGGGGAATTGATATCGGGCAGGCAGGGCTCAAGGCGATCAAGCTTCGGCGGGATGAAGACGGAGAACGGATCCGGGCGGTGGCCTTTGATTACATTCCGCACCCGAAGATTCTGAGTCAGCCGGACGCGGTCCCGCAGGAGCTGATCAGGCAGTCGGTTGAGACCTTCATGTCGCGGAACAAGGTTCGCAACGACCTTGTGGGAATCAGTGTTCCCGGCCAGACGTCGCTGGCGAAATTCATCAAGCTGCCGCCGGTGGAACCCAACCGGGTAGCGGAAATCGTCAAGTACGAAGCCAAGCAGCAGATCCCGTTTGCTTTAGAAGAAGTCATCTGGGATTACCAGGCAGTGGGCGGCGGCGTGGAAGAAAGCGGATTCATGCTGGAGGCCGAAGTTGGTCTGTTTGCCATGAAACGCGATCTGGTGTACCAGGCCATGGAGCCGCTGACTGAGCACAAGGCGGAAATTGAACTTGTGCAGGTGGCACCGCTGGCCCTGTACAACTTCCTGTCTTACGACGTGCTGGGATTCCGCAAGGATGAGGAGGGGACGGAACCGCCGAATGCGGAAGACTATTACATCGTGCTGGACATGGGCGCCGACAATACCACGCTGCTGGTATCGAACGGGCGTACCATCTGGATTCGCAACGTACCGATCGGCGGCAACCACTTCACTCGGGCGTTGACCCGTGAAATGAAGCTGACGTTCGCCAAGGCCGAACATCTGAAGTGCAATGCCACGAAGGCGCCGGATCCGAAGGCCGTGTTTCAGGCCATGCGGCCGGTCTTCAATGACTACGTCACTGAAATTCAGCGGTCCATCGGGTATTTCGGCAGCGTGAACCGCAACGCCAGAATTGCCAGGGTCATCGGCGTGGGCAACGGGTTCCGCATGGCCGGACTGCAGAAGTTTCTGCAGCAGAACCTGCAGTATGAGGTTCAGAAGCTGGATGATCTGAAAGGGGTCACCGGCGACGGCGTGCTGAGCGATCCGCTGTTCATCGACAATATCATGACGTTTGCCGTGCCGTACGGGCTGGCACTGCAGACGCTGAACGCCACCCGCATTCGCACCTCGCTGCTGCCGCCGGAGATCGTGGTGCAGCGGCTGATTCGCAGAAAGAAGCCGTGGGCGGTCGGTATGACGGCCGGGCTGCTGCTGGCAATGGGGATTTCCACCTTCGCGAATGCTCGGGTGTTGAGTTCCGTCAGCGAAGAAAAGTGGAAACCCGGCCACGACGCGGTTCAGGCTTTTCAGGGGCTGATCAGCAGCAACGAATCGGCCTACAGCACTGAAAAGTCGGAACACGAAAAGAACAGGAAGGAAATCGACGATCTGACGGCTCCGTTGCAGAAACGCGAACTGTGGGTTGAGTTGATCAAGTCGATTTATGAAGCCCTGCCGCAGCAGACCGGCGACGCGGTGGAAGAAATGGATCCGAGTCGCCAGCGGCGACTGCGGATTGAAAGCTTTGTGCAGAAGCGTGTCGAGAACGTGGCTGACTGGCACGCCGCGCTGGCAGCCACAAATCTGAAGGAATCGTTTCACCCCGATGATCAGGAGACGGCTCCGGAAGGCGAAGGCTATATCATTACCCTGACCGGGCACCATTTCTTCAACAACGAAGAAGCCGTGGACGGCGACTATCGCCGGCTGGGCCGCAACTTCGTCGAGGAAACGCTGATCGCGAATCTCAGGCAGTGGACGCTGGACAAAGGCGGCAATGCGTCAGAAAAAGTGCCGGTTCGCCAGATGGGAATTACTCATCCTTTAATCGTCACACATGTGATCGAAGACTTCCTGTACGACCCCAATCAGCGAATTGGGGGACCCGGCGGAGCCGGTGGCATGGGCTATTCCGGCGGTGGCATGGGGTATGATGGAGGTGCCGGCTACGAAGCTGGCGGTGCGACGATGGGACCGGGGATGATGGGCGGTGGCTATCCTGGCGCGATGGGCGGTGGCGGAATTGGCACGGGCGGAGCCTATCCCGGCACTGGTGGAGCCTACGAAGGCGGTGCCGGCTACGACGGTGGTGGTGGCACGATAGGTGCCGGCGGGCCTGGCAGGCAGTTGACACCGCTGGATAAGCTGGAGGAGGAAGATAAGGCCGATCTGTTGAAACTAAGAAAAAGCAAGTTTGTGGTGCAGTTTGCGTGGGTGCCGGTGCCCAAGGATAAACGGCTGCCAACCGAAGAAGAAACGGAAGACGGAGCTTCTGACAGCGCGGACGATGGTGCCGCGTCCGAATAGTTCTGTGCCGTTGTGAACCAGTATTTGTACTCCCTGTCTCTGCCCGTCTTTGTGTGTGAGTGATCGTCATGGAAAAGCTTCAGCCCATTATCAAACAGATCTTCTGGATCTGCTTCGCCCTGGCGATGATGTTGATCCTGTTCGGGTGGTGGTCGGCTCAGGCAACACTGTCGACGCAGATTCAGGATCGTCGGTCCAAGGTGGAACAGGCCTTTTCCGAGGCGAAAAAGAACGTGAGCAATGTGCCGAATCCCCGGTGGACAGAGGCCGCAGACAAGAGAAATACGGCTCACGAAAAAGCTTATGCCCGAGCTGCCAGACGACTGCGGGAAGACCAGCTGAGTGCACGGGTCTACCCTAAGAGCATTCGTAAGGAACTGGACCAGCTGAAGTTCAACGCCAAAATCGATGACTCGGCTCTGCGTGAGCGATTCGGATACCTGTACAGTGACTACTTCTTCGAACAGCTGAAGGTCATCAAGCCGTTCATCAGAGGCGAAGGACTGGTCGACATCAGCGAGGCGCGGATTACACAGGAAGTGCCGAGCAAGTGGGTCTCGGTGCCGCCTACATCTCAGGAAATCTGGAGTGCCCAGGAAGACATCTGGCTGCTGCGTTCCATTTACGATTCAATCGCCATGGTCAACAAGGGGGCCGAACGAATCGACAAAGCTCCGCTGCGTGCCTTACTGCTGTTGAAGTTGCGCGGAGGGGACCCTGAGGCAGCTCCGGGTGCGGCGGCCGCCGGTGCAGGGGGCTTTGGTGGTGGTGACTACGAGACCGGGATGGAAGGCGCCGCGGGCGGAGGCTACATGGGCAGCGGTTTTGGAGGACCGGGTGCCGGGGGCGGTGCGGCGGGTGGTGCCAGTCAGGTCTGGCAGTCATTTATGGGATCACCCACGGCTGACCTGCTGACGGAAGAATTCGGGCCGGACGCCGGCAGTGCCGGTGGCGGTGGCGGCATGTATGGCATGTCGATGGGCGGAGCCGGGGACTTCGAAAGCGGAGGCGGCGACTACGAAGGAGAAGGCGGCGACGCGGCACCGGACGCCAAACGTTATGTTCATGACGACGAAGACATGCCCTATCGAACGCGGGCGTTTGAGCTGAAGGTGAAGATTCTGCAGCAGCATATTCCCAATCTGCTGGCTGAACTGACCAACTCAAAATTCCCCGTCGAAATCGTGAGGGTTGATGCGGTCTTCGGAAACTCAGCCGGTGCCGGTGCTGCCGGAAGTTACGGCGGCGGTGGTTATGGCGGCGGCTACGAGAGTGGAGGCGGAGGCTACGAAGGCGGCGGCGGAATGATGGGCGGCGGGATGATGGGCGGCGGTGGAATGATGGGAGCTGAAGGTTACGGCGGAGGCATGGGAGGGTTTGGTGGTGCCGAGCCCGGAATGGGAATGGGAGGTGGTGGCGCCGGTGGGGGCGGCCTGCTGGGAGTGACCATCCCGGGCATGCCGGGCACTGGCGTGGGCGGCGGAGCGGCGGGTTATGGCCCGGCGGCCGGACGCGGTGTTGGTCGTGGAACCGGACAGCCGTTAAGCCCGGCAGAGCAGCGAAAGATTGCTGACGGGGAACGACTTCGGGCCGCTGCCATGCTGGACACCGATCTGTCGACCGTTCGTGTCGCCGGCCTGATGACCATGTACCGGTCTCCGGAAGAAAACGAAGCAGAGGCGGAAGCAGAAGCGGCAGCCGAAGCAGAAGCTCAGGAATCCGGCTCCGGCACTGTGCCGCCGCCGGCAGAAACGGATGAAACGTCGTCCGATGAAACGTCGCCGGAAAATACGGCGACTCCGGCAGACGCGGCGGGGCCGGCAGACGGAACTAATCCTGACGGGGCACCGGCGGCTGATCCTGCCGCTGATCCGAATGCGGCGACGACCGAACAACCTGCCGCACCGGATACGCAGGCAGCACCGGGTAACGGAAACGCTGCTGTGCCGCCTGTGGACGCGGGAGCGGACGGGGCCGCCGCGTCTGGCGGGACACCGGAACCTGGTGCCGACGGAATCCCGTAGGCCGGCAGCATCGCGATTCTCGAATCAGTCATGAAGAACGATTGGACACCGGCGATTGCGAATCGTCTCGACTTCTGAATCATCAAAGCACGTCTCCGTCCGGAGTATGAATCATGGATAAACTGAAGAAACTGCTGCTGGCTCATGGTGAGAAAATCGTGGCCTCAATCTGCGTGCTGCTGGGGTTTATGGCCCTGTCTTCCGCCAGCTGGAGCCCGAACAGCAGAAGCCCGCTGGAAATTCAGGATCTGACCACCAAAGGCACGGCACAGATTGAGATGAATCAGTGGCCTGAGGAAGAAAAGGTCACGTTCGAAGAGATTCCGGACGTGGAGAGTATGGTCCGCGATAATTCCAAGATCCTGACGCGTGCGGAAGACTTCCAGATCGGAGCATTAAATCCGTCCATCCAGCGAGTGAAGGAAAAACGCAGCGCTGTGGACGTGCTGGCCCCGGAAGATCCACGAGCGGTCGCTCTGGTATTTCCGCTGGCAATGCCTCCGGAAGAAGAAGAGGAAGAATCGGCCGAAGGCGACCCCGCGGTCGATGTGGCCGGAACGGAAAAGAAGTCCGACGAGGAACTGTCTGAAGATGAGCAGATTGAGAAGCTGATCGCTGAAAAATTCGGCCTGAAGAAGGGCGCGACTGCCGGTGGTATACCGGGAATGGAAGGCTATGGCGGCGAAGCGATGGAAGGTTATCCCGGTATGGAGAGCTCCTTTCCGGGCGGCGGCGTGGGAGGTGCCGGCGGAACGGACGCGATGGTTGGTTATCCAGGCATGGCAGGTGGCGGTGCTGGCTATGAAGGCGGCGATTATGGTGGATCAGAACTGTATGGCACCTACGGTTCGGAAATGATGAGCGTCAAAAAGAATATTCGAGTGTCTGCGGGGGTTTCCGTCACCATGGTGGTGGACCTGCAGAAACAACGCAACGCACTGCGAACCGCACTCCATCTTCCGTCTGATTACCGGGTTGCTCAGCAGTACATCCAGTACGTCGACCTGACCGTTGAACGACGTCAGAAGGTCGGCCCGAATGTCTGGGATCCGTGGGAACCGGTTTCTTCTGAAGACCTGGGTGAGATTCTGAAGGATTCGTTTGGTATCGACCGCGACATCGTGAGTCCTGCCGTGACACGCAGCACCATCACGATGCCGTTACCTCGCCGGGCGGCCGGTGAATGGCAGCCTTCCGAAGCGTCTCATCCGCGTGTCGAAAACTTCGAATTAAGTGCTGAGGAAAAGGCGCTGATTGATAAGTGGAATCAGCGCGTCAGCGAAAAACTGGCGACCGAAAAAGAGAATCTTCCGGTGACGGTGGAGCAAAAAGGATTCAGCCAGTTTGTTCAGAGTGCCACGGACCTGGGAACGATGTATTCCGGAATGGGTGGCTACGGCGGCATGGGCGGCATGGGCGGCATGGGAGCGATGGGCGGCGGCTATGAAGGCGGCAGTGGTTATGAGTCTGCCTTTGATTACAGCGATTTCGCTCAGAGCATGGGTGGCGGTGAACTGACGGCTGAACAGCGACAACTGCTGGATGAAACAAAGGCCACGGCTGATCATCGACTGCTGCTGGTACGGTTTATGGACTTCACGGTGGAACGAGGTTACGCCTACCAGTATCGCGTGCGGCTGGAGATGAAGAATCCCAACTACAATCATCCGCTGGATGAACTGGAAGATCCGGGGCTCAGCGTCGAACCGACTCTGTTTTCAGACTGGAGCCCGCCGACGCCGGATGTCTTCGTGTCGCTGCCACACCGGACTTATCTGACCAAGGTAGACGGTCGGGAAGGTCGTCCGGAAGAGGTAACAGTGTCTGTGTACACCGACACGACGGAAACCGGACTGCCAGTGATCGGAACGGTGAATGCAATGATGGGCCTGCCCGTGGCCGGTCGTCAGAATATCGAACTGGTCGACCTGACGACCGAGGAAGTTGGTCTGCGTGAGATCACGCTGGAGACCAACGAGGTACTGTCTGCGGCGGAAGAGATCGAACGGGCGTCTACCAGCGAACATCGGGATATTCGCGCGGTAATCGATCAGACCAGAGGACGTGTGGTGCCGGACCAGATCTGTGTCATCGACAGTGAAGGCTCGCTGAAGCTGCGATTTGTCGGACAGAATGCTGATCAGGAACGACAGGACCGAATGGAAGCTGCGGCGATTCTGAAGATCTACGATGCCTGGAAGAAGAAGAACATGCCAACCAACGACTTCTTCGGAGCTGGTGAAGGCGGCGGCTACGAAGGCGCCGGTCTCGGCATGGAATACGGTGCGTCTTCTGCAGGAGGCTATTATGGCGGCGGCGGCGGGTCCGAACGCGGCAGCAGTCGATCGTCCCGACGCGATCGGCGTTCATCGTCGCGCCGCTCAGGCCGCGAGGCTCCGTAAGTCTGCTCCGCAGTGCTGAAGTGGTTGAAAAAAAGGCCGTGCCGGCCAAGCTGTCGGCACGGCCTTTCTGTTATTGCAGCATCGTCTGCGCCGTGACGCGTTGACCGGCGATTCATCTGTCATTTCCATCAGTTACCTCTGGTCCATATGGGTTACGCCAATCTGCAACAGTGTCTGCGCGATCTGGAACGCACACAGCAGTTGCTTCGAATTCCGGATGAAGTCGACGCCGATCAGGAGGCCGCTGAGATTCATCGGCGAGTCAGTCTGACGCAGGGACCCGCACTGCTGTTTGAACGCGTGCGGGACTGTCGTTTTCCGATGGTCAGCAATCTGTTTGGGACGATGGAACGGGCACGTTTCATCTTTCGTGACGCCCTGAAGCACGTTGAAACACTGATCAGGCTGAAGCAGGATCCCGCCTTTCTGCTCAGGCACCCACTGCGGCTGCCCGGCGTGGCGGGAACACTGTTGTCAATGCGGCCCGCCCTTCGGTCCTCGGGGCCAGTGCTGGAATGTCGGACCTCAGTCAATCAGCTGCCGATGCTGAAGTGCTGGCCTCAGGACGGCGGCGCCTTCATCACACTGCCTCAGGTGTATTCCGAGCTCCCCGAGCGTCCCGGCTATCTGCAGTCGAATCTCGGCATGTACCGCGTTCAGCTGTCGGGTAACCAGTATCAGCCTGATCGAGAGATCGGGCTGCATTATCAGATTCATCGCAGCATCGGACTGCACCATTCTGCCGCGCTGGCTCGCGGTGAACAGCTGAAGGTCAATATCTTTGTGGGTGGCCCGCCCTCAATGGCTGTGGCCGCCGTCATGCCTCTGCCCGATGGTATTCCTGAAGTCGCCTTTGCGGGGGCGCTGTCACGCCGGGCCGTGCGGATGGTACGACAGCCGCAGGGGCCTTTGATCTGCGCAGAAGCTGACTTCTGTATCACGGGTCGGATTGCCGCTCATGAACTTCCGGAAGGCCCTTTCGGTGACCACCTGGGTTATTACAGTCTGACTCATGACTTCCCGGTTGTGGAAGTTGAGCAGGTTTACCACCGTCGCGACGCCGTGTGGCCGTTCACAGTGGTCGGTCGCCCGCCGCAGGAAGACACGGTATTCGGAGAACTGATTCATGAAGTGACCGGTCCGGCTATTCCGGCGGTTCTGCCTGGCGTGCACGCCGTGCATGCTGTGGATGAAGCCGGTGTTCATCCGCTGCTGCTGGCAATCGGCAGTGAACGATATGTGCCGTACGCCGAAGAACGAATCCCTCAGGAACTGCTGACCAATGCCAATGCGATTCTTGGGCAGGGCCAGCTGTCGCTGGCCAAGTACCTGTTCATCGTGGCTCATCAGGATAACCCGGAACTGAACATTCAGGACGTTGCCCTGTTCTTCAGGCATGTGCTGGAACGCGTGGACTGGACACGGGACCTGCATTTTCAGACCCGAACCACGATGGATACGCTGGATTATTCCGGAACATCCATCAACGCGGGGTCAAAACTGGTGGTGGCAGCGGCTGGAAAAGTAAAACGTTCGCTGCCGGCTGAGATACCGTCTGGTCTGCATCTGCCGCCCGGCTTCAGTGATCCTGCGGTATGTGCGCCCGGAATTCTGGCAGTTACCGCTCCCGGATGGCAGGCGGCCCCTCATGCGGTGGACGGTGCTCCGCAGCTGTTCTGTCGTTATTTTCAGAAGGACGATCCGATCGGTCAGTTTCCGCTGGTGGTTCTGGTAGACGATGCCCCGTTCTGTGCCGCGTCGCTGCGAAATTTTCTGTGGGTTACGTTTACACGATCGAATCCTGCTGCCGACATCTACGGCGTGGAAGAATTCATTGACCAGAAGCACTGGGGGTGTCACGGCAGCCTGGTGATTGACGCAAGAATGAAGTCACATATGGCTCCGCCACTGGAACCCTTGCCGGAAGTGGTGTCCCGGGTTGATCGACTGTTTGCCCGTGGCGGCACATTGCATGGTCTCGGCTGACGCTGGCTGCACCAAGCGGATTTTGTGGTGCCATCGGACGTTGAGTGCCTCGCGTGCAGCATCTGCGGGCGGGGCCAGTGTTATTTGGGTTGCACCACCATCAGATTCGGTCCTTCAGGACGCGACGACTTTGCGGGGTACGATTTCGGGAACCACTTCATCGTCGGCCGTGGCGAAACCGGTGACGAATTCCAGCTCGCTGAGAGTCTTTTCTGTCGCCTGGATGCTGCCGGCGACATCATCCACCTGACTGGACAGCGTGCCGGGGTCACCTTTGCTGATCCCCATTTCTGCCAGCGAGCGGATTTTGTTTTCCAGTCGCTTCTGTTCGGCCTTGACCAGTTCGTAGCTGTCACGAGCCTGTTCGAAGTTTTTTCGGCGCAGGTCACAGGTCTGCAGACTGTCCTTGAGCGTGGCCATAATCCGTTCCCGCTGCTGGTTCGCGGGGCGCGAGGTTTCTCGCTTCAGCCGTTCTGTGACGTGTTTGATCTCGCGATCGATTTCGTCAAGGGTGGTGGTTTCGAAGAAGCGATTCAGCGAATTTTCGGTGTACAGCAGTTTCAGGAACAGCCACAGAAGTCGGTCCAGACCTTCGAGCCGCACTTCGGCCAGAGATCCATCCGTCAGGTCGGCGCCCTGTGCCGCCTGATACTGCCGAGAGATGTTTCTGAGTTCGTCACATCGGTCCTTCAGTTTTTCGAAACGCTGCTGAGCTCCGCGCGGCAGCGAACTCAGCATCCGCCTCATGCGGATCTCGGCGGTCTGGGAATCATTGGCCTTCAGCGCCTGTTGTTCCCGGATATCAATGAACTGACGGAACCGAGGGTGGGTGCCGACAAATCCGAGCCACGCCACTTCGGCGGCGGTAAGCAGCGTGAGCCCGACTTCCGGCCGGCCGGACAGCAGCGCGAAACCGACACCGCCCGCCAGTCCCAGCAGGTTCCAGCGGTTGGTAAAGGCCGCTTTGATGTATTTCCAGAGATTCACGTTACGCTGACTGCCTGTTCTGCTGCGTCATTCGCCGATTCCAGTTCTTCCAGAATATCACGGATCTGAAAGACGGCCTTCTGGAAACCTTCTTCCCGCTGCATTTCCAGCGCCGGGCGATTCGGAGGTTCTACCTCAATCTGATGCAGCAGGGTACCGGGAGAGCGGCTTAGAATGAAGACACGATCGCCCAGGTACACGGCTTCTTCAATGGAGTGTGTCACAAAAAAGACGGTGGCCTGTACTTCCCGCCACAGATTCACCAGCAGATCCTGCATCTGCATCCGGGTGTGCGGATCAAGTGCACCGAATGGTTCGTCCATCAGGATAATCCGGGGCCGCAGAATCAGGGTGCGGGCGATCGCCACTCGCTGGCGCATACCGCCGGAAAGTTCATGAGGAAACTTGGAGGCGTCGGAATCGACATTCAGGCCGACTTTGGCGATCCATTCCCGGGCCTGAGCGTAGCGTTCTCTGGCGGAAACGCCGAGGCATTCGAGACCGAACGCCACGTTGTCCAGCACGGTTCGATTGTCAAAACTGGTGTAATCCTGAAACACCATGCCGCGGTCAGGGCCGGGGCCCTGCACCTGTCTGCCTGCGACCAGCACCTCACCGGTGGTGGCCGGATGCTGCGGTGGCAGCCCGGCAATCATCCGCAGAATCGTACTCTTGCCACATCCGCTCGGCCCCAGCACGGCCACGAACTCACCGTGATCGGGCAGGTCGGGAATCGAAAAGTTGATGTCTGTAATGGCCGTAAAGGCACCGGGCCGACCTGCGTTGTATGTTTTGCTGACGTTTCGAAACTCAACGACATTGGATGACATGCGATGGACGGCCCCTGACAGAAATGGTTGTGTACAGCACGAAGGCAGGGCGGCCTGCGGTTGAGCGGCCGGATCCTGAGGATCATAAACAAGCCGTTCCCTGGCGTGAACGTCCCGGCGTCTGAGATATCGCCGGTCAACGCATTTTTCTGCGGATCGGATCAGACAATTCCCGGATCAGTCTTCGTCGTCGAAATCCTCGAACTCACTGCCTCCCTGGATTTCCTCGAGTCGTTTTTCCACATCGCGATACGCATAGTCATTCGACAAAATTTCTGTGTAATGACGCTCGGCCAGCTCCTTCTTGTTGCTTTTTTCGTACAGCCGTCCCAGAAAATAATGAGCGTTCTTGAAGGCATCGGGTTTGTCTTTGTGATTCAGCGTTTCCAGCGCCTTGTCGAACTGGCGACGGCCCAGGTCCAGCTTTCCCGTCCGTACAAAGCTTTCACCCAGAGCGACCAGGGCTTCTTCCTGCAGCCGCGAGTCGGCCGTCGCCTGCTGATACAGCGGAATGGCCAGTTTGTACTGCTGTGTCTTCCGGTACCGCTCGGCCAGGTCAAATTTCAGCTTCATGTCGTTCTTGTGATTGTCGACGCGGGCTGACAGCACTTCGATTTCCCGCACCACCAGTTCCTTCTTCAAAGCATCTGATTTTTCCTTCAGCCGTTCCCTCTCCGGATTCTTCCGCGCCCGCTCGGCCGCCTCTCCCAACTTCTCACGGATGATGTCCAGTTCCACATCTTCCTTCTGTTCCCGGATGGCGATGTCGTTTCCGGAAATTTCCAGCGCCTTGTCCAGCTGTTCCAGCGCCTGAGGCAGCTGGCGGCTGCGGCGCAGCAGGTCGGCCAGCTTCAGGTAATGAGCCACATTGTTGGGATCCTTGCGAATGGCAGCCCGCAGATCCATTTCTTCTGATTCGCCCGGGGCGACGGATTCGTTCGGGTTCCGGCCGCCCCGCCGGGCCCGCCGATCTTCTTCATAGGCGTTGGTGGCCGGCTTTTCAGCCTTGACGTCCTGAGTGTTTTTGGCCTTTTCGTATCCGCCACGATCCATCACCATGTCAGCGTCGATGCGTCCCATCATGGAACGGGCATCGCCGTCTGTGGGATCAGCCTCGTAGATGCGTTTGAAACAGGCGTGGGCCTTTTTGTATTCGCCACGATCGTGCAGTACATGGCCCAGAGCACGATTCAGGTCGATGTTCGTGGTATCCAGTTCCACCGCCCTGGTGTAGGCGTAGATCGCGATTTCTCCGCGATCCAGATTAACAGAAGCTTCTCCCAGATCGGCGAACAGCTGTGCATCCCAGGGATTGATGTTCAGGCCTTCTTCTGCCAGATCAGCCATAGCCGCCCAGTCTTTCTTGCTGCGCGCCTTCTTGATCTTGCCGCGTGTCCCCATCAGCTTCATGGTGGCCATGCGGGCTCCGGTGCCGTTGTCATCGTACATTTTGCGGCAACAGCCGTGCTTCGTCTGCCGGTACAGCACGGCGTCCGGCTTCATCTTGACGGAATTAGAGAAGCATTCGACGGCGAAATCCCAGTTCTGGCGACCCATGGCGTCGGTGCCTTTCTTGAACCAGTCAGCCGCAGCAGATGCCAGTGGGTCGCTCATTGAAGGACGCTTTCCGTGTATCTCAGTCTCGTGTCAGTTGGTACCGTTCAGGCCGCCGGGTGGCCCGGAGCCATACTGTATCTTACCGTTTGCAGGGTGGTTGTTTCCGGGACAATTTTCGTCCACTGACTGGATTGTCAGAGAGGTTTTCAGATCGGCACAGACTTTAGCATACGGTCGGCGGCGACCATAGGCCACGGGCACGTTCAACGAACGGTTCTGGACGGTCACGGCCCTTCCACAACCATGTGGCCGGACGGATGCAGTGCCGGGTGAATCAAAGGCCGGTGACGCTGTGTCCTGACATGTGGTTGCATTCCGGAAACATTCAAAACACCCCTGCCGCGCCAATTTTCAGGGCAGTGAAAACCCGATGGTGTACGCTTCGGGTGTCGTCCGCGTCAGTTCTTCCTCGGCTTGCCCCGCAGTTCGAAGTACAGGCGCCGCAGCTGTTCGGTCCGTTTTCGGCATCGTGGTAAGGCATCTGAAATGGCACGCTGTCTGAAATATCCTGTTGCTTTCCTGATTCTGATGACGTGTGCGTTGAATCCTTATGCCAGCGGCGCGTCAGAGGACGGAACCGCATCGTTCCGGTCCGAGCTGTGGCAGATGGAATATCACACCGAATCTGAGCACCAGAAACAGACGGGCAACGAACCGCAGGGGGAACCAGCGCCCGACCCGGAAACTCAGGCTGGAAAGGATTCGGCCACAACCGAGTCCACAGGTGAGCCCACAGGTGATTCTGCTTACAGAGATCATCCAGAGGAACCGGAACTGGTGACACCCGGAGAAATCCAGCCCGCTGAACTGGACCAGGAAACTCCCTTTGCCGACTGGCAGGTGGATGCGGAAGCAGCCGGTGAAGCTCATCCCTTCACGGGCGAACCCACCGCCTGGGAGCTGAGTCGAGCCTCGGGTTTCCGTCAGGGACTGTCTGCAAACGCCGCGAAGGGGCCATCGGCGATTACCTTTGCCGTGGCAATCGTCGCCTGCATCATTGTTGTTGGTGCGATGTTTTCCGGCCGCGAGTGACAGCAGGGGCCGTTGTTCATGCAACGGATGCTGACCCGTGTCGGAGCTGCCATGGTGACGATCTGATGGAAAGCTCGAAACCTGTGGGCTGATCTGCATCGGACTGACACACAGCCCTGGTATCGCTACCATACCACGCCAGAGAGCGACAGGTTGACCTTGCCGCGTCGGCGCCGCCACGCAGCAGCGCCAGCGTGGCAACGCAATCCGGCAGTGCGCCTTCCTGCACCTTTCAATTCAGGAAACCAGTGCCACGTGGCCCACCTGTCGTTTCATGGTTCACCCCGTTGTTTCTGACCGGCGTTTTTCGCTGATCAGAAAGATCCAAACCTTCCACATTTCACGTCCGTGAACGACGAAAAGAATCCGTCATGTCCTTAGTTCAGCCGGTTCCCATTGTGAAAGCTCGAAAAATTACCGGCATGTCGGCAGTACTGCTGCCGTTTAACGCTGATCACACTGTTGACTGGCCGGCCTTTGATGCACACGTCGAGCGGACGCTGGCCGCAGGGCTGATTCCGGCGGTCAATATGGATACCGGGTATATCAACCTGCTGGACCAGGCGACCAGAGGAGAGGTGCTGCAGAGAACCGGACGTCTTACCGCCGGCGGAATGTTTGTGGCGGGAGCCTACGTGGCAGATCAGCCCGGCGCGGCATTCACATTGGATACGTATGCGGAACGCATGGAGTCCATCGAGGCGGCAGGCGGTGTTCCGGTGATCTTTCAGTCGTATGGCCTGACGGCACAGGCTGACGAGGAAATTGTGGCGGCCTACGCGGCGATCTCGGCCCGCTGCAGTCGCTTCATCGGCTTTGAACTGGGGACGGTCTTTCTGCCGTTCGGAAAAATCTACTCGCTGGACGTTTATCGCGAACTGATGAAGCTGTCCAACTGCATCGGTGCGAAGCATTCCTCGCTGCGGCGGGATCTGGAGTGGCAGCGACTGGAACTCCGCAATCAGGTGCGACCGGAATTCATGGTCCTGACCGGCAATGACCTGGCAATCGATATGGTGATGTACGGCAGTGACTATCTGCTGGGACTCAGCAGCTTCTGCCCTGATCTGTTCGGAAAACGAGACGCGATGTGGGCCAGCGGTAATTCCGACTTCTATCAACTGAACGATATTCTGCAGTACCTGGGATTTTTCGGCTTTCGGTCTCCGGTACCGGCCTACAAGCACACCTGTGCTCAGTTTCTGCATCTGCGCGGGATGATCAACACCGGCCTGACACATCCGCAGGCGCCGTGCCGGCCGGACACGGACCTGCCGATCCTGCAGGAGATGCTGAACCTGCTGGGCGACTACGGATTCTGCTGATCCAGTTGTCTCTGTAGTTCGGCTTTCAGCTCATACAGACGCGCCGGATTTGTTCCGGCTGGCTGCTGTTCAATAAACCAGTCGACATCCCGGATGGCTTCTGACAGGCGACCGGTGCGTGCTCGGATTTCCAGTCGTTTCGCACGGGATTCATGGTCTTCGGGATCGATGGCCACCAGTGTTTCCAGGTACCGCAGCACACGTTCGTTGTCACGTTCGGCTTCTGCCAGATTCAGCAGATTCTGCAGCATGCGTTTGACGATCTGGTCGGGTGTCTGAGCCGTGAAGAACTCCGGCAGCAATGGAAACCCGCGGCCACGAACCAGTTCCTCAGCCTGTTCCCGAGTCATTCGGCGGCCTCGCTGAAAGGCGTCAATGATTTCGGGTTCTGCACCGTCGTGCTGCGGTTCGAACCGGACAACAAAGTGTCCGGGCAGTCCAAGGCCGACGACCGTCAGGTCCAGTCGTTGTGCCAGTTCCATGTACAGGACCGACAGTGCGATCGGCAGTCCTTCACGGTCATCAATGACTTCGTTCATATAGCTGTTGCTGCGACTGTAGTATTCGAAGCGGCTGCCGCGAAAGCCGTAGTCTTCGAACAGCAGGTGGTCCAGCGCTGCCAGACGTTCTTTTTCGGATGCCTCTTCGGCGACGTTCTGCCGGACTTCACGAGCCAGGTGATCGACACGATCAAGGTAGCTCTGCGGTTCCAGTTCTTCATTGTCCAGAACCGCGATCAATAGCGCTGCCTTCAGCAGATCCGGGGCCGTGGTTTCGTCAGACGGGGCTTCAGCGGGGCTGGTGTCAGAATCGCGCGTCGGTTCTGCAGGCGGCCGACCGAGTGCAGCAAGGATCTGTTTTCGGACGGTGGCCGCATGGACATCGGCAGAAAGCTGTCTCAGATGAGATGCTCTGAGTTCCAGCTCTCTTGCTTCCTGCTCCAGATACCGCGAGGCCTGTCGGGCGAACGGTTGCATGTCGGCGATGACTTCGGGTGAAGCGGGGCGTACGGCAGTCACGTTCTGCAGAATTTCGTCCAGCGTTGCCAGCTGAGTGTCATCCAGCGCGGACGAAGGAATCTTTGGCCCGGACAGAAAACGTCGAAAGCCGGCAGAGGTTCCGCGAAACGTCGCCAGTCCGATTCTTCCAGGGGCAATTTCATCGTCCGTCGATTCAACGGCCAGCTGATCATTGACAAAACACAGCACACGATCCTGTTCGATTCGGACTTTGAACGTATTCCAGTCGCCGGCACGATAGGCCGGGTGCGGTTCGTTGTGCAGGATCGTCCATGAGTTCAGATCGGGGCCGTTGAAACGTGTCAGCCGCACCTTGCCGGCACTTGGGTAGAAGCCGTAGTGGCGGTGGCCACCGTCCCAGTGCCAGGCCAGTCCTGCGGCGCCACTTTCATCATCCAGTCGGACGTCCACCTGCAGCTCAAAAGGAATCTGAGGTGTGTCTGTCGCCTGCACGCACAGCGAGCGGCCTCCGAAGGAATCGCCATACCCGTCCACCATGATGCGGCTGGCTCGCTGCCGCCAGTTGGCGCCCCAGACGGTCTGCCACTGTCGGTCGTCCAGTGCACCAATGGTCATCCAGCGACTGACCGGAATCGGCGCCGGATCCTCCAGCAGCATCTTCAGATGGTTGATGGGAACGGCGAACCCGACATCGGTGGCGGATGTGGACTTCAGTGTCACGACACCGATCACGCGTCCACGGCGATCAACAATTGGCTCACCACTGCTGCCCGGTTCCACAGTCATGGCCAGTTTCAGCATCGAAATGCCTTCGATCTGCTGACGGCCTGACACAATCCCGCTGTACACGCTGTATTGAGTAGTTCGCGGATAGCCGACGGTGACGACCGATTGACCGGCTTTGGTATCGGCATCCACTCCGAGCGGCAGCGGAGTCAGATCACCTGAATCGACCTGCAGCACAGCCAGGTCAACTGCTTCGGTCACTGCGTGCACGTGTGTTACCGGCAGCTGCCTGCCGTCCGCCAGTTCAATTCGCACCGGTCGCCGATCTCCGATCACGTGGCGGGCGGTGGCAATCAGGCCATCCCTGGAAATCACGAAACCGGTTCCGTGACCGGCGTCACGGCCATCGCGGCCGACAGCTCGCACAATCACCAGCGACTTTCGGACATCGGCGGCCAGAGTTTCGATGGATCGGCGTGTGGCCGTCGTTGATTCAGAATCTGTGTCTGGTTCGCCGACGGGGCCGTCTGAGTTTTCTGCTGGCGTTGTCGGCGTTTGTGCGTACAACGACGGCAGGCAAAGCAACAGGAGCCAGCAGACGACGGCAGAAGAGCGGGAAGAAACAGAATTTGCGGGGCCACTCCCCTTTTTTTGAGTCTGAACGTGAAAAAGCAAAGGGTTCTCCCGTTACGAAGAGGAGGCAGTGGTGTTTATTTTCAGGAGCAGCGACGCTCCGGGATTACAGGTTACTGTGCCAAGGTTTCAGGAAATATTCCAGGCTTGTCAGTAAAACAACCTGTGGACGCCCGCATGTTTGCCCGGACTTCCGTAATTCAGCTCACACCACCGGGCTCTGTTCCGGTGGAAACAAGTGACTGGCATGACATTCGCCACTGGAAACAGGGCCTGGACGAACAGACTGCCGGACCGGAAAAATGTGCGGTTTTTCGCTGGGGGATCGGAGGGCTGCGGCTGAACTCGGGTCTGGCGACTGGAATTTACCGGGCGCGCGTCCGTAGAATCATCAGCACCACAGGCAGGCGACTTATTTGAAGTCGAATGCGGGACCAGCTCCCGCCGATAGAAAGGTTCTTCGCATGAAACGAACGGTTCTGATCGCGCTTTGCATCTTCGGTGGCATGGCGGTGGATGTTTCTGCAGACCATGCCACTCTTAGCCGCCGACAGCAGCAGCTGGACCAGGCGCTTGAGAAAGTTCAGCCCGCACTGGTCTCGGTGCAGGATGGCTTTGGCGCCGGCAGCGGTGTTGTTGTTTCCGGTGACGGAATTGTGCTGACGGCATCACACGTCGTGGACACGCGGCGTCGTCAGCGTCCGAGACTGCGTGTGGTCTTTCCGGATGGGACTGAGTATCGCGCGACGCTGCTGGGCATGAACCGGTCCGATGATGCTGCGATGCTGAAGATCACCGAACAGCCCCGCAACGGGACTCGGTTTCCTCATGTGGAACTCGGTGAGTCTGAAAAAGTGAGTCGGGGAGACTGGTGTTTCGCGCTGGGACATCCCGGAGGCTTCCGCCCCGATCGACCGGCGCCGGTGCGTCTGGGACGAGTGCTGTCCGTCGGCTATCGAACTATTGTGTCCGACTGTGCCATTGTGCTGGGCGATTCCGGCGGACCTCTGTTCGATATGTCCGGCAAAGTGATCGGTATTCACAGCATGATCACGGAAGTCATCGTCGAGAACCGTCACGTGGCGATCGACTGTTTTCGTCGTGACGGAGACCGTATGGAAAATGGTGAGTCATGGGGACGGCTGCAGGCGCACGACAGCGAACTGGCGGAGACCAGTTTTGTGGGACTTGCGATACGCTGGAGAAATTTCACGCCTGAGATTTCTCAGGTCGTGAGCAACGGACCTGCCGCCAGCGCCGGGATTCGGGCCGGAGATATTCTGCTGAGGGTTGCCGGGCAGCCGTTTGCCGATCCGCTGGGCCTGAGCAATCTGCTGGAACAGCTGGCTGAAGAACAGACCGTGGATGTTGTGGTGGATCGTCACGGAAAGGAAGTGACGATCAGCATGACCACCGGGCGCAAGCCGACTGACAGTGAGTTGCGGGAACGTCAGGATCAGGGCATTGAAGCGGCAGACCGCGAACATTATCTGGAGCTCAGGAATCAGCTGACTTCGCTGCGCCGTGTCGGTCCGTTCGAAAAGCGCAGTCCCGAAGAACTGCAGCGCTTCGAATCTGTGCTGGATGCGGCCCGCAACAGCGTGGTTGAGTTTCGAAAGTACGGGCAGACGGTGACTCTGGGTACAATCATGAGTGAGGACGGGTATATCCTGACAAAGGCCAGTGAACTGGACAATGTCCCTCGATCCGTCTGCGTGCTGCCCGACGGGCGGACCCTGAAACCTCGTGAAGTGGCTGTGGATTACGCCTTCGACCTGATGCTGGTCAAGGTTGACGCAAGGGATTTGAATCCTGTGCCGTGGACCACTGAAGAGCAGTCCCCCGGTCGCATTGTGATCACCACGGATTCACGCGGAGCGCCGCTGCTGCCGGGCGTGGTCAGCGTGGCCACACGTAAGCTGCCGACTTCAACCAGGGGCTTTCTGGGCGTCCAGCTGCAGCAGCTGAAGGATGGAATCGGGCAGAATGCCGGCGTCGCCGTGGAACGCGTTCTTCCCGGTGGTGCGGCCATGAGATTCGGCATCAGGGAAGACGATGTGATTCGTTCGATCAACGGCGAGTCGCTGTCTGACGTGCGACGGATGATGGACCGTATCCGGCAGTTCGAACCGAATGCCAGGATTGCACTTCAGATCGAACGCGGCGACACGGTCCGGACCGTGGATGTTGTACTGACCCCCCGTTTTATCGAAGATCATGGCGATGTTATGCTGAGCCGATATTCCGACACGGACAAGCTGGGCAAATTCGCAAGCACGCATAATTCGGGATTTCCGGAAGCGCTGCAGCATGACACGGATCTGTATCCGCATCAGTGCGGCGGCCCGCTGTTTGACATTTCCGGACGAGCCGTGGGGCTTAATATTGCCCGGGCCGCGCGGATCACCAGCTATGCTGTTCCGGCGTCGGCGGTAAAGAAGGTGTTTGAACAGCTGCGGGCTCAGGACGAGCAGCGTCTGCCATTGAAGAAGGCTTCGTGACCGACGGTCGGGCGGGGCGGGCTGTCAGGATGATTTGCTGCCCCGCGATATCTTTTTCTGCTGACGGTAGTACTTCAGTCCGGGCAGAAAAAAAGTCAGTCCCGACACCAGTCCGAACAGCGAAATGCTGAAGTTCGGTTCGCCGCTGCGAGCCATGGCGGCCATCACGACGGACGTGCCGAACAGTACCATGGCGTGAATATAAAAACTGCCGGACAGCATCCCGGCCTTTGCCAGAAACACGATGCCGGCAATGCAGCCCAGGACCGGCGAAAATTCCAGCACGGGTTCGTCCATCACTGATTCGACGGCAAACAACATGGATGATGCCACCATGCTGCCGGCCCAGACATGAGCGATCTGACGTTCGATGGATGTGATCGGCCCGGCCCGGCGCCGCACGTTCCAGAAGATCAGCGCCCAGCAGCCCAGACCAAAGACCCACAGACCGACGTAGGGCAGCCGCAGCTGTATTCCGGCAAACTGAAAGGCGTTGGTCGTCAGGCACAGCGTCAGCAGCACCAGGCCGTGCCACATCCACAGCAGCCCCCAGTTCTGCAGAATTGCGGCGTGATGTGATTCGCGAAACAGTCGTGTCAGGACATTCATGAACGTGGAGCGTCGGGCGCTGACTGGTTCCTTGTTCAGCCATGCCCGCAGGTCGCTGGCCAGTTCTGCAGTTGACGAATATCGAAGATCACGGGGTTTCTGCAGGCACTTCAGAACGATCATTTCCAGATCGGCGTCGATTTTTGGGTTGAGGACTCGGATGCCGGGGGGATCTTCTTCCATCACCATCAGCAGGGTGTCCAGCGGTGAAGCCGCCTGAAACGGCGGGCGGCCGGTCAGCATGGCGTAGAGAATTGCGCCCAGACTGTAGATGTCAGTCGCCAGGTCGACGGCTTCCGTCTGTCCGGCTGCCTGCTCCGGCGACATCCAGGAAGGGGTTCCCAGGATGGCACCGCTTTGTGTCAGATTGGCCTCGCTGCTGCCCCCGGCCATCACCAGTGAATCGTCGGCGGCGGGCACGCGTTTGGCCAGACCGAAGTCCGTGACAAAGGGTTCGCCGTCGCGCGTCAGCAGCACATTGGAAGGCTTCAGGTCACGGTGCAGGACGCCGGCGCGATGTGCCGAGCCGATGGCTTCGACGATCGGAATCAGCAGTCGCACGGCTTCTTCGGCGGCCATCGGGCCCGTCGCCAGTCGGTCAGAAAGCGTTGTACCTTCCACAAACTGCATACTGAACCACGGCTGGCCGTCGTGTTCGCCCACCTCGTAGACCGGGACGATATTCGGATGGTTCAGACGCGCGGCGGCCAGCGCTTCGGCTCGCAGCCTTGCAAGGTCCGTGGACGCGGCAAAGGCCGCATTGGGGATCATCTTCAGCGCCACCGTGCGTGCCAGAGACTTCTGGTAGGCGCGATACACGACTCCCATGCCGCCTCGACCGACTTCTTCCAGCAGCTCAAAATCACCCACGGTCGCGCCGACGGCAGAACCGGTTGAGGAAATTTCGGGCCGCCCGGGGGTCGTGCCGTCGATGATCGCACTGATCTGATCCGACTGCAGCAGTGCCACATCGTTCGCGATCATCGCCGTGGCGTAGAGTTCGCGGATATCAGATTCCAGATCCGGATGTTCACGTACTGCCTGGTCCAGCAGCTTGGCTGAGGATCCCCGGTGAGAATCATTGATCAGTCGATCCAGGACCGACGCCAGGCGTTCTTCGCGATCATCATCCGTCATAGGTGTCTTTCGCCGACGGTCTGCCGACCCGCTGAGCAAATTGGGCGGAAGAAGATTCGGACGGCCATGAAATCTGCCGTCTGTGTGATTATAGTATCAGCCACCGCTCTGGTTACCGAGTGGTTGATTTCAGGTTTGTAATTTCCGCGACGCACCCGCGTGTGTCCCACAACTCAGCTGGCTGATTCCATGAATGCCGTTCGTCTATCGACAGCAGTCGCAATCCTCGGTTTTCTGTACGGGTCGGTGGTGATTCCGCCGAACTGTTCCGCTGCGGGAGAGCCAGGCCCGGCCGTATCCGGCCCGACAGCATCCGCTGCTGCAAAGCCCAATATCGTGATGATTATCAGTGATGATCAGGCATGGACGGATTACGGATTTATGGGGCATCCGGCCATTCAGACTCCGCATCTGGATCGGCTGGCATCCCGCAGCGCTTTGTTTCGCCGCGGTTATGTGCCGGTCGCGCTGTGCCGCCCGTCGCTGGCGACGATGATCACGGGGCTGTATCCGCATCAGCACGGCATTACCGGCAATGATCCGGTTCCTCCGAACGACCCGGTCAGACGTGAAAAACTGATTGCGAAGCTGGATCGCCTCGACACGGTGCCGAAACTGCTCGCGGCGCAGGGCTACCTGAGCCACCAGAGCGGCAAGTGGTGGGAAGGCAGTTACCGGCGCGGTGGATTTACTCACGGGATGACCCGCGGGTTTCCGGAGCGTGGCGGTCGGCATGGAGACGACGGACTGAAGATCGGTCGCGCAGGCATGCAGCCGGTGTTTGATTTTGTAGACATGGCGACGGCTGAACAGAAACCGTTCTTTCTGTGGTACGCACCGTTTCTGCCCCATACGCCGCACAACCCGCCGCAGCGCATTCTGAAAAAATATCGTCAGGCCGGTCGAGACGAATCGCTGGCCAAGTATTACGCCATGTGTGACTGGTTTGATGAAACCTGCGGCGAACTGATCAATTATCTGGATCAGGCCGGTGTGGCAGACAACACGATGATTGTGTACGTCACCGACAATGGCTGGATTCAGCGGACGGCTGACGCGGACCTGCCGGACGGATGGAAGTCGCAGTTTGCTCCCCGGTCCAAGCAGTCGCCAAACGAAGGTGGCACGCGGACTCCGATCATGATCTGCTGGCCGGGCCAGATCCCCGCGGCTGAACGGCCGGAAGTCGTCAGCAGCATCGATCTGGTACCCACGATGCTGCGGGCCGCCGGTGCCGAGGTTCCGGACAATCTGCCGGGTCTTGATCTGCTGCCGGTTGTCACCGGGAAGCAGCCGCTGGACCGCCGCCAGATCTTCGGTGAAAGCTTTGCTCATGATGTCGCTGACGTCGACAATCCTCAGACTTCTCTGCTGTACCGCTGGGTCATTGAAGATCAGTGGAAGCTGCTGCTGACTTATGACGGTCAGGTTGGTCGCTATGGTGCTGCTCATCCGCGGGACGAAAAGCGACCTCAGCTGTTCAACCTGCTGACGGATCCGCATGAAACGACCAACGTCGCCGGTGATCATCCTGAGGTCGTGGCACGACTGGCGGACGCCCTTCAAGACTGGTGGAAAGTTACGGAACGCCACGTCCTGACCAAATCTGAATAGCCTGCAGGCTGGCACGGCGAACTCGTCAGCCAGATTCCTTCCGTCCCGATGTCTGAGTCACCGTCACGATCGTCCGCGTCGCGCGAGAATCCGTTGGCCACGCCGGTACAGTTTGTTCCCGGCGTGGGTCCTGATCGAGCGGTGCTGCTGGCGAAACTGGGAATCCAGACCGCCTTCGATCTGCTGATGCATGTACCGCACAGCGTGAATGACTTCAGCGATCTGCGGCCGGCCCACAAGCTGGAAAAGGATGTCGAACAGTCGGTCCACGGTCGTGTTGTTGATCGGGACGTTCGCAATCTTTCGAACGGCCGCACGCTGGTCGGCGTGCTGCTGGACTGCAACGGACAGTTCGTTCGCGGCACCTGGTTTAATCAGCCGTGGATGCTGAAGAAGTTCCGGGATGACGATCACGTGATCTTCAGCGGCAAGCCTCAGCGCCGGGGCGGACGCTGGGAATTCGGGAATCCGGGCATTCACTGGCTCAGTGCTGAAGATGAATCAGAGAATCTGGAAGACGCGGTGGGAGTGTTGCCGCGTTATCCGCTGACCGACGGCATCAAAATGGATGCCATGCGGCGGATGACCAGAGCAGCCGTCGATGGTTACGCCCACCTGTTGCCCGAACCGCTTCCGGAATACTATCGAAAGCACCATCAGCTGCCCGACCTGCCGACAGCCATGAAATGGCTGCATACACCTCAGACAAAGAAGCAGTTCGATGCCGGCCGCCACCGTCTGATTCTGGACGACCTGCTGGAATTCCAACTGGGGCTGGCCATGCGCCGGCGTTTCTGGGGAAGCAGTAGTCGATCGCATTCGATTGAAGTCACGGCCAAAATCGATGCTCGGATTCGGCGACTGTTCGATTTTCGCTTTACGGACGGGCAGGATCAGGTGGTGCAGGAACTGGTTGAGGATCTGCGGCGGACGCAGCCGATGCACCGCCTGCTGCAGGCAGATGTGGGCGCCGGCAAGACGGCCATTGCGGTCTATGCAATGCTGGCGGCGGTCGCCTGCGGCTACCAGGCCGTGGTGATGGCACCGACAGAGGTGCTCGCTACGCAGCACTGGCAGACGTTTGAGGAACTTCTGGTTCACAGTCGGGTGAAGCGAGGGTTTCTGGTGGGGGGACTGTCGGCACCGGTTCGCCGACAGCTGCTGGCGGATATTGCATCCGGTGAATGTCAGCTGGTCGTGGGCACTCAGGCCGTAATTCAGGACTCTGTCAACTTCAGAAATCTGGCGATTGCGGTGATCGACGAACAGCATCGATTCGGGGTCCGCCAGCGGGCGTCCTTCGGCAGCGTCGACAGTGAGCAGGATTTGTCTCAGGGCGAAAACGGCCGGCGACCAGTGCCCATGCAGCCTCATGTGCTGGTCATGACGGCGACACCGATACCGCGAAGCCTGTGTCTGACTCGATTCGGCGACCTGGATATATCGACCATCCGAGAGCTGCCGCCGGGACGGCAGAAGGTGATCACCAGCCGTGTGCAGACACCGGATCAGCAGCGACGGGCGTGGGAATTCGTCCGGCAGCAGGTCAGGAAAGGACGCCAGGCCTACGTTGTCTGCCCCCGGGTTGAAGGTCAGTCGGAGGAAGACGATGCCGCCGCGGAAACGGTCTATGCGGCACTCAGACAGACAGAGCTGGCCGGTCTGCGGGTGGATCTGCTGCACGGCCGCATGGACCGCAGCACGCGCCACGAGGTGATGGACCGGTTCCGCGTTCGCGACACAGACGTGCTGGTCAGTACCACGGTCATTGAAGTTGGTGTCAATGTTCCCAACGCCACGCTGATGGTGATTCAGCAGGCCGAACGATTCGGACTTGCTCAGCTGCACCAGCTCCGGGGACGAATCTGTCGCGGCAGCTACCAGGGATATTGTTTTCTGCTGTCCGGCAGCGATACTCCCGAAGCCAATGAGCGGCTGCAGGCCATGGAGGAATCTTCAGACGGGTTTCGGCTGGCCGAGCGCGATGCCGAACTTCGCGGGCCCGGCGACGTGCTGGGGACACGGCAGAGTGGTTCGCTGCCGCTGCGAGTGGCCAATCCCGTACGCGATCTGCAGACGCTGCAGGTCGCTCGGCGGATGGCTCATGATCTGGTCCGCACGGGCGACTTCGACAGTCCTGAATTCAATGATCTGAAGCACGCTGTTCTGGACCGCTTTGCTCAGGTGCTGGACCTGCCTCAGACCGGCTGAAACACGCGGCCCGATGCCTGTGCGGACCCCGTGCCTGTGCGGACACTGTGCCTGTGCGGACACTGTAGCGAAGCTTCGGCCGTTGCCGGAAGACGTGGTCGAACGTCTTGTCGACTTACGCCACAACCGGGTTTCCGGACAGCCTGTCAGATGATCTGGGCAATCGGGTTGCCGCCGTCGAGCATGGACACCGGGCGTCCGGAATAGTCAGTGAACTGGATGTGCCGGTAGTCGATGCCCAGCACATGGTAGATTGTCGCCAGCACATCATCGGGTCTGAGCGGGCTGCTGATCGGATGTTCTGCTTTGCTGTTGGTCGCTCCGACAACCTGTCCTGTTCTCAGGCCGCCACCGGCCATCACCACGCTCATTGCACTGCCCCAGTGGTCGCGGCCGGGAATCGGAATTCCGGCCTGTCCTGAATTCAGTCTGGGGGTTCGGCCGAATTCGCCCATAATCACGACCAGCACATCGTCCAGCAGACTGCGTTCGGCCAGATCGGTCATCAGGCCGTCGACCGCCATGTCCAGATAAGGCAGCCGGGCTTCCAGTCCGGTCTTGATACGGGAATGAGTATCCCAGTGAGGCATGTCGACGGTCACGAAACGGACACCGGATTCGACAAGGCGACGGGCCATGAGTGTGTAGTGTCCCCACGGTCCGCGGCCGTAGCGATCCCGCGTCACGGCGTCTTCCTGTCCCATGTCGAATGCCTGCCGCGCCGGACCTCGGATCAGCATGTCGACGGCCTTCTGCTGGAACCCGTCCATCGATGACATCACGCCCGACTGATCGATCGTTCGATCCAGATGGTCCAGCGATTCCAGCAGAGACATGCGTGTCAGTGACCGCTGAGCATCACCGGACATGCTTTCCAGAAACGGCGGCGGCTGAATGTCCGCCTTGTAGACGGCGGACATGTACTTCTGCTTCATGTTTACCTGAAACGGGTCGAAGCCCGGTCCCAGATAGGCGGACCCCATGTAGCCGGGATAGATGTAGACACTGTGAGCGGCCGGCAGACCGACATAGGTGGGCATTCCCGGTTGAGTGGCTTCAGTCAGCTTCGCGACACAGGACCCGACGGAGGGTGATGTTGGTTTCTTGTTGGCGGCCGTGGCACCAAACCGTCCCGTCAGCATCCAGTGAGCGGCCGCGAAGTGATCTCCGGTATCGTGATGCACCGATCGCAGCACGCACATCTTATCCGCATGTCCGGCATGCAGCGGCAGCATCGACGAAAAACGAATGCCGGGTACGTTTGTGTCGAGGTCGCCCCACGGTCCGCGATATTCGCTGGACGCGTCCGGTTTCGGATCGTAGGTTTCCAGCTGACTGGGGCCGCCGTCCAGCCACAGCAGAATCACCGATTTACCGTTGTCGGGACTGCCGGTCGCAGCCTGCAGGCGTTTGAGACCCGGCGTGGTCAGCCCGAGTGCGCTAAGGGCTCCGGCTTTCAGCAGAGACCGTCGTCGCAGTCCCTGACAGTTTTCTGAGTGCGGTCCTGCCGTATCAGTGATTTCCAGCATGAGCGACTTCCCGCTGCGGTGGAAGAAGGTTGTTTCTGAAGAATATGTTGTATCAGCGCGGACGCGCCGTCACAAACTGAAATCCAGTGACCGCACCGCCGCACGGCTCATTCCTCTTCCATATTCCATTCCTTGATCCGTCGCTGCAGGGTACGCACGCTGATGCCGAGTGATTCAGCGGTCTGGGTTCGGTTTCCCTGGAAGCGATCCAGCGTCTGGCGGATGGCTTCCCGTTCGAGTTCGTCCAGAGTGGTGTCTCGCGGGACATGCAGATCAGTGTCGTCACCGAGGGGAGGTTCCAGATGGTTCGGCAGGTCCTCCAGCGTCAGCACATCCCGCTGGGCCATGACCACCATGCTTTCAATGCAGTTTCGCAGCTGGCGCACGTTGCCGGGCCAGTCAAAGGATTCCAGAAACTGCATCAGACCTGGATCGATCTGCAGCAGACTGCGCCCCTGCTGCTCACAGAATTCTGCCAGGAACGACCGGGCCAGCAGGCCGATGTCGTCCCGACGATCACGCAGAGGCGGCAGCGCGATGGTGACCACGTTCAGGCGATAGAACAGATCTTCGCGGAACGTGCCGTCACGGAGCATTTCGTGCAGTTCCCGACTGGTCGCGGCGACGACGCGGACATCCACGTGTTCTTCCTGATTGCTGCCGACCGGCGTCACGGTGCTGTTCTCAAGAGCTCGCAGCAGTTTGGCCTGGGACGCCAGCTGAAAGTCCCCGATTTCGTCAATGAACAGAGTTCCGCCGCTGGCCGCCTGAAACCGTCCCACGCGGTCTGCGGCGGCGCCGGTAAACGAACCCCGGATGTGTCCGAACAACTCACTTTCGACCAGTGTTTCGGGGATGGCGGCCATGTTGACCGTGATGAACGGCGCGGCCGATCGTTGACTGTTCTGATGAAGGGCATGAGCAATCAGTTCTTTTCCGGTGCCGGATTCCCCGATAATCAGGACGGTGCTGTCTGTCTGAGCGGCCCGGTACGTCTGGCCGAACACGTCCTGCATCGCTTCAGACCGGGCGACAATTTCTTCGAAGCCTTCAACCGGGGCGTGCAGCTGAGAACGCTGGTCCAGGCATCTGCGGATGCGTGTCAGCAGTTCGTCCGGGTCCACCGGCTTGGTCAGGTATTCATCCGCTCCCAGCTTCATGGCATCCACGGCGGACTCGACATCGCCGAAGGCCGTCAGCAGCATGAATGGTGCGGTCGGATGCTGCTTTCGCCACGCACGCAGCAGAGCCACGCCGTTCGGTCCGGTGCCCAGACGCAGGTCTGAAATCACGACATCGATCTGTTCCTGAATCCGAGCCAGCGCTGCCTCGACGCTGCCTGCCGTCACCGGTTCGAAGTCCGCCATTCTTAGAATACGAGCCAGCGCATCGCGTTCGGCCTGCTCATCTTCGACAACAAGAATGCGGTGTTTCAACGACATGACTTCGGTTGTTTCTGCACTAATTTCGTTCATCGCGGGGACGATGATGCATCATCCGGCTGATTTATCAAGGGCAGACTGATTTCGAAGACAGCACCGCTCAGATGACTGTTCGGTCCGTTCTGTGTGCAGCGGACGGTACCGCCGGCTTCTTCCACAAACCGCCGGACCAGCGCCAGGCCAAGTCCGGTGCCGGTATCCCTTGTGGAATAGAACGCTTCAAAGATATTTTCCCGCTCGGCGGGCGGAATTCCCGGCCCATCGTCTTCGATACAGATCGTGGCGAACCGGTCGCCGGTCTGCAGTGACAGTCTGACTTCGCCGCCGGGGCCGGCGGCGTCCAGTGCATTATTGGACAGGTTCAGCAGCACCTGCCGCAGCCGGTCGGGATCCATCGACACGATCGTCGGGATCTCAGGCACACTGACGGTGAAACGGATCTGATTTCGCTGCATCATCTGGGTGAGAAAACTGCCGGTGGCCGAGATTTCCTGATTCAGGTCGATTTCCTCGGCTGCCGCCTGTTCTGGTCGGGCATATCCCAGCATGGTCTTCATCAGCTCACTCAGCCGCAGTATCTCGCGGTTGGATTCTTCCACCGCCAGCTGAATTTCCTCCGGCGACAGCGTGGCCTTATCCAGCAGGACATTCTGCAGGGCATGAAGATTCAGGCGAATGGCGTTCAGCGGATTTCGGATTTCATGGGCCAGTGCTCCGACCAGTCTCCCGAGATCCGACAGCTGTTTGACGTGACTGATGCTGATGGCCTGTTGCAGAGCCGCAGTCCGCCGGTTGATCCGATGCAGTGACAGAGCCGCCACCAGGACAATGACAAAAATTGTTCCGACCAGCAGGATCCAGCGGTTGCGGACCGGTCGCTGAAGGGCGACGGTCTGTTTTTCCAGCCATGCCTGATCGAAGCCCGAGTGGTAGTGGCCGACCAGAATCCCGTTCACTTCAATCGGCAGCGAAATATCGATGGCCGGCAGCCCGGCAGTCAGGAACGGATCGCTGGTCTGACAGACATGGCCCATTTCAACCGTCACCGGGACCGGAGCCTGCTGCCAGTCGGCGTCAGGTTTTCGGCCTGCCATCTGCTTCTGACTGTGCATCACGATTTCGCCGTCCGGCTTCACGATGGCGGCGTAAAGACGCTGCTGCTCTGCCGGAATCACGCGTTTCCAGAATGTTTGCAGCCAGTCGAAGCTGTGAATTTCTGTCAGGTCTGCCGCAGAACCGTCTGGTTCCAGTTCCGTTTCCAGCCGAGCGACGGTGCGAAGGCCGTGCGAATGCAGGCGGCCGACCTCCGCCCGCAGCAGATTGGCGCGGATATCTGACAGATCGCGTTGTGCTCCCCAGATTCCGATCAGCAGCACCACCAGCATCGCGACCGAAATGGAGACGGTGGCGGCCACAGTGGATCGAAAAAGCAGTTCCTGGTCACGTCGTGTCATGATAGTCCGTGATACTTCATCACGAGTGAAACAACAATGCCCGACGAGCGGAAACCACGTGTTCCGGAAGATGCGACATTCTGACGTGCCCGCTGGGGGGCAGGCGTCAGAATGTCGCGGTGGTACGTCGGGGACCGGCGTCTGTCCGCCGCTGATTCAAACACAACGCAGTGTCTGGCCGTTCGGCATCGGGTTTGCTGCAGGGCTTCCTCCAATTCGTTGCCGCCCGAAGCGGCGGCCCGGTTTTCATTCAACAGGCCATTTGTCAGACGCAGGAGCAACAACCTCAATTATGTCAATCGCAGTTCTGAAGTTTGGAGGCAGCAGCCTCGCATCCATCGACGACTTTCACGAAATCGCAAGACAGATCAGGGATCGAGACGAAGACATCGTCGTGGTGGTGTCGGCCAGAGCCGGTACTACGGATGAACTGCTGGCCCTGATGAACGGCCTGACCGACAAGGTTCCCGTCCATGCCATGGATGCATTGCTTACCACCGGCGAACAGCAGAGCGCCGCGCTGATGGCCGCCGCCATCACGGCTGCCGGGCGGCGGGCCGAGGTTGTCCCGCCGTGGCAGGTCATTTCAACCGATGGTGACTTCGGTGACGCCGAAATCGATGAACTTGATCCGGCCCCGGTGCAGGAACGGCTTCGCAACGGAATTGTTCCCGTGGTCGGTGGCTTCACCGGACGAGCGCCGGACGGACGACTGTGCACACTCGGCCGCGGCGGTTCGGACTACACGGCCGTCGCACTCGGGGCCGCGCTGAACGGTACCGTCGAACTCTGCAAGGCCGATACTGACGGTGTCTACGACTGTGATCCGAACTGTCATCCCAACGCCGTCCGATACGATTCACTGACCTACGATGAGGCCTTCAATCTGGCATCCGGCGGAGCCAAAGTACTGCACGACAAGGCGGCCGCAGCGGCGCTGGAAGGAAATGTCCGAGTGTGGGTTCGCAATACCTTCGAATGCGGACCGGGCACCTGGATCGCTTCCGCCGACACGCCGGCCACCGCCGACACGCCGGCCACCGCCGTTGCCGAATGACGTGTCGCTGCTTCGCGCAAAGTTCGCGGCCCGGAAAGTACGCTTACCAGGGCACGTGATTTTGCATCTGTCTTTTCCATTCTTCTGGAGGAAACCATGCTCAAGGTGACCGATGCTGCTGCACAGCACCTGAATACACTTTTGTTTGAGGCCCCGCCCACGGCCGCCATTCGATTCGTTCTGAACGACAATCAACTGCAGCCGCAGATTGACAACGCACGAGAGGGGGATGTGGCTTACAAGTGCGGCGACCGCCCTGTCCTGTTTGTCGGCCCCCAAATGGCAGAAATGCTCGGTGAGCGTACGCTCGATACTCAGAAGAGCGAACAGGGACCGCGCCTGGTCCTGACTGAGCCTCGGCCGGAAGCAACTTGAGAAAGCTGACTGGCTGAACTGCGACAGGCTGTCGCACCATGCGACAGTCTGTCCGGTTTTGCCGTCCGATTACGCCAAAGCTGCCGCAGAAACCTCGCTGGCGTCGTTCGCTGAAGCGATCCGGCAAACAGACCGCCTGAACCGGGCGGACTGTTGATGCGTCCGTCAGAGCACCGGGTGGAGCGGATTGCCGATCCAGCTGCGAAATGCACGGTGGGATGAAGCACCAGTCCGTCCTGCAGACTGCATTAGCGGGGACATGGTTGCCCGTTCCTTCCGCGGGACGAACGGGCTGTCTCTCCGCCGCGTTGGTTGACGATTAATCACCCTGCAGGCCTGGCAGCGAAGCGACCGGCACAACGTTTGCGTCACTTTGTGACGTGCACCGTGTGGTCGACACCGTCGCCTGCACCTCATTGAACTTCGGAACACCACGGTTCCACTACGAAGACTGAAAGGAAACCGGACCCTCAGATGGCCAGTATTTTTGAACGACTCGAATCCAATGTTCGCGGCTACTGCCGCTCGTTCCCGACCACCTTCACCTCAGCGGAAAATGCGATGCTGGTCGACCGCGACGGCCGGGAGTACATCGATTTTCTGGCGGGAGCCGGGACGCTGAACTACGGTCACAATAACCCTGCGCTGCGGGAACGGCTGATTGAATATCTGGAATCAAACGGCCTGCTGCACGGCCTGGATATGCAGACCGAGGCCAAGGAGCAGTTTCTGGAGACACTGGAACGACGAGCTCTGTGGCCGGCGGAATTCGACTACAAGGTGCAGTTTACGGGGCCGACCGGAACAAATGCCGTTGAGGCGGCGTTCAAACTGGCCCGAAAGGTAACGGGACGCACCAACATCGTAGCCTTTACCAACGGTTTTCACGGTGTGACCCTGGGATCCGTCGCGGCAACGGCGAACAGCCATTTTCGGAATGCCAGCGGTGTGCCGCTCAGCAATGTGACATTCATGCCGTTTGACGGCTATCTGGGCGAA
This sequence comes from Fuerstiella sp., assembly GCA_040222735.1. Classification (GTDB taxonomy): domain Bacteria; phylum Planctomycetota; class Planctomycetia; order Planctomycetales; family Planctomycetaceae; genus Fuerstiella. Next base: position 22,665 of record JAVKCM010000289.1, on the reverse strand, counting down.
AATGTCGACACGCTGGAAATCTTCGAAACCATGCTGATTGACGGAAGCAGCGGACTGGACAAGCCCGCCGCTGTCATCGTGGAAACCGTCCAGGGCGAAGGCGGCATCAACGTGGCCAGCTTTGAATGGTTACAGCGACTGGAAAGTCTCTGCAGTGACCACGACATGCTGCTGATTGTTGACGACATTCAGGCCGGCTGCGGACGAACCGGAACCTTTCTGAGTTTTGAACGTGCCGGCATTGTTCCCGATATCGTGACCATGTCCAAGTCCCTGAGCGGCTATGGTCTGCCGATGTCCATTGTGCTGATGAAGGACGAACTGGACAAATGGAAGCCGGGCGAACACAACGGGACATTTCGAGGTAATAATCTGGCGTTCGTGACCGCGACGGCGGCCCTGGATCTGTTCTGGAAAAATTCGAATTTCACCAACGAGATCGACCGCAAGGCAGACATGCTGGCCGGGCGGCTCACCGCACTGGCTGAACGGTTCTCGGATCAGGTGACTCTGGAACCGAAGGGCCGAGGCATGATGCGGGGGCTGGCGTGTCGAGAGCGTCCGGAACTGGCCGGAAAAATCGTCGGCGAGGCCTTCAAACGCGGACTGATCATCGAAACCAGCGGCACGGATGACCATGTGCTGAAGTTCCTGATGCCGCTGACGATCGAGGACGAATTGCTGGATCAGGGGCTGAACATCGTGGAGACGTGTTACGATGCCGTGCTGAATCGCGGTCGGAGTTCTCGGGCCGGCGATTCACCATTAGCTGCGCAGACTGCTGACACCTCCCATGTTGCCATTCTGGGATCCAACTGACGAAGCCCGTCAGTCGCCGAACGCAGGGCGCCGTGTCAACTGATCTGACGCTCTGTGTTTCTGTTCGCTGTTTCACTCGCAGTCCGTCTTCCGTCGCGTGCCAGGGCCAGCGCACAGAAAAACCGCACGGGAAGAGAAGACAGGACGACAATGATGAGTGACCGATCCCTTTGCGAAAAATTACAGACAGTGTGTCATGCCTGCGATCTGCTGGCCGATCGCTATGGCATGATCGCCGACGTTCTGATAAACGCTCGGACTGACTTTGTTCGAATACTGGAGGATGATCAGGGCGTCGAGGCTCTGGAATCCTGTCGCGAAGAACTCACCCGCCTGACGTCGGACCTGACGGCCGAGGGCGACGTGGAAACAATGGTGCATGATCTGGACGGCTTCGAAACCACGAAGGTGTTCGATCGCATCATGCTGCTGAAGAACGACATGCTGGCTGCGGCCGACTGATCGCCCGCCTTCCGTTCTTTTTCAACCAGAACCAGCTGAGTCTGGTTCGCAACCGGAGAATTATCTAATGACCCCGTATGACGTACAGGTGGTTGACCGACACGGAAAAATTCTGTCAGAAACACAGGTGCACGCCACCAGTTTTGCCAAAGCGCTGGGACACCTTTCCGAGGTAGGAAGCGAGGCTGCGAATATTCAGGTCTTTCATCCTGATGGCAGCAAAGCCGGCGCCACCAGCGTTTCGTACTGGCGAAAAAACCTCGGACGCCGTTAGACAGCGTCAACACGCGGCCCGACCGGTTCACCTCGGCGTTTGCAGGACACACGCCACGTCATACAACCTGCTGCCACGAACCAAACGCCCCACAATTCGAATGCGGGTTCTGCGCACATTTCGGGCTCCGCCCGAAAGTCCAGCGGCCCCAAACGGAGCCTGGGACCGAGGCGGGACAACTGTCTGGTCGGAATTTTCGGGGGGGGGGCACGGAGCCAGAGAGACCCTGGCAATTGCATCAGTAATTAAATCGACGTCCCCAGCCGCGACCACTGTTTGTCCGTTTATCGGGCCGCGAGAGTGTACTTGTTCTCTTCAGGTCGCCCGCGAAAGGGCGTCCTTCCTCGGAGCGAAAGGCGACCAACAAGTCAGCTGGTGATCGAACGTTACTTAGGACCGAGCGGAAAATAAGTGGCGTAAGCTTCCAGCTTGCGATGCAGAAAAACGCAGGCTGGAAGCCTACGCCACGTTTCGACGCGCCAGTAATTTTCCGTTTGATCCTTAGTTGCGGACGGTCTCTGCTTCATCATCGAACATGGTGACCACAACGGCCTTCTCGCGCAGATCCTTCAGAGCCTTCGAGCGAGCGGACTCCCGGCGATTCTTTCGAATCGTCGCTTCGATCTGCTGCTGAACCTCGCTAAGCGGAGCGGTCCGGGCCACCTGGTGATCAACGACGCGGTAGACTTCCAGCCGATCGTCGCGAATGTAGACGTTCGTCATCGTCTGCGGCTCCAGGGCGAACAGGGCGTTTTCGAGATCCTTGTCCGCAAGGCTGCCGCGCTGCAGCCAGCCCATATCACCGCGTTTCTCAGCGCTTAGCGCGTCTGAGAACTGCACGGCCAGTTCGGCAAAATCACCGTCCTGCTGCAGCTTTTCAATCACCTGCGCCATTCGCTTCTCGGCACCTTCGCGACCGCCGTGTGAGGAAAACAGGACCACGATCTCCTGGCAGCGAATTCGTTCCTCAGACGTGTATTCATCGCGGTGCTGGTCGTAGTACTCCACCATCTCAATGCGATCGACGGCGTCTTCGACCGTGGCAACGGAGGACAGATAGCCCTGTACCATCTGGATGCGAGTGAAACTTTCCCTGAGCAGATCGATGGACAGGCCCTGTCCCGCCAGAATTTCGTTCAGCTGCTGGTCGGTTTCGACGTTGTTGTCCGCCTTGATATTGCCCACGACCTCACGGAAGGGTTCCTGTAGAGATTCTCGAATCGCGTCCTGTCGGTCTGCCGGAATCACCTGGCGAAGTGCCTGCAGCACGATCTCCTGATCGATATAGTTGTCCAGACGACTTTTGATCTGAGTCTGCAGAATCGTCTGACGCTGCTCAGGTGTAAGATTCGGGTCATCTTCGACGGCCAGCCTGATGCTGCCAATCAGATCGTCGACAAAAATCGGGCTGCCGTTGACTTCCGCCACCACTGAATTGCCCGTCAGCGGAACGACGTCCGAACTTTCATGACTGACCGCCGTTATGACCGCACGGGGCGAGGCATCAGTCTGGGCCACCGTTGAGCGGTTCGTCAGCGAACGTCTCGGCGGCGTCTCAGAGAAGACGGGATTATCATCCACCAGACTCTTGCCCTGACACCCCGTCAGCACGGTCATCAACAGGATTGGCAGCAGCCATCGCTGTTTCAGCGCCGAGGCTGCCGGTGCGGCCTGCCGGTAGTCGTCAACGGACGCTGTGGTCCGGTGGCTCTGACCTGTGTTCATTCGGCGCGCAGCAGTACGGCCGTTGGACAGGTCGAGCAATGTAGGTGGTTTCAACCGGATCACAATCACATCCGTGTGGGTGGATCAGCTGTTCCGTCAGCGTCTGAACCGCGAACTATACCCCGGTTTTTGTGGCTCCGGCAAGACCGGATCTGTGCAATGGAGGACGCAGAATGGTCTGAAATGCAGCAAAAACTGCGGCTATCGCCCCACAGTGACGCAGAACTGCGCGTTGCCACGGGTTTCGTGCCGGTTCCGGCTGCCAGCGTGGACTGCGACGGTCGGCTGAGAAGGTCGACTGCGACGGTCGACTGCCAGCGTCGACCGCACCGCAGGCCATCTACGCCGCGGATGCCGAATACGGAGGGCCGGCAGTGGGCGGTAGATCACCTCGAAGGGCCCAAAGTGCCTGTGAGGTCGACGGTTCGCCCCGGGCGCCGCCAAGCGAAGACATGCCGCGTTGTATCTGAGTCTTGCTGCTTGTTATCCTAGGGGACATGAAAAAAGTCATTGCCAAGTTTGTCGTTCTGGGGCTGATCGCAGCAGTTCCAGGGTATGTGGTTTCGGCTGCGGAGCCCGACTATGTCCGGGACATCAAGCCGATTCTGAAGGCGAAGTGCTATTCATGCCACGGCGCCATCAAACAGGAAGCCGGTCTGCGTCTGGATACGGTCGCCTCGATCCGAGCCGGTGGTGATTCGGGAGCAGCACTGCCCTCAGGCGAAGAACTCAGCAGTCTGTTTCTGCACCGCATCACGGCGGCGGACGAAGGCGAGCGAATGCCGCCTGAAGGTGAGCCGTTGTCTGTCGAACAGCTGCAGCGGGTCACCGCCTGGCTGGCTGCCGGAGCTCCGGCGCCGGCCGACGAAAAGGCCCAGAAAGACCCGGCTCAGCACTGGGCATTTCAGCCACTGGGTACTGTCGAGCCGCCGCCAGGACCGCACCCGATCGACGCCTTTATCGACCGGCAGCTGTCCGCCGCGGGGCTCAGCCGCGCACCGGCCGCCGACCCGGTCACGCTGATCAGACGACTGTATCTGGATCTGCACGGATTGCCGCCGGAACCGGATCAGGTCGATTACTGGGCGTCCCGGCTGGACTCGCCGCAGAGCGTGCGAGCGCTGATGGACGCGCTGCTGAACAGCCCTCGTTATGGTGAACGGTGGGGGCAGCACTGGCTGGACATCGTGCGGTATGCGGATACTCATGGTTTCGAAGTCAATACGCCTCGCCCCAACGCCTGGCCGTATCGCGACTACGTGATTCAGTCGTTCAACAGCGACAAGCCATATAATCGATTTGTGTTTGAACAACTGGCCGGAGATACCGTGGAAGCGGATGCCGCGACCGGCTTCATGGTGGCGGCCGCCGCGCTGCTGCCCGGCCAGATCGGTAAGGATGAAGAATCCAGACGGCAGGCGCGTCAGGACGAACTGGACGAAATCATTGTGGGTACCACGGCCACGTTTCTCGGTCTGACCGTCGGTTGTGCCCGCTGCCACGATCACAAGTTCGATCCGATTCCGCAGACTGACTACTACGCGATGCAGGCGTTTTTTGCGGGCGTTGACTATGGCGATCGTGAGGTCCGTGGACCGGACTTCCAGCAGCGGCTGGCCGACGCGGACCGGCTGCAGCCGCAGATCGATCAGCTGCGCCAGTTGCTCAGCAGCTTTCAGCCGACCGCCTTCGCCGGTCGCACGATTGTGATTGATGATGAAGATGTGGCGATGGTGACGCCGCTCGCCGTCAAGAACGGACACGGCGCCAATCCAGCCGGGACGGCTCGCGGATTTCGAGACGATGTCGGCGATGCTCAGCGATTCGGTAACCTTAGCCGAGGGCGTTATACGTGGTGGGATAATCACCCCGGCCAGGATGTCTTCACCTGGAATCCACGATCGGCCGGCCGGTTTCGACTGTGGGTTTCATGGGGCGTACACGGCAGCGGTGTCCACACGCGGGATGCTCGTTATGTGCTGGATACCGATGGCGACCTGACGACCACTGAGGATCAGAAGGAAGTAGCCCGCGGCGATCAGTATTATTTTGCCGGTATGGCCGAAGGCGAAACTCAGCAGACTCCGTTATGGAGTGGTCTGCTGGATGCCGGTGTCCATGAATTCACGGACGCCACTCGCCTGATCCTGCGCGGTGGCGATACAGGAACCGGAATTACGGCCGACGTGATCGTGCTGCAGGAAGAGGCGGTGGACAGTCGCACGACGGTCGATCACGAACGGCGCCTGCCACGGCTGCGGGGGCCGGTCAGTGCGCTGAAGACGGTGGAACGATTTGAGCCCGTGCAGGCCCGATATGTACGGTTCACGTCTCTGGAAACCATTGACAACAACAGGCATGAACCATGTCTTGACGAACTGGAGGTGTTTACGGCCGACGACCCGTCCGTCAATGTGGCGCTGGCAGACCGCGGCACCGTGCCCACGTCGTCCGGCAACTATTCTGATGTCGGACAGCACCAGCTGAAGCATATTAATGATGGTCGCTACGGCAACAGCCACAGCTGGATCTCAAACGAATCGGGCAAAGGCTGGGTGCAACTGCAGTTTCCCGAAACACACACGATCGACCGCATTGAATGGGCGCGGGATCGCGATGGAAAATTCGCGGATCGTTTGCCTGTTCGCTACCAGATCACGACGTCCAAAGATGGTCAGACGTGGACTGTCGTGGCGACCTCTGACGACCGACTTTTACCTGGTACGCCGCATGATGATATGCAGGCTTTGCTGCGGAGCGGGGCGTCTGCTGAAGCCGCGGATCTGGCGGCACTGGCGGCGAAGCTGCAGGCGCTGGAACAGCGGCAGGCCGAATTGCGCCGACCGCAGGTTGTTTTTGCCGGTCAGTTTCGGAAACCGGATCCGACGTTTCTGCTGAATCGCGGTGACCCGGAACAGCGTCTGGAACAGATTTCTCCGCGCGGACTCACGCGCATCAGTAGTCTGCAACTCGACAAATCAGCTTCCGATACAGAACGCCGCGTCGCCCTGGGAAACTGGATTGCGGCTCCGGAAAATCCACTGACGTCCCGTGTGATCGTGAATCGGATCTGGCAGTACCATTTCGGAACAGGACTGGTGGAAACAGCCAGCGATTTCGGACTGAACGGGGCTCAGCCGACGCATCCGGAACTGCTGGACTGGCTGGCCCGTGAGTTGATCCGCGAAGACTGGTCGCTGAAACACATTCATCGCCTGATCCTTTCGTCAGGCACCTATCAGCAGGCCTCCACCGGGCAGACTCGAAGTGAGCAGGAAACACGGACCGCGGATCCTCGGGTGGTGGATGCCGGTAACCGGCTGTTGTGGCATTTCCCGTCCCGGCGGCTGGAAGCAGAAGCGATCCGTGACAGCATGCTGCAGGTCAGTGGCCGGCTGAATCTGAAGATGGGCGGACCCGGATTTGATTTCTTCCGGTCGCGCGGGGGTCTCAGCGGGTTTCCGCCCGTGGAAGAATTCACAGAGAACGAGCTGCGCCGGATGATCTATGCTCACAAAATTCGGATGGAGCCGGTGCCTGTCTTCGGCGCCTTCGACTGTCCGGATGCCGGCCTGCCCACGCCGAGACGAAGTCAGTCAACGACCGCAATTCAGGCACTGAATCTGTTCAACAGTCCGTTTGTAATCGACCAGTCACAGCACTTTGCCGAACGCGTACGCTCCGGCGGGAATGACAAGGTGGATGAACAGGTCGAGGCCGCATTTCGACTGGCCGTCGGTCGATCTCCAACACCCCACGAGAAAACCGCCGCCGCCGAGGCGGTCAACACATACGGCCTGCCCACGCTGTGCCGCGCCTTGTTTAACAGCAGCGAGTTTCTGTTTCTGCCATAGCTGCAGCCCCCCGGCTCAACTCATGCGCGATCGCCGGGAAACGGAATCACCTGATCGATGTGGTCTGCGCCACTCAGGCACATGACAAGCCGGTCAAAGCCCAGGGCCACGCCTGAACAGCTGGGTAATCCGTGCTGCATGGCCGCTTCCAGCAGCGGTGCTCCCGGCAGGGCGGACGTGGCATGAGCCAGGCGGCTGAGATTCTGTTCAGCTTCACGCCGTCGCAATTCGTCGGGATCGGTCAGTTCCTGATAGCCGTTGCACAGTTCAAGACCCTGAATGTACAGCTCAAACCGACAGGCGGTTCGATCGTCGGTAACACTGCGTTCGGCCAGCGCTGCCTGCGAGGCGGGATAGTCGCAGAGGAATTCGGGCTGTTCGGCTCCAAGCCGCGGTTCGACACATTCCGCCAGCAGAAGATTCAGCAGATCATCCCGATCGGCAGGCAGTGGCGAATCAACGGTCGTGGAAGTCCGCCGTCTGACCAGCTGCTGCAGCTCCGCGACTGATGCATTCAGAACGTCGGTGTTCAGTGCCGACTGAAACGCGTCGACGTAACGGGTACGGCGGAACGGCGACAGAAACCTGTCGTTGCAGAAGCCGGCGGATGTCGCGATCGGCGGTGCAGTAGCCGGCCAGTTACGCACCGCATGGATGGCGTGATGAATCAGATTCTGTGTCAGCAACATCTGATCTTCGTATGTTGTTTCAACTCCGTACCATTCCACGATGGTGAATTCCGGGTTGTGTCGCCGTCCGCTTTCGGCACGGCGAAACGAACGCGTAATCTGAAAAATGGAACCGCTGCCGGCTGCCAGCAGCCTTTTCATGGCGGCTTCCGGACTGGTCTGCAGAAAAAGGTAAGAACCGGGGTCATCCGTCGACGGGATTTGAAACGGTTCCAGATGGGCATCGACCACGATATCGCGGGACAGCAATGGCGTTTCGACTTCCAGATATCCGCCTCCGGAGAAGAAGTGTCGAATCGCGTCCAGCATGACGGCCCTCAGACGCAGCATGTCCGTCGTGCAGGTCGGTGGCCACAGGTGTCGAGCGGACGGCGTGTCAGGGTCACTCATGCGGTTGTTCCGGAGACTGTCGACGTTATGCGGCGGTCACTCGGCCATCACGGCACTGACTGCGCTGGCCAGTCGTTTCATGCCTTCGCGGATTTCCGTCTCACCCAGCACTCCGAAACTCAGACGCATCTGATTGCGCGGCCGGTCGGTCCACTGCGAGGGGTAACACAGTTCACCGGGAACATACATGACCTTGTCGACTTCCGTCGCGCGCTGAAACAGCGGGCTGTCAAAGCCGGTTTCGATATGCGGCGGCAGTGTCATCCAGACATACAGCCCGCCATGCGGACGTCGCCATGACACGCCGTCCAGCAGTGAAAAGAATTCGTCGGCCGCCGACAGCATCGCATCGCGTTTCCGGGTATAACTGCGGCACAGGCCGTTCACGTGCGAGTGATACTGCTGACCGGACAGTACCTGGGCCAGAATATTCTGACTCAGATGACCGCTGCCGAAATCCTCGTTGCCCTTCAGGTCCGACACGGGTTTGACCAGTTCCGGCGGCAGGATGCTGAGTCCGACCCGCAGGCCGGGTGAGAAGCTTTTGGAAAATGTCTGAGCCAGAATCACGTGCTGCTGGTTCTGCTGTTGCGGCTCATCGTATCCGGTGTCACAGGACCAGATGCTGGGCAGTTTCGGCCCGTCGTAGTGAAGTTCGCGGTACGCTGCGTCCTCAAGCAGATAGATGGGGCGATGGATCGACCACTGGCGGCAGACATCAACCAGCCTTGGTCGACGAGCAGCACTGACCGTGATGCCAGCCGGGTTGTCATGGTAACTGACCACGTAGACCAGTTTGACTCGATCCAGCTGATCTTCTTCAGACAGTCGTTGCAGCTGAAGGTTCAGATCTTCCGGGCACATGCCGTCCTCATCGGTCTTCACCGGAATCACATCGGCTCCGACGGCATCCAGCACCCCCAGATAAACAAAATACGTCGGCGCAGCCACAAGGCAGATGTCGCCTTCGTTGAACAGGGCCTGGGTCAGCAGCGCCAGCAGCTGCTGAGACCCGGTGGTCAGCATGAACTGGTCCAGCGGCACGGCCTCAACGCGGCTGCGGTTTTCTTCAAGGTCGGCCAGATAGCTTCTGAAGACGGATCTTAGTTCTTCCGAGCCCGGTGTTGTTCCGTACTGCAGCGCGGAGCGGGCGGAAGCCGTGTCTGACAGCAGCCGGTCGGCGGCCTGACGAACCAGATCCACCGGCAGCGTCGCAGGATCCACAAAACCAGCTGCCAGCGACAGGCAGTCAGCGTTCTCAATGCCCTGCTGCATCAAAAAGCCGATGGCCTGTTCCGCAGCACGCTGTGCCATTGCCGAAGACAACACCGATTCCCGGGTATCCGTCATTTCATTGCTCGCCGCAAAGGTCTGTGTGAACCCACGCCGCGACCGCACTGCCCGCACGGTATGTCCGGTGGCAGCGCCGACGCCTCGGCATAGACATACGATACCGTGCTCTGCCGAAAAATCACGGTGCGCCTATCAGGCGGAACCGGATCCTGGACATGAGAGTGTTCACGACCGCTTTCAGGATCGGCCGGCTGTCACTTGACGACGCTGCCCTGCCACCCGGGGGACGTGGGAAAATGCGGCCGTCAGCCTTCAGCGACTTCTGTACCGGCTGTGTCCGCAGACGAAGCGTCTCCGGAATCCCCCGTCGAGGCTGCCTGAGCGGCATCCGGAACAGCGGCCGTTCGAGGAACAATTTTCGGGCCATCGCGATGCTGGTCGATGATCGAATGCATGTGCTCCGCCGACATCGTCTCCATCTCGAACAGGTCCTGGCTGAGATGATCCAGGACGACTTTCCGGGAGGTCAGCACCTCGTAGGCGCTGCGGTAGGCTTCATCGACCAGCCGTTTGACCTCAAGGTCGATTTCCCGCAGCGTTTCTTCGCTGTGAATCGAATCCTTCGTCATCCCGCCAGCCGCGCCCAGGAACGGAGATGTCTGAGTTTCGCTGTAGAACATGCGGCCCAGACGAGGACTCATGCCGAACTCCGTGACCATCCGGCGAGCCAGGTCGGTGGCTCGCTGCAGATCGTTCTGAGCTCCGGTGGACGTTTCATTATAGACGATCTGTTCCGCGGCGATGCCGCCCAGCAACACGGCAATCCGGCTTTCCAGTTCTGACTGTGTCAGCAGCTCACGATCGTCTTCCGGAAGCTGCAGCATGTAGCCCAGCGCTCCCATTCCCCGCGGGATGATGGAGATTTTATGGACCGGATCCGTGTCCGGCAGGCTGGCCGCCACCAGTGCATGACCGGATTCGTGACAGGCCACCCGGCGTTTCACTTCTTCGATGATGATTCGGGACGTCTTTTCCAGTCCGGCCATGACGCGTTCAATACCGTCTTCGAAGGCCTTCATGGTGACTTTCTTGTCACCGCGTCGAGCCGAAAGCAGGGCAGCTTCATTGACCAGATTGGCAAGGTCCGCACCGACAAAACCGGGAGTCAGTTTGGCCAGTCGGGCCAGGTCGACGTCGTCCGACATCTTGACCTTCTGACTGTGCACCTTCAGAATCGCCGCCCGGCCCTTGATGTCGGGGCGATCCACCAGAACATGCCGGTCAAAACGTCCGGGACGCATCAACGCCGGATCCAGAGTTTCCGGACGGTTGGTGGCTCCCATGACAATCACACTGTGATCGGTTCCAAAGCCATCCATTTCCACCAGCAAAGCATTCAGAGTCTGTTCGCGTTCATCGTGTCCACCCGGGGCACCGCTGCCGCGCACTTTGCCCAGGGCATCCAGCTCGTCGATGAAAATGATGGCGGGCGACCGTTGCAGCGCCTGCTGAAACATGTCGCGGACGCGTGCCGCACCGACACCCACATACATTTCGACGAAGTCGGAACCCGACAGACCGAAGAAAGGAACTCCGGCTTCACCGGCGACGGCCTTGGCCAGCATGGTCTTGCCGGTTCCAGGAGGGCCGACCAGCAACACGCCACGCGGGATACGACCGCCCAGAGATTGATACTTCTGAGGTGTTTTCAGGAACTCAACCACTTCCTTGAGCTCTTCAACCGCTTCCTCGATGCCGGCCACATCTTCAAACGTCACGCTCACGTCGTCCTGAGCGTACAGCCGGCCGCGGCTGCGACCAAACGACATCGCGGAACCAGCACCACCAAGACGTCGCAGCAGAAAGAAAATCAGGCCGATCATCAGCACCGACAGAAACAGCATGGGCAGCATCTCCGTCCATGGCGACGGTGTCTGCGCCCCCTTGACGTCGATGCCTTTTTCATCCAGCAGAATCTGAAGGTCGTTTCTGGCTTCATCGCCGATTCCCCACAGCCCGACGTAATACCGCTTCAGCGTGGCTCCCTTCTTGACGTCCTCAAGAGAAGGGTCGTGCCATGTCATCTGGGTCGGGCCCATTACCAGACCGAAGACATTTCGCGAATGCAGGGCCCCGGAACGCACTTTCCGCCGGAATTCTGACAGCGACAGTTCTTCTCCATCCCGTCCCTGACTCATCGTCGAAAAGATCAGCACTCCGATCACACCGAAGACCAGCAGATACCAAAGACCATTGCCTGATGTATTGCGGTCTTTGCGCGGCTCGCGGCCTTTGGGGTTGTCGGGTGATTTGTTGTTTTTCTGATCTGTCATGAATTAAGCCGCGGAAACTGAGGTGAGTCAGAAAATCGTCACTCACAGACTCGGTCTTGAGCTCCGGGAAACGATGATGGACCCCGAGCGATGACGGAAGCAGGGAAAATCCCGGCCGGAGCAGGGTGATTCGCCCATCGCCAAGGTTCTCCACTGTAGGCCTGGCTGATGATCCGGTCAACTGGCAGATTGTCTGCCATTTCCGGGTTCCTGCGGGCGCCGGCGGAATTCCGGACCAACCCGGTCAATTGACACACTCGGCCGGCTACGGAATGAACAGAAATTCGTTGGCATTCAGTAACGCCCGACAAAAAGCCGGCAGGCCGTGTTCCTTGATAAAAGCCGTCGAATCAGTCAGTTCCGCAGCTTCCGGCGGGCGTCCGAACGCGTATTCGAAGGCGTACTGAACCTGGCCACCCACATCCTCGGCATCTTGCTGCAGACGTGCGGCCAGCAGTTCCGACTGCTGCAGCACAAACGAACTGTTCATCAGGTTCAGTGCCTGTAGCGGTGTTGTTGAGCGACTGCGACGGGAAATGACCTGGCTGGCATCGGGACAGTCGAAGGCGCCGAACACCGATTCCTGCTCCTGCCGCACCTTCGTCATATAGATCATGCGGCGAAAATCCTCCGGCCCGTATTTCGTCTTGGGAAAAAAGTGCCGTACGTTTTCCATTTCCACCTGAAAGCCGCTGAAGCCGGGACCACCCATCGTCAGATCCAGTGCTCCCGAGACCGTCAGTATGCTGTCACGAATGGCTTCTGCCTCCAGACGTCGTGGCGGAAACCGCCACAGCATTCGCGACGACGCGTCCACCGCAAGAGGCTTTTCCAGAGGCACGCTGCTTTGCTGCCAGGTTGCCGACGTAAGAATCAGTCGATGGGTGTGCTTCAATGACCAGCCGTGCCGGATCAGTTCACCCGCCAGCCAGTCCAGTAGTTCCGGATGCGACGGCGGTGTGCCGTTTTTTCCGAAGTCGTTGGGTGTGCCGACGATGCCTGTACCAAAATGGTGCTGCCACAGGCGATTGATGATCACACGTGCGGTGAGCGGATTATCCGGCGACACCAGCCAGTCGGCAAATCGAAGACGTCGCTGCTGTTCGGGCGTTTCGTTCGTCTGCTGCAGCGTGCCGAAGATCTCCAGAATGTCCGGATTCACTTCTTCACGCGGTGCCAGCGGGTCGCCCCGATACAGTCGGTGTGTCGGGGGCGGCTGGCTGAAGAGACCGGCGTAGACCGTGGGGATGACGGCCAGCACGTCGCGTTCCTGCTGAGCCTGCTTCAACTCGGCCAGCCACTGACGCCCCTGTTCCGCCAGTTCCGGAGACGCCTGCGAAAAGTCATAGATCGACTCGGACGACACCGGTGAGCTCATCGGTAACCGATCACGTGACGACGCCAGGGTTCTGAACGTAACCCCGTCATCTGAGGCTTCGATTCGGTATTCAGTGGCGAGGCGGTCGGAATAACGCCCCTCGCGATCTCTGGCCCATTCGATACGATCGAAGCTTTCGGTCTGTGGAAATTCCAGCTGTACCCAGCCACTGCCCGCTTCATTGGATATCCAGCTGTAGCTGTTGCCATAGCGGCCGTCGTGAACGTGCTTCAGTTGATGAATTTCATAGCCCGGCAGGTTTCCGGAGGACGTCGCCCGTGTCCCATGGTCCGCCAGAGCGATATTGCGATCTCCGTCCAGAACCTCCAGCTCGTCAATGCAGGGTTCGCTGCTGTTTGTCTGCAGCACGGTGAACCGAACAAACCTGGCTCGTGTCGGCATCAATCGTTCGATGTTGCGGGACGCATTAACGGGGGGCCGTCGCGGCATGAGGTTCGGTGTGACGGTATTTGATTCGCCAGCGGACTCCGACGCAGTACCTGACGCCGCACGGTCGGGCTCAGGGAATTCGTGATCTGCGGTCGAGGCGATCGGGATAAATTCCGCAAGCCGTCGACGCAATTCGGTGATGCGCATTTCAACAGCCGCCAGCTGCTCTTGTCGTGCGTCCGAGACGGGAAGTTTCCGGTCTCCGTGCTGCACCCCGGCAAACACTGCCTGCACCGCATAGAAGTCTCGCTGCGACACGGGGTCAAACTTGTGATTGTGGCAGCGAGCACATCCCAGCGTCAGTCCCAGAAATGTTGTTCCGGTAACGTTGATCAGGTCGGATAGTTCATCCTGCCGCTGCATCAGCGTCAGATTCTTGTCCGGGCTCTTGACCAGGTCGTGTGGTCCCGCCACCAGAAAACCAGTCGCCACATCCGCTCCCAGCGCATCGCCAGCGATCTGCTCTCTCACAAACTGATCATACGGCAGGTCGTCGTTGAAGGCCCGAATGACGTAGTCGCGATAATGCCATGCGTTGGGCCGTTCCCGATTGGTTTCAAAGCCGTGAGTTTCTCCGAACCGGACAATGTCCAGCCAGTGACGCGCCCACCGTTCGCCGTAACGCGGGCTGGCCAGTACTTCCTCCACCAGTTCCGCCCATGTTTCTTCAAAGGCGGGGGACGCGGTCAGCTTTGCCGACCACCGATTCATCTGTGCCGCGGTCGGCGGCAGGCCGTGCATGACCAGAAACATCCGACGAATCAGCGTCCGGATATCTGCCCGCGAGGACGGTCTGAGCTGCTGCTGCCTTAGTTTACTCAGGATGAAGGCATCAATCGGCGTGCGGACGAAGTTGTCGTTCACGGACGGAACCACAGGTGACTGCACAGGCTGAAACGACCAGTGATCCGTCGTCAGTTTTTCTTCTTCTGAAGCGTCGGCCGGCATCTGCAGCCCGCCGTTGATCCACGATGACACCACCGCGATCTGTTTGTCTGATAAACGTTCTGATTCCGGTGGCATCAGACGATCGGGATCTTTTCCGGTGATCAGTTCCACCAGATGACTGCGCTCAGCACTGCCGGGAACGACCGCCGGTTCTCCTGAGTCGCCGCCTCGCAGCAGGCTCTGACGCCGATCCAGCCGGAGCCCGGATTCCTGCGTGTCGGGGCCGTGACAGTCAAAGCAGTGAGTCCGCAGAATGGGTTTGACATCGGTTTCATAGTCGACCGCCGCATCCTGTCCCGCATTCGCGGACAGGCCGAAATTCATAATCAGAGCGGTGCAGATGGTTCTGAATAATACGGAAGGCGAGGTCATGGCGAGAATCCGGAGGCACCGGGGGGTGAAGAGCGGATTTTTCAGCTTACCTTTTCAGACGGTGAAATAACAGAGCGATGCATGGTCACTTCATCGCGAGTCAGTTTTTCACATCGTTCCGAACCGGTTGAGACATTTTTCGGCTTCCGACAGATCGGACCAGCAGCCGACCGTGACTCCGGCCAGCATGGCCGCACCGGTGGCTGCTTCTTCGTAACAGCCCGAGACAAAAGTCGGAACGTGAAAACGTTTGGCCACCGCCGCTACCAGAGCCGGATTTCGACGAGCTGCGTTGCCGGACATCACGATCCTGCGCAGAGGCTCAGGGCGATGACCGGTCGCGTGCTGATAGACGTCGTACATCGATTCCGCGATACCCCGCAGAACGCTGTGAGCGACACCGGCTGGAGTAAAGTTGTCAGCAGAGACGCCGCAAAAGACACCACGACGATCCGGCTCAGGTCGTGTTCCGAAAAAAAACGGCTCGCAGACGAGTGACTCATTGTTGCCGTTCTCGGCCATCAGCACTGCCAGCCGCTGCCAGATTTCATCCGCCGACAACGACACTCCAAAGTCTGACAGCCAGTGTCGGATGGTCTGGTTGACCCATGCGTAAGCGTCACCGCCGCAGAGTCCGGCGCCAACCAGCATGAAGCCGCCGGCATCGCTGCCAGTGGGCAGGTACCGCGTGTCCATGCCGACCACGCGGCGAAAACGGTCCACCCGCCAGACAATCTGGCCGCCGGTACCGACGTTGATCAGCAGGCTGTTCGGATCCGACGGCAGCGAACTGATCACCGCTGCCTGATTGTCGCCAATAGCATTGCAGACCGGCGTTCCGACAGGCATACCGGTCTGTTCAGCGACCGTGTCTGTGACCGTTCCCACCGGAACCCCGGAAGCAGAGACCACCGGCAGCCAGTCCATGCTGACTTCTGCCGCCTCCAGCATCGGGCGACTCCAGCAGTCCTGAGCCAGGTTGTAGAGTCCGGCCGAGGCGGCGTGGGACCGATCTGTTGTCGGCAGCTGATCTGTCAGAACGCTGACCATCCAGTCTGCCACGAAGCTCACATGATGCAGATCGGCCGGCAGTTGACCAGCCTGTTTCAGAGCGTACAGCGTGGTCCCCAGATATCCGGGAGCCAGGCGACAGCCGGTCGGCTGCATGTGAATGTCGCCGGCGCGCTGTCGTAGTTCTTCAAGGTGGCTCTGCCCGGCCAGACCGATTTTCAGACTCCGTTTGTCCTGCCATGTGATCACATTGCCGATGACACTGTTGGCCGCATTCAACAGCACCGTGCTGTGCATCTGACCGGTCACGCCGAGGGCTGCGACAGTTGTTCCCGGACTGTCTGCCATGACCCTTCTCAGGGCATCAAAAGCCGCCTGCCGCAGTACCTTCGGATTCTGTTCGGCGCATCCCGACGGAAGGTCTGCGACGCCGGCGTTGTGAGGACTTGTGATCGAGGTCAGCAGGCGACCGTCCTGCTGAATGACCACGCAGGACACGCTGGTGGTTCCGATATCCAGGCCAATCACCACCTGAGTCATCTTGAATTCTCGTCCGAAGGGCTGAAAACGGTCGGGGGCGGGCCGCAGATCTGCGGTACCTGCCTGAGGTTGTCATCATAAGAGCGGAACAGTTGGTTTTCGATCACAGGGCGGTATGCTTCGCCGGAGTCCGTTCTGTTCTGCTGCCGGGAGTCAAGATGCTGATTGTTATTCGCTGCCTGCTGTTGACTGTTCTGCTGGTCGGTGCCGGCCACTCGATAAATGCCGATGACGTCGATGACGGCAGCCTGGTTCAGAAACAACTGCTGGCCTCCATTGAATCACGTCGCGAGGCGTCGTGGCAGATTGCTCAGAAAATCTGGCGGGCCGCGGAGCCTGGTTATCAGGAATCTGAGTCATCTGCGCTGCTGGCCGACACACTGCAGGACGCGGGGCTGCGGGTCACTCGGGGTGTGGCCGGAATTCCGACAGCGTTTACGGCGGAGTTCGGGGCCGGCAGTCCGGTGATCGGAATTCTGGGCGAGTTTGATGCCCTGCCGGGACTAAGTCAGACGGCCGAGCCGGAACGTCAGCCGCGTGACGACGCGAACAGCTACGGGCACGGCTGCGGACATCACCTGTTCGGCACTGCTTCCGCCTCAGCTACCATCGCTCTGATGCAGCAGTTGCGCGAGGGAAATCTGCCGGGAACCGTTCGGTTCTATGGCTGCCCGGCCGAAGAAGGCGGCAGTGCGAAGGTGTTTATGGTCGAGGCCGGCCTGTTTCAGGACTGCGATGCCGTGCTGCACTGGCATCCTTCCGCACGCAACGCCGCCGGTGACAAGAGCAGTCTGGCGCGGATGGCGGTGAAGTTTCGCTTTCATGGCAGAGCTGCGCATGCCGCGGGTGCTCCGGAGCAGGGACGTTCGGCGCTGGACGCGGTCGAACTGACAAACCACGCAACTCAACTGCTGCGGGAACACACGCCGGAGTTCACTCGTATTCACCATGTCGTGACGGCTGGTGGTGACGCACCGAACGTTGTTCCTGCCTTTGCGGAAGTCTACTACTACATCCGTCATCCTGAAGCGGCCGTGCTGCGGCCGCTGTACGATCGACTGGAACTCTGTGCCAAAGCCGGAGCGCTGGCGACGGAAACCAGACTGGAGATCGTCTTTGAAGGCGGCATCCGCGAAATTCTGCCGAATCAGACGCTGTCTGCAGTGGTCGCAAAACACCTGCACACCCTGAATGATCTGGAATATACCGAGGCAGATCTGCCGTTCGTCACACGTCTGCGGCAGTCGATCCCCGACCCTCTGCCGCTGGAATCGATTCGGGAGGTTGAGGACGTAAGCGGTACGGTTGGCAAGGGATCGACCGACGTCGGCGATGTTTCCTGGGTCGTGCCGACGTCCGGGTTCAATGCCGCGTGCTGGGTTCCGGGCACGCCGGGCCATTCCTGGCAGGCCGTGGCCTGCGGTGGCCACCGCATTGCTGAGCAGGGCATGCATCTGGCGGCACGGACACTGGCGCTAAGCGCCGCCGAACTGCTGACAAGTCCGGCCGTGCTGAATCAGGCGAAGTCTGAACTGCAGCAGCGACGTGGTAACGTGGCCTATGAGTCACTGATGCAGCCCGGCCAGAAGCCCCCGCTCGACTACCGAAACCCCGCTCGGTAGCCCCCGCAGCCCAATCTTCCAGTTTGCACCCCGCGGCGCAAGCTTCCGTCCTGCGAGCAGTGGCGCAAGCTTCCAGCTTGTGAGCAGTGGCGCAAGCTTCCAGCTTGCGAGCAGTGGCGCAAGCTTCCCGCCAATGCTGTTCGGCACGACTGATGCGTTGGAGGGCGAATTCGGAGACGGGACTTTTGGGGGAACAGTGTTGTGACTGTCCCCTTTCCACCGTGCCCTGACCTTCCAACCGTGATCGCCGCACCGCTCGCGGATCGGGGTGGTGCCAGTCGGAAGCACCGCCTCAACCCGTCAGCCGCAGGCTGTAAGCCCACGCCACGATTACGGAGGCCTGCCAGGTGCTATGCCTGAGTGGCCTGAGCCACGGCGGCCTTCATCCTGGCGAGGCCTGTCTTTGCCACGTCCAGTGCGTCCTGTTTCCAGTAGTCTCTGTTAAACAGTTCCAGCGACAGCACGACTGATCGTCCGTGGCCGCCAATCATGTTCAGAATCTGGGACAGCGGCGCAATTCCGTCACCCGGATAGACGCGGTCGGCATCGTTCATCTGTTCGCGACCGGGTTCTGCCGGGTAATCGTTCAGGTGAAATACCTGGATCGCACTGTCGTGCAGCAGGGACAACCCGGCGAAATCGGAACCGCCTTTAAAGATGTGGTACACGTCCGGCAGCAGGCAGGCTTTGGGGTGAGCGGCTTCGATGCAGACCATGGTGGATTCGCCCAGCCGAGACAGATTGGAGCTGAATCCCCAGACCTCCAGCTGAGGAACGACGCCCGCGGCATCTCCGACTTCCAGCAGAGCCCGATAGCGTTCCGCGACGACGAACAGGTCCAGTCTGGGCGCCTTGCTGTGAGCTCCCACGGGCGGCGCGGCGATGCGGGTTCCGCCGATTTCGGCCAGCATGTCCATGTCTCGACGTGCTTCTTCCAGGGCCTGCCTGCGCCGATCCGGGTCATCCACGATCCATTGTGCAAAGCCGATGGCACTGTCCACGGTCAGTCCCGCGTCACTGATCCTTTTCCGCAGGTCGGACAGACTGCCGCCGCCTTCTGTGTACCTGGTCAGATGCCGCATCCATGGTTCAATTCCGTTGTAGCCGGCCTCTGAGGCGATCCGCACCTGTTCTTCGATGTCTTCCGTCTGTTCACGAATGGTGCTGGTGTTCAGACAGTAGGTGAAATCCGGGACTGGCACCGGCGGCGGCTGAGGAACGGGGGCGGCCATTGCGGCCGAGGCGGAGGTGGCCACGGCCGAGGCGGCCAGAAAGCTTCGACGGTTCAGATTCATCATCAATCTCAGGGCAGGCGGAGTGGATTCTGAGGAAGTGGAAGTTGTTCTCTGCCGCGGGCTTGCAGTCGGGCGGCGGGAGCGACAGATTCTGTCATCCGGACGCGTTAAACGCCAATGACTTCCCTTTTCATCCGCTGTGTGGATGACGTTTTCCGCCGTCCCGTTCTTTTGCTCGCCGCCAGCCGCATTTCTGCACAGGGCCGGTCCCCACGCTGATTCCCGGCACGCTTCACCATGGACAGATGATTCGTGAATATTCTTGAAACAGCCCGGCACGCTGCCACGGCGGCCGGAGAAGTTCTGTCAGGCTACTTTCAGAACGGCGTCACTATGCGCACGAAATCGGCGTCTGTCGATCTGGTGTCGGATGCCGATGTCGAGGCCGAGCGAGCCATTGCAGAGGTGATTCGCGGACAGTTTCCGACTCACAGTATTCTGGGCGAGGAAGAACATACCGATGACGTGACGGCTGAGCATCTGTGGATCGTGGACCCGCTGGACGGCACCACCAATTTTGCTCATGGAATTCCGCACTTCGCCGTGTCGGTGGCCTATTACCATCAGGGACAGGCTCACACCGGGGTTGTCTTCAATCCGATCAGAAACGACTGGTATACAGCCGTGTGCGGTCAGGGAGCCACCTGCAACGGACAGCCGATTCACGTGGGTCGGCAGCAGCGTCTGGATGAGGTTCTGATTGGCACGGGTTTTTATTACGACCGCGGCGCCACGATGGAGGCCACGCTGGTGGCCATCGGCCAGCTGTTTCGTCAGCAGATTCACGGCATCCGTCGCTGCGGCACGGCGTCCCTTGATCTGGCCATGGTGGCCGCCGGGCAGTTCGGCGCCTATTTCGAATACCAGCTGTCGCCGTGGGACTTTGCCGCAGGGCGATTGCTGGTCGAAGAAGCCGGAGGCCGCGTGACAACCTGCAGCGGAGACGCCCTGCCGTTAAGCAAAACCAGTGTGCTGGCGACAAACGCGGCGATTCACGAAGCGGTGCTGAATATCGTCAGTCAGTCAGTTCAAAATTAATGGTATTCGTCCCGTCCGGAGCGACCACGGCGATCAGGCCGGACGTGGTCTGGCTGGCGTACCGGTCCGGAATTTCCATTTTCGGTCTGGCGTCGGCGGCAGGCTTCTTTTTGCCGTAACCGGGCGGTACATAGGCTTCTGATTCGATATCCGGTTCAGGAACCGTGGGGGCGGTGTCCACAAACTTCAGGATCGACACGGCGGCCTTGCCATCGACGGCGCCGTCATTGGACGAAAATGTTGTCAACCGGTATTCCCCGTTGCTGTCGGTTCGCCCGAAGGCGCTCCGGTTCTTTTCCGCGTTGAAGAAAGTGACGTCGGCTCCGACGACCGGAGCATTTTTGAAAGTCACTTTTCCTGAGACCGCGTAGACCGGAGCCGGGCTGGACGAACTGCCGCCGCAGCCGGAAACACAGACGGTCAATCCGGCCAGAATTGCACTAAGCTGTAACCTGTTCATAGTTTCACAGAATCCAGTTCAATTAAGTTGTGAAGAAACGCGGCCGCTCCTGACAGACTCAGGAGCGGCCGAAAACTCAGACGTGAAGCATCAGTGAACGGGGGCGACGACTGTCTTCCCGCACTTGTTTCGCCTGTGATGCATGGAGCGAAAGTTCCTGGACGACGTCTTAGAACTCGCCGATCGTCTCTCCACCGGCACGTGTTCCCAGAGCTCCCCAGACACCGTACGGGCTGGCGGCTCCGGCAAAGGTGGCAACTCCCAGGTTGCCGGTGTCGATGTTCTCGGACACGAAGCGTACTGAACCATCGGCCATCAGCACCTGAGCACCTCCGGCGTGCTGGCTGCTGGCTGACAACACAGACACGGCACTGTCCGAGTTGCCGTTGGTGTCATTGGTGCAGGATGCGGCGTTTGGAGGCAGGACCGTGTTGAAGCCAACATTTTCCGGCTGTCCGTCGCAGTAGGTGGAACTGAATTTTCCTTTGACATTGGTCCACGTTGTGTACCGCCCGGCGTTGCTGATGGCTGCTGCGGCGGCCAGGCAGGCTCCGGGATTCGTGGTAATGGCCGGAACATTGTTCAGGATGCCTTCTTTCAGGGAAGGTCCGCCTTTGCCGTTCACGCCGAAGGCCGCGACGATTCGTTCACTCATGGCAATCGTGTTGCTGGTACCGTCCAGTACGTCACGGATGCCGTATGTTTTTCGGAATGCGAACATTCCGTTGCCGTCCTGCGAATCCCGACCGTTGCCAGAGCCGGTGCCAATGAAATCGCCGCGGCTGAAGGCATAGCTGTTGATACCACGTGGTCGATCCGGAGCGGAATCCGACGGGCACCGCAGGCTGCTCATCCTCTGGTCCCAGCCCACCCAGCCGTTCCAGCCGGCCGGTCCGCCCGGAGGAATGGGAATCGGGGTCATGGTCGGCACACCGCCTTCGATGATGTTGTACTGAGGAGCATTATCCAGATACGGAAACAGAGAGATGATTCCGGAGCGACGGTCGTAGTTGCCGTCCAGTCGGCTGGTGTCTCCATTACCGCGGGTGCCGCCCTTCATGTAGACGAACCTGTCGAACACGTCGTGATAGTTGTGCAGCGCCAGGCCCAGCTGCTTCAGGTTGTTCTTACACTGGGTGCGGCGAGCAGCCTCGCGCGCCTGCTGCACGGCCGGCAGCAGAAGAGCGATCAGGATCGCGATGATCGCGATCACGACCAGGAGCTCAATGAGCGTAAATCCGTTTGAACGGGACCGTGTTGATGTCTTCACTAATTGGATTCCTCTGATACGTTGACGAAGAAACACGAAACTTAAACACCATGAACTCGGCTGGCTGGCAGTTTCCTTTCAGAGGCGATGCGGGCGTTTCGACCACCGGATTCCTGAACGGACAGAATCGTCGCTCCCGGCACGCCGAGGACCGGAAGTACTAAAAACACGGCGGCGTGTTCAATCGCTGCTGACGGCGATGAGCTAGTAACCCGCAGAGGTCGTTCCGGAGTCGCAAATTCGAAGATTTTTTTTGCCGGCCCCACTTCCCCGTTCCAGAGAACGCCCCCGTGGCGCAAGCTCCCAGCTTGCGAGCAGTGGCCCAAGCTTCCAGCCAATCGTGTTCGGCACGCCGTCCATGCAGGTACGCACAGCAGGCCGTCCGGATACCTCTGTATGACGGACTTCCAAGTCCGTCATCGGCAAAACCGACGGAAAGCGG
>JAVKCM010000288.1:0-101332 GCA_040222735.1 Fuerstiella sp. | reverse complement strand
TGAAGAATCCCGAATTCCAGTCTGCTGCGGAAACTCAAGTGCTCTGTCCCCGTGGTGCCTCCCGATTCAGCGGTATTGGCGCTGCGGCTGGAAGCCCCAGCTACGTTCAGTCATGCTCGGTTAGTGCCTGTCCCATTCCGTCCGGCCTGGGGCAATTCAAGTGCACTGTCCCCGCGCCGCTCAGCTCGGTGAGT
The DNA here is from genome assembly GCA_040222735.1 of Fuerstiella sp. GTDB lineage: Bacteria > Planctomycetota > Planctomycetia > Planctomycetales > Planctomycetaceae > Fuerstiella. The sequence continues at coordinate 101,138 of JAVKCM010000288.1, read as the reverse complement.
CGCGTGGCACGGACCGGAAAAGCGGCGTCTGCCTGAGGACAGATCGCAGGCGGCACGCTGCCGGGCGGCGGATCGCTGCATCGGCCGCTTGAAGATTGCCGAACTCCGGTCTGCTGCGGGAACTCAAGTGCTCTGTCCCCGTGGTGCAGTCCCGATTCAGCGGTATTGGCGCTGCGGCTGGAAGCCCCAGCTACGGTCAGTCACGCTCGGTTAGTGCCTGTCCCCTTCCATCCGCCCTGTCCCGATTCAGCGGTATTGGCGCTGCGGCTGGAAGCCCCAGCTACGGCCAGTCACGCTCGGTTAGTGCCTGTCCCCTTCCATCCGCCCCCAAAAAAAACAGCCTGGTCACGGTCCCATTTCCAGTCGGCGTTTACCATCTGTACCACTTTTCCCGACGGGCGCCGCCCGTTGTTCAGCTTTCAGGGTCTCGATGACGAGGAACACGTTCGGAATCGGCTTACCGGAATCTGCATCCATAGCGTGAAGAACAACCTTTCCCCTTTTCCATCCTCGGAGGCGCCGGGTGTAATCACGCGTTTCAAACAGATAACTGTGGTCGTCAAGAACTTTGGCTGTGCCTTCCTTTGAAACGGTCACCTCAATCGGGCGGGCTGGAATCCACTTTGCCTGGCGCGATGATCGTGGATGGGGCGGATGGCTTTGGCCACAGCCAGTGGCGTACGAATTCCGCCACGTCGATCAGGCGCCGATCATCGATTCCCTGCCGATAGACGGCTGCCATGCTGTCGTCGCAGTGTCCCATGGCGTAGTTCACGGCCACCTGATCTCTGGTGTTGCCGGCTATTGTTTCATAGGTTCTTCGCAGTGAATAGAAATTTCGTCCGGGTCTGTCGAACCTCTGCTGCCGGATGTGCTCTGACGCGTCCAGTTTTCTGCACAGCGTCAGGAACGCCTTTCCGATATTGTCGCACTTGCTGCCCTTGTCGGTTTCCCACCAGACGGGTCTTCCGTGGCTTGTCAGAAAACATAAGTCATCGTGGTCATCGTTTTTGGCAATCGGACGCTCTGCCATGGCTTCTCTGATCGCCGAACGAGTTTCGGGCCAGACATAGAAGCGACGTGGAATCCCCGTTTTGGGGCGTGGCAGGTCGTACCAGCCGTTGTCAAAGTCGATGTTCTGCACCCGCAGACGGCCGCAGTCCGCCGCGCCGAAGCCGGCGTTTGCGCCGAGCAGAACGGACGCCCGCAACCAGCCATTACAGTTTTCCAGAATCGTGCGCAGCTCTTGCTGAGAAAACGCCAGGCGGCCGTGTTTTGCCTGGCGCTGCTGTGCGGTTCGGCGGTGCGCTGTTCTGGACGGCTTCCTGAAGTCTGGTCCAAAATTCGGCAGGGCATTAATGACCTCAGACTCGGCCGCCCATCGAAAGGCGGTTCGCATTCGCTGAATTTCTGTGGCCGTCTTGGTCGGTCCCCACGATTTCGGAAAAGATTGTCTGAGTGAGGCGAAATCAGCTGCTCTCAGAGCTGTGACAGGAAGACGGCGGCCGAAGTGATCGACAATGATCTGGCAGGACCGTTTGTAATCTGCCCAGTGGCGGTTGGTGATCTCACCGGATTTTCGCCTGGCATCCATGACGGCCAGAAACAGATTCACCATTTCCGCGACGGTCATGGTGTCCGACGACCCCCGTTTGTTTCTTGCTCGGCGCGGTTCACGGCCGGCTTGAATTTCGTCGACGTCGTCGAGATACTGCCGCAGTGCCGCTTCGGAATCTTCCCATTTTCCGAAGTACCACAGCTTTCCCCGAATTTTCTTGGCCCACTGGCCGTTCCCGTGTGCAAAAAGGGGAAATTCTTTGTACGGTTTCGCCGGCTTGCTGGTCGATGAACGGACAGTCATTCACTCATCTCCGGGTGTCGTAGCGGGTGTCGTGACTTGACAGCGAGCCGGAGAAAAGTCTAAATTGCTCGCGTTATTAGTCAAGCACCTGTAGCTCAACTGGATAGAGCACCGGTCTACGAAACCGGAGGTTACTGGTTCGAACCCAGTCAGGTGTACTGCAAAAAGCCTAGTCAAACGCGACTAGGCTTTTTTTGTGTACCCACGGGAGCGGTTTTCTCCATCAGTGTACGCAGCTTCCCCGATGCCGTGGCCTGAGCGTCCTGCAGCAGATGTGCGTACGTGTTCGCAGTCGTGCTGAAGTCTGCATGGCCGAGACGCTGTTGAATCACCTTCATGTCCACGCCTGCGTGCAGCATCAATGAGGCCTGAGTGTGTCGTAGATCGTGGAATGTGAGTGAGTCTGCAATCCCAGCCGCCTCACGGATTGGAGACCAGCACTGACGATCGAAATTCGACCCACGAAGATAGTCAATGCAGGCCTGGCCAAGATCAGGCAGGTGTTGTCGTTTGCCCTGTGGCCGTCGAGTGTGTGCCCGACGGCCTTGAGTGGTAACAGAATCAAAAGAAAAGCCACCCGTGAAGGTGGCTTAGTGAAGCCTTGATTTGTTCAGCGATCAGTTATGCGGCCTGTCTTCGCTCCCGTCTGCGTACCAATAGTCCGATGCCGCCCATCATTGACCACATGGCGAGGGAGGCGGGTTCGGGGACGGCTTGGGAGGCGGAGCCTTCAAATGCGATTTCTCTGAGTTGCGTGTTTGGTCCGCCAGCGTTGCTGGTGATTTCAAGGCGGACGAACTGTGCCTCAGTTGCTGCAAACTCGAACACTTCCCTTCCGAGGCTGATGTCTGCAAACTGATTGCTGAGTAGGGTTGTTGCACCGCTGCTAAAATCGCCGTCAGCGTCCACGAGTAAATTGAATGTCTGAATGTTGTTGCCGATACTGCCACCGAACTGCCACATTACCACAGATTCGATTGTGGATGAGCCGCCGAGGTTAAAGTCAACAAAACCAGTCGTGATGTTGTGTGATGACACCCATCGACTCCAAGTGCCATCAAAATTCGATGATGTATCTTGTTGATGTTGAGGATTGCTGGCGATGTACGAGTCAAAATCGGTGACGCCGCTTACATACGGAGTGATCAGTCCCTTCTGACTTATCATCGCTTCCTTTGGAAACAGGTTGCTCCATTCTCCCATATTCGTCGTAACAGAGGTCGCCTGAATGACGAACCCAGCATTCGCTGGTATGGATAGAGCGCAAAAAAACGGGACGCAAACAAGATGTGGCGTTAGAAACAAATTCATGGCTTCAGTTCATGTTGGAGATGGTCAGATCTGACTACTGCAGCGTCAATACTGACGTGCAAATGTGGCTGTGAACAGAGTGCACTGTCACAATTCGCCCGCGATTCCGTTTTCTGATCTTGATCAAGAAACACCGGCACCCCTGACACGTTGAAACCGAATGTGAAATTAAGCATGATAACGTTCCCAAAACCGTCGGACGCACGTAACCCCAAACAAAGGAAACGAAGACCAGTCTGCCGACCACCCACTGAAGCCCCACTGTTCATAACGGCCCGAGTCCGACAGCACCCTTTCGTTGACTTCGTTTCCTTCTGTCAAACAACAAGACGTCACCAACGTGACGGCACCGATTGGCGAGCCTTAAATTGCCGAGTCGCTGCTTGCTCATGCGAGCAATTCAGGTGGTGCGGATCGCCGGAAAGGGCTTCGTATCGCTCATGGATTCAGTCAGGATCGGGGTCTTGAGGTAGCGTTTCGTTCAGTCGCTTCACCGCGTGGGCAACGCCCCGCGCGATTCGATGTGGTGGTGCCGCTGTCGCGGTCAACAGAGTTGGGCGAGGTGCGTCCTGTTGCACGCGCGGCTAAACGATGTGCAGGGATCAAGAGCTGGGCGCCTGGCGTGAGTCGGTCACATCTCCGCCAACTTGTGCAGACGATTCTTGCTCGAATTCAGTGTCCCTGTCTTCAGAGCGGAACAACGGCGGACACGGGCTGGCGTCAGCTCAGGTGTCCCATCCTGCCTGCGCGGTAGTCCTGAACTGCTGCCCGGATTTCGTCCTGCGTGTTCATCACAAATGGTCCCTGACCGACCACGGGTTCACCAAGTGGCTCACCAGACAGCACGAGAACTCGCGATGTCGATTCGGATTCGAGCGTGACGGCACTTCCTTCACGCTCGAACTGAACCAGTTCAACCGCGGTGACGACTTCGTTGTTGACGCTGACGCTTCCGTCCTGAACGACCAACAAAAATGTATGACCTGCGGGCGTTTCGAGTTCTGTCTTTCCACCGGCTGTCAGTTTCAGGTCCCAGACATTGACTGGTGTGAACGTGGCGGCCGGACCGGAACAGCCCATGAACTCACCAGCAATGACGCGTGCTGAACCAGACTTATTCGGGAGCGCCACCACGGGAAACTGCGCGTTTCGCAGATCCTGATATTTTGGTGCCGACGACTTGTCCCGGGCGGGAAGATTGACCCACAGCTGCACCATTTCCAGCAGGCCCCCTTCTCGGGCGAAGCGGCGGCTGTGAAATTCCTCGTGGACAATCCCTGATGCCGCCGTCATCCACTGCACATCGCCAGGGCCGATGGTGCCATGCCCGCCGCTGGAATCGCGGTGTTCCAGCTCACCCTGATACAGAATCGTGACGGTTTCGAATCCGCGGTGAGGATGTTCGCCGACCCCTCGTTTGGCCTCATCTGGAGAAAATTCGTGCGGGCCGGCGTAGTCAAGCAGCAGAAACGGATCGAACTCGTTACCGCCGCTGTAGGAAAACAGACTCCGTACCGGAAATCCGTCACCGACCCAGTGTTGAGGAATGTTGCGAATAATTTGTCTGATCTTTTTCGGCATGAGTCCTGCTTTCGATGGAAGTCCCGAGAGCATCTTTTGAGCAGGGCCGCCAAAAGTCAACCTGGTTGCTCCGGGAACGATCGTTGTTCAGGACCTGATCCGGAAGAAGGCTTTTTCGGCATCAAGATACCGGCCTCCACCGCTCGGCACTGTACTGCGACGATCACAGAGAGGGCACAGTAAAGTTCAGGGCCGTCGTATTCTGCCTTCCGGAGTTGCTGGCCGGTCAGTGGTATTGTGAGCAATCTGAAAAATCAGCGCGGGCCGCCGCGCAACACTGTTCGCACGGTCGTTGATCCTGCCGTACCACGAAAGAAATTTTGCGGAATCAGACTGAGGAATTCAGCATTTTCACGTTAACCAGGTAGCGGCTTTGCTGGCAGCGTTCGCTGCCTTCTGCTGACCGTTCGGTCAAGTTTTTACCACACCTCAAACTGCTCGAATTCCGACCATCCGGTTGGTGGTTTCCACCAATTCCTCAGGCAGGCTGCGCGCGGGTTCCTGCATGCTACTGGAGACTTTCTCATGTTGTTTCCCAAACCCAATCGCCGTCGCAAACGTGCCCGAAAATCATCTCAGGTGCCGGCAATCGAGACGGTGGAAGATCGTGTACTGCTGTCCGCCGTGTGCGGGCCCGAATCTGCAATGGGTCGGTGGTCTGGCCGAAGATCACCCTGCGGGGTCCAGCATGGGCGAAACTTTTTCGACCATCATTATCGATCAGTTCGAACGACTGCGTGACGGAGATCGCTTCTGGTACCAGAATGTCTTCTCCGGCGACGCACTCGCCGAGATTGACGGCACGACGCTGGCCGACGTGATCGAACGCAACACGAATATCTCCGGACTGCAGGAATCCGTGTTCTTTGCTCCGACCGTCATGCGGGTTGACCTGGCAGACAGCGGTGCGACGAACGTCACCGTACGTGCGACGGACGGGAATCTGCAAGTTGTCGACAACGAAACGCAGCAGGTGATCAGCAGTCAGCCGCTGGAAGAGGTTGAACGTATCATGCTGACAGGTTCCGCAGACGGTGCACAGCGCGTGTCCATTGACGGTATCACCAGTGACGTACTGCCGGGAGGAATGATGGTGGAAGCCGGAGACGGGGCTGACACGATCGTCATCAGCGGCTCGGAAGCGGTCGACACGATTGTTGTCAGCGACAGCGTCGTCGACGTCAACGGGATGCAGATGGAATTCACCGGCGTCGAGCGGGTTGTGATTCAGGGGACGAATGCTGAGGACGACATCGTCGTCGATGACGGAGTCAGCATCGATGTGGACGTGCAATCCGTGACAGGGCAGCATCAGCACCGGAACAACGGCGGACGCGATTCGAAACGCCGACGCTCGGATCGTCGGGAGCAGTTGGCGAGCCTCGGCGGCAAGACCAGCCGTGCCAGCGAACAGGGAAGACGCACCGACACGGGGTCCGAGGCGACTCGGTCACAGAAGGGCCGCGCCCGGACCGACGGGATGACCGTGCGTTCGGCGATGCAGGACGCGTCTGGAACGTCCACGCCAGATTTTTAGGTTGTGTCCGAATCTGCGGTGCGCGCTTTGCTGACGTCAGGGCTTTTGGCAGACATCTGCGGTTAGAGAATCGTCGCGAAAACGGATTGATCTGCAGGCCCTGCTAACTCAAATTTTTGCGGCGTCAGCGGTTATCATCGAACGACGTCGAATATTTTGTTCCAGAAACACGCGAAGCCGTGATGCAGTCGACGTCAGAAGGTATGCGGACCGGTCAGCGAGCGGCACGCCATTGGAGTTCCTGGTGGCTTATGACTTTGTTTGCCGTGTTACTGGTGCTTGCCGTCGTCGGCGCTATTGTCAGTAGGCTGCCGTTGGCTACTGCGATTCGGCACCTCTGATCGGCACCCTGACCGGCCCTGCTGCTTCCACTTCAGGCACCAACTGCCTGACGTCTGACAGCGTGACGCTCAGAAATAACAGGACGACGGCCAGCGAGAAAATGAGCAGCAGGCCGTTTGTCGGGTTATCGTATTTCAGGTGCATGAAATACAGAGCTACCAGGGTCGCTTTCACGCCGGCAATACTTAGCGCGATCCACACGTCAAGGTGACCGACCGGCCAGGTGGCGGCCCAAACTGTCAGCCCTGTCAGTGCCAGCAGTGCGGCGAAAATGCCGATGAGCTGAGCTGGAGAGCTGACATGGGCGTGAACGGTTTCATCAGACATCGTGGCCTCATCCGATCAGATACAACAGCGGAAACAGAAAAATCCAGACCAGGTCCACAAGGTGCCAATACAGGCCGACAGTGTCGACGGGAGTGAAGTAATTCGGAGAAAAGTGTCCGGCCATGGAGCGTTTCAGCAGCCATGCGATCGCTCCGATGCCGGCCAGAATGTGGATAGCGTGCAGCCCGGTCATCGCAAAATAGACACTGAAGAAAGTACCCGCCCGGTCAAACTCGCCGGTGGCCGAATCTTCGCTGACGTATTGCGATGCCCACAGATGCCCTTCGTGCCATTTGTGCGAGTACTCAACGCCCTTTATGCCCAGAAAGGTAAATGCGGCCGCCAGTGTCAGGCAGAGGCAAAGTACCAGACCACGCTGCTGGCCCAGCTGACTGCAACGAACGGCCCATGCCATCGTCAGGCTGCTGAACAGAAGAATGACCGTATTGACGGCGCCGAGTTTCGTATCCAGCAGGGCGGCCGAATTCACGAACACCTCCGGATGCAGAGATCGGAACACAGCATACGCCACGAACAAACCGCCGAAGAACAGAACCTCCGTCACCAGAAACAACCACATTCCCAGTTTGCCGGCTGCATACTGTTGCTCCGCCGTTTCGAAATGATGAACTCGAAAGGAAGACGCAGGCCGTAATCCTGCGGGCGTTTCAGCAATCATGATGGTGCCTCACAGCAGATTTCCACATCACACCAGCTCCTTTTCGCGTGCTGGACGAGGTGGCGACGGGGAACGTTCGTAATTTCCGTTGCGGCTGCTCAGCACATAGTCTTCGAGTGAATAGGGATCGGTGACATCCGGGGGCTGCTCGAAATTGTGGACCGGCGGCGGAGAGGCGGTCTGCCATTCCATGGTGGCGACGCCCCAGGGATTTGGCGGTGCTCGGCGGCCGCGGAACAACGAATGGACGAGCACGCCGCCGCAGATCATCAGACCAATGCCCAGAACAAAGGCTCCGCTGGTCGACACCACGTGCAGGCCCTGAAATTCGGGCTGGTAGTTGTAGTAACGCCGTGGCATCCCCTGAGTCCCCAGCAGGAACTGTGGAAAGAAAGTCCAGTTGAAGCCGACGAAGATGATCAGGCAGGAGATTCGTCCCCAGAACTCGTTGTACATCTGCCCGAACATCTTTGGCCACCAATAAAACAGCCCTCCGATAAAGGCCATCAGGGTTCCGCCCATCATCACGTAGTGAAAATGAGCGACCACAAAATAGGTGTCGTGCAGATGAACGTCCGTGGCGAGGGCTCCCAGAAACAGGCCGGTCAGACCACCCAGTGCGAACAGCACGATGAACGACAGCGCGTAACACATCGGTGTGGTCAGCGAGATCGAACCTTTGTATAGCGTCGCCAGCCAGTTGAAGATCTTGATGCCCGAGGGAATCGACACGCTGAACGTCAGCGCGCTGAAGATCACGGCCGCCATGGCGGATTCACTGGTAAACATGTGATGTCCCCAGACCAGAAATCCGAGCAGCGCGATGGCCACACTGCTGTAACACAGAAATCTGTACCCGAAAATCCGGGTGCGACTGAACGTCGAGATCAGTTCGCTGATGATCCCCATGGCCGGCAGAATCATGATGTACACGGCGGGGTGTGAATAAAACCAGAAGAAATGCTGATATAGCACCGGATCTCCACCCAGTGCCGGATCAAAGATGCCGATCCCGAGGGCTCGTTCGGCAACCAGCAGCAGGAGCGTGATTCCCAGTACAGGAGTTGCCAGTACCTGAATCAAAGCGGTGGCGTACAACGCCCACAGAAACAGCGGCATGCGGAACCATGTCATCCCTTTTGGCCGCATGGTGTGAACGGTGGCGATGAAGTTGATGCCGGTGAAGATGGAGCTGAAACCGAGAATAAACACGCCCAGCGTGGCACTGACCACGCTGGAATTTGTCGTTGTGCTGTACGGCGTATAAAAGGTCCAGCCCGTGTCGAGTCCGTTCAGAGCCATCGCTGCTATCAGAAAAACGGCTCCGAAGACCCACAGATAAAGACTGGCCAGGTTCATTCGCGGGAAGGCCACATCCTTTGCTCCCAGCATCATCGGCAGAATGAAATTGCCGAGTGCCGCCGGAATGCTGGGGATGATGAACAGAAACGTCATGATCGCGCCGTGCAGCGTGAACATGTGGTTGTAGGTGTCCGCATCCATGATCGTGCGTCCGGGGGTCAGTAACTCAGTCCGCACCAGCAGAGCCATGATGCCGCCAAGCAGAAAGGACGACAGAATTCCGATCAGGTACATCACGCCGATGCGTTTGTGGTCGAGCGTGAACAGCCACGACTTCAGCCCGTACGTTGAGTTGAGATAGGACTGACGCGGAGCCCGGGGCGGTCGAATGAATTCGGGAAGTCGGTTGGTGGGTTCAGCGATGGTTGACATGGGTGTTGAGAGTGTGTGGTCTGGGTGCTGGCTGTTTTTGCGACGGGCTTGGAAGCCCGTCGTACAGTGGTTGGTTATTTTTGCGACGGGCTTGGAAGCCCGTCGTACAGTGGTGGAAAGCCCGTCGCAGGGCGGTGGAAAGCCGGTGGTAGAGCGAGAGGGCCTGGTCTGTTTAATTGGTCAGGTGTTACTTCAGTGTTTTCAGGTATTCGATGATGGCGTTGATTTCTTCATCTTTCAGCTGCCCCTGATAAGTGGGCATGACCTTCTTGTATCCGGCGCGGGCTTTGGCCTGCGGTTCAAGGATGGATTCACGGATGTAGTTGTCGTCAACAGTGATTGTTTCGCCGGTGTCCATGACGGCCGACTGACCGTAGAGCTGATAGAAACCGGGGCCCACCATCTGCGTGCCGTCGATAGAGTGGCATTGGGCACAGCCGCGGCGTTTGTAGAGCGCCCTGCCGGCGTCCGCGGGCGCCATCGTTTCCAGAAAGTTGGACGCTTTCTCCAGCCACGCTTCGAATTCACCCGACGGATGGACGACCACGTCGCTGTACATGTCTGAATGTTTCGTGCCGCAGTATTCGGCACAGAACAGGTCGAACGTGCCGGGTTTTGTCGCTTCGAACCACATCGACGTGTACCTCCCGGGGATCACGTCGCGTTTAACTCGAAAAGCCGGAATAAACAGGCTGTGGATTACATCGTCGGACGACATAACCAGTCGGACCGGACGATCCACGGGCACATGCAGCGTGTCGTCGATGTAGCCGTTGAGGTACTGGAAACTCCAGACCCACTTTTTGCCGATCACACGGATCTCGTACGCGTCTTCGGGTTCCGCCGCCATGCTCATGAATGTCGTGAAGCCGGCTCCGAAGATGACCAGTAACAGCAGAAACGGAATGACACTCCACGCCACCTCCAGTTTCGTACTGTGATGAACCGTCCGTGCGGCGGGAGCGGCATTCTGACGCCGATATCGAATGACGAACCAGACGAGTGCTCCGACAATGCCGACAAAGAACGCCAGACAGATCCACAGAATAAGACTGAAGACGCCGTCCACATCATCGGCCACGGTCGAACTGCGACTCGGCAGCCACAGGCTCTCGGCCAGCATGCACAGCGTGGATGTGAAGTATGATGCACTCATGGCTGTTTATAGACCTCAGACGGCAATCGTCCGTCGGCGTTGCCGGCAAACCGGAATCGCAGCACAAATATTCCCAGCAGTACGACGGTCGTGATGGCCCCCAGACGCATCAGCTTCCACGCGGCCGGAGCGTACCGGCCGGTGGCGGCGTCGTAGCGAAAGCAGTACAGCAACAGTTTGTCCAGCGGTGAGGCGATCCGACCTTCGGCGGCTTCGGCCAGAGATAACCGCAGTGTCTGAGGATCAAAATCAACGCCGTACAGGTACCGCGAAATCATTCCGTCCGGTGCACAGACAATGGCCGCGGCCGTGTGAGAAAATTCCCGCTGCTTCGGCAGATACTTGAAGCGAAACCCGGCCGCGTTTGAGGCCGCTCGAATTGATGCGGGCGAACCGGTGAGAAAGATCCAGCCGTCTTCGGCTCCTGGCCGACCATAGGCCTGCAGATGGTTCTGTCGGATGACCGCTGCCTGAGCCGGCGTTTCGGCCGGGTCAATGCTGATGGATAGAACCCGAAACTGCTCGCCCGCCACCCAGTCGACCTTCTTCAGCGATTCTACCAGCCCGTGCAGCTGCAGTTTGCACAACATCGGGCAGTCGGAGTAATTGAAAGTCAGAACGACGGGTCGCTGGCCGTCGAAAAATTGTTCCAGCGTGGTGGAGCGGCCGGTCGAGTCAGTAAATGGTGTCGTCAGAGGAAGGCGTTCTCCCGATCGATCATCGATTCCCACGTCCTCGATGCCGGTGGGAGCGGCCGTGGTCAGCTGAGCCCGAGCACCTGGCGACGCGGCAGACACCAGGCAGAGCGAGAGAACGATCAAACGCAGCACTGGTCCTGTACGACGGACATTCCTTTCCGTAGCGGAGACTGCGTTGACGGATGATGTCCGTCGTTCGGGGAGTGATGCGCCGGACTGAGACGTCAGGAGTAAGGGATGTACTCCGAGGGACAAAGTTCGTCTCACGCGGCGTGCGGGAGCAGGCCACCTACGCTTCGATAGTATAGTCTTCGAACCTGCAGTGAGTACGATCATTTCGATCCTCCCTGCCCGATCGGCGGCTCCGTTGTTTTCGGCTCCTGCTTCTTCGCTGTCAGATCTTTCGCTGTCAGTTCGATGGCGCGGTCGATCGGGATTGCCACGACACCCTGTGCTCGGTTGATCCAGCCGTAGCGGTTGATCTTTGCTCGTTGTTCGGCGAGCAGCGACGCCGACGAATTGATGGTATTGGCCGACTGGTTCTGCTGAGTCTGTCCAGCCTGATAGCTCAGATACAGCGCCTGCAGTCCGACAATCAGAACGAACGAACCGATGGCCGCAACAAGGCCAGCGGTCACCAGAGCAGGTGTGTTCAGTCCGTCGTTGGGTTCGTGATGTTGCATATTTCACTTCCAGGTTGATTTCCGGATTCAATGATGGGCGGCGGCGATGGTTGCTGAGATCGGCAACCGAGCGATCCTTTCGCGGCCAGAACCGGACGTACCAAGTGGATGACGATTGATCTTGATTCGATCGCCCGCTTGAGTGCGTCGGCTGTCGCCTGCATTCGATTCTGCCTGCCGTAGTCAACCGTCACGCCACGTGATGGCTAACAGATTCGGGCAGACGCGGATCGTTCACCGGAATCAGGTTCCCGTCTTTGACAAACCTGCGAACGCTGATGGCCGTGACTCCGAAGACAAAGATCAGTCCCAGAAACTCGGTCGCCCCGATGACCGGCGATGCGGACAACTGCGGGTAAACCAGCCAGTACAGATCGAGCCAGTGCATACCGAGCAGCAGCAGCGAGATGGCGATCACCAGCGACGTGTTGCGCTTCACCGCGCGAGGCATCAGCACCAGGAACGGAATCACAAAGTGTCCGAAGACCAGCGTCAGCGTCACCAGATTCCAGCGGTGCTGCTGGCGATCAATAATCCAGACGGTTTCTTCCGGAATATTGGCGTACCAGATCAACAGGTACTGCGAGAACGCGATGTATGCCCAGAAGCAGTTGAAACCAAACAACAGCTTCGTGATGTCGTGCAGGTGTTCGGACGTCACGTCAGTCGACTGGCTGCGGACCGCCATGGCGGCTCCGATGGACAGGACGGCGAGCGCCCCAACCATGCCGCCGGAAAACACATAAACGCCGTAAATTGTGCTGAACCAGTGCGGGTCAAGTGACATCAGCCAGTCGAACGCGGCAAATGTGGTGGTAAGTGCCAGCCCGATCAGAATCGGCGCACTGCGTCGTTCCATCAACAGGGTCAGGTGCGGGCTGCTGGTCTGGTCCTGTCGCCGCGATGTCCGCAGCAGCCAGATTCCCGCACCGATCCACATGGCTGCGTACACCAATGTTCGCATCACAAAGAACGGCGCGTTCAGGAATGCCTGTTTGCTCTCCAGCACCTTGTCTCCCGTCACAACACTCACATCATTCCACGGAAACAGCAAACCGCTGCCGTTCAGCAACAGCAGCAGAATGGGAATCAGCAACAGCAGTGGGCCAACGATGCTCGCCCCCAGAATTTCGGCACCGCGGCGCAGGGTAACGCTCCAGCCGGACCGGGTGATGTGCTGAATGCCGACGAAAAACAGAGCTCCCAGGCAAATGCTGATTGCGAACCATGCATTCAACAGCCATGCGAAACTCAAATTCCGACCGCCGTCGCCCAGACCACTTCCCACGGCCAGCATGGCAATGCCTGTGCTGACGGTCATCGTCATCAGGGTGGGCATGAAGACGGCGGTTGTCGACGGGCCTGGAGCTTCACCGACAGACGTTGCGGGACTGGGGGGCCTGGTGGTAACCATTGGATTCATTCTTCAACGTATCAGGTTGCACGACGGCAGTCTTAGCCGGTCGTCGCAGGTCAGTTCAGTTCTCTTATGTTGGGCAGCACGTCGGACGGCACATCATCGACGCCGGCAGTCCGCGTTTTCTGCAGCGCCCGCAGATAAGCGACGATCGCCCAGCGATCTTCTACGGGAATCTGACTGGCGTAGCCCGGCATCTTTCGAATGCCATTGGAAATGGTGTTGTACAGCTGCCCGTCCGGCTGCATACGGACAGGTTCGGCGTGCAGTGACGTTGGTTTCACCCACGTGCCCTGTTCCAGTTCAAGAGCTCGCAGCGTGACCAGTCCGTCGCCGTCACCCCCGATGCCGTGGCAGGTGGCACAGTAAATATCATAACGCTGCCGACCGCGACGAATGAATGATTCGTCGACGTCGACCGGGATCCGTGTGACCCATGCCTGAACAGTTTCAGATGAACCGTCCGCTGGCGATGTTTGCATCCTGTCGTTCGCGCGGTCCGCCTGGTCGGGAACGAGGACGGTCGTCTGGAGATCGCCCGTCGACGTTGACAAGGGCTGCGAGGGCGGCGTTTCAGGTGCTTCGGGCTCACGCAATCCGACGGCTGACCCGCCGTCTGCAGAGCGGATTTCCTGTGCGACAATTCCGCGGTACAGTGCGACGTCGCTGCGCAGGTCACCGCGCGCGATCGTGCCGCTGACCTGAGGCCGCATAGCTCGGCCGTCTGCGAACAGACGATTTACGGTCTGCGCCTTGAATTTCGGCTGGTAGTCCATATCCGAAATGAAGGACAGTCGCGGCGTGGTGGAGGTTGTGGACCGGGCTTTCGCGATCAGCACAGGAGGCACCAGAGCCAGTACCAGCAGGGCAGCAGCGGCCATGGCAAACGGGCGCGGGATTTTCGGGCTGCCCGGCTCGGCGTGGGGAATGTGATCGATGCTGACGGCGCCCGCCTGATTCAGCAGGTTCGACAGTTCGTCGGCGTCAAACCGGCTATCACTGGCCTCGATGCTCAGGAAAAACCGGTCATTCGTAGCCCGGGCAAACACGGGTATGCTGAACAACCGATTGGAATGCTTCGGCAGGCCGCCCAGTGCCAGAGCGCCGCCGAATACGGCAAAGGCTGCCAGCAGAATGGCCAGCTCGAAAGCTACCGGAAGACTCGGCAGTATCGAAAACAGCGGTTTGCCGCTGATGATGAACGGATAGTCGATCGCGTTCATCCACCACGCCATCCAGATTCCGCCGCCAAGACCGATTGCGGCACCGATCAGTGCTGCGAACGGCAGCAGTGGCTTCTTCGCTTTCAGCACTGTGTCAACGCCGTGCAGCGGGAACGGTGAATGCACGTCGATGCGACGGTAACCGGCATCACGGACTTTTTGGGTTGCGGCAACAACATCGTGAGCCGAAGTGAACGCCGCCAGCAGTCCCGCCGGTTCCGGCGCGACACTGGGCGATGCGGGGCTTTGTGGTTCAATGACGGTGGACATAAGCTTAGTCGCTGCAGAAATACGAATGAGTGAGACGTTCGCGACCACCCTGCTCTGTTTTTACAAGCAGGTCGCACGACAGAATTGTTGAGATCAGATCGGGGCAGAACAGCCGTCGATGCTGAAACACACAAAACCCGGCCTGGTCTCTGCCCGACGCGTTTTCAGGCAGGCCACGGACGCGTGACAGCAAGTGGTCAAGCCCCGCTTTGACCATGTGCCGGACGCCCACCTCGGTACAAAGGCCGCCCACGTCTGTACGCCGGACGTCCACGCCTGTATGCCGGACGTCCACGTCCGGCGAACCCAATCCCGACGCACTCCAGGGTCGCCTGTGTGAATTTCGGGAACCGATCACTTCGAGACTCCTTCCGGCATCACGGACTTCACTTCCGCCATGGCCACCATGGGCAGAAAACGGCAGAACAGCAGGAACAGGGTGAAGAACAAACCGAAACTTCCGACGAACATCAACACGTCGATCTTTGTCGGAGCGAAATAGCCCCACGACGACGGCAGAAAATCACGACTCAGCGACGTCACGGTGATGACAAATCGTTCGAACCACATACCGACGTTGACCAGCACACAGATGGCGACCATCGCCCACGGATTCGTGCGGACCGACCTGAACCAGAACAGCTGTGGAGCAAGCACGTTGCAGCTGACCATTGTCCAGTAGGCCCACGCATACGGTCCGAGTGCCCGGTTGATGAACGCGAACTGTTCGTACTGATTGCCGCCGTACCACGCGATGAAGAATTCAACAGCGTAGGCGTAGCCGACCATCATTCCGGTCGCCAGTACGATCTTGCACATGTTTTCAAGATGCCGGAGCGTGACCAGATTCTTCAGTCCGAACAGTTCGCGGGCCGGCACCATCAACGTGATGACCATCGCGAATCCGCTGAAGACAGCACCCGCCACAAAGTAGGGCGGAAAAATGGTCGTGTGCCAGCCGGGTATCTGAGAAACTGCGAAGTCGAAGCTGACAATCGTGTGAACACTCAGTACCAGCGGTGTGGCCAGCGCGGCCAGCAGCAGGTAAGCCGTTTCGAACAACCGCCACTGCCTTGCCGATCCGGTCCAGCCAAGTGCCGCCACGCCATAGGCCAGGCGGCGGATGCCCGAGGTCGCTCGATCACGCAGCGTGGCCAGGTCCGGAATCATGCCGAGATACCAGAACAGCGTTGACACCGTTGCATAAGCGGTGACGGCGAACACATCCCACAGCAGCGGGCTGCGGAAGTTGGGCCACATGGCCAGCGAATTGGGCACCGGAGCAAGCCAGTAAACAAACCAGACGCGGCCGATGTGAATCGCCGGGAAGATGCCGGCACAGGTAACCGCAAAAATCGTCATTGCTTCAGCAAAGCGGTTGATGCTGGTCCGCCAGTTCTGTCGGAACAGAAACAGGATGGCCGAAATCAGGGTCCCGGCGTGACCGATGCCCACCCAGAAGACAAAGTTCACGATCGGCCAGCCCCAGGACACCGGCGAATTGTTTCCCCAGACGCCTACGCCGGTGGCGATCAGGTATCCGATCAGCGCGAACAGCATCAGCGTCAGGCCTGAGGAAATGGCAAACGCGATGGTCCACGCTCTAGGCGGCGTGGGCTTTTCTGCCAGTGCGGAAACCTGTTCGGTAATCGAACTCAGCGAATTTTTACCTGTCATCAGCGGCGGACGTACAGCCGGGTCGATCAGGGTGTTGTCGATTTCGTTGACGGTCATGGAAGACATGGGGAAGTCAGTGTTTGGTGGTCATGGTCGTTGTTGGGCGACGGCCTTGGAAGGCCGTCGTACGTGGTTGGGTGACGGCTTTGGAGGGCCGTCGTACGTTTTGGTTCCGGGAGTTGAGTTCAGGCCTGATGATTTGTCTGGGTGTGCGAATGGTGTGAGTCCTGTTGCTCCGCCAACCACGGGTGAGGATTTCGGATTCTTGCGAGATACCTGGTTCTCGGTTTGGTATTCAGTTCTGCCAGCATGCCGTAGGACCGCTGGTCGGCGTGGGATCTGGCGACAGCGCTCTCGGGATCGTTGAGGTCGCCGAACACAATTGCCTGAGCCGGGCAGGCCTGCTGGCAGGCGGAGACAATTTCGCCGTCTTCGATCCGTCGTCGGTTGTTCTTCGCGTCGATTTTCACGTCCTGTATCCGTTGCACGCAGTAGGTGCATTTCTCCATCACGCCGCGGCTGCGGACTGTGACTTCCGGATTCAGAATCATCGTCTGCAGAATATTTTCCGGTTCCGTCAGCGGCGCGTTGTAGTCAAAGAAATTGAAACGCCGCACCTTGTAAGGACAGTTGTTGGCGCAGTAACGCGTGCCGATGCAGCGGTTGTAGACCATGTCGTTCAGCCCCTCATCGCTGTGTACCGTTGCGGCCACCGGGCACACCTGCTCGCACGGGGCGTTTTCGCAGTGATGGCAGGCCACTGGCTGATGAGCAAACTCGGGCTCTTCCGGATCACCGCCGAAGTAGCGGTCGATCCGCAGCCAGCTCATCTCGCGCCCGGCCAGCACCTGATCCTTCCCGACAATCGGAACATTGTTTTCTGACTGGCACGCCACCGTGCAGGCGTTGCAGCCGATACAGCGGTTCAGATCTATGGCCATGCCCCACGCGTGGCCTTCGTAGTCGCGTTCTTCCCACGGCGATTCGAGTGGCGGATAATGCGGTCCCTGATGAGCCACAAAGTCGGGGTGCTGTTCGTAATCAGTGATGGTACCGGTGCGGATGAGTTCGCCGATGCGGTGGCCGATTGCCTGCAGTCCGGCCGCGTCGATCGCAAAATGATCCTGCGTGGTCGCCAGTTCGTGTATATTCCCGGTCTTCCGTATCCTGACATCGGTCAGAACTGTGTCTGTATCCGTCAGCAGTGGCGTGATGTCTGTGCCGACAGCAGCGACACCTTCGTCGCTTAAACCGCCCACGTGCCCAGCGGCCGTGCGTCCGTAGCCACGTGTCAGTTGAATCGAACCTTCAGCAACACCCGGCAGTTCAAACACCGGCAGACTGATCACCTTGTCTCCGCGACTCAACTGCACGACGTCGCCGTGAGCCACTTTGAGTGCTCGGCAGGTCGCGGGACTCATCACTGCGGCGTTGTCCCACGTCAGCCTGGTCATGGGATCCGGCGTTTCCTGCAGCCATGCGTTATTGGCAAAGCGACCGTCAAACACAGAGGCATCGGTGCGAATGACAACTTCCGGCTGGATGTCTGCTCCGCTTTGTACGATGGTCTCCGGCGCCTGTCTGACCGGGTGATCGCCGGCGTTGCGATCAAGACTCCTGGACACCCATCGCAGGCCGACGACACCGCGGGGCAGTCGCTGGTCCAGTTCTGCCTGCAGCGACACATCACGCATCGCGAAGTCGGATTCTGTGATGAAGCCGTCGTGCACGACCTGGCGCCATTCCTGTTCTGTCCTGAGGGGCACCAGTTCGGGCGGTTGCCTCTGCGATCCGCGCGGCCATGACTTGAATGCTCGGCGCACCAGTGACTGACCCTCGGCAAAGCCGGACCGGGTGAGCAGCGACAGTAACTCCGGCACGGAGCGACCGCCGAACAGAGGGGCAATCAACGGCTGTGCCAACGTGATTGTGCCGTCCCACGTACGCGCGTCCGACCACGATTCCAGAGGATGCGCCAGCGGGACATGCCAGTCGCAGAGTTCCGCTGTTTCGTCGCGGTACAGCCCGGCGTGCATCGTGAAGTCAACACGCGGCAGGGCCTCGGCGAACCGCTGCGACAGGGATGAGCCGTAGGCGGGGTTGCTGTCCAGAATAAGCAGCATTCGGATCTGACCACGCTCCATCGCCGTGATCAGATCCATCAG
Source organism: Fuerstiella sp. (assembly GCA_040222735.1). Taxonomy (GTDB): domain Bacteria; phylum Planctomycetota; class Planctomycetia; order Planctomycetales; family Planctomycetaceae; genus Fuerstiella. Next base: position 82,477 of record JAVKCM010000288.1, on the reverse strand, counting down.
CCCGGTCGTCGTCTTCGCTGTTTCGGATGCAGGCTCGTGCACGTAGTTGACGGTATGTCCCCCATTTCCGAGCAGCACGTTCAGGCGATGGACGCGAGCGTGTACTTCCGGCGGCTGGTTGTCGCCAGCCATCAGTACCGACTGGCCGCGATTCTTCAGCAGATCATCTGCCAGTGCCGTGATGGTTCGTTCGACCGGGCTGTCAGAATTCTTTTCAACGGTCTTGCCTTCGGCGACCAGTTGTTCAAGTCTGGCAATCAGCGCCGGAATGTCCATCGAACGCAAAGCTGCACGGTGATCAGCATTTGATCCGGTCAGCGAGACATCACTTTCGAAGCTGTAGAGACGATTCATCCAGTCGCCATCCGGGTTGCGACGGTCGGCCCATTCGCGAATCGACTGCATGGACGCGGGGTGTGAGCCAAACGGATCAGCATCGAAGCATGCGATCACTCTGGCCTTCGACAGATCCCACCGGGGCCTCACGGCTTCGCCAAATGCCATGTGTGCACCTGCCGTTGTGTTGTCGTGCGACGCTGGTTCGTGTGTGCACCACATCGACTTTGGGAAGCGTCCTGCGATCTGCTGCTGCAACTGCTGGCGCGTCAGCGACGAAGAACGGCTGCACAGGATGGCGAGTCCACGACCGCCGCTGGTTTGCTGAGTCTGCAGCTGGTCGGCAAACGCGGCATCAAATTCCTCCCATTGCCGGACAACAACCCCTTGTCCGGATCTCTGAATCAGACCTTCACTACGATCCGGATCATACAACGACAAAATCATTGCCTGATCAAAGGCGTCCGTACCTCCGCGACTGAACGGATGCTGAGAATTGCCTTCGACCTTGATTGGCCGCCCGTCGATGGAGGTGACAGCCAGCGGACGAGCCACGCCGTTAATTTCCCAGCATGTGGCAAAAGATTGTTTTTCTCCCGGCATGCGATTCTGCGGTCGCACGGTGAACGGGGCGAACTGCTCCGCTTCCCAGCGGCAGCCCGCCATGCCGCCGAACGCGAGCGAGGCCCCCATCAGCTGCAGCCAGCGACGCCGTGAAACGCCCGGTGGAAGTTCGGACGCAGCGGAGGGAAATTCGCGTTCCATCCAGTCGCGAAAGGACGGGCGATCGGCCAGATCGTTCAGGCTGCGCCAGTAATGTTTTGAGTCTGAATTGATTGTGGTTTTCATGGTCTTGGGCGTGTCTGCGAGGGGGTTGGCCGAGCCCGGTACGGTGAGACTCGGCAGGTTGTGTGTACTCGGCGGCATCAGATCTACTCAGCCCGACATTGGTGATGGAAATGTTCGACCAGTCACTGACTGGTTGGTCGGATCTCGCTCCGCTAAGGACCGAGCGGAAAATAAGTGGCGTAAGCTTCCGGCTTGCGGTGCAGAAAAACGCAAGCTGGAAGCTTACGCCACGTTTCGACACGACAGTAATTTTCCGTTTGATCCTGAAGGCGACGATAATTGACCGGACGCTTCTTAGTAGTGACATGTGGAACAGTTCTGGTTGGCTTTGATGTGCCGGTGGTCCTTCACGATCTCTCCGATTTCACTGGCTGGTTTCGGAGGAACCCACTCCATGTTGGTGACCATATCGGGAGGACGCAGGTGCGGTTCAGGGTTGCGGTGACATTCCAGACACGACTTCATACTCAGCGTTGCCTTCTGCGACACCACATCCATCTGGTCGACTCGACCGTGACACGAAACACACGACACTCCTCGCGTGACATGGGCGGAGTGATTGAACTGGACGAAATCCGGCAGGTCGTGGACGCGATTCCAGCGGATGGGTGTGTCGTCCGCCCAGCTCTTGTGGACCTCCGCCAGCTTCGGACTGTCCGCATGCACGGCCGTAAGTTCGACAGCTCCATTTCCATTCGCCGGACTGTGACAATTGATACAAGTCTGAGTGGAAGGAATCGAAGCGTGTGCTGTTTGCTCAACGGTATTGTGACAGTAGCGGCAATCCATCTTCAGTCGGCCGGCGTGCAGCTTGTGACTGAACGGCACCGGCTGCTCAGGGGCGTAACCCACATGTGTCGTCTGCGGGTCGACTGCGGCAAACAGCACGATTGCGCCGTACACTGCTGAAATCGGCACGCCGACCAACAGCGCCATCACCAGGCGATTGGTCCACTTTGGAAATTGAAATTTTGTATCCATCAGTACCCTCCGTCCTGTGGTAGACCGCCGGGTGGAGGAAGCAACCACAACGAACTTTGAAAATAGTGTTGTTCCTGCCGCTGAGAGTTCCGGATCATTCCGTTAATCGGCGACGGAATGGTTCAGGCTGCGCATTCCGAACACCGGACGCGCACGTCTGGCCGCACAGCGGCCGCTTTTTCTGAAAGAGAGTGAAGCGGGCGGGCGGGCGGCTTCGTGCAGGGGAAGCGTCGCGTTCACGCAGGTTGAGGCAATCGTTGTTGCCATGCGATCGAGGCACCTGCGGCAGCCGTAGCAGAATCTCTGGCAGTGCGGTCCGCAGGTTCCCGGCGGCGGAAGGAACCGATGGCTTTGTGCCGTCCGGATGCGGGGCGATCCGTTATGCGTCCGACGTGACCATCGAGCGCAGGTATTCCCGGTTCATTTCGGCGATCACCTTCACACTGATGTTCTTGGGGCACACCGCTTCGCATTCGCCGTGGTTGGAACAGCTTCCGAACTGTTCGGCATCCATCCGGGCAATCATGTTCTGCACGCGCGTACGGCGTTCGGGTTCGCCCTGAGGCAGTGCTGCCAGATGGGCCACCTTCGCGCCAACGAACAGCGAGGCGGACGAATTGACGCACGCAGCCACACAGGCGCCGCAGCCGATACAGGTGGCGGCATCCATCGCGGTGTCGGCGACGGCTTTGGAAATCGGGATGGCGTTGGCATCAGGCGCACGGCCGGTGTTGACGGACACGAAGCCGCCAGCCCGCTGGATGCGGTCGAACGCCGTTCGATCGACGATCAGATCCTTCATAATCGGAAACGCTTTGGCCCGGAAGGGTTCAATCCAGATCTCTGAACCGTTCGCAAAACTGCGCATATAGGTCTGGCAGGTGGTGGCCCCGCTTTCGGGGCCGTGAGGAACGCCGTTGATGACCAGTGAGCATGTTCCGCAGATGCCTTCACGGCAGTCGTGTTCGAAGGCAATTTCTTCGTGTCCCTGTGCGGTCAGCTGCATGTTGAGCTGATCAAGCATTTCCAGAAATGACATTTCCGGCTTAATACCATCGATCTGATAAGTCGAAAACGATCCGTCGTTTCCGAGGTGGCGGCTCGCGCTGCCTCTGCGGCTGCCGACTTTGACACCGCCGGCTTTGACGAAAGATAGTTTCCGATGGTGGCCGGCAGCACGAAGTAGCCGTCTGCCAGCCCCTGCATCAGAGCACTCGCTCCGAGCCGATTCGCCCCATGGTCAGAGAAGTTGGCTTCACCCAGAGCGAACAGTCCCGGAATTGTGGTCATCAGCTCGTAGTCGACCCACAGCCCGCCCATGGTGTAATGCGGTGCCGGAGCATTTCTTTACACGTTATTTCTTGCCGGGGTGTTTTTTGCCGGGGCATCTTTTGTCACGTCATGCTCGCCCCGCTGCTCCTCGCTCTGCTGCAGCACAGAGTCATCAGGAGAATTGGGACGGTCGCCACCAACAATTCCCGTGGCAACAGAAATCGGCACGACCAGAAATCCGATGATAATGCCGGCCGCCAGCCACGGAGACGCCTTTCGCAGTGGCGAATTACGTCCTTCCTTCACCATTCCGAGCGTCTGCAGAGCGCTTGAGATCGCGTGTTTCAGGTGTCCGGAAAGGCTTAACATTCCCGCCACGTAAACAGCGACAATCAGCGGATTACGAAATCCGGCGACAACCATGGCGAAGACGTCGGGTCGCCCGCTCGCATCTGTCCGGGACGCGGCTTCAGGAAGAATTGCTCCGACGGTGAAATGCAGGAGATGAAAAATGAGGAAGGCCAGCAACAGTGTGCCGGTCAGCATCATTGACCGCGACGCGCGGGTTGTCCGGCGAAACGCCTGCTTCGCATATTTCTGACGTTTTTCGTTTCGGTTTCGATACACCTGACGAGTTGTCATGGCGATGTGCAGGACGATCAGACCCAGCAGGCCAGGCCGCGCCGTCCACAGTATCGCGGTTGACGACTTCAGCAGCTCGGCATAGTCATTCAGGGCATCGGCCCCGGCAAAGACCTGCAGATTTCCGGCCATGTGAATGACCAGGAAACCGACAAGACCGATGCCCGTTGCACCGGCAATAACTTTTTGACCGACCGAGGAATCAAGTAGACGCAAGAGCTTCATGCCAGACTCCGGTTCTAAACGAGGCCGCACCGTGCAGCCCCCGGGCAATGAGAACCGAAGAAAATGTCCGTCGTTAACGGACATGCCAGTACGCCTTTCAGATTCGGAAAACGGCTCTCAGTTTCCGTGAAACTGAAAGCCGAGGCGTCGCCGTAACGGGTAAGCGGGCTACAAAACCATGCAGGAGAACACTTTCTTTCAAAGAAAAATCTGACATGGCGACCAATGCTCGAAGGCGTCTTCACAGTGCACGTACCCCAGCTGTCGACCGATCCGTAACCACACCCTCGACGGCAGAAAAGCAAACGAAGACTCAACGTGCGGAACGACTGCTTCAGGAAGAATTGAACTTTATCTTCGCAAGTGAATTCGAATCGTCCGGGGCGGCTCGGAGAATTTTGAAAGAAGCCTCCGTGGCGCCGGTGGGGACGCGTCGCCGCAATTCACCTCCGACGGGTGTTCCGGTGCACCTGGCCCATCTGTGGGACACGCCGCTGTTGCGGCCTGAGGAAGAAACTGATCTTTTTCGCCGCATGAACTTTCTGAAGTATCGAGCGAATTCACTCAGGGCGACTCTACGGCCGTCGCGGCCCAATGTTCGTGTCATGGATCGGATTGAATCGATGCTGCTTGAATCCCGGAAGATTCGCAATCACATCACACGCGCCAATCTAAGACTGGTCGTGTCCATTGCTCGGCGGTTTCTGAATAATTCTGATTCGCTGGAAGAACTGGTCAGTGACGGCAATCTGATTTTGATGCGGGCTGTTGATCGCTTCGACTACAGTCGTGGATTTCGTTTCAGCACCTACGCCACTCACGCGATTCAACGCGAATTCTACCGCAGATACTCAAAAGGCCGACGCCGGATGTCTGTGGAAGTCTGTACCGAACCGGATGTTCTGGTGAATTCAGTCGTAGCACCGGAAACCAGTGCTGAGCTTGTGGCTCAGACGCGGCAGGCGGAGCACCTCAAGCATCTGATCAACAGCCATCTGGGTGACCGTGAGCGAGACATTGTCAAACTGCGGCTCGGACTTGATTCGGATGGCGGTGCAAAGACGCTGCGGGAAGTCGGTGAGCGACTTGGGATCAGCAAGGAACGCGTCCGGCAGCTTCAATCACGGGCACTAAACTACATCCGGTCTATTGCCGAAACTCATTCGGCCGATTTCGAATCGCCGGGGACCGGACTTCCGGCGTGAATTCAGTACACGAAATCCTGAGTCGGTTTCGAACACCGGTGCAGAGCCGGGCGGACAAAGGACAGGTTTCACAACTGCAGATTCTTTGTGGACACAGGACGTGGTATTTCTAGAACAAGCCGTCGGTGCGATGCGTCAGCAGAGGACCGAGTCTGCTGAATTCCGCCCTCCCACAGCGTACGACCACGCCTGATTCTGGGGCCTCTGACATTCATTCACCGCTGACTGAAGCCCACTTACGAAAGAAATTCGCTCATGTCGATCGCCTTCCCCGAAACCGAAACGCAGATGCGCACCACGATCGACCATCAGTGCGTCAGCGTCAACGGACACGGCCGCCCTTCAGGTGCAGCGCGACCCGTCGACGTGGACGCCATCACGGAGGCCGTGCGAACGATTCTCTCCGCTGTCGGTGAGGACCCGGACCGCGACGGCCTGCTGGACACGCCGCGTCGCGTCGCGAGGATGTACGCTGAAATGTTTCAGGGGCTGCACCTGAATCCCGGTCGTCATCTGGATGTGACGTTCAAGGAAAGTTACGACGAAATTGTGCTGGTCCGTGATATCGAATTCACCAGCATGTGCGAGCACCATCTGCTGCCGTTTCGCGGCGTGGCTCACGTGGCGTACATCCCCAATGGTCGGGTGACCGGGCTGAGCAAACTGGCGCGGGTCGTTGAAGAAGTGGCCCGTCGGCCTCAGGTGCAGGAACGGATGACTCAGACCATTGCAGACCTTGTCGAAGATCGTCTGCAGAGTGCCGCCGTGGCGGTGATCGTCAAGGCGGAGCATTCGTGCATGTCGATTCGGGGCATTCGCAAACCTGGCAGCGCCACCGTGACCAGTTCGATGCGAGGCAGCTTCCGCGCGGACCCGGCGAGTCGGGCAGAACTGATGTCGCTGATCAACCAGTGAGATCAGCGAAGTCGCGGCAGTATTCGACCTGCCGTGGCCACACCCACTCGATCGCGACCGCCGTGCCCCACATGACCTTTCACAGCGGCTGCGTGGTCGGCAGACGCCCTGTCGTTTTGGTTCCCCGGTCTTTTCTGGTTTCGGACACAACGATGATCATTCAGAAGCAGTACAAGTTCTACGCGGCTCATCGCAACGAAACGCTGAACGATAAATGCAGCAATCTGCACGGGCACCGGTACGGTGTGCGATGCTTTTTCGAAGTGGAACGCAGCGGTGCGATCTCCACGCTGTTTGGTGATTTCGACGCGAAGATCGAACCGTGGCTGAAGGAATGCTATGACCATGGGATGCTGATCAACGTGCGCGATCCGCTCTTTGAGACGCTGCAGATGCACATGCAGCGTACGGGTGAACATCTTCGGCTGTGTGAATTCGACGGCCCGACCAGCGTTGAGAACCTGTGTCACAAACTGTTTACAGAAATTACCGGAATGGGGTTTCGGCTGTCCCGGCTGGAAGTGCAGGAAACGGACACTTCCGTGGTCAGTTACACGCGCGAAGATTGGGTGGCTGACAATCGCTTCTTCGGTCGGCAGAACGCGATGACCGAGTCTGTCAGACAACAAATGTGATACGCGCTGAGGGATTACCCGGGGTCTGCCAGCGGACAGGTGTAAATTGCGGCATCTGAAGCAGGCTGTCTGGTCGATCCGATAGCACGATCAGGTTTCATGCCGGTCCCGGTGCGTTTCGCGGCTGCCGGCTGACAAAGCCGCGGAAAGGACGCGAGTACCAGCACCGCATTCAGGCGAATTGCGACCGTGTCTTGTTGAACATGACGCGAGGGCAGTCCGAGGAGGTTGTCTGCTGCTTTCCCGATCGTTCTCCCGCTTGACGATGATTGTGATGAGTGCGTCCGCTGTTTGACGAATCATCGTGCCTGGCCGTAAGATCTCTGAGACGTTCGCTGGCTGAACGCAATCCCTCTCGGAAATTTTATGTCCACCTCGAACGATATCCGCGAACCTGACGGACGTCTGGCTGCGGTCTTGCTGGCCGTCATTGCTGTCGTTCTGACGGCGGTCGCCGCAGTGTTCCGGGAGCCGGGGCAAAACGAAGCAAAAGCAGACCTTGCAAAGACCCGATTTGATGTACCGCATCAGCGGCAGAGCAACGAATTTGCGACGTCAAACGCCTGCCGCAGTTGCCATCCGGCAGAGTACTCTTCCTGGCACGACAGTTATCATCGGACGATGACGCAGATTGCGACTCCGGAGGCGGTGGCGGCGCCTTTCGAGGACGTGGAGCTTCAGGATGGCGTGCTGACATGCCGTCTTGAGCGGCGTGGCAATGAATTCTGGGCCACTGTTTTTGAGACGAACTGGAAACAGAAGTACCTGGACGCGGGAATCTCGCCCGAGTCTGTGATCGGGACCACGATGTCGCCATTCCTGACCAGAAAGGTGGAATTGACGACCGGGTCACATCACATGCAGGTGTACTGGGTGTCTCATCGCGGTCAGATGCTGGAACTGCCGTTTTATTACCATATCGATGGCCACCGCTGGATTCCTCGTGATGACTCGGTCCTTGCCCCTCCCGGAGATCACGATTCGAGTGTCCGATCTTCCGAATGGCGGCTGGACTGCATCAAGTGTCACAGCGTCGGCGGCCGGCCCGGGTTAAGTGTTCGCGGCGATCATTTACAGAGCACAGTTGCAGAATTTGGAATCTCTTGTGAAGCCTGTCACGGACCGGCGACTGAGCACATTCGCCACCATCAGAATCCTGTGAACCGTTATCGACGCCATTTCAATGACTCAGGGGATCCCACGATCGTAAATCCGGCCAGACTGTCGCACACCCGGTCGACTCAGGTATGCGGGCAGTGTCATATCAGTTTTAATCCACGGGACAACGAAGACTTTCTGAGAAACGGACTTCAATACCGTGCCGGAGACAAACTTGAAACGACGCACGATGTGCAGCAGTTCACGGATGAGGATCAGAAGACCGGTGGCTATACCACCTATTGGGGCGACGGCACCTGCTGCGTCGGCGGCGACGAATATCTTGGAATCGCAGGAACAGCCTGTCATCTGCGGGGCGAGATGTCCTGCCTTTCCTGTCACTCGATGCATCAGAGTGACCCCAATGACCAGCTGCGCCGAAACATGGACGGGGATCAGGCGTGTCTGCAGTGTCATACGACCTTTGCAGAGGATATTCCAGGTCACACACATCATGCGGCAGAATCCAGTGGCAGCCGATGCTACAACTGCCACATGCCGCACACCACTTATGCACTGTTTACGGCAATGCGGAGTCATCGCGTCGACAGTCCGGATGCCGGTGTCAGTATTCGCACCGGACGACCGAATGCCTGCAATCTGTGCCATCTGGACCGCACTCTGGAATGGACCGCAATACATCTTAACCGGTGGTTCGACACGCCGGTCGTTGAGATGAATCAGGACGAGAAGACGATTGCGGCGTCTTTGTTGTGGCTGATGCGTGGGAATGCCATTCAACGGCTGATTGCCGCCTGGCACATGGGCTGGGAACCTGCTCACCAGGCGTCGGGTAATTCGTGGCAGGCCCCGTTTCTGGCGCAGATTCTTGAAGATCCGTATTCGATGGTTCGCTATGTGGCTCATCAGTCGCTGTCAAAACTGCCGGGTCTTGAAGGTCTGAAATATGATTACATTGGTCCGGCAGAGACAAGGCGTCATGTTCACCAGAATGTCCTGAAACAGTGGCAACAGCAGAGCCGAGGCCGACATTCGGCCCCGGAACACCTGCTGCTGACCACCGATGGGGATCCGGATCGTGATGAAATTGAACGGCTTCTGCAGCAGCGAGACGACACGCCAATGGTGATTTCTGAATGACAACACAAAACCTGCCCGTCACAGCCTCAGTGAATTCGACTGCCGCACAGATGACGACGCTGCATCTGCGCGTAGGCTGGTGGTCTCTGCTGGTGTTTCTTTCGCTGGGGACTGTGCTTGAGCTTCTGCACGGCTTCAAGGCAGGCTGGTACCTGGACGTATCCAACGAAACCAGACGCCTGATGTTCACGCTGGCTCACGCCCACGGCACTCTGCTTTCACTGGTACACATTGCATTTGCCGCGACTATCCGGCTCACAGCAAACGGTTCTCCCGGAAAACGCCGGATCGCATCGCGCGCGTTGTGTGTGTCAGGCGTACTGATTCCGGCGGGATTCTTCCTTGGCGGAATTCAGTTCTATGCCGGTGATCCGGGGATCGGCATCCTGCTTCTTCCCGCCGGTGCGTTCCTGCTGTTCGTGTCTGTCTTCCTGATCGCGATGGATCAGACCAGAAATCATCAAAGCGAGCAGGTATAACGGTCGCAGGGAACCGCCGAGTTCAAGGCCTGAAGCAGCATGGCACAATTTATTTCCGTGTCGCGTCAGAGGGCGTGTACATGTGTCGGCCGCCGTCCACGGGCAGGCAGGTGCCGGTGACGAACGTGTTGGTGATGAAGAAGTCCACAGCCTGAGCAACCATGTCCGGACAGTCTGCGGTTTTCAGCAGCGTGGAATCAATCAGCTGCTGTTGTTCTGATTCCGGCGTGCCCGGAGGAAACATGACGGGGCCGGGGTGAATGCAGTTGACTCGCACACGCGGATTCCGGTGACCCAGCTCCAGTGCGAGCACTCGGGTCAGCGTCGGGATACTGCCTTTCGACACGAAGTAGGGGGCATGGTCCAGATAGGGGCGTTCGATGGCCCAGTCGCCGATCGTGACAATGGCTCCCCCTTCCGGCTGGTTGACCATGACACGACCCGCCGAGCGGGCCGCGAAAAATGTTCCCAGCGTGTTGACGTCAAAGTTCTTTCGCAGGTCATCGGCGGTAATCTGTTCAAAAGGGGTGGTTGACCAGATGGATGCCGTGGTCACCAGCACATCGAGTCTTCCGAAGCGGTCGACCACGCCGCGGATCATCGTCTCTACTTCGTTTTCGTCAGCGACGTCGGCCTGCCAGACATCACACTCGGTGCCAAGTTCTCGCAGTTCGTCGCGCGTCTGACAGGCTTCCTCGACCGAAGAATTGTAATGCAACGCAATTCGATAATTCTTTTCCGCCAGAAACCGGGCAATGACGTAACCGACCCGACGCCGGCCACTGCCGGTGATCAGGGCGACTGGTCTGAGTGATTCGTTCATGAAAGAATTTCCCTGTTGAGGTATTGCCTCCGAAGGGGCGGAACATTTGTGGCAGAACTCGTCGCTGAGGATTCTGTCAGGTATGTTGAGCCAGCGGCATGAGACCTGCCGTGCCGTGGTCTCATCCCGGAGTCTCGCAATTGCATCCGCAATTGCAATCAGCCTGTCTTCAATGATCGAATTCAGGCTATTCGTTTGCTTTGCTGGATTTACGCGACCGGAAGCACGTTTCACTGTCGCAACCGGTCCGGGGCCACAGAATTCTTCGTCTGTGGTCGTCCTCGCGACTCCTCGCCGCAGGACAATCAGCGGCGGGCGCCTACAACCCGGCGTGAACCTCAGAATGCCCGACGGATTCCAGCTTTGAAAACTCGACAGGAACACAGGACATGTTCGGATTATTCCGCAAAAACCCGGTGAAGGCCCTCGAACAGGAGTACACGCGCACGCTGGAAAAAGCGCGAGATCTGCAACGAAAAGGCGACATCGTGGCGTTTGCCGAGATGTCCGCGACTGCCGATGAGATCCTGAAGAAGCTGGAGGCCGAAGAGGCAAAACAGCAGCAGGTCGCTCCCTGAGCATCCTGCTCGGTCCTGTTCAACGCCCCCTTGCTTGCACTGATTCCTCTGAGTTCCAATTGCAGGCGCTGACCAGCCGCAGGCGACGTTTGTCGGGTCTCGCGTCGCGGCTCTCGAGACACACCACGACGAGGTCGTGTTTCTGATTCGCAGGCAGGATGCTCTCGCCATGGGCGTCCAATGGCCGGCACGTGCCTGCACGGAAACCCCCCGTCGCTGGGGCTTCCAGCCGCAGCGTATAGGCAACGCCGCTGCGGCTGAAAGCTGTAGCGACGAGTCGCAGTCATGACGGGTTGTGCTGGTCTGAATGTTTTCATTTCGGCTCCGGACGGTATTCGTCGCACAGGCGTCCGTCTTCACTCAGGAATTTCAGGCACATCGTTGAAATTCACAAAGTCGCTTCTGAAAATGCTTTCAGATATCCATGTCAAGGTGTAGAATTGTGCGTCAGGCAAACCCGGAGGTCCCAGCATGTTACCGAAAACAGCGGAATACGCACTCAGAACGATCGCGTGTCTGGCCAGTGATCCCTCCCGGCCCGAGTCGGCTGATGCGCTGGCGGCACAAACCAAGGTGCCAAGACGTTATCTGCACAAGGTGCTGCAGGATCTGGTGCGCGCCGATCTGGTTCAGTCTCGCCCCGGGCCCGGGGGCGGATACATGCTGATCTGCGAACCGGATGAAACGTCGATTCTTGACGTTGTTAACGCGGTGGCTCCGCTGGAACGTATTCGTCATTGTCCGCTGGGCCTGAAGTCTCATACCAAACTGTGTCCGTTGCACAAAGAACTGGACAAAGCCTACGCAGCCACTGAGGAAGCGTTTGCGGGCGTCACGATCGGCGAGTTGCTGCGATCAGACAGCAGCATTGTGCCGTTGTGCGAAGTACCGATGGATTGACGCCCGAATTCCCGCCCTGACAAATTGCCCCGTATCCGGTCATTTCTGCCCGGGTCCCGCCTGTTTGAATTCCCGCCTGTTGTTTCGAAGCCCACCTTCTGTCTGGAAAAACGATAATGAAAATGACCTGTCTGGCGATGTGTGTCACGGTCTGGACCGGTGCGACCTGCTGTGCCGATCCGGCGACAACGAACAAGGGCGAACCGACTGAGAACTCTGCTGACAGGCCGTCCGCCGATCAGCCGTCCGGCACTGCGGTCAAGCGAGTATCGATCGATGTTGCTCGTGACCGTGCCCGTCTGATGCACGACATCTATGTTTCCACGCTGGACGTCATGCATGAACGCTACTTCCATGGTGAACGAGCGATCGTTCCGGCGCGTGCCATGGAAGATATTTTTGCTGAGATCGAACGCCATTCACAGACGCAGGCGCGCTGGATTTCGGTCAATACGAAGCCGATGAGTGTGGACCACGAGCCGGAAAGTGAGTTTGAGAAGCAGGCTGCCCGTGAAATCGCTGACGGCAAGACAGACGTTGAATCAGTCGAAGGCGGGTTCTATCGACGAGCCCGAGCCATTCCTCTGACCAGTGGCTGCATCAGCTGCCACGACGGGTTTTTCAGAACGCCGTCGAAGAAACCGAAGTATGCCGGGCTGGTCATCAGCATTCCGGTGCAGCACGAGCCGGCTGTGCTGCCGTAAGACTGTCGCGGACGGGACCCTGGACCAGTGAATGACGATGTCGGACCCGAGCTGCTTCGCTTGTGTGAGATGTGAACTATGTGTCACTCAGGCGGTGCTGGCGTTCGATTTCCACAAACTGTGAGACCAGGTCCGAGTGTCCATGGATGCGGAAGATGTAGCGCGGCGCCTGTTTTCCGACGACTCGGGACATGAACGGATCGCCCCAGAAGCTGAGCAAAGCTTCGGTGGTTCGTTCGGTGGCGGCACCACGCGGCTCGATATCGGCCAGGATGAAGGAAATGGTCTGAGGCAGCTGGCGCCACTGGGGCGGGGCCACTTTTTCGCCGCCCGGGCAGGCATCGATGCGAGGCCGCATGTGTTGTTCCCAGAGTTCCTTTTCCGTGTCGCTGGAGATGAACTGAATGCTGGTGACCAGCGGGTTTTCGAGGGCCGGTCTGAGCAGCAGGTCGAAGACTTCCTGTGTTCTGAACATCATGAAGCAGACGTTAAACCAGATCATTTCGCCGCACGCGGATTGCGTAAAACGGCGACTTTCTGATCTCAGCTGGCGTGGTCCGATCAGGGTGGCTTCCGGCAGATGGACGGCCTGTTGAACGTCCTGCAGGCCGGCCTGTACACGCTGCATGGATTCCGCCACGCGATCATCGTGCCATTCACGACGCAGGTCGCGAAACAGCAGAACCGCCAGCAGCACCAGCACAATGGTCAGCAGGACATCCACATCAGCGATGTGCAGCAGATGCAGCACAATGGCCAGCACGGCTGCGGCAATGCCGGCGATGATATCCCAGTCCAGCGTCAGCAGTTTCTTCACGTCAGTCGGCTTTCCGAAATGAATGCCCTGTCTTCAGGCCGGCGACAAAGATGACCAGCGCGACAGCTCCGAGAAAGAACACGGTGTCACCGGGAACCCGCATCCATCGCAGGGTCTGCATCAGATCCGTCTGCATGAATTCGGGACTGCGAGCGTACCAGTAACTGTGTTCGACCGACGCTTTGGTCTGCAGCAGGCCAACGGGCAGCAGACTGAGCACGCACATCGCCATCAGGCCGACGTTCAGTGCCCAGAACGAAAATCGGAGCAGGCCGTCTTTCCATTCCCTGCCCGGAATCAGGACTCTGAGGCAGACCAGCATCAGCCCGATACCCAACATGCCGTAAACGCCGAACAGGGCCGCGTGACCGTGCAGCGGAGTCGTGTTCAGCCCCTGCATATAATACAGCGCGATCGGAGGATTGATCATGAACCCGAACAGACCGGCTCCGACCATATTCCAGAAGGCGACGGAAACAAAGAAGTAGATCGGCCATTTGTAACGCTGCACCCACGGTGATTTGCGGGAACGGCGGAGGTCTTCGGTGGCGTCAAAACCGACCAGTACCAGCGGAACCACTTCCAGCGCGCTGAACACGGAACCCCACGCCAGAGCCACGGTGGGGGTGCCGGAAAAATACAGGTGATGGCAGGTGCCGATGATGCCGCCCGACAGGAAGATGGTCGCAGACAGCAGTGCCGCGGATGCCGCCATGCCGGGCCGAATCAGATTCAGCCGCATAAACGTGAAGGCAATCACGGCCGTGGCAAAGACTTCGAAGAATCCTTCCACCCACAGATGAACGACCCACCAGCGCCAGTATTCGACCATCGACAGATGCGTGTGTCGGCCCCATGTCAGCCCCGCTCCATAAAACAGAGCGATTGCTCCGGTGGCCACTGCCAGCAGAATGACCAGCTGCCGCTGTTGTCCGGTTTTTCTCATGGCGGGCAGCAGGACGCGGATCATCAGAAACAGCCACAGCAGCAGACCGACCATCAGCGCGATCTGCCAGATGCGGCCCAGATCGACGTATTCGTAACCCTGATGGCCAAAGTAAAAGGACATGACGTCGGTCAGCTTGTTGTGAACACTGAGCCATTCGCCCGTCAGCGATCCCACAACGACCAGCAGCAGGGCACCAAACAGTATGTTGACGCCCAGACGCTGCCCGGGCGGTTCGCAATCACTCACCAGCGGACCAATGAACAGCCCGGCCGCCAGCCATGCCGTGGCGATCCAGAACAGCCCCATCTGTACATGCCATGTCCGCGACACGCTGTACGGCAGCCAGTCGGAAAGCGGAATGCCATAGAATCCGTCTCCTTCAACGCCATAGTGCGCCGTCACCACCCCCAGCAGCATCTGCACAAGAATCAGCGCGGCAACGACCCAGAAATACTTGATGGTGGCCCGCTGTGAGGGCGTCGCTTCCCACAGCGACAGCGGGTCTGATTCCGGAGCCTCCACGTCTTCTTCGTCGTCGCGTTTCGAAGCGTACCACCAGGCCATTCCCGCAATGCCGGCCAGCAGCACAATGATACTGACGCCTGTCCACACCACGTTATCGCCGGTCGGCCGATTGTCGATCAGCGGTTCATGCGGCCAGTTGTTGGTATAGCTGACGGCCTCGTCCGGACGATTGGTGGCCGCCGCCCATGACGTCCAGAAGAAGAAAGCGGCCATCTTCCGCAGACGATCCGGATCAGAAACCGCTCCGGCCGGAATTGCGTAGTCTGCGTTTCCATTGGAAAAGATGTCCGTGTAATGCTGCAGATTTGCTTCGAAGGCGGCGGCGCGAATCGGATCGACGGTGATGATTCCGGTCTCGGGATCCAGCGTGTTCGTACGCAGCATTGTCGTCAGCCGTGACCGCAGCTGAGCCTGCTGCTCATCGTTGAGATCCTGAAAGCTGCCGGCAAAATCGGCCTGCGACCAGTGATTCAGAATGAAGATGGCTTCCCGGTGCAGCCAGTCGGCCGTCCAGTCCGGAGCGACATAGCTGCCGTGACCCCAGACGGAACCCACTTCCATGCCGCCCATCGCCTGCCAGACATTCTGCCCCGCCGAAATCTCACTCGTGTCAATCAGCGTCTGCCCGTCCGTGGTGACGACCCGCGAAGGAATCGGTGGCATTTCCTGATAGATCCGAGTGCCAATCCAGCCCAGCACCAGAAACGAAAAAATCATCACAAAGCCGAAGAACAGCCAAAGACGTTTCATCGCAGTTTTCCCGAATCGATGGCCTGCATTCGGCAGGCACCCAGCTTGAAACCGTGTGGACGACATCGCAGCCGACTTTTTTCGACTGTATCAGAACGAGGCGTGCAGTCCTGGTGATGGCGGACGCGTGCACCCGGTGCGGAAGGTTCCCCACTAAAATACACCCAGAGGTGCACAATGCGAATGGTAGCGGTCGGGCAGTATTGTGACAAGTCCCTTGAAGCGGACGACAGAATGGTGAAGCCGGGTGAACTGTCGAACACCGAGTTTCGTGTCAATATTTTTCAAACTCAAACGCCGCCCCGGCTGCAGCACGCTTGCCACGTTCTGATCTTATTTTTGCGAAGAGTTAAATGTACACCTTGAAGTGCATAATTTAAATCTGTATCTTTGTGTGTATTACTTGCCAGTTGCCGGGTTTGCTGCTCGACACTGGCTGCCGCCTTCTCTCCCCTCCTACCGGAGCCCGCCTGATGTTGAGTGAAAAGACCATTGAGATTGTGAAGCAGATCACCCCGCTGGTAGCTGCCAACGCCGAGACCATCACGCGACGGTTTTATGAGCTGATGTTCGCCGGTAATCCGGAAGTGAAGGCCTTCTTCAATCAGGCTCACCAGCACACCGGCGGGCAGCAGAAGGCGCTGGCCGGAGCCATCTGCGCGTATTTCACGCACATTGATCAGCTGGAAGCGCTGACACCGGCGGTTGAGCTGATTGCTCACAAGCACTGCTCACTGGGCATTCAGGCAGAACACTACCCGATTGTCGGAAGGCATCTGCTGGCGGCGATCAAAGACATCATGGGGGATGCCGCGACAGACGAGATCATCGGGGCGGTGGCTGAGGCTTATCAGCTGCTGGCAGACGTGTGCATCCAGCGTGAACAGCAGATTTATCAGCAGCAGCGGGCTGTCGCCGGCGGGTGGAACGGTTACCGCCCGCTGGTGGTCGACCGGAAGGTGCGGGAAAGTGACGTGGTGACATCGTTTTATCTGCGTCCGGCGGATGGTGAGCCGCTGCCTCCGTTTGTTCCCGGGCAGTATATCACGGTGCGTGTGGATCTGCCGACAACACCCACATCGCCGCGGAATTACAGTCTGTCTGATCGGACGGGGCTGGATCATTATCGTATCAGTGTCAAACGTGAAACGCGGCTCTCACCCGATGCGCCGGACGGTCTGGTATCGACATGGCTGCATGATCATGTGCAGCCCGGCGACCACCTGGAAGTGGGGCCGCCCTGCGGCGACTTCACGATTGATCTGAAAAAGGTAGAGAATCGTCCGATTGTGCTGCTGGCCGGAGGCATCGGCATTACCCCGCTGCTGTCCATGGCCGGATCGCTGGTCGCGGCCGGGGTCTCGAACCCGATCTATCTGCTGCAGGCGGCGCGCAACGGTCGAGTGCAGGCCTTTGCTCGGGAGATTCGGGAGCTGCAGTCCGGCTCTGCCCGGGTCCGGACCCATGTGCGATTCGATCAGCCTTCGGACGATGACGTGGCCAGCGGCCGCTGTGATTCCGAAGGCCTGGTCGACACGGACTTTCTGCGGGAGTGGGCTCCGTGTGAAACTGCCGAATTTTACTTTTGCGGTCCCGGACCGTTCATGCAGAACGTGTGTGCCAGTCTGCGAGAGCTTGGGGTTGAAGAGGACCGAATCCACTTCGAATTCTTCGGGCCTCTGCAGTCGCTGCAGGCTCCGGTTGCTGAGCTGGCCTGAAGACGGGACCGGCCGCCTGCCCGCACCGACTCATGGAATGATCGAATTCCGTGGTCGGTCCGGCAGATCGCGTCTGGTGGGCATCCGAATGGTTATGTCGTGGCAGAAGTCCGTCTTCGTTGGTATTCTGAAGAACCGCGGCGGCAGAATACGACAGCCCTGCTGGATTCCCCCTTTTTTGATTTGAGATGAAGCCATGACGAAGCAGCTTCCGGGCATCGAAAAGCTGGCGGAGAAGAACGTCCGCAAGTGGGTACAGGCAAAACATGTTCGTGATCGATTGCCGGCTGACAGGGCAGAGGAGCACATCGGGCCTTATCTGTTGATCTCCCGGGAAATTGGATCGGGCGGCAGTGAGATTGCCCGGATGGTTGGTGAGAAGCTGGGCTGGGATGTGCTGGACCGGGAAATCGTGGACTATCTGGCGGCTCACTACGGCACTCCGCGCAGTCTGGTGGAGATTGCCGACGAACAGCACATCAGCTGGATTGAAGACGTCCTGACGGGATGGATGGGACGTCAGGAATGGACGCCGGCCAAATATGTCCACCGGCTGCATCACCTGCTGATGCTGGCAGCTCATCACGGCGATGTGGTCGTGGTCGGTCGCGGAGCCCACTATATTCTTCCGCGTGAGCACGGTCTGTCCGTGCGCATTGTGGCTCCGCTGAGCTATCGAGCTGATCAGATCGCCCGGGAACGCGGCATCAGTGCCAGAGAGGCTCGTCAGGTGGTGACGGATGCCGATCACCAGCAGTCGGTGTATATCAAGGAAAACTTCCATCACGCGGTCGATGATGCCCACATGTATGACCTGGTGATCAATGTGGAAAAACTGGGTCGCGAAATGGCCGCTCAGCTGACCGTCGACGCCATCCAGTCGTGGATTCGAGAAACCAAAGTCTCGAAGCCGTTGCCCAACTTCACCGAATGACGGCCGAGGAGTGCGGGGCGATCAGGCCAGGCTTAGGACCGAGCGGAAAATAAGTGGCGTAAGCTTCCAGCTTGCGATGCAGAAACACGCAAGCTGGAAGCTTGCGCCACGTTTCGACACGACAGTAATTTTCCGTTTGATCCTTACGAAGTCAGGCCGCAGTGTCGTCTGCTTCGTCTGCTTGATTTCGTTCGGACGCGGCCAGCCATTCTTCCAGTTGAGTGGCCATGCCGGCACCAACCGTTTCTTCGTCGCCGACCACGACGTGAGCGCCGGACGCGGCCAGGTCGTCCGAATGCATCTGGTACCGGGACCGGACAACCACATGAGCCAGTGGAGCGTGCAGCCGGACCTGTTCAAGAATGCTGAGGGCGGAACGATGATGAGGTACGGTGATCACGACCACCGCTGCCTGATTAACGTGCGCGTGCTCCAGTACATCGCTCTGGGTCGCGTCTCCGATCTGCCCGCAGAACCCGGACTGCAGGGCCAGCTGCACGCCGTCGCGGTTCAGATCGATGACAACCACGCGTTTTCTGCGGTTCATGAACGGCTGAGCGGCAATGCGTCCGGCCGGTCCGAATCCGATGACCAACACGTCCGGTGCCGGCTCTGATGTTCCGGCGGGGCCATCCTCTGCCGCTCGTTGCGGAAAGAGTCGCGCTACTCGATTGCCGAACTTCGGAGCAGCGGGCACCAGCATGGCGCTCAGGAAAAACGACACAATGGTGACGGACACAACCAGCGCATACGTGGATTCGCTGACGACTCCGCTGCTTCGGCCGATGCTGCCGAGAACGAAGGCAAATTCACCGATCTGAGCAAGGCAGAGTCCGGTGGAGGCGGCGACACGTACTGTCTGGCCCAGAGTCTGAAAAATGGCGCAGATCAGAACCAGCTTCCCGATAGTCAGCAGGGCCGTGACCGCGGCGACGATGTGCAGATTTTTCAGAATCCAGATCGGGTCCGCCACCATTCCGGCCGCTCCGAAAAACAGGGTCAGCAGCAGCACGCGCAGCGAGGACACGTCGGCCCGGACCTGTGTGGCAAAGGCAGAACTGCCCAGAAACATGCCGGCGGCAAATGCCCCCAGAGCCGGCGAGATGCCTGCCGCATGAGCGGCCCAGGCCGCTCCGAGTCCCGTGACGACGGCAAAGATCACGGTGAGTTCACGGTTGCGATAAAGCGTAAGTGTTCCCAGGGCCAGCAGGGCCACCTTGTTCAGCAGAAACAGTCCCAGCACCAGCAGTCCTGTCATGGCAATCAGACGACCGATGTCGAAGGCAACGGCCGCTGCACTGCCATCGCCACCCAGCACGGTCATCAGCAGCGCCAGTGGTACGACGGCAAGGTCCTGAGTCAGCAGCACGGCCAGACTGTTGCGGCCGTGCGGCATGTCCAGTTCGGTCCGTTCCATCAGCATGCGCAGCACCACGGCTGTACTGCTGAGCGAAATCATGGCTCCGAACGCCAGTGCTTCGGGAATTGACAGGCCGAATCCCCAGGCGGCTCCGGCGCCAATCAGCACGGTCAGCACGACCTGCGCGGCTCCGCCGGCCAGGGGGCTCACCCCGAGCTTCCGCAGGCGTTCAATGGAAAATTCCAGACCCAGGCTGAACAGCAGCAGCGCCACGCCGAGTTCGGCAATGGCCTCGATCTCCTGTTCCGACTGCACCAGCTGGATACTGCCGGGGCCGCCCAGCAGCATGCCGGCCACAAGGTATCCCACCAGCGGACTCTGCCCCAGACGCGAACACAGACCTCCGAACAACAGGCAGGCTGTCAAAAGAAGAACGATATCGCCCAGTAATATCCAAAGATCCATCGACGGCGGCCCTGCCTGCAGTGAAACGGCATCCGTTCGTGCGGCAGCGACGCCACGACGACTGAAGTGTCGGAGCATAAGGCCGACGGGGCCGGCGTTGCAACTTCCGCGTTCGCCGGAACACAAACATCCGAAGCTTCGTCCGGAAACGGGCGGCTCGTGCGTTGTCTGCTGTGTTGTTGCGACCGGTAGATGCTATAATTCATGTGGATTCTGTCAGGTATTCTTTCAACGCGATGGCGTTGTTGTACCGCGCGTCTTTGGCCGCATACAGCAACAAAATCGGCTGATCACCGGCTGCTTCCAGCAGTTCTGACAGCGTTTTGCGGTGATTGTCGAGTTCCGTGAAATAACGTTTGCGAAATTCTGACCAGCGGTCCGGATCGTGATTGAACCACTGTCGCAGTTGTTCACTGGGTGCAATTTCTTTCCACCATGCATCAATCTGCAGGTCTTCCTTCCTGACTCCACGTGGCCAAAGCCGGTCCACCAGAACTCGAAAACAGTTGCTCGTGTCTGATGCATCATAGACGCGAGCTGCCTGAATTTTTCGTCTGGAGTTCGACATCGGGATCTCCCATGGTGTACGGAATGCGGATTGCTGCGAAACAAGTGGCTGTTTGCCCAGAGAGTTGTCTGCCCAGAGAACTGTTAAATCGGAGTACGCAACATGAATTACGAACTGATTTCAATCAAACGTGCCGGTCCGTCCGGGACGGAGTTTATCGTCCGGCTGCGGCAGACGGAGTCCGGATCTCGGGCTTCTGCGGCGCCGCAGAATTTTGAACTCACGTTTCTCGGATCCGGTCGTGACTGGCGGAATTCGGCAGACGGGGCAGATGTTTCTGCGGAACTCAAAACCGTTCTGAGCGAGATTTACGAGCGGCATTCTCCGCCGTCAACCGGTTCCGGTTCAGCGCCGGATGGCTCTGACGCTCCGAGTCAGGACGTGGTTCAGGAGGCGAGCGAGGAATCGTTTCCGGCCAGCGACCCACCGGCCTGGACACTGGGCAGAGAACCGCATCTGCTGAATTGACCTGCCCGCAGGGAAGCCTGGAACGCTGAATGACCGAGTCGAATTGTGGGACGCTTGTTTGAGACGCCACGGATATTTGGCTTGAGTTCGACCGTTCGCCTTGAGCCATGGATTCAGTTCCTTTCAGCCAGAGGCGGCCATCGGTGCGTCGCCGTCAGCCGATGCAACCATTGTGCTGCTTGTAACGCGACGCGGGGCCTATGTTGTCAGTGTCTGGCTGTTGCTGATTGCCGGCGCGCGTTGTGACCGAATTGTTCGAGCGGTTATGGCCCGGCTGCAGCCTTTGAGCGGAGATGGGCCCTCAGGCTCGTCTTCTGGTCGGCCTGATGCCGCGGCGGTTGAGGATGACTGTGACGATCACGGTGATTCGTGATCGTTCAGACAGATCATCCGGCTACGCTGGTCTTCGGGTTGCCTCGGCTGCTAAAGTTTGTGGCTCCAGCCTTTTGAACGACAGACGAGCTGCGGTTGATAAATACGATTGCACGAAGTGGCTGCCAGCCGGCTGAGTTTCGTCATTGTCGTCCCCGCCCTGTATCAGGATTCTGCGCTCATGAACAAAGTCTGTCTGTGTATTGCTTCCGTGCTGTTTCCGATCGCCGTGTCTGCGGCCGACGATAGCTCACAGGTTGTGCTGGTCGATGCGAAACGTATCTGGGACCAGGCGCCTCACAACGCCTTCACTGATCTGGTGCGATTCAAGGATCGTTTTTTCTGCGTGTTTCGCGAAGGTCAGGGGCACGTGTCGCCGGACGGGGCACTGCGTGTGCTGACATCTGTGGACGGTGAACAATGGGAATCGGCGGCGCTGATTACCTCTGCTGATTCAGATCTGCGTGATGCAAAAATCACCGTCACGCCGGATGGTCGGCTGATGCTGGCAGGCGCGGAAGCGATTGAAACACCGTCCGGTCGGCATCATCAGTCGCTGGTCTGGTTTTCTGATGACGGAAAAGAGTGGAGTCCCAAACACAAAGTGGGGGACGCGGACAACTGGCTGTGGCGAATCACGTGGCACAACGGTCGTGCCTACGGATTCGGCTACGGTTGCGGAACCGCAGCTCGCGGGCTCAGGCTGTTCGAAAGTTCCGACGGAAAGACTTTTAAGACGCTGATTGAAGACGTTGACGTGGAAGGAACCTATCCGAACGAAACGTCCATCGTGTTTCTTCCTGATGACACGGCTTACTGTCTGTTGCGGCAGGATGGAAAACCGAATGCCGCGTCACTCGGGACTTCACGCCCACCTTACAAAACGTGGCACTGGTCGAATCTGGGCGTCCGCGCCGGCGGACCGGACATGATTCAGCTGCCTGATGGCCGCTTTGTGGCCGTTGTGAGACTTTACGACGCACCTGTCCGTACCTCGGTCTGCTGGCTCGACCCGGAAAAAGGCACGCTGACCGAAGCGCTGAAGTTGCCGTCCGGCGGCGACACCAGCTACGCCGGGCTGGTCTGGCACGAAGACTTGTTGTGGGTCAGCTACTATTCGTCGCACGAAGGAAAAACCAGCATCTATCTGGCCCGGGTTCGGTTCGAGGACTGATGCGGCACGAAGAGATACCGTCATTCGCGTCGTTGATTCGGAGATTCAGAACATGCTGCTGGTGTTTCGAACCTTGTTGCTGATGGCCCTGTGCTGCGCCGTTGCCGGCAACGTCCCGGCAGAAGGCGCAGCGACGCCCTCAGACGATCCGGATGATCCGCCGCTGTCGCCCTCTGAGTCGCTGGCGGCCGCTCATGTACGGGACGGTTATGAAGTTGAACTGGTTGCCGCAGAGCCGCTGGTCCGGGATCCCGTTGCGATCGCATGGGGGCCGGATGGTCGTCTCTGGGTGGCAGAAATGGCGGACTATCCGCTCGGAATGGACGGTGAAGGCCGGCCCGGCGGGCGTGTTCGTTTTCTGGAAGATTCAGATCAGGACGGCACCTACGATCGATCAACATTGTTTCTGGACGAGTTGAGATTTCCGACCGGCCTGATGCCGTGGCGCGACGGTGTGCTGATTACGGCAGCGCCCGAGATTCTGTACGCCCGGGATACAGACGGTGACGGCCGAGCTGATACCCGGGAAGTTTTGTTTACCGGCTTTCAGGAAGGCAATCAACAGCTGCGTGTCAATGGTTTGCGCTGGGGGCTGGACAACTGGATTTACTGCGCCAGCGGTGCTCATCATGGCGGCTACGGCGCCGACCGGCGACTGCGGGCGGTTCGCACCGGAGCCGAGATTCGGCTGGGGAGTCGCGACTTTCGGTTTCGACCCGACAGTCTTCAGATTGATCCGCAGAGTGGTCCCTCACAGTTCGGCCGCAATCGTGACGACTGGGGCAACTGGTTCGGTCAGCAGAACAGTCATCCTCTATGGCATTTTGTGCTGCAGGATCATTACCTGCGACGGAATCCTCACGTGGCGTCGCCCGATCCGCGCCGTCAGCTGGTTGGTCCAGGTAACCCCAGAGTCTATCCGGCGAAGAGTCCTCAGAAACGATTCCACAGTTTCGAGCAGTCCGGCCGATTTACGTCAGCCTGTTCGGCGATCATCTATCGCGATGAACTGCTGTTTCCGGCGACCGCCGCGACGGAACATGCCTTCACGTGCGAACCGTTTCACAATCTGGTGCAGCACAACGTGATTGTTCAGGACGGCGTCAGCTTTACATCTCATCGAGACCCTGCCGAGACCGGTCCGGACTTCTTTGCGTCCCGAGACCGCTGGTGCCGACCAGTGATGGTCCGCACGGGGCCGGACGGGGCATTGTGGATTGTCGACATGTACCGCTACATGATCGAACATCCGCAGTGGCTGACACCGGAAGGACGGGAAGAACTGAAGCCCTACTACCGTGCCGGCGACGACCGAGGACGAATCTACCGCGTGTTTCCCAAAGGACAGAAGCCGCGCCGTATTCAGAAGCTGGATGGTTTGCCGACGGCTGAACTGGTCGCGTTGCTGGACAGCCCCAACGGTCCGCAGCGTGACCTGGCCGGACAGCTGCTTCAGTGGCGGAGTGATAAGTCGGCTGTGTCTGCACTGGAAGAAATGGCGCGGCAGTCTCCGAACCCACAGGGACGGCTTCACGCCCTCTGCACGCTTGAAGGATCTGGTCAGCTGTCGCCGGCACTGGTGCAGCAGGCACTGCTGGATGACCACGCGGGTGTCCGAAGGCACGCGATTCGCCTTGCTGAACCTCTTGCTGCACAGCATGCTGAACTGATCATGGCGGCGACCGCACTTGTTGATGATCCGGATGCTGCCGTACGACTTCAGCTGGCCTGCACGCTGGGGCAGTGGCCGGGAGAAGAAAGTGCCGCCGCGCTGGCACGAATTGCGATTGATGATGCGGCCGATCCGTACCTCGCCGCGGCTGTCAGCAGTTCGATCAACCGTGATAACCTGAAAGATGTTCTGAATACGGTGCTGGCGGAACGAAAACATCCGGTGGCCGGCCGGCTGGCGGCGCAGTTGCTCACGATGTCTGTTGCGTTTGAGAATCGAAAGGCCACTCTGGACGGGCTCGAAGCAATTCTCAGGGCCGAGCCTGCTGACGATCTGGCATGGCAGTGCGAGACTCTGGCCGGATTGCTGGATGCGCTGAAGCAGCAGGGCACGACGCTGGAAATATTGCTTCACGACGACGCTGACCGCGGTCAGAAGCTGTTTCGTCAGTTCACGTTGCTGAAGGAACGCGCGCGAAACATCATCGTGGATCCCGAACAGAATGAAATCGAGCGTCTGGCTGCTGTTCCGCTGCTGGCTCGGGACCCCGCACATAAAGCTGCCGATCTTCACCATCTGGAAACACTGCTGACGCCCCAGACAGCGCCGATGATTCAGGTGGCTGTAGTGCGCCATCTGGGGACCCTGCCTGATCTGACCATCAGCCAGATTCTGTTGCGCGGCTGGCGCGGCCACGGGCCTGCGGTGCGTTCAGAAATCCTGGGTGTTCTGGCCACGCGACGCGAATGGCTGACCGAACTGCTGGATGCGATTGCAGATGGCCACGTCGCACGTGCGGACATCGATGCGGCCACGCGCCAGTCACTGGCCGTGTACCGTGACAAGGGCATTCGAACTCGGGTGGCGGAACTGCTGGCCGATGCGGGCAGCGCCGACCGCCGGCAGGTACTGCTGGATCACCAGCAGGTGCTGAATCTGGAAGGATCTCTGGTACGCGGCAAAGCTGTGTTCAGGAAAGAATGTTCGACCTGCCACCGGCTTGATGACGTGGGCCACGATATCGGACCCAATCTGCGTTCACTGTCCGACCGAAGACCGAGCAGCCTGCTGACGTCCATTCTGGACCCCAGTGCGTCGGTTGACGGAAAGTTTGTGACGTATATTGCCGTGACCGATGATGGCCGTACCTTCGCCGGCATGATCGCCTCAGAAACAGGCAACAGTCTTACGCTGGTGGAACAGGAGAACAAGAAACGAGTGATTCTGCGGACTCAGCTGGAAGAAATCCGCAGCACCGGCAAGTCGCTGATGCCTGAGGGGCTGGAAAAGAATATGACACCGCAGGATTTTGCCGACGTAATTTCTTATATCCGTACCAGAGAACAGGATTCCCGGCCCTCTCAGTAATGTCGGCCGGGTACGATGCAGCGTGCCGAGCTTCCGGAATTCGAAACAGACCAAGGTCGGAGTCATCTGATGATGTATCGCATTCTGACATTGTTACTGCTCTTGTTGACGGCCGGCAGTGCCGGCGCTCAACCGCTTTCCCATGTGCGTGTCAGCGACGATGGCCAGTCCTTTGTCAGGGGGCCCGGAGCAGAAAAGTTCATTGTCTGGGGCGTCAACTACGACCACGATCGCGCGGGACGGCTGCTGGACGAATACTGGATTGACGAATGGGCCACCGTGGTTGAGGATTTTCAGGAGATCAAAGAACTGGGCGCCAACTGCGTCCGCATTCATCTGCAGCTGGGAATGTTTCTGGCAGCGCCCGACCGGCCCGACACGGTGGCTCTGAAACAGCTGAGTCGGCTGGTGGCACTGGCTGAGCAGACTGGTCTGTATCTGGATATCACGGGGCTGGCCTGCTACCACAAACAGAATATTCCGGAATGGTATGACGCGCTCAGTGAGCAGGATCGCTGGAAGGCTCAGGCCGTGTTCTGGGAAGCGATCGCGAAGACCTGTCGGGACAGCCCGGCGATCTTCTGCTACGACCTGATGAACGAACCTGTTCTGCCGGGCAACGAGCCGGCGACGGACTGGCTGACAGGTGAACTCGGCGGGAAATTTTTTGTGCAGCGATTGTCACTCGATCTGCAGGGGCGTTCGCGTGAGGAGGTCGCTGAAGCATGGGTCAACACCATGGTGGATGCCATTCGCAAACATGATCAGCGGCACCTGATCACCGTCGGCGTGATTCCCTGGGTGTTTGCCTTTGGTGGCGGACAGCCATTGTTTTATTCGCCGCAGGTCGGCAGACGACTGGATTTCGTGGCTGTGCATTTTTACCCGAAGAAGGAAGAAGTGGACAAAGCGCTGCAGGCGCTGCGGGCTTACGAACTTGGCAAGCCGCTGGTGATTGAAGAAATGTTTCCTCTGGCCTGCAGTCAGGATGAACTAACCGACTTCATCCACAGGTCCTCAGAGATCGCCGACGGCTGGATCAGCTTCTACTGGGGAGCCACCTCTGAACAGCTGCGCAGCGCCGACCAGCCGAAACTGGCAGAAACCATCACCGCGGCGTGGCTGGAAAGATTTCAGCAGCTGTCGAAAGACATCAAAGCCAGCCCGCCCCGCAATATCAAATGACCCCACCCCGGTGGCGCAAGCGGGAAGCTTGCGAAGAGCCAGCGTGGTGCAAGCTGAATTTTCAGACCACGGATCGCAAGCTGGAAGCTTGCGCCACGGGGCGGCAGCTGGAAGTTCAGACCGCGGGCGGGGCTGTCAACATGCGGCGACGGTGCCGCCGCCTGTTGACAGCTGAGGGTGCCGGCGCCGTATTGCAACCTGAAGTCACTTCGGCTGAACCGGATCCCGTCGTTCTGTGGAAGCACTACAGATGCAGAGCGCCTTCTCGTTCGGGCTGGTACAGGACTTCCTTCAATTGCAGTTTTCGCAGCCCTCCGGAGTTCTGCCACTGCACGATGTCGCCGGCTCGACAACCAGGAATGGCGGTCCCCATCGGAGTCAGAATGGACAGCTTATTCCCGACGATATCCGCATCTGCCGGGTAGACCAGTGTGTACGAATCCGACACGTCATAGTCCATGTCATAGATCGACACGGTCGAATTCATGGTCATGACGTCCTCAGGCACTTCGTCCGACGCGACAATGACCGCTCGACGCAGTTCCGCCTGCAGCGTTGCCACCAGGCAAGCCTCTGGTTCAATGGCGCCCGCGAACGCCGTGCAGAGCAGTAATTCCAGACGCTGGCGGTCGGTGGAGGTGACGATAATGTTTCGTGCCGACATAAAAATACTCCGGACAACAGAAGCAGGATCGCTGACGCGTGCCCGGTCGAAGCGATCTTCTTTCTTTCGCTGACGTGGCAA
Organism: Fuerstiella sp.; assembly: GCA_040222735.1. Classification (GTDB taxonomy): domain Bacteria; phylum Planctomycetota; class Planctomycetia; order Planctomycetales; family Planctomycetaceae; genus Fuerstiella. The sequence goes on along the minus strand of JAVKCM010000288.1, from coordinate 54,604 downwards.
CTGGTGTGCCAATGGCCGTTTCGTTCTGGGCACAATGTCGGCAGACCACGTAACCACGTGACCGCGTGCTTGCCATCAGAACAACCTTGCCCTACCCTTCTGCCGCCCACTCGCCTGAAGGAATTGTGATGACAGTAGAAAACATGGAAGGATGTTCCACGTTGAAATTCCGTCCCGTCGTACGACTTAGTTTGGTCATCATGCTGACGGTCCTGAGTTCCGGTGTGCCATGTCCGGTCAGGGCTGACGAGGTATCGGCGGCCACGGTGCCGTCCGGCCAGGTCCCTGCTACCGGGCCGGCTGCCGATGAGCGAAAAACGCTTCGTCGGGCTGAGAATGTCGTGCTGATCACGATGGACGGACTGCGCTGGCAGGAACTGTTTGCCGGAGCCGACGAAACGCTGATGAACCGGGAAGCAGGCAGCGTCCGCGACGTCGCCGCTTTAAAGCAGGCGTACTGGCGTGATTCAGCCGTCGAACGTCGGGAATTGCTGATGCCGTTTTTCTGGACGCAGATCGCGCCGAAGGGAGTGGTGTTCGGAAATCCCGAAGAAGACTCGAAAGCCGTTGTGACCAACGGCCTGTATTTTTCGTATCCGGGATACAGCGAGATTCTGTGTGGATTTGCGGACCCCGGAATCGATTCCAACGACAAGAAGAACAACCCCAATGTCACCGTGCTGGAATGGCTGAACCGGCAGCCGTTGTTTCAGGACAGTGTCGCAGCCTTCTGCAGCTGGGACGTATTTCCCTATATCATCAATCGCGATCGCAGCGGTCTGCCGGTGAACGCCGGCTGGGAGTCTCTGGCTGACGCCGTGCCGGTCACAGGTGACAGCAGTGCCGAACGCCGGGCCGCCCGACAGCGTCTGGAGCAGCTGGATCGTTTCGCCGCTCAAATGCCGCATGTCTGGCATAATGTGCGTTACGACTACCTGACGTTTCGTGGGATGGAAGAATACGTGCGGCTGAACAAGCCGCGCGTATTGTATCTGTCGCTGGGTGAAACAGACGACTGGGCTCATGAAGGTCGCTACGATCTGTATCTGGACGCGGCCCGTCGCAACGACGACTACATCCGACAACTGTGGACCCTGCTGCAGTCGATGCCTCAGTACCGCAACTGCACTACGCTGATACTGACCACCGACCATGGTCGCGGTGACGACCGGGTCAGCTGGAAAAGCCACGGTCGGGATATCGGCGACTGTGAATACATCTGGATGGCGGTCCTCGGTCCCGACGTGAACACCCGCACCGAAAAACCGGCTCAGGTCACTCAATCGCAGATTGCCGCGACCGTGGCAGCGGCGGTGGGGCAGGACTTTGGCGCCGACCACCCGCAGGCCGCTCCGCCGCTGCCGGTCTTCCGGATGGCGAATCCAGAATAGACCGACCGCTAATTGTTCTGTGCGGCGGGAATCACCGGCAGCACGATATGGCTCTGGTGCTGACTGTCGTGATAGACGGTCTGAGTGGCGACCTTCGTCAGACGATTGCGGTTCAGCGGTTCACCGGTGTTCGGATTGACGTCAAAACGCGGGAAATTGGAACTGGAAATATCGACTCGGATGCGATGTCCCTTCTTGAATACGTTGGACGTGGGGTACATTCGAATCGTGAATTCATAGACTTCGTCGGGCGTCATCAGGACTTCCTTCTGCAGCGATTCACGGAATCGGCCGCGGACGATGCCATCACCGATATTAAGATCGAAACCGCCCGGCCAGTCCGGGGATGGCGGATAGACGTCGATCATTTTGGCGGTGAAGTCGGTATCGATGGCCGAACTGGAGGCAAACAGTCGCACCTCAATCTCCCCGGTCACTTCCATATCCTGTTTCAGCGGTTCCGTCTGAAAGACAAGGACATCCTTTCGGGCCGACAGGGGGATCGGATTCTGGAAATTCCAGACGTGCGGACCGCCCTTCTGGTTCCATGCACCCTGCAGCATGATGTCGTTGTTCGAGGAGATATTTCCGCCGATGTTCGGAACCGGGTTCTGCGGGTCAAATTCAAACTGCGTCACTGAGGAATTCTGTCGAGGTGCGGTCGGCGACAGGCCACCGTGCGGCTGCAGATAGTAGTTGGTATAACTTGTGCGCGCCAGCGGCCATTCGTGTTCGTTCCGCCAGAAGCCGCCGTGCTGCAGGCGACCTTCATCATCTTTGCCGCCGTCGCCGGTTCCCATCACAAAGATTCGTACGGGCGTGCGGAACGGGTCTTCTTTGCCGACTGAATTGTCGATGCCCTTGAGCCAGTGGTCATACCATTCTTTCCGCCATGCCCATTGATCGGCAATGGCTGCTTCCTGTCCGAAGTTCACCTGTCCGTGAGCATAGGCCGCCTGACGGCCATGAATCCACGGGCCCATAATCATATAGACCGGGCTTTTCAGCGTTCGGCTCAGAGCCATGAAATTGGCTGTGTTGTTGCCGCCCCACGAATCGTACCAGCCCGAGACCAGGTACACGGGGATGTCCATGTAGTTCTGCGGGGCATCCACAATATTGTTCTGAGCCCAGAACTCATCGTTGGTCCCGGTTTCCATGGCCGTGATCAGCCAGTCTTCGTATTCCGGCGCCAGCTTCAGGGGAGTCATGCCACGGCGTGTCGGCAGATTGTCAAGGTAGGCGAAACGCTGGCCGGCCATCTCAGTCAGTACGGCGGCGGTTCCCGGGTCGCGCGCTGCACGGCTGCCGCGACCGGCGTTCAGAAAGATCCAGTTCCAGAATCTCAGCTCAAAAGCGCCGGCATTGCGGAGACTCTGCCGGCCCATGTTCGACATGGCATCCACCGGAATCACAGTCTTCAGTTCCGGCGCTCCGGCCAGTGCCATGGCATGCTGGGTTCCGCCGACATACGACGTGCCGATCATGCCGATCTTTCCGTTGCACCACGACTGCCGGCCAAGCCATGCCGCACAGTCGACTCCGTCGGGGCCGTCGTCCGTGAGCATGTGCCAGACGCCTTCGGACTTGTAGCGACCGCGCGTATCCTGAGCGACGAACACATATCCATGAGTGGAGTAGTAGACACCCATTGTTCGGGCACCGTTCTTGTTGTATGGCAGCCGCGTCAGAATCACCGGCAGCGGCGATTCCTGGACCTTTCCATCGCTGGCCGGTCGGTAAATGTCTGTGGCCAGACGGACGCCGTCACGCATGGGCACCATGACGTCCTGTTCCAGCACAAAGTCCTGTGCCTGAACCCGGGCACCGCCGACAACAGCGAGCAGGCACAGCAGTATCCCGAGGGGCAGTACAGTCCAGCGCAGTCGTTCACGCATGCGGGCAACTTTCAGAAAGGTCGGTTGGTACGCCGCGGAAAGACCGCGGCGGTCATTCATCGGGGCGCGGCGGGCTGCTTTGTGGCCCTGTCACCGCTCCGGGTGGCAGATCCGCTGTTGAATATCGGCGAGTCTACTGACTTATTCGACTCGCGCCACAGCTTCGCGAGGTATTTTGCTGTTTCGTCAGCAATCACGTTGTAGCCGGCCAGATTCGGGTGCCGGTCACTGTACCAGCCCGGCAGATCTCCCAGCACCGGATCCAGTTCATTCGCCATGACTTCGACACTGGAACCATTCACAAACGGCTGCACCAGCGGATGATACTTTGCGGGAATTCTGGCCAGCGGGTAGCGGCGGTAGTTGAGCATATTCGCCCCCTTCTGCAGCTCGGCAGCGTACCGGGGGTAAATGTCAAACACCGTCAGATTTTCTGCCTGTGCCACCTGTCGAACCAGATCGTTAATCTGGTCACTGGTTTCCTGGTCGGCGAACGGGATGACGGTCATCGGGATCAGCAGTGCCTGCGGATGATCCTGCCTGAGCCGTACCAGCAGTTCGTGGAAGTCCTTCGGGAAATTTACCTCAAAGTCTTCCCGCCGGGCTCGATCGTTGAGGCCATAGCGAATGAAGATGTAATCCAGCCCGGGCAGATCGGCGGCGTCCCGGCCGTAGCGACCGGAATCCAGCAGGCGTCGGATGTATTCGCCGCTCAGGCTGGAGTTGATCACGTGACAGGCGGGCAGCGTGCCGTCTGCGGCCAGTAGCTGTTCCAGCACCGTTTCCAGGTGCGGGCCCTCTGGCTTCAGTCGACGCGGCACACTGCCTTCGGTCGTGCTGTCTCCCAGTAACAGAATCTGCAGCCGGCCTTCGTGTTCGGCATCGGCAGCGCGCGGCAACAGCAGCAGGACCAGCACGAGGCCGAGCGTCCGTGATGCTGAAAACGGGTGATCCATGGTCATTGGTTGTCTGCGGCACATCGTATTGAATCCCGTTGGGAGGGCTTGAGCGGCCACCGAGCAACGTCTGGATTTCGCAGGTTCGTACTGAAAGTGTCCGGACCAGAAGGTCCGGACGATGCAGTCGAACTATTCAACCTTCAGGCTGACGGTATTCTCTCCCTCGCTGACGCTGATTTTCAGCGGAGATTGAACTTCATTCCAGTACTTTTCCGGAACCGCCTTGTCCAGCGTCACAGCCACCGCTTCCTGAATGGTGGGATCTGACTGAGGGGCAAGGTAGGCCGTATATTCGCCGACCAGCAGCGGTTCTTCAAATTCAAACGCCCCGTCTTCTGCGATCTGAGTACTGGCTCCTTTGCCGGTGGACGGGCTGATCACCAGCAGATCCAGACTGGAGGTGGGTGGTTTGACAAACTCGACAACCCCGGACACGGTGCCTGTCGGCGGCGGTGCTTCACCGCACCCTGGAAGCACGAGGGGCAGGATTGTCAGGGACAGGGTTAATAGTATGCGACTGGACAAAATCAAAGGCTCCAAACGCGGTGAAAAGAAAACGCGGTGTCGTCAGCATAACGACACCGCAGGTCAGGCCCGTACACGATCACCACTCACCGACCACCTGTCCATCTCGTTTGGCACACAGCAGTTTCAGAGTCGGGAAGTCAATGTTTTCGGACAGGAATTTCACTGAACCATCGCCCAGCATGACCTGAAGTCCGCCGACGTGTTCCGAATTGATGACGGTGTTGTTGCGATACCGCGTCTCGTTGGCGCCGGTCTGCACGATATCTGAATTCGGAGCAAACCGAACGCACGTGGTCCCGGCCTGCCACAGGTCGCCGCAGCTGGAGGCTCGGATGGAATTCAGGTGTCGGGCACCATGCCAGCCGCCGTAGTAATTCGCGTACAGGACGCGGCCATTGGTATAACCGGACTGCTCGGCCACCATGATCGTATTGGTGCTGCCATCCTTGGCATCCGCGATTCGAAAGTTTTCATTGGATGCCAGCAGCCCCGTGTCACAGGACCAGCCATGGCCACAGTCGCGCCAGCCGGTTGACAGGCCGGTGATCGGCGGAGCAGCTCCGGCAATGCCCACGTAGTGGTGATTCAGGCCTCGTTCTGTGTTGGACCACGTGTTTTCTGAATTATCGAATGCGTCAATCGTGCTGGACGGGCACAGGAATGCCGGCATCTTGAATCCCTTCAGCACTTCGTTGCCGAGGTAGCTGTTGCCGGCAAAGTTTCCGGTTTCAAAATTCAGCTGGTTGTACACGGGAGCCTGATCCAGATACGGCAGCACCATGGATCGCCAGTTGGCGGAATTCTTCAGATTCCAGTCCGTCATCCCCCGGTTGCCCGGCGGGAAGGTATCGAAGGTGTCGTGATAATTGTGAAGCGACAGACCAATCTGCTTCAGGTTGTTCTTACACTGCGTGCGTCTGGCGGCTTCGCGGGCCTGCTGCACGGCAGGCAGAAGCAGAGCCACCAGAATGGCGATGATTGCGATCACCACCAGCAGTTCGATCAGCGTAAAACCTCTGTTTGACTGTAACTTGTGTCTCATGGCTGTTTCCGGATCAATGAAGTAGATTTATGGAAGCCGGCTGTTTCGTTCCGCTCGCCCGAGTTGCCAAATCTGACAACATTTCTGCCTCCGCTGTCATCGCGGTTAGTGTTGTAGTTCCGCGTGACTGACTTCGTCTTGCTCCTGCTTTGCAGAAAACAATACTTTCTGTGCGCCACTGTCTCGCTAGAATCCCGACGGGCCGGATCGGCCGGACGAAAAGGACCGGAGTACCGGACCAGCAGCCTGTCCGGATACTTTTGTATGACGGACTTCCAAGTCCGTCATACGCGAAACCGACCAAACGTCGAACGCGTCTGACCGGCCGGCTTACGAAACATTTCGGTTTCCGGACAGACTGCTGGAAGATCGACGGGACGAAGAGGTCAAAAGAAAAGAAGGCTGCGTGGAACCGTTTTTGCGGATCATCCGCAAAACAGATTCCGCAGAAGTTTGCTGATGCCTTCTGTCGCTCGTTGCCAGGGATTGTCGACGACCATGTGTATGAAGAGTTCTGTGAAACCATCGTTTGAAAAACTGATGCCTGCGGCTGGCGAGTCGTTCCGGTGTCTGAATCGAAATTCGCTGCGCGCCCCGGCGAAGTGGCATCGTCATCCTGAAGCAGAGCTGACGTATGTGGAAAAAGGTTCCGGGTTTCGGCTGGTCGGCGATCACATCGGCAGTTATCGAGACGGCGATCTGGTGCTGCTGGGTTCTGACATCCCGCATACCTGGTCGTCAGACGAATACCGAGGAAAAACATACGATCTTCATCCGGCCTTCGTGGTCCAGTTTCATCCCGGTTTCCTGGGAAAGGACTTTCTGGCGGCCGCTGAGATGGAAGCCGTGGCCAGCCTGCTGGAACGGGCCAGACGTGGAATCTGGTACCCTCGTCCGGTGGCTGACGACGTGGGAAAACGAATCAAGACGATGCTGAAACTTTCCGGCGTGCCGCGGCTGATCGAACTGCTGGCCTGCCTGCACGAACTGACGCAGGTCGATTCCGGCCAGCTGCTGTCGAGCGAGTTGTATCTGCGGACGGCCGGTCCGGAGGGGGAACGCCGGATTCAGACGGTTTGCGACCACATCCTTCACCATCTGAGTGATCCTGAGCTGGATCTCAAGACGCTGGCGGACCTGGTGCGCATGAATCCATCAGCCTTCAGCCGGTTTTTCAGGCAGTCCACCGGCCGCACCGTGACGACTCATATCGCTGAGCTGCGGATCGGACTGGCCTGTCGATTACTGACAGAAACCGACCGTTCGATTCTGAGCATCAGTCTGGAGGCCGGATTTTCAAACCTGTCAAACTTCAATCGGCGGTTTCGGAGCCTGCGTGGTATGACGCCCAGGGAATATCGAAGCCATTTTCAGGCGGTGCGTTGAGTGACCGTCGTGTGTCACAGGGATCGACTTCTTCAGGAAAGCTGCAGGATGAATTTTCGGACATCGCTGTTCAACATAACGCTGATCGCATGCGTGGGTCTTCTTGTCTGCTCGGCGTTGCCATTGAGTGGTGCGGCACCTCCGGATGCTGCCAGCGACGGCGTCGGTGAGGCCACAAGGCAGATTCCGAAAGGCGAACTGGGACGCATGATCCGGCTCGGCCGGGACATTGTTGAAAATACGAGCGAGCATCCGCTGTCAAAGCCGTTCGTCGGCAACAAACTGAATTGCACGTCGTGTCACCTGAACGCCGGAACGCATCGCACGGCTGCCAGTTTTCTGGGCGTGGCCACCGCGTATCCGGCGTGGTCACCTCGCGAACAACGCGTCATCACGCTGCAGGACCGCGCACTGAACTGTTTTATCCGCAGCCAGAATGGAACTCGTCCCCCACCGGGCAGCGAAGCAGCGATCGCCATCACGGCTTACATCACGTGGCTGTCTGCCGGACAGCCGATCAGGCAGAATCCGGAAAAGCCGCTGGGGCCGAATCACGTGTTACCGCTCAGCCTCGACAGCAGCACAGCAAGCGTTTCACGCGGAGCGAAGCTGTATGCAGAACACTGTGCTTCCTGCCACAGTGAAGACGGGCTGGGTACGGACGACGGACCACCTGTCTGGGGAGACATGTCCTACAACGATGGCGCCGGTCTGAGTCGCGTTCCGAAACTGGCGTCGTGGCTGAAGGTGGCCATGCCACTGGACGATCCTTTTCTGTCAGAACAGGACGCACTGGACATCGCCGCTTTTGTCAACAGCCACGATCGTCCGAAGTTCAGGTTGTCAGATCACTTTCCAGAGACAACTCCGGTCGGCGAGTACAGATCTGTCAAAGACCGATGACCCCGTCTTCATGGGGGCGGCGCTGGTCACCATGGCACACTCAGCAGAATGTTACCTGCAGCGACGTTCATTGTCGCCAGCGGTCTGATGATGACATTCGGAGGTATCCCGCCGCCGGACCCCCGTGAATGGCGTGAACGCAGGCCGCAGCAGAAACTGCCAGAGATTTCTACAGCACGGCTTCTGTCGCAGAAGCTGATGCTGCAGAAACCGGAACTCCTGGCGGCTTCCGCGAAATGAAAATTCGTCCGATTCACTCCATTCGGGTGACGGCGCTGGCACAGCGGCGGGCTGAATTTCCCCGATTCCGAAGGGCCGTCAGTCTTCGGTGATCACAACTTCCGGCGTCACCGAGCTGTCATTTCTGCTGCGGCGTTTGGCACGCACGGAACTGGGTCGTTTCAGCTTGGTGATCACGATTCGGCGGGCACGCCGCGCCGCCTGGCCCACCGCAGCCATCAGATTTTCATGGCGAGCCGACGTACTGATCGTTCCAATGCCGGGCATCACCACACTGACGCGACATTGCTTGTCCACTCCACCTCGAGGACCATTTTCGTCTGAAAGTGTGGCCTCGACCTGCGTGATGCGGTTCGAGAATCTGGCCAGTGCGGTCTGCAGTCGGGAACCGACTGCTCCACGAAACACGTCACTGAGTCTGGAGGCTGGATTTGCAACGGAAATCTGCACTGTAAACTCCTTGATCGTTCTGAGGTGGAGAAAAAAAACCGGTGTGCTGCGACCCTGTGGACACAACACCCTTTGGGTTATAACCGAGCGACGGTGGCAGGCCCATCTGAATTACGCCCGGTCAGGCTGCCGGAAAATTTTGTTTCGTTTGTCTGATTTTTTTCGTTCGAGAAGAGAGGAAGAATCGTGATGACCGGTCGGTTTCTGCCACAACGATTCGTCGGTAACACGTGACACCAGATGTCGATTACCCGCCGAGCTTCAACCTGTGAGCCGCGGGACGGGATTCCTGATCTATATACGTCGGTAAACTGATTCCTGCGTAAGCTTTCTTTGTCATTGATGACTGTTCTTGGAAGGTTCGATCAGTGTCATTGCCTTTGGCCAACGTCAGCGTCCGGAGTGATGTCAATAAGAAACAAATCAGGATGAAAAAAGTGGACGAACAGATAGGCCATCCACGGCAGAAGCAGTACCGCGAGCATCACGAAAACCGCATTCCTGAACTCCGAAATTTCATCGAGTGAGCTGACTTCCGGTGTTCGCCGGGGCCGACACAATACAGGCCCGTTTCTGACGATTTTGTCAGCACCCGCTGATGTCCGAAAAAACGCGGATAATCCCCCCGCGTCGCCTTTGTCAGGTGTGTACCTGCCGCCGAATCGTGGCTGGCAGCCTGCATCCTGTGGACACATCTTAGTCTGCCGGGTTCGTTGGTCCCGGACGGATTCTGATGGCTCCTGGTCGCCGTATGAAAGACGGGATGTTGTGATCAGGCAGGGCACCATGACGGAACTCCTCTGCGGGAAGAACAAGACGCTGCCGGGATAACTCGATACCGGCGATTCAGAGACCAGCCGCGATTCGGCGATTGATCAGGTGTGGCCGAGCGGTGGCGGTATCCTGTCGTACATGCAATATGCGGACCAATGTCCGCGCCCTGAGCTTTCAGGTTCGTGCCGCAGGTGAACGGCTGCGGCGCTGTCCTGCTGTTGTGGCACAATTGCGACGGCTGGTCGCGGCGGCTGCGTTCTAAGGTTGATCTCCTGGCCCTGTCAGGACAACTCTCAACGACCGTGACGCAGCTCTGTCGGTGACGAAATCGCCATCCGCCGTGGTGTCGCCTGTGGAAGGCAGTGTCAGCTTCTGTTGACAGGGTCCACCCGCCGTTTCAGCCGAACCTGTTGCGGGTCGTGTCACCATAGAACCGGCGAAGATCTGTCCGAGGTCACTCATGCAGGCAATGTGTTGCAGGCAGCGCTGCAGGCAGAAGTGTCACGGCAGGGTATGCACATACTGCCGAAGAAGCACGGTATCGCGCCGGCAAAATTTCGCGGTTGAACGGCAGCCAGATATCGAGCGTCGCTGCTCGACCTCAACTGTTCAGCGCAACAGTCAACCTCAACCGCCAGTGAGAACAGCGGTATGGGTTCACTGCATCTGCGGCAGTCGTGACGTACCCTGGCACTGCAAACTTCTGCAGAATCGTGACACGGCGGTCCGTCGATTTGTCGCATCTTTGTCTGGCACCGCGTTTGCAACAGTAAATTGCCGGTGTACGACCACTATGTTCATGAGTTCAGGTGGTTGTCTCGACCTGTTTCTGTTTCGCTGTCATGGATGTTCAGATGTCTGCCGAGAACCGGAATCATCGTAATATGTGTCTGGACGAATTTCAGCGGTGGCTGCTGAAGCAGACCAACGGGCACCTTTATGAACTGCTGGTGGATACCGTCGAAGACACCGTCGTCATTCATGCTCGTTCTGCCACCTGGCATGGTCTGCAGACACTGTTGACGGCGATCCGAAGGACCAGTCATGCCAACCCCGATCTGGTACCTGTTGAAATAGTCGGCTCGGTTGGTGGCCGCCACTTTGTCTTCAAAAGCCGGCCGATAAAACCAGCTCCACTGGCCGAACCCGGTAGTCAGGTCTGTGTGTCAACCTTTCCGGAAGACGGGCGACACGAAAGTTCTTCAAGCTGCTGCGAAGGCTCTTCGCTGATTGCCGGCGGGGCCGACTGACGGCGATTGAGTGTCAGATATTCGACGCTCGAAATACGAGTGTCGCCGTGAGCCTGTCAGTCCCGGTTTCCTGCTCACCGGCGCGTCTCAGCTGCCGGCACGCCCGGCGTTCACGGTTTCATGGCCGTTGCCTGCCGGATGCGGCTGTCAGAAGCCGCGTTTTCCCGTTTACCTGTTCAGAACTGAAAGTCATGATCATGTCAGATCGTAAAATTATCATCTCCACGTCGGATCACCGCCGGCTGAACGATCTTCTGGGAAACGCCTTTGCGGCGGCCATCGAACCGAGGAGCTATCTGACCGCACTGCGGGCTGAACTGCAGCGCGCTGAGGTTGTCCGTTCAGAAGAAATGCCAGCCGACGTGGTCACGATGAATTCGAAAGTCCGCCTGTTTCACCTGCACGACAACGAATCAGACGATTACACGCTGGTCTACCCCGAGCTTGCTGACATCAGCAGCAACAAACTGTCCGTGCTGGCACCGATCGGTACAGCCATCCTGGGGTATCGCATCGGCGACGTCATCACATGGCAGGTACCGGCCGGCGCGCGCGAACTGATGATTGAAGAGCTGCTGTACCAGCCGGAACGCGAAGGGGCGCTGCATCTGTAAAGGCGTGTCGTCCTGCTGATGACATGTGTGTCGATCTGATATTGCTCTTGGATCGTTGCATAGACGCAGAGTGCTGCTTTTTTCCACGTTTGCATGAATCCGTAAAACTGGCACCCGCTTCGCACAACCTTTCGGTGGTTTCTGGTTTCAAGGTTTCCCGGAGCGGAAACAGGGAGAAGAAAATGAGACGAATGCTTGTTGCAGCGTGTGCTGCATTGGCTGTAGGAGCGCTGGGGGTCGGCACCAATGAAGCGGCCGCCCAGTTCAGCATCAGTTTCGGTGGCGGATACGGCAGCTATGGCTATCCGCGGTCGAGTTTTTCGGTTGGACACAGACGCGGCGGCAATTCCAGACGCGGGGCTGTGTATTACGGCAGCAGCCATCGCTACCGACAGGGCCGCGGTCACTACGACTACCATCCGCCGACCGCTTATCGCCACAAGAATCACTTCCATGTCCAGCCGGGTCACTACGACTACCATCGTGGCCGACACGGGCACAGCCGTCAGCGCGCTCGACACCGTCACTAGTCAAACCGTCTTCAATCGTTGAATCTGTTCTCAGATTCCTTCGGAGACGCCCGGTGCCCCGAGATCGTATCTGCGACCTCGGGGCATTTTTCGTGCGCGATGGCGGAATTCGGATGTGAATCCTGGTGAGGCGGATGGAATGACAGATTGACTGCGATACAGTGGTCTCCGGCGGGGCTGCCATCATCACCACCGAATCCGGTCGTTGTTCTGAACCGCACTTATGACGCCGCACACCCATCAGGAAGCTCACGCTCAGGACCATGGTACGATGAGTCATCATGATCATCGCGGGCATTCCCACGGGCTGGTGCGCTCAGACGAAATTGCCGGCGTCAGTGATGCTCGTCTGCTGTGGGCGGTCGGTCTGAATCAGCTGTTAACCGTTGGACAGGTGGCCGCCGGGATTCTTTCCGGCAGCATGGCCCTGCTGTCCGACGCGGCTCATAATTTCAACGATGCCAACGCACTGCTCATCGCGTGGATCGCCCGCCGCATTTCACGAAAGCAGGCCACCGAGAAGTACACGTTCGGATACCGTCGCGCAGAAATGATCGGGGCCCTGATCAATCTGACGCTGCTGGCCGTGATCGGACTGTATCTGGTGTACGAAGGGCTGAAGCGTCTGTGGATGCCGGAACCCGTCGTTGGCTCGATCATGGCTGCGACGGCGGTTCTGGCGCTGTTGGTGGATATCGCAACGGCGTTGCTTCTGTGGAGCATGAGTCGCGGATCGCTGAACGTTCGGGCGGCGTTTGTTCACAACGTTGTTGATGCCCTCGGGTCTCTTGCCGTGTTGCTGGGAGCCGCAGCCATCATCTGGTTCGACTGGGTGTGGGTCGATCCCGTGATCACGCTGTTGATCGCGGGTTATGTGCTGTGGCAGGTCGGGCGAATGTTTCCGCAGGCGACTCGAGTGCTGATGGAAGGCACGCCGCCGGGAGTGGACCTGAAGGCTTTGCTACGACACGTGGGAAACGTGGATGGCGTGGACGATCTGCACCACCTGCACGTATGGGAACTGGATGAAAACCACCGAGCTCTGGAAGCTCACATCGTGATTGCGAAGAATCGCTCCGACGATCTTGAGTCCATCAAGTCTCTCATCAAACAAGTCCTGACCGAGCATTACCAGATACCGCATTCCACACTGGAGTTCGAATTCGCCGGTGAGGAACCCGACGGATGCAGCGCACCAGAGGTCATTCCTGAGCACTGATCGGTTTGGCCCGCACCGTGAACCCGATAAAGATTTCTGCTGCAGCCGATTGCCAGGGCTGTTTGGCATTCGTTCAGGTGCCGGAAGAGCTGCCATCATCGTGATCATCGTGATCATCGTGACCTTCGTGTTCGCCGTGTTCGCCGTGATCATGGGCTTCATGGTCGTGGTCGTGGTCGTGGTCGTGATCATGGTCGTGCTGGATCAGCCCGCGATACGACTTGCCGTTGATGGTGACGACCAGACGCGGTCGGGCCCATTTGTCGTCCAGATGAGCGGCTAATTCCTTGTCGTTCGAGACGAATCTGGACGACCTGGCCGCCTCATCGCCCTCGTCTGGTGCTGCCGTCAGCGTGAACTGTTTCGGCTTCCCCTCATGGACAACATTGATGATCAGTTCCGGCGCTTCGATTGCCACCTGTTGGGCGGCGCTGCCGTCCAGAATGTAGATTCGGATGCCGCCGGTCTGTTCATCATGGACGACTTCGCCGTGATATTCTTCGTTGCCGAGTTCGACAAGGTCACCGTGGTGCGGTCCTTCAGACGGATGCGCATGACCGTGATCGTCGTGTCCGTCGTGATCGTCCAGCGTGCCCGGCGGCAGTTCGCTGATCGGAGCGGAATCACCCGAGGAATCGGCAGGCTCCTGGCAGCCTGCCGCGGCCAGTACGGCCACGGCGAGGACGGCAACGGCCATCAGCGGCAGTCGGAATTCGGTTTCGGTCTTCATCGTGAAAGCTTTCTGTTTAATCGGTGGAACTGATTGTTAAAGGCCAGGCCTGCGTGGCAGGCCTGAGCCGGTGATGTTCGGAGGGGGCGTTTTGCGGCTGACGGCACGCCGGCCGGTCGTGAAGTCGGTCAAAGTTCAAACCGGTCGGCCGGGTACCGCCATGTCCAATGACTGTTTCTAATGAGAGTGCTGCGTTCGAAATCCGGTGCGTTTCATCCAGTCTTCCCAGTTTGATGCCACCTGGTGTGACGGAAGCTCAAGGTGCATCGGACGCGGGCAGCGAAACACGATGTCTTCGTGCCCGTCGTGGGGCTCTGAGCGGACGTCGCAGCCCAGTCCCTTCAGAATGGCTCGCAGTTCGTCTGCTTCGCGCTGATTTCGGGAATGCGTAGTGGTCCAGTCCGGAAGCAGATAAGTCAGGATTTCCACTGACGCCGGACCATGATCGCGTCTGTCTGAGTGGGAATGCCCGTCTGCCACACCGTGCTGGTGACCGCCCTGAAGACCGGTGCCGGTGCTGTGATCGTGGCCGCTGTGATCGTGGCCGGTATGATCGTGGTTTTCGCCGTGAGCATGAATGGTTTCGAAGCCGGCTTTCGTCAGCCACGCGTTCCACCGATGAGCCGTGTCTTCATCAGCCAGCGTCAGTGCCTTCCATTGCGTCAGACGACAGGACACATCCAGATGGCCACCGTGATCATCCATGCGGGCTTCACAGCCAAGTCGCCGAACGGCATCGAGGTGCAGCTGTGCCTTTCCGGGGTCATCAAAATGAATCGTTTTGACTTCCTTCAGACGATAAGCCACCGACGATGGTTCTGCGGCGAAGGTCGGTGAGCCGACAGTCATCAGACCGGCGGCGAGTTGTGTAATGAGCAGGGTGTGAGAGAACCGTTTCATCGTGGTTTCTTTCCTTGGAAGAATCTCCCCGGCGACGTTCTGTTCGTGAACGAATGTCGGGTTCATACGGTCTCGGCAGTCGTTGCTGAGTTTTCAGAGTTGTGTGTTGGCAGTCGATGCGGCGCTGTTTCTTCTTCCAGCGGGATTTCAGAGTGGGCTTCTTCAATCACGCGCTGTGCTTCTTTCATGCCGAACAGCCAGAACAGGGCGGGGTGTACAAAGAAGTCCAGCAGTGTGGAGCTGATCAGGCCTCCCAGAATCACGGTGGCGACGGGATACAGAATTTCCTTGCCGGGTTCGCCGGACGCGAGCACCAGCGGGACCAGTCCGATTCCCGATGTCAGAGCCGTCATCAGCACGGGAGCCAGCCGTTCCAGCCCGGCTCGTACGATCATTTCCTTCGTCCACTGTTCACCTTCGTATTTCACAAGGTGCAGGTAGTGATTCAGCAGCAGGATTCCGTTGCGTGAGGCGATACCGCCCAGTGAGATGAAGCCGACCATGCTGGCCACGGTCAGGGTCTGACCGGTCAGCACGATGGCCGCCACCGAACCGATGAATGCCATCGGCAGGGCGGCCATGACCTGCAGCGAAAGATTGACGGAACGAAACATGGTGAACAGCACCATGAACACGCCCAGCAGGGCAATGGCAAACAGAGCTCCGATAATGCGCGTGGCCGCCTGCTGACTTTCGAACTGCCCGCCGTATTCCACAAAATAACCATCGTCCATGGTCGCGATGACCGGTGCCACGGCCGTCTGTATATCTTCGACCACATCCACCACGCCCCGGTCACTGACATTGCACTGCAGTACGATTCTTCGTCGCACACTTTCACGATTGATGGTGTTCGGCCCCCCGGATTCGTAGATGTCGGCGACGGCCCGCAGCGGGACTTTGCCGCCGTCCGGCAGATCGATGGTCAGCCGTTTCAGTTTCTGCAGGTCTTCCCGGTAGTCTTCGTCCAGCCGGACCATCAGATCGAAGGTTCGCTGGCCGATCAGGACTTCCGAAACAACATCACCGTTCATCGCGGTAGAAATGAATTCATTGACATCCGCGGCGGTCATGCCGTACAGCAGCAGGCTGTCACGATTGAGTTCAATGCGGAGCTGCGGAACGATGACCTGAGGTTCGACCAGCAGGTCGGTAACGCCGGGTACTGCCTGGATGGCGGATTCCATTTCTGCGGCCCTGCGCCGCAGCACATCCAGATCATCGCCGTAAATCTTGATGCCGATCTGTGCCTTGACGCCGGACAGCATGTGCGAGATCAGATGCGCGATCGGCTGTTCCACCGCGGTCACAATGCCGGGGATTTCGTCCATCGCTTCGCGGATTTCTGTCAGTTGTTCTTCGCGGCTGCGGGGGGAATCCGGATTCAGTTCCAGCACGTATTCACTCATGTTCACGCCCTCGGCGTGTTCATCCAGTTCTGCACGTCCGGTTCGTCTGACAAAACGGTCCACGTCATCCAGTTCCAGCAGTCGCTGTTCGACCGTCCGGTTGATTTCATTGGACGTCGCCAGCGAGGTGCCGGGGGGCAGCACGACGTTCAGCTGCATTGATCCTTCATTGAATGGTGGCAGAAAGTCGCGGTCCAGATTGAACAGAAACACGCCCGCCAGCCCCACCGCCATCAGCGTGACGGTCAGGTTCAGACGCGGAAATGCCAGACTGAATCGGATGACGCGGTCTCCAGGCCACTTCAGAAGACGCAGAAAGATTCCTTCCCTGTCGTGATCCATCAGTTTCGCCCGGCCCAGCAGCCAGTAGGAAAGCACGGGAGTCACTGTCAGTGACACGACCAGTGACGACAGAATCGACACGATGTAGGCAATGCCCAGCGGGGCGAACAGACGTCCTTCCATGCCGGAAAGGGCGAACAGCGGAATAAAGACAAGGATCACAATGATGGTGCCGAACACGATCGAGTTGCGGATCTCACAGCTGGCCTGAAACACCACCAGCAGAGGACTCTTCGGGACCGCCGCCTGACGGTTTTCCTTCAGTCGCCGGAAAATGTTCTCCACATCCACGATCGCGTCATCCACCAGTTCGCCGATGGCGACCGCCAGTCCGCCCAGCGTCATGGTGTTGATGGACAGGCCAAACAAAGAAAACACCACAGCCGTCATCATCAGCGACAGGGGGATGGCGGTCAGGGTGATGAAGGTCGTGCGGAAATTCAGCAGAAACACAAACAGAATGATCACCACCAGAATGCCGCCGTCCCTCAGCGCTTCGACCACATTGTCGATGGCGCGAACAATGAACGATTTCTGCGAATAGACCGGCACAATCTGAATGTCGTCCGGAATCGTCTGCTTCAGATCCTCGACCGCTTCCAGGATGGCATCGGTGATGCGTCGTGTATCAGCGCCGGGCTGCTTGTTAATGGTCAGCACGACGGCCGGACCACCCGAGAACGAATCGCCCGAGACTGAATTGGCCGAAACTGAATTGGCCGAAACTGAGTCGCCCGAGACAGAATCGTCCGAGACAGAATCCGCCGGCAACGATTTGCTGCCGGCCCGCACGGTTTCCGAAGCAGCTGACGTCTGGTCGCCGTCGGCATCCGTCTCCGGCCGCCTGACACGAATGAAGGCCGCACTGTCTCCACGCCGGACCTGCGCGCCTTCGATGACCCGGGCGATTTGCGCCAGTGCGATCGGACGGCCTTCACGGACAGCCACCACCACCTTCTGCAGGTCTTCGATGTCCTGAATCCGACCGAGCGCTCTTACCAGCAGTTCATTTGGCCCCTGTTCATCCAGATAACCTCCGGTGCCGTTTTCGTTGCTGCTGACAACTGCCTGTTTGACTTCGTGCAGCGTTACGCCGTAACGAATCATTTCGTCAGGGTCGACCAGCACCTGAAACTGTTTCCGTCCGCCGCCCATCGTGAAGACCTGCGAAACGCCGGGAATCGTCAGGATGCGCTGACGAATGACCCAGTCGGCCGTGGTTCTCAGCTCAATCGGATCGGTGGTTTCCTCATCGCTCCACACAGCCAGCATCAGGATCTGACCCATGATGGACGAAATCGGTGCCAGTGTGGGTTTGACGCCCGGTGGCATGCGGTCCTGCACCAGCTGTAGCCGTTCGGTGACGATCTGACGGTCGGTATAGATGTCCGTGCCCCAGTCAAATTCGACGTAGACAACAGAAATACCGATGCCGGACGAACTGCGCACGGCCTGGACACCGTTGGCTCCGTTCATCGCCGTTTCCAGCGGAAATGTGATCAGTGTTTCCACTTCTTCCGGAGCCAGTCCGGGCGCTTCGGTCATGATCACCACGCGCGGCCGGTTCAGGTCCGGAAACACGTCGATGTCTATTTTCAGCGCCTGCCAGGAACCATATCCCAGCAGGAAGATGGCAGCCGAGATCGTCAGCAGCCGCTGTCTGAGTGCGAATCGTATGATAGCGTTCAGCATGTCCGGCCCTTCCTAATGATTGTGTCCGGCATGCGGATCAACACCGCCGCCAGCTTTGTTTCTGAGGGCCATCTGCATCTGATGAGCACTGCGCATGGCGACCACGTCGCCGGGGAACAGCTGTCCGTCGTTGGCGATGACAACGGCAAACTGGTCGCGATACTTCACGTGTACCGGAAGTCGGTCAAAGTGGCTGCCATTCTGCTGAAAGACGAAGAACTCAGCACCTTCGCGGGCCACGGCCTCGACGGGCAGCACAATCTGGTCCTCCCACTGTTCAACCGGAACCCGCAGACGCAGTCTCTGACCCGGGCGATACTGCCAGTTCACAAACCGAAGACCGTCCGGAGCCCTGGTCTCCGGAATCAGTTCGTTTGGCAGCCCCACATAAAATTTCAGAGTGCGAGACGAGCGATCGATTTCCGTGTCCAGGTACACGATGTCCAGGTCCGGAACCTCATCGGCTTTGCCGTCGGCCTTGTCGAACAGAGCAGTGACCTTCCAGTCGTTGCTGCTGGCCGCTGCCAGCTGAGCAATGTCCTGCTCAAAGGCCATTCCTTCAATATAAAGAGTTTCGTAGTTCACAAGCGTTCCCAGAGATTCACCCGCCTCAACGGCCTGGCCGCGGTGCACCAGCAGTTCCCGCAGAATCAGCGGCGGGGTTTCGTCCATGTGTTCAAGGCTGACCGGAAGAATGGCGTTCTGCCGCGCCACGCTGCTCAGTTTCAGTTCGTTGGATGAGCTGCCATCTGCATTCGGCGAATAGATCTTCAGCTCTCTCAGCAGCCGACGGCTTTCTGCGATCTGCTGTACCTGAGCGTCTGACAGACCGTGCAGCCTGAGTGCCTCCTGCTGGACCACCAGCAGAGCCTTGAGCTTGTCGCGGGCGTATTGCCGTTCCAGCAGAGTCTTGCGGGCCACACCACCTGACTCGGCCACGTCCTGCAGACGCTCGACTTCACGGTTTTCAACGTCCAGTTCGCCCAGGGTCTGAACAAATTCCGTCTGGCCCCGCACCAGATCTTCGTGCGTCAGGCGAATTTCAAACAACAGACTATTGGGCTCAACCGCTTCACCCGCCGCGGCATGGATGTCCGTGATCACTCCCGTCATCGGGGTTGATATCTGAATCCGGGTACGCCCCGGTCGTTCAACAATCACCGCCGGGACGGTAATTGAACGGCTGAATCTGGTCAGCTGTACCTCAGCAACTCCGCCTTCGGTCAGGCCCAGATTTCGAAGTGCCTGTTCCGACAGTTCCAGCGACGTCGCTTCGTTGTGTCCGGCATGTCCGGCATCGGCCGTGTGACCCCCGTGGTCATGGCCGTGCGCTCCCGGAACCTCTGCCGCCCGGTGATCGGCGACCGTTGACTGTACCCAGGAATTCAAGGCTGGCCACCAGCGCTCACGCGTGAATAAAGCGGCCAGCAGCACGGCGACCATGACAAGCGGCCACAGGAACCTGTTCGGGATTCGGGGAATGGAAATCTTCATGAGAACACAATTCAGTGATGGACGATTTTGATCAGCCGGAAGGAAGGCATGGCAGCCGTTGACGCCAGGCGATGTCACGATCGGCCCGGGTAACGCCATGGCGCACGAGGCTTCGGACTTCGCTAAGAACGGAAGAACAGCACGGTCGATCAGGAATGAACCGTGTCTACAGGATGTCACCGCGGGTGACATCAGGAATTTCCGCTGTCCGCAGATATGCGCAGACGGGGCGCTGTTACAGCTGCCAGACCTGCGTCGTGGCGCGCAGCGAGTCGGCCGACCAGGATAATTCGGGAGCCCCTTCGGTCCACCAGCCCGTCAGAATTGAATCGGCGGCGTGCCGGAGGCAGCTGTCGGCCATGGCCGTGGGCAACGCGATCTCATGACCATCGGGCAGTTCAACACGGGAACCGGTCAGCCATGAGCAGTGATCCGTGCAGTGTTCGGAACTCTCATCGCACGGGCAGGATTCATGATCCGGCTTCCTGTCGGTTCGCTGTTCGTCGGTGTTGGCGGCGTCCGAATGATCGTGGGCATGAAACCGGCAGGTGCAGTCAGACGTCGACAAAGTCGCCCGTGCGTCAATCGAAGCCGGTTCGGCATGGGATGCCGTTCCGTGAGCATGGTGCGCGCAACATCCGAACCCCGCGTGAACCAGTACGCTGAGCAGGGTGAGAAAACTTGTGGCACCATTGATCATTGTTGACTTCCCGTAGAACGTCCTGAGTAGTATCGTCACGGTTCCGGATTTGTCACCATCAATTTGAAGACTTCAGCACACATTCTCTTCAGCAACGGCCAGAGAACGCGTCGGAATTTCCTGCCGGGAACCGTACTTCCGCTGGTTTCACTGTGTACGGCTTGCGACACGTTTTTATCTTCTTGTTTCCCTGCCAACGCAACTGCGGTGCCGGAATTCCCGAATCAGCTGCTGGTTTGAAAATGACGTGAATCATGGCTTTAGCAGCCTTTCATTCTCGTTTCAGGGGCTTCCGCGCGTCATCAGATTCAGAACAACTTGTGGTCAGTTTGAATACGGGTTCTGAGGGCCGCGTTGTTTCTCATGTGGGCGACTGTACACTGGGTGCCGGCCCGCCGGTTCGATGTTGATTGACGGCTGTCCGTTCGGTTTTGGTGTCATTACGTCTTTCCCTGTTTCTCACAGGAATCAGTGCCATGCGTCGACGTAAGTTTCTTCAGAGCACCACCGTGGCAGCTACGGGAACAGGTCTGGCACCTGAGCTGCTTCAGGCTGCTGAGATTCCCGGGCGAAAACCGAACCTGCTGATCATTCATTGCGACGAGCTGAACTTCCGCACGCTGGGGTGTTACCGCGAGACGCTGCCGCCCGAGCAGGCGTTTATGTGGGGCCCGAACGCGTATGTCGAAACGCCTCACATCGATTCGATCGCCCGGGCCGGTACACTCTGCACCGGGTTTTACGCGGCGACGCCGGTGTGTTCACCGTCCAGATCTTCCTTTATCACCGGGATGTACCCGCAGCATACGCCGGTCACCACCAACAACATCCGGCTTGGTGATGAAGTGGTGACGTTTGCTCAAATCCTGAGCGAAAACGGCTACGCCACCGGGTACGCCGGTAAGTGGCACCTTGACGGAGCTGGCAAGCCGCAGTGGGAACCGGAACGAAAGTTCGGTTTTCAGGACAACCGTTATATGTTCAACCGCGGACACTGGAAGCAGCTGGAACTGACCGAACAGGGATCTCGTGTAAAGGCGCGTGATCGAAAGGGAGCAGCCAGCTACAGCGTTGATGGGGCCGACAAAAAAAGCTTCACAACCGACTGGCTCACGGATCGAGCGATCGAATTCATCGACGAACACGCGGACGAGCCGTTCTGCTACATGCTTAGCATTCCGGATCCTCACGGACCGGACACCGTGCGTGCTCCTTATGATCAGATGTTCGATGATTCTGAAGTGGAAGCTCCGCGAACCTTCGGGAAGCCAACGGAAGGCGTGCCGTCGTGGGCTCGGCCCGAGAAAAACTGTCATTACCGGATGGCCAGCTATCACGGCATGATCAAGTGCATCGACGACAACGTCGGCCGCATCATTGCTGCGTTACAGGACCGCAGTCTGCTGGACGATACGATCCTTGTCTTCACTGCGGATCATGGCGACATGCGCGGTGAACATGGCCGTCAGAACAAGGGGATTCCACTGGAAGCGTCGGCAAAGGTGCCGTTTCTGGTCCGTTACCCGGAAGCTGTGGCCGCTGCTTCACGCGTCGACCAGGTTCTGAACACCGTGGACTTTCTGCCGTCGATGCTGGCCCTGATGAATGTCGAAACGGCCGGTCACGAACAGGGCCGTGATGCTTCAGACCTGCTGCGAAACGGCACCGCACCGGCGGAATGGAACGATATCACGTTCATGCGCAGCACCGGAAAGGCGGGAAGCCGTTTCGGCTGGATCTCTGCCGTGACACCCCGTTACAAGCTGATTCTGTCGCCCAACGACGATCCCTGGCTGATCGATCGGCAGCTGGATCCGGACGAGCTGGTGAACTTCATCAATGACACGGACCACAGGGATGCCGTGCGTTACCTGGCCGGTGAACTGAAGAACTACGGAGCACGACTCAGCGATCCCTACACCACGAATCCGCAGACCAGTGCCTGGCTGGAAAAACTGTCTTCGTAAAATGGTGCCGGGATGTTTTGTCCACGTGGCAGAGTCGCGTCCGCGTTCTTTGCCGCTGACTGAACTCTTTTTGATTCACCAGGAAAAACGGCATGATTCACACGTCCACGGTCCGAATTCTGCTGCTGGCACTGACAATCAACATCGGTTTTCGACCGGCGCTGTGCCCGGGGGCGGAACCTCTGAATGTGTTGTTTATCACGCTGGACGACATGAACCGCGATTCAGTCGGCGTGTACGGGGCCAGGGTACCAGAGACGACTCCGAATATTGATCGCCTTGCGTCAGAAGGGCTGCGATTCGAACACGGGCATGTCACGATTGCGATCTGCCAGCCAACCCGGGCCGTCTGGATGACGGGGCGGTACCCGCACAACAGCGGTGCGCTGGGTTTCAACAGAATCAATGCAGAAGTGCCGACGCTGCCGGAAACATTAAGAGCCAGCGGGTACTACACCGGAATTCTGGGCAAGACTGAGCATGTGGTGCCGTCCAGGAAAGATGCCTTCGAATACAGTCGTGCTCGCACTGAATTGCACAATGGACGCAATCAGGAACTGTACGGACGCTTTGTGGCTGAGTTTCTGACGACGGCAAAAAAGACAAACCGACCATTTTTTCTGATGGTGAACACTCATGACCCACATCGTCCGTTCGACAACAGAAAGGCGGCTGTCGATCGAAAACCGATGAAGGTGGTTGCCGGCAGCAGAAAAAACAAGGTGAAGTATCAGGGTGATTTTCCGGCACCGTCGCGAATCTACGGTCCGGATGAAATTGTCGTGCCCGGGTTTCTGCCGGACCTGCCCGAAATTCGCGAAGAGATTGCTCAGTATTACAGTTCCGTCCGCCGGGCCGATGATGTGGTGGGGCGAGTGCTGGGCCAACTGGAATCAGCCGGTTTTGCTCAGAACACGCTGGTCATGTTGAAATCCGATCATGGCATTCCGGTTCCGTTTGCGAAGACAAACGTCTGGCGGCACTCGACGCTGACGCCATGGATCGTGCGGTGGCCCGGGGTGGTGAAACCCGGAACTCATGAAACGCAGCATCTGGTGGCAGGAATCGATTTTGCCCCGACCATCCTTGACGCGCTCGATCTGAAACCGCTGTCCGGTATGGACGGACGATCCTTTCTGCCCGTGCTGAAGGGTGAACGTCAGCAGGAACGGGATTTCGTGTTTACGCACATCAACACCATCGCGTCCGGGCGTTCTTATGTCATGCGATCGGTCCAGGGAAAACGGTATGGTCTGATCTGGAACGGCTGGAGCGACGCAGAAACCGTGTTCCGGAATGAATCAATGAGCGGTCTGACGTGGAAGGCAATGGTGAAGGCTGCTGAATCCGATGCCGCTGTGGCAGCTCGAGTGCAACACTACCGTCATCGAGTTCCGTTCGAATTCTACGACTACCAGGCAGATCCGGATGCGCTGCACAATCTGATCGACGATCCTGCGCAACAGGCGGCGATCAACGACTTTCGGACGCGGATGGCGGCGCTGATGCGGGCCACGAATGACCCGCAGCGTCAAAAATTCGAACAGGCGACCGCTGCGGCGGCGGAACACGAGTGAGGTCAGTGCCACGCGCCGCACGCCGTTTTCGACCGACTTGAAGAAATCGCAAAATGGGGCTGAGTGTTCGCCTGAACCTGACGTTCCGGTGCAGACATTGCCGCAAAAGAAGAAGGTTTCTCTGGCCTCGTTCCGTCGCGTTCCGGGCAGTCCCGCCGAATGTCCGGCGGCCGCCTGGTCTTCTGGTGCAGCCGCTACGGTTTGCTGTCGGTCGCTGTGTGATAGTCACTGCCGTTGAGGCTGTCGATTACTGAAGTCTGCCAGGTATCAAGTTGCTTCTGCATCGCCTGCACACGCTGCGATTCACCGGCGGCCAGGTCTGTGGTTTCCATCGGATCGTCTGCCAGATTGTAGAGTTCAAAGCTGACGCTGTCGGCGTTTTTTCGACCGCCGGCAATGCGGTGCAGCTTCCATGGCCAGTCCAGCCATGCCGCATGCCCGGGACGTTCATGGCGCGAAAATTCGGAGCGAATCTCGGCAGCATCAGCAACCAATCTGGATTTGTCGTGGTAGTCACGGCCTTCTTTTTGAGCAGCCAGTTCTTCACGCATCCATTTGTCGCTGGGGGTCGAGATGCCGCTCTGGTTCATGCTCCAGAATCCCATCGGGCGCGGTCTTGTCTCTTTCTTTCCGTCGATGACGGGAAGCAGGCTGATGCCGTCCAGCAGCGGCTGCGGTGCCGTATCGGCACCGGTCAGGTCAATACCGACAACGTCCATCACGGTCGGGTAGATGTCGATGGTATTGGCCGGAACCCGGGTGATGCGGGGAGCCTTGATTCGGGCGGGCCATTCGATGATGGCAGGCACGCGCAGCCCGCCTTCATAGATGGCTCCTTTTTTTCCTCGGCCACCGCTGCTGTCGGTCTTCAGTCCCCCGTTGTCAGACGTGTACCAGAACAATGTGTTGTCGCTGACGCCCGCATCCTTCAGAGCTGCTCTCAGCTTGCCAACGGCACGATCCAGACCGGTGATTTCTCCCAGCCAGTCGGCATCCTTCCGGCCTGCGTAGTGAGCGCGATCTTCCGCGGCAGCGCGGTGCGGGCTGTGCGGTGAACCGAACCAGACAACGGCCAGGAAGGGTCTGGAGGCCTTCGCCTGTTCATTGATGAAATCGATGGCCGCGTCGGCGGCAATAATAGAACTTTCGCCCTTGATCTCCACGGCCGTTCCCTCACGGCTCAGGACCGGATCGTTGTCGTAGAAATTGAAGGCGGACAGCCAGTGGTCGAAACCGCTGTTACCCGGATTGACCGGACTGCCGCGCAGCACTGAACCAAGATGCCATTTGCCGAAGTGTCCGGTGGCATAGCCGGCGGCCTGCAGCCGCTCGGCGATGGTGATTTCCTGAGGACGAAGCGGCCGGCCCCAGGAAAAACAGCCAAAGCGATTCGGGTGGCGCCCCGTCAGCACGCTGCCTCGAGTGGGTGAGCACACGGGGGCTGCGGCGTAGAAGTGATCGAAACGCAGCCCGCTGGATGCCATGTCGTCCAGGTGCGGTGTCCTGAGCAGCGGATGCCCGTTGTAGGCGGTGTCGCCCCAGCCCTGATCGTCGGCCATACACAAGACGATGTTCGGACGAGCAGCGTCGACCGACGCTGTCAGGGCAAACCCGGCGGCGATCAGCAGGGTCGCCGGAATCACAGAAATGCGTTGGGTCATCGTCGTGCTGACTTTCTTGACTGTGGTTTTCCGGGTCCGGGATGCCGTTCTGTTTCAGCGTCCGGCGATGGTCTATCACGGACTCATCGATTGTAAATTGAACGGCGCCGCTTCAGGAACATGGAGGGCTCACGAAGCTTCTGCGGTATCAGTCATTGTGACTGTACCGCCGTTGACAGATCATACTGCGGACAGAAGTTCATGTCACCCGCGTCACCGAATCCGGCCGCTCCGCTGTCCAGCCGATCTGATCTATGGCTTCGGTCTTGCGGCAGGCACCAGATGAGTGACATGTGGCGCAAGCTTCCAGCTTGAGCATCACGTCCAGAAGGCAAGCAGAAGGCAAGCTCTCGTTGTGGGGCGGTCTCCTGACCTCGTTGTGGGGCGGTCTCGTTGTGGGGCGGTCTCCTGACCGCCCCACCGGCGGCGACCGTCCCACAACGGAGTGATGCATGGCGTCGATCTTGCGGCAGGCACCCGATGATGCGAACCGTGATACGCAAGCTTCCAGCTTGAGCATCACGTCCAGAAGGCAAGCAGGATGCTTGCCCCACGCCTTGTTCAAACGATGGTCCCGCCCTTCATTCTTCGGCCAGCGATACTTTCTTGTCCATCGAGATGCCGAACTGTCTGATGCGATCGCGCACCTTGCCGCGTGTAATTCCGAGGATCTCCGCGGCCCGACTTTGATTTCCGTCGGTGAACTGCAGCACGCGTGTGATCAGGTAGCGTTCCATCTGTTCCAGCGCTTCGGCGTACAGTTCGGTTGAATCTTCCCGCAGTCGACCGCTGACAAACGCGGCCAGATCAGAGGGAATGGTTGTCCGGCTTTCGGAGGAACGCGGTACAGGTGGTGAGACATCAGATCTGCCGACGACTTCCGGCGGCAGAAAAGACGGCACAATCACCGGCCCGGTGGCGTTCAGAAGAAGCTGACGCACGACGCTCTGCAGTTCACGTACATTACCCGGCCAGGCGTAGCCCTTCAGTATTTCCAGCGTTTCCGGAGCGATACCTTCTATATGCGGCTTGCCCATCTGCCGCGCGCAGATTCTGAGATAGTGTTCCAGCAGCAGAAAGATATCTTCGCCGCGTTCGCGGAGCGGCGGCAGGCTGATGGTCAGTCCGTTCAGCCGGTAAAACAGATCCTCGCGAAACTCGCCGTCACGGACCATCTGATCGAGATCCAGATTGGTCGCCGTGATGACGCGGACATCCGTCGTGATGGTCTTGTTGCCGCCCACGCGTTCAAACTGCTGCTGCTGCAGAAGTCGCAGCACCTTGCTCTGAACCAGCGGTGACATGTCGCCGATTTCATCCAGAAAAATAGTTCCTCCGTTGCAGGCTTCAAATTTGCCGATCCGCTGCTGGTCTGCCCCGGTGAACGCTCCTTTCTCGTGACCAAACAGCTCACTTTCCAGCAGCGAATCCGGTAGTGCCGCGCAGTTGACGGCCATGAAACATTCTTCAGACCGATCGCTGTTCTGGTAGATGGCCCGGGCGACCAGTTCCTTGCCGGTTCCGCTCTCGCCGCGAATCAGCACCGGTACGTTCTGAGCGGCAACACGTCCGATGGCCTTGAACACTTCCAGCATGGCCGCACTGCTGCCCACAAAGGAATCGGCGTTCACCGGTGTGGTTTCCTGCACGGGCAGAGCAACCCCCGTGTTCATCATGCGGCGTGTGGCAATGGCCTTTTCGACCAGATCCGTCAGAGCCGGCAGGTCCAGTGGTTTGGTGACATAATCGAAGCCTCCCAGCTGCATTGCCTTGATGGCCGTGGCGCTGTCTGTGCCTGAGGTGATGAAGATGATCGGCAGCTTCCGATCAATAGCGCGGATCTGCTGAAAAACCTCAAGGCCCGAGACGGACGGCAGCATGATGTCCAGCAGCACAACGTCCGGAGTCGTCGTCTGCAGCAGACGCAGTCCGTCTTCTGCTGTCATGGCTGTTGCCGTGGACAGCGTTGCTTTCCCGAGCGCATGCCGTACCATTTCGCAGACGGACCGGTCATCATCAATCACCAGCACATTGGCCATGAAACTTTCTCGATGCAGTTTTCCGTGGACGTGATGTTCAGGACGACGAGCGTCATCTGGTGAGCCGCATGCTGACGACGCAAAGTCGACAGCTGCAGACATCAGCATTCAACGTTCCCGAGAGCCGGCGTCTTCGGCAGCGGAAACGCCGACGAAGGCGATAAACTTTCTTTCTGAAAGTGTTGAGGTCACTGACCAGTATCCACCGAACCATCCGGGTGCAGAATCTGTGCCGAACGCCCCTTCACGCGTTCGCGGCCGCGAAAAAGACTGGGTTCTGTTACGAGTGACTGTCCGGGGCGTCGCCCCTGCCCTGTTCTGCCGGCGCGCGGAACAGGCCCCGGAATCCGGCGAACACAACGTTGCAGAACGCTGATTGTTCAAGCTGCGCGCTGAGCGACCGCGCCGCGGCTGAGTCCGGTCACGGAATTCCGGGACAGTTTGTGCAGGTGCTGCAATTTCACCGGCGGTTGCCGTTCCACCGCTGGTGGCATGTGGCTTGCAACAGTGGTGTCCGTGAGGGAAGGGCTGCTGATGGATCATCCTTTGTCCATGACTTGCTGCCGCCCTGTCCTGCATCGATTTCTGTTCCTGCAAAGTTCAATGATATGTACCGTTTTCTGCCGTGGAAAATGATCGTTCGCAAAGCGGCTCGCGCTTATGGGATCGCTGATCCCGCGTTATGGCTGGCCCGCATCCGTCAGTTCTCGCAGCCGTCAGAAGTTCAGGAACCGATTGAGCTGCTGCGGGCCGGCATACATTTTCATGCGCGCGGACTGATCAATACGAAAGCGATTCAGCACAACCTGGACTGGGTCTGGCCCTACTGGGTCGAACGGCAGTTTGATCCGACGGACAAATCATTTATTCCTCGCGCGTTTTCGTTCAGTCACATCAACCTGACGCATCGCAACTGGACGGCCGTGGGGCTGCCGGAACTGGCGGTGTCCCCGATTGTCGATCCGCGTGGTCTGGTGACGCCGCTGCATGATGGCTGGTCGCTGGACTTCTGGGTGACGGATCGGGATGGGAATCAGTTGATTCCCAGTCGGGTCACGGATGAATCGTGCGAGCAGTCACTGAAATATGAGTCGGGGCTGTCGGTAGACACCACCACATGGATGGACGGGCTACAGCTGCGGCTGGTGACCGAGGTCGTTGTGGAGTCGGAATGGCCGGTCCTGAAGGTGACGGCAGAAGCGACGGGCGCACGGGGCGGCGCGCTGGCGATGGCAGTCCGACCGTGCAATCCGGAGGGCGTGCAGTTCATCGACGAAGTCGAATCGCTGGCGGGCGGTGCCGGCTGGAAGGTTAATGGTACGACTCAGGTGCTGACGGATCGCCCGGCGGATCGCCTGTTGACGTCCCACTACGACAAGGGTGACGTGGTGTCGCAGATTGGGGCTCGTTCGTCATCGACCGTGCCGTCTGGTGATGTGGTTTCGGAGGTCTGTGATCAGGGCATGGCGACAGCTGCCTCGGTGTTCGACATCAGCGATGATCACCTTCAGGTCACGGTTCGTGTGCCTCTGCTGCAGGAACTGCAGGCACAGGCCTCTCAGAAAACATTTCTGCCCGGTGTGACATTCGGCGATGTGCTGTCCGATGTTGCCACACTTCAGGTGCCCGACAGTCAGATCCGGAACCTGTACGACGCCGCGGTTCGGTCACTGATTCTGCTGTCTGTGGACGACATTGTTCCCGGACCCTACACCTATCGAAGATTCTGGTTCCGTGATGCCTGTCTGATGATGAATCCGATGCTGGCGATCGGGCTGGTGGACCGCTGTCGGCGAATGCTGGAAAAGTTTCCTCAGCGACAGCTGAAAAACGGCTATTTTCGCTCGCAGGAAGGCGAGTGGGATTCCAACGGACAGGTGCTGTGGATTCTTAATCGGTTTCGCCACGTGGCTCATTGTTCGCTGCCGCCATCGCTGTACAAGACACTGGACAGTGCGGTGTCGTGGATCGACGGGAAACGCGTGTCGCAGGACGATCCGGCGCGACATGCCGGTCTGCTGCCGCCCGGTTTCAGCGCCGAGCATCTTGGGCCGAACGATTATTATTACTGGGACGACTTCTGGGCAGAAGCCGGAGTTCGTGCCGCGGCCGAGATCTGGCGCGATGCCGGGGACGAAGAAAAGGCGATCCGGGCGGACACGCTTGCAGTCCAGATTCATGCGGCCATTGAAAGAAGCCTGTCCGACCTGCCGTCGTCCGCCACGACGGCAGGAATACCGGCGTCGCCGTATCGGCGATTTGATGCCGGAGCCATCGGGTCCCTGGTGGCCGACTATCCGCTTCAGCTGACGGCTTCGCACGACCAGCGTATCTCGGCAGGCATCGACACGATCCTCAGAAACCATTTCTGTCGCGGGGCATTCTTTCAGGACATGATTCATTCCGGCATCAACGCGTATCTGACGCTGAATATTGCTCAAACGCTGCTGAGAAATGAAGATGATCGGTACCGCCGTCTGATGGACGCCGTTGTCGAACTGGCATCTCCGACCGGTCAGTGGCCGGAAGCCATTCATCCCGCCACGCTGGGGGGCTGTATGGGGGACGGACAGCACGGATGGGCGTCTGCCGAATGGGTCATGATGATCCGCAACTGTTTTGTCCGCGAAGAACAGGACCGGCTGATCATCGGCTCCGGGCTGTACCGCGAATGGTTTGAACAAAACGCTGACATCGCCTTCGGACCGACGCTTACCCGTTGGGGCAGATTAAGTGTGAGAATCGTGGAGCCGCAGACCCGTCCGCTGCTTGTGATCGACGAACACTGGCACTCGACCGCTCCGCGAATCGACGTTCGGGTGCCCGGATTCCAGCCGATCGAGAACGTCAAACCGGACTCAGCGCTGCCGCTGCAGCGGCTGGTGTCGGAAGAGTTCCGAGTTCACGATCCCGAAGTTCTTTCTTTCTGTGAGGAATAGCCTGATGAAGATCAGCATGTTCACAAATACCTACCGTCCTCATGTGGGGGGGGTGGCGAACAGCGTGCACAGTTTCGCTCAGGAACTGCGGAGCCGCGGCTTCGGCATTAATATCGTGGCACCTGAATTTGAGGGGGCCGAGGAATCCACGGATGACGTGTTTCGCGTTCCGGCCCTGCAGCATTTCAACGGCAGCGATTTTTCAGTCCGCCTGCCTCAGCCGGGGCTGCTGTCGGCGCACATCGAAGAGTTGGAGCCGCACCTGATTCACAGTCATCATCCGTTTCTGCTGGGTGATGCGGCGATGCGGACGGCGTATGAACGTCAGCTGCCTCTGGTGTTTACGCATCACACGATGTATGAGCAGTACACTCACTACGTGCCGCTGGATTCTGAGGCCCTTAAGCGTTTCGCGATTCAGATGGCCACGGAATACTGCAACCTGTGTCATCACGTGATCGCGCCCAGTGAAAGCATTGAATCGCTGCTGAAGAAACGGGGTGTCACCGTGCCGATCACCACCATTCCCACCGGCATCGATCTCGGCTTCTTCGGCGGTGGAAATCGTGAGGCATTTCGCGAGCGGTACAGGATTCCGCATGAGGCGATGGTTGTCGGCCATGTCGGACGCCTGGCGGCCGAAAAGAACCTGATGTTTCTGTCGCGCGCGGTGGGCCGATTCCTGACGCAGCATTCTGAGGCCGTCTTTGTGGTGGTTGGTGACGGCGACCATCGGGCCGAGATGGAAAAAACGCTGCGGAAGGTTGCACGACCGGAACAGCTGGTGTTCACGGGACGTCAGACGGGTCAGGACGTGGCCGACGCGTACGCGGGGATGGATGTCTTTGCGTTTGCATCGCAGTCCGAGACTCAGGGAATGGTCGTTGCAGAAGCAATGGCGGCCGGCAACCCGGTGGTGGCTCTGGATGGTCCGGGAATCCGGGAAGTCGTCAGCAAACACAACGGCCGCCTGCTGGACGGTGAGGCGAAGGAAAGTGAGTTCGCGGAAGCGCTGAGCCGTCTGACGGCCAACCCCGAACGACTGTGGCGAATTGCGGAAGAAGCTCGTCAGTCGATGGAACCTTATGGCCTGGCCGCGTGCACCGACCGTCTGTCAGACCTGTACGGCAGGCTGATTTCTGAGTTTGAGGCCGGAAAGACTCATGACCTTTCGCGATGGGACATGTTGCAGGGACGGCTGGAAGCCGAGTGGAACCTGCTGGCGGAAAAGGCCACGGCACTGGCAGCCGCGGTTTCAGACACTGAGGCCACACGAGCCGTGATGACTTAGGAAACGCAATGCTTAGCGAACTGGGAAAACTGACAACACGACTACGGCAGAGGTTCAGTCGAACTCATCTGTTGAGCCGCTGGCTGGGATACGACGTCCCGGATGCTGATACAGCATCCGGGACGCCGGAACGCGGGCTGATCATTCTGCAGGTGGACGGGCTTTCTCGCCGACAGTTCGAAACGGCGCTGGCCCGGAACCGTCTGCCGTTTCTGCGCCGAATGATTCGTCGCGGCTATTTTCAGCAGATGAGTTTCTATTCGGGGCTGCCGTCGGCGACGCCGGCGGTTCAGGCAGAAGTAATGTATGGGGTGAAGTGCGCTGTGCCGGCGTTTCAGTTTCTGCACCGCAAGTCCGGCCGGGTCTTCCGCATGTACGATCAGGAAGCGGTCGAGACCGTGGTTCAGGAACGACTGGAGAAAGCTGAGCCGCTGCTGGAATCCGGAGCCAGCTACGCAAACATCTATTCCGGCGGGGCCGCCGAAGCGCGGTGTTGCTTCGAGACCACCGATCTTCCTGATGCGTTGAAGGAACTCAGCCCGCTTCGCCTGGTGACGATGTTCTTTCTGTATTTTTTTACGCTGGTGCGGATCACCCTGCTGACGGGTGTGGAACTGGTGGTCGGCCTGACAGACATGATTCGGGGGCTGTTCACGAGTCGGGACTGGCCGAACGAAATCCGGTTTGTGCCGGGACGCGTGCTGGTTTCGATCGTGCTGCGCGAATGGGTTGGAGTCACCGTGAAGCTGGCGGTGGAGCGCGGGACGCCGGTGATCTTTGCCAATCTGCTGGGCTACGACGAACAGGCCCATCGGCGCGGTCCCGGAGCCGCGTTTGCTCACTGGGGGCTGAAGGGCATTGACAAGACCATTCAGGACATTTTCCAGACGGCCAGACGTTCTGAGAACCGCGACTACGAAGTCATAGTCTATTCCGACCATGGTCAGGAAGAATCCCGGATCTATGAATTTGAGTCTGGTCAGACCATCCAGGAAGCAGTGGAAAAATCCCTGACGGACAGTCCTCTGGGACACCATCTCATCCGCCGTTTTGATCTCAGCAAACATGACGACTACCTGGACCAGCGGATGCGGCGGCTGATGAAGATTCGTCGAGGCCGCAGCGACGTCGGCAGCATCAGCCGGGACGAGCTGGCCGACAGTGTTGTGGTGACGGCGCTGGGGCCGCTGGGGCACGTGTACTTTCCGGTTCCGGTAACAGACAATGACCGTTCCGAATGTGCTCAGCAACTGGTGAATCGTGAACAGGTGCCGCTGGTGATCTATCGTCTCAGCAACGGGCAGGTGTTCGCCCGGAACGCCCGAGGATTGTGGCAGCTGCCGGAAGATGTGGCTCAGATCTGTGGCCCGCACCAGCATTTTGCTCATGAAATTCAGCAGGATCTGGTCAGGCTGTCCGAACACCCGGATGCCGGCGATGTGATTATCTGTGGATGGTCACCTGAAACCGATCCGGTGACATTCACGCAGGAGCACGGCGCTCACGGCGGCATCGGCGTTCAGGAAACCCGCGGATTTGCTCTGATTCCCCGGGCCGTCCGCATTGACACACGTACGACGCCTGAGGGTGAAACTTATATTCGCGGCGTCGATCTGCACCACGCGGGCATGGAGTTTCGGGAACGAAGACATTCTGACAACACAGGCGCCGAAGAACCGACCGTTTCCACGACGAGTCGAAATGTCCCCGCCACGAATGGCAGGCCGGAGGCGTCACGAGTTGCTGCGACACCCGCTCACCGCGAGTCAGTTTCTGGCGGTTCCACGGAAACCAGGCTCCGAGTCATGACGTATAACGCTCATCGTTGTGTCGGTCTGGACGGCAAATGTCGTCCCCGACGTATTGCGGATGTCATCGCCGACGCCGACGCAGATCTGATTGCTCTGCAGGAAATTGATGTCCATCGGTCGCGAACCGGCCATCTGGACCAGACCGCCGAAATCGCGGCTCAGCTGGGAATGTACCACCGCTTCTTCCCGGTCTGGTCCGGCGATGACGGGCAGTACGGACTGGCCATTCTAAGCAGGTATCCTTTCAGTCCGGTTCGTGAACATATTCTGACCGAAGCCGATTTGGCGAAGGGACGTGAGGCCCGCGGAGCCATGTGGGGGAGTATTGAGACTGAGTCCGGCCCCGTGCATTTTCTGAACACCCATCTTGGTCTGCGGACCCGGGAACGACAGCGGCAGTCGGACGAACTTCTGAGTGCACGCTGGATGAATGACCTGCAGACGAAGGAGCCCGTCATTCTGGCCGGAGACCTGAACGCCGGACCGAAGTCTGCCGTGATGCGCAAACTGACACGCCATCTTCGGTGTGTCCAGCTGGTGGCGGAAGACCACCGGCCGCAGCGGACCTTTGCGTCCATGCTGCCGCTGCGACGGATCGACCATATTCTGGTCAGCCGTCACTTCCACGTGAGCACGGTTGCCGTACCCAGAACGCATGTCTCGACGCGAGCTTCCGATCACCTGCCGGTTTGCGCCGAGGTCGTTCTGGTTCCGGAACTGCGCACGCTGAATCAGCCGGCTCGCAGTTTTATTGACACCGTCGGGGCCGGCGATTTCGAAAAGATGGCGGCTTCCGGCGGGATCCCATAGACGGAACCGCGCATGGTGCGCTGCGCCCTGACACTCGCCAACTCGGAATGGGCGGATGGGAATTGGCTGAAGGCAGTGGGCTGAAGACAGCGGGCTGGAGACAGCGGGCTGGAGACAGTGGGCTGAAGACAGCGGGCTGGACATTTCTGACAAGGCGGATGGCACAGCGGTGTCGCTGCGGTCGGTCGACAGGTGAACGCCGCCATTCACACAAATATCACGAAGGAATTCAATCAGCAGGGCCATGGCAGCAACCAGCTCAAGTGTCTGTTCATCCACCGGATCGCTGACGGAACAGAACCGGAGCGACGGCCCGACCGCTGCGCGCGGATCAGCCACTTGTGGATCAGTCAGCCGCGAATCAGTCAGCCCGCGATCATCCGGCCGGGGAACTCTGGCGGGGGCAGCTCGGTTTGTTCGTCCGGTGGTGTTGGGAGCACTTATCGCGCTGTTGGTTTATTATGGCCTTCAGGGCGAGCTGAATCAGGAACATCTGAAACGGCTGGGTTCAGCGTTGCCTACGATGCTGTTTCTGCCGGCCTTTGTTCTGCTGCCGCTGCTCGGCTTTCCGATCAGCATCGCGCTGCTGGCCAGTGGCATGAAGTACGGTTTTGGTCTGTCCGTCGCGATCGCGGCCGTGGGCATGGGGCTGCATACGCTGGCCGCCTGGCACGTGGCTCAAAGTCTGTTTCACGATCGGCTGATGCACTGGCTGCGGTACTCCCGCTTCAAACTGCCGACGATTCCGGACCGTCATCAGATCTGGTTCACGTCGCTGTTTGTCACTGTGCCCGGGATGCCGTATGCCGTGAAGCTGTATTCACTGGCGCTGACAAACCTGCCGTTTCGTCGATATCTGCCGATTGTCTGGTGCTTTCATGTGCTGAATGCGATTCCGTTTATTGGTCTGGGCACGGCGGCCGTCAGCATCAGCCCGGTCTGGTGGCTGGTCCTTGTCGGACTGATGGGCGGATCGGTACTGGCTGCCGGACGGCTGCTGCGTCGTGGGCGATATGACGAGCACGACGAGCACGACTAGCCGGATGACGGGAAGACCGGAAGACCGGAAGACCGGAAGGGCGCCCTGCCGAATGACAGGAAAGCGGAAAGCGGAATCGCGCGTGGCGGTTGTCGGGGGCGTAACACGCATTCCGCGTTTCCGTCCCGGACGTCGCTTTTTCGCTTGTATCGGCCCGGCAAGATTTCTCGCCGGGGAACTTTCCTTACCTGGGGGGCGTCCGCTGCCCCACTGGTCGGTATCTATGTCCCGCTATCACGGATCGTGACAGCCATTTCGACGTCGTACATCAGCGGACCGGGCGTCTGGTTGGTATCATGCGGCTGCCACTACAACGACAAAAACAATTGAAGAACCGGACCGAAGGTTTCAGCGCCTGAGCATCGTTCGGTTCCGGCGCGGACCGTGGCGTCGGTATCACCATTGAAGACCAGCAGCGGGTTTCCGATCAGAAAGCTGTGACTGTGATAAGTCAGTTACTGGATACGTCAGATTTTCCGCCACGCTGGCATTGCGGCAGCTGGACCAGCGTGCATGGCTGGACACATATCATTTCAGACGTGGCGATTTTTTGTGCCTACATTGCGATTCCGATCGCGCTGGCCTGTTTCGTCCGTCGAAGAACGGACGTTCCGTTTCCTCGCGTGTTCTGGCTGTTTGTCGGATTTATCACGTTCTGTGGCTTTGCTCATCTGATCGAAGCCACGATCTTCTGGCGGCCGTGGTATCGACTGTCGGCGGCGCTGAAGGTTGGAACGGCCATCGTTTCCTGGGCCACGGTGATTGCCATGTTTCCCGTAATTCCGAGAGCACTGCGGTTCCGCAGTCCGGCAGAACTGGAAGCGGAGGTCACCTGCAGAACTCAGCAGCTGTCCGACGTCAACGACCTGCTGCGGGACAAGAATGACGAGCTGGAGCAGTTTATTTACACGGTTTCTCATGACCTGAAGTCGCCGCTGGTCACGGCGCGGGGATTTCTGGGAGCACTTCGCGAGGACCTCGGTCCGATCGACAACCAGGATGTTCATGATTCGATGCAGCGGATCGACCGCGCCACACAGCGAATGGGGCAGCTGCTTGACGATCTGCTGGAACTTAGTCGCATCGGTCGTGTGCGGAACGATCCGGAATGGATTGACATGGAAGTGCTGATCGATGAGGTACGGAAAGAGCTCGAGCCAATTCTGAAATCGCGGCATCGGCGGGTCGTACTGCAGGGCAGACTGCCGAAGGTCTACGCCGATGCCGTCAGGATCAGGCAGGTGTTCGACAATCTGCTCAGCAATGCCGTGAGCTACGGGACAACCGATGATTGCCCGGAGGTAACAGTCAGTGGCAGCGCTGATGCAGACGGGTGCGAGTTCCGCGTGACGGATCACGGTCCCGGCATTCCGATTGACCAGCGCGATCGTGTATTCTTTCCGTTTGAACGACTGGCCACAGATCGGGAGGGCACCGGCGTCGGTCTGGCCATCGTGGCGCGGATCCTGGCGGTGCAGCGTGGAGCGGTCAGGATTGAAGACACGCCGGGCGGCGGCGTGACGTTTGTGGTTTCGATGCCGGCCCCGTCGCCGCACGAAGTGAAACCGATGAACTTCACCGATTTTCAGAACCTGGTGACGGATATCTGCCATTACCGGGGCACACTGAACCATCCTTCTGATAACCGAACCTGATTCTCTATCCACGTCTCGCCAACTGTCGAAGTCCGGGCCAGGTCGACAGTTGCCGTTACTTCGACCAGACAGCCAATGATCCGCCATGGGTAATGTATTATCGATCCTGCTGCTAGAGGACAACGCCGATCATGCGGCTCTGGTCTGTCGAAGTCTGTCCAGAGGTATCGGGCATGATTTTCGTGTTGAGATCGTCCACGAAAGACGTCTGGACACAACTCTGCAACAACTTGTTCGCCGGTCGTTTGATGCCATCATCACTGACCTGAAGCTGCCCGACAGTCCGTCGCACCAAACGCTGCAGACGATTATCGATGCGGTGCCGGACACGCCTGTTGTGGTAATGACGTCGATGGAGGATGCTGATCTCGGCATGAATCTGGTGAAGCAGGGAGCACAGGACTTTCTGTTCAAGACTCAGCTGGACGGTCCGCTCATCACTCGGTCCGTATTGTACGCCATTGAACGAAAGCGGCGGGAATCGGAACAGGAAACGCATGCCAGTGAACTGGAAACGATTGTCACCGCAAGAACGCGGTATCTTGAACTGCTGCTGGCTGTCTCTGACATCTCGCACCACGCTCGGTCCAACCGGGATGCACTGCAGCAGACGGTCGCTCAGATCTGTGCGTCGCTCAACCTGCCGTTCGGCACCGCCGTTCTGCTGCCGGACGACCGGGCGTCGGCGGGTGTCGGCATTGAATCCGTTTACCGTCACGAAGACGCCAGTGTTCTGATGATGCCGGCTGAGGATTCCGCGATCGACCGCAGAACCCGGCGTCAGCGGGCGATTAACAGTCGCCGCGTGGTGGTGGAACAGAAGGGGCCTGTGATCTGGCTCGTACTGCCGGTGCTGACAGACAACGCGGTACCGGCGCTGATGGAATTCCGGACCAACACGCCTCTCTCAGACTCGGTGTCTCTGGTTTCCGTACTGGAACGCGTCTGCACTCAGATTGCGCAGGTGTTCGCCAGAAGTGAATTTCAGCGGGCCATTGAAGAATCGGCCCATCTGGAACAGCAGTCCATGATCGGAGATCTGCACGACGGGCTCAGTCATGAGCTGTCCGGTCTCACCTGGCTTGCTCACAGCCACGTGCTGCGGCTCAGGGAGGCTGATTCTGAATTCCTGCCGGCGGCACTGGAGCTGCACAACGGCCTGCGGAACAGCCTGCAGCTGTTGCGGCGTTCGCTTCACGGAATGACATCGCTGGCGCTGGAAACAGAAGGACTTATTCCGGCCGTCTCATTGCTGGTACGGGAAGCTTCAGAGCGTTTTCCCTGCCGGTGTGAATTTCAGAGTAACGCTGACGAACTTCCGGTGTCGCGGTTTGTCGCGGCGCAGATCTACCGTATCGTGCAGGAATCACTGACCAATGTCGGCAAGCACGCTCAGGCAACGTCGGCATTCGTGCATTTTTTACGGCAGGGCGGAAGTCTGACTGTGTCGATTTCAGATAATGGAAAAGGAGTGGCCGGCTCGGAAAAACTGAACTCAGGTCTTGGTTTCGGCATCATGCGGCACCGTTCCCGGCTGATCGACGGCGATCTGCAGTTTCGAAAGTCCGCCAGTGGCGGGCTGCTGGTTCGTCTGGAGATTCCGTTGCCTCAGGAAAGCTGAAGCCGCGGCCCGGCCGTTTCGAATGCCTTGTTTTTTTCGTCCGACTTTTTTTGCGCAGGTTCAAAACATGCATCGGGTCCTGATTGTTGATGATCACCCGCTGGTACGACAGGGACTGTCCGATTCGCTGAATCGTACAGAGGACCTGTGTGTCTGCGGCGAAGCCGAGGGACTGATGTCCGCGCTGACTGTGGTCCGGGAAACGAATCCTGCGCTGGTCACCATCGATCTGGGGCTCACCGATGGCAGTGGTCTGGAACTGATCAAGGAAATCAAGGCTGTCCATCCGGAAGTCCGGATCCTGGTGCTGTCGATGCAGGATGAGTCGCTGTATGCCGAGCGATGCCTGCGCGCCGGGGCTGACGGATTCATCGGCAAGGATGAACCGCCGGAACGAATTCTGGCAGCCATCAGAACCGTGCTGGCCGGACGGGTTCACGTGAGCCCGGAACAGGCCAGCCGGATGCTGAATCGAGCCATACGCGGAAGAAAAGAATCAACATCGCCCCTTGATCTGCTCACCGATCGTGAACTGGAAGTCTTCAGCCTGATCGGCAACGGTCTGACCACCAGACAGATTGCGGAGAAGCTGGATCTGAGTCCGAAGACGATCGAAAGTTACCGCGAAAACATCAAATCCAAGCTCGACCTGGAAAACGCCATCAGACTGCAGCAGCGGGCCGTGCAGTGGGTCATTGAAAAAGCCTGATACGTCTGCCGGTCAGCTCGATTTCACGCCAGCACCAGCATCCTTGTCCGCGTCAGCCTCAGTGTTTTTCTGTGGTCCGTGCGTTTCCGCCTGAGCTGCCGGTGATTCGTCCACCACTGAACCGCTCCATTTCGGAACCTGCTGCCGGTGGGCGGCCCGTCCGATCATGTGAGCGGCCACCGGCGCGGTCAGCAACAGAAAGCCGATGACCAGAATCGCGGCCGTCGTGGTCTGCATATCGGCGAAACGAATGGCGGCAGCCAGAATTGTGCATCCCACGCCCAGAGTCGCACTCTTGGTGGCCCCGTGCATCCGGGTGTACAGGTCCGGCATACGGACAACGGCCACTGAGGCAAGGAAGGCAAAGGCGGTGCCGATGGTCAGCAGCACAATCGTCGCGATGTCACTCATTGATGAGGCCCTCGCTGCAGATACCAGCAGAAGCCGATGGTTCCGATGAAATTGAACAGCGCCACCACCATCGCCACACGCAGAAAAATCACATCTCCCGTTTCCACCGCACTCACGGCAATCAGGCCGACCAGCAGTGTGGCGACCAGGTCCAGCGCGACAACCCGGTCAGGCAGTGAAGGCCCCAGTACCAGCCTCAGAAAGGCGAAGCCCAGCGCGATCACCAGCGCCACCAGCGAAGTCTGAGCGGCCAGATTTACCCACCCCGTCGACGCGACCAGCAGTCCGGCTGCCCCTGAGTGAATCAGTACAAAGTCGACGGTCATCGTATCAACTCCAGAAGTCGCCGCTCAAAGCCATTCTTGATGCTGTCACGTACGCTGTCCGCATCGTGTACAAACATTGCGTGCACGTACAGCACCTTCCGGTCTTCAGAAACATCCAGACTCAGCGTGCCGGGCGTCAGTGTGATCAGGCTGGCCAGCAGAGTGATTTCCTGGTCGGTCTTTGCCTCCAGCGGTACCGCAACGATTCCCGGGCGCATGTAGAGCCGCGGTGTAATCACGTCGTATGCCACTCGCAGGTTCGACAGCACCAGCTGCCACAGGAAGAAACCCGCGAATCTGACGGCAATCGGCACCCGCTGAAAGTAGCGCGACGGCCGCATGACCGGACTCGCAACCCACAGCACGCCATAGCCCAGGACGAATCCGATGACCAGGTTCAGCAGAGAAATCCGGCCTCCTGCCATAGCCCAGACCAGTGCCAGAAACACATTGAAGAAAAAATATGTCACGGGGCCGCATCTCCGTTTTCTGACTGAAGTTGTTCGGAATTCTGCTGTTTCTGCAGCTCGTCCCCGGCCGCCTTCGGAGCCGAGCTTTCTGTGGTGGAACGGTGGCCGTGGTCCGGCAGCTGTCCGGGCAGCACCGCCGCGATGTAGTTGTCCGGTGTCAGCAGCTGTCTGGCGGTGGCGATTGAAACATTCATCATTGGCCCTGCCAACAGGCCGATGCCGACGGTAATGGTGGCCAGACACAACGGTGGTGAAAACAGGCAGAAACGATGACGCCACAAGCGTTGTTCCGGTGCCCGATCGATACCTGCATCTTTCGGAGCCGGCTTCCAGAAAGCTTCGGCCCAGATCTTTGTCATGGAAAACAGAGTCAGCAGGCTCACCACCAGCGCGACCACGACGATGGCCTCACGTTCAGCTTCCAGGCCTCCGCGAATCAGCGTCAGCTTTGCGAAGAAGCCGGACAGCGGCGGAACCCCGGCCAGCGACATCGCCGACAGAAAAAACAACGTCGTCAGCACCGGAGCCCGGCGGTACAGGCCACCGACATCAGCAAGACGGCCGCTTCCGAAACGCTGCTCGACAATTCCCCCGATCAGAAACAGGTTCGTCTTTACCACGATATGGTGGATGATATAGAAGATCGATCCGGCCAGAGCCAGCGGTGTAAACAGTGCGAGGCCCATCAGCATGTAGCCGATCTGGCTGATGATATGGAAGGACAGGATTCGACGGATTTCGCTCTGAGCCATCGCTCCCAGCACCCCGGTCACCATGGTCAGCCCGGCAATGATCAGCAGCAGGTTATGAGTGAAGGCCGGATCCGTCACAAACAACAGCGTGAAGGCTCGAATCAGAGAATACACACCGACCTTTGTCAGCAGTCCCGCAAAAATCGCAGAAACGGCTGCTGGCGGGGTGTGGTATGACGCCGGCAGCCAGAAGAAAAGCGGAAACACGGCCGCCTTGGTGCCGAACGCAATCAGAAACAGCATCGCCAGCACCGAGACAACATCTTCGTCGGGAAAACTGCGAAGCTTCAGTGCCAGGTCAGCCATGTTCAGCGTCCCCGTGGCGGCATACAGCACGCCGATCGCCGCCAGAAAAACGGCGGATGAGATCAGATTCAGCGTGACGTACTTGATGGCTCCTTCCAGCTGACCCTGTTCGCCGCCCAGTGTCAGCAGCACAAATGACGCAATCAGCATGACTTCGAACCAGACATACAGATTGAACAGATCACCCGTCAGAAAGGCGCCGCACACACCCATCAGCAACAACTGCACCAGCGGATGAAAGCCGGAGCCCACGCGTCTGTCGTCGATGGTGGCCAGAGAATACACGGACACCGCAAACGACATGACTCCGGCCAGCATGACCATGATCGCGCTCAGCCGATCCGCCACCAGTGTGATACCGAACGGTGCCGGCCAGTTTCCTGCCTGCAGCACAAGGATCGAATCACGGTGAACCAGCAGCAGCAGTCCGGTGGCCGCCGCCAGCAGCAACGCCGAGCCCGTGATTCCGATCACCTTCTGAGCCGCGGTCGATCTCCATGCCAGGATCAGAACGGCCATGGTCGCCAGTGGCAGGGCCAGTGGCAGGATCAGCGCCACCTGAGCCGTCATGTTCCCGTGAACCGCCTCGCCGGCCGAAACATCGCTGACGGCCAGGATACCCGGAGCGGCGAAGACACCGGTGGCGGCATCGTTCGACAGATATTCCTTCAGCAGGTTCATGTGTCCGTCGCTTTCAGCTGGTCCAGATCATCTGTCCCCACGGTCTGATACATCCGATAGATCAGTACCAGAGCGAATGCCAGCACGGCGAAACTGATCACGATCGCGGTCAGAATCAATGCCTGCGGCAACGGATCAGCCACAATGACCAGAGGATTCGTTTCTCCGGAAGCAACGACGGGCGGCCGGCC
Source organism: Fuerstiella sp. (assembly GCA_040222735.1). Classification (GTDB taxonomy): domain Bacteria; phylum Planctomycetota; class Planctomycetia; order Planctomycetales; family Planctomycetaceae; genus Fuerstiella. Next base: position 11,897 of record JAVKCM010000288.1, on the reverse strand, counting down.
ACGCACAATGCCGCCCGCCGTGAAGATCAGCAGGTTGGCGGCGTGGCTCAGCAGTCCAAGTCCGATCAGCAGCTTGACGACACTGCGGCGCAGCATCATGTAGATGCCTGCCGCATATAACCCGCCGACGATGACAGCCAGTACAATATCCACCGAGACTATTCTTCCAGCAGAGTAAAGATAAACACCAGCGTGACTCCGGTGACCACGCAGTAAACACTCAGGTCAAACAACATCGGCGTTCCGATGTGCACGTTGCCGAATCCCGCAATCGGGGCCGAGGTCCAAAGCCCCGTCAGGAAGGGGCGACCCTGAGTCAGAGGCGCCAGTCCGGCGGCCAGTCCCAGCAGCAGCCCGGCACCAATCAGAATTCGAGGCGAAACACGGACGATCTGCCGGGCGGCCGCCACGCCGTACGTCAGCGCGTACAGGGCAATGGCACCGGTCGCCACCAGCCCGCCCACAAATCCTCCGCCGGGTTCGTTGTGGCCGCGCAGAAACAGGAAGACGGACGACAGCAGCAGCAGTGGCAGCAGAAACCGCACGGCGGTTTTTAGAATCACTGAATCCATCGCTCAGGGGCCTTCCTGTTCAGGATGGGGACTGGCACCGGTCACCTGATGTGCCGCGCCAAAAGTACCGATCGACGAACCGTCGGCGGCGTCCGACTTCTCAACAAAACGGTCAGCAGGCGGGTGAGGTCTGAGCGTCAGCAGCGAATACACACCGATCGCAGCAATCGACAGCACCGTGATCTCGCCCAGCGTATCCAGGGCGCGGAAGTCGACCAGAATGACGTTCACGACATTTCGGCCATGCGCGTCCGGAACGCTGTGCCCCACATAGAAGTCAGAGATCGGGTGATCCGAACGTACCGTCATCGCAAACAGCAGCAGTACCGTAATTGTTGTGCCCGCTCCGAGGGCAATCACAGCATCGCGGGCACGCGTCCGAGCGGACGAAAGGCGACGGAAATCGGGCAGCCTGGAAAATGCCATCACAAACAGAATCACAGTCAGCGTCTCAATCACAAACTGCGTCATGGCCAGGTCCGGAGCACCAAACAGCACAAAGATGCCCGCCACGGCGTAGCCCACGATTCCCAGAGCTCCGACCGCCAGCAGCCAGGTCGTCGCTCGCACCGCTGCAATCGCCGCAAGCAGTATCAGGCCAGTCAGCAGAACTTCATGCGTCCGCAGGTGCAGGGTCACCGGTTTCAGACGTGGCAGCAGTTCACCGCGGAGCGCCAGCCAGACACTGCCGACCGTGGTTCCGACCATCGTCAGCAGATAGAACCGCAGATAGCCGTTCTGCAGCACCGATGTGAGCTGACGGGCCAGCCGATTGACCGTGTTCAGCAGCCACTGATACGCCGACGAGGGTCCGTACGAAAGGACGCGGGCCAGACTGACCCACAGAGACTCCAGCCGGTGTCTATGCCAGTACAAGGCGGTTCCGCCAGCCAGCGTCAGCAGTGACAGTATCAGCCTGAGGTTGACGCCGTGCCACAGAGCCAGTTCCACCTCAACGCTTTGTCCGGCGACGGCGGTACTGCCCGCGGTCAAAAGTTCGCTGACCCGCGCTGGAAACAAACCCAGCAGCAGTCCGATGGCTCCCAGCAGCGCCGGAGATCCCCACAAGGCCGGGCCGCTTTCGTGCGCGTCACAGACCGCCTCGGATTTTCGCCCGACGAACGGTTTCACACAGACAAGGCCCGCCGCAGCCACCATCCCGATGCTCGACAGTACCGCCAGCGACAGAAAACAGACCACACGCCAGCTGCCCTGCAAACCAGTGAGTTCCTCGTCTGCCGACACCACGCCGCTTATCCGGCCCACGGCTTCGTACCAGGTCTCTTTGGCCACAAACCCGAACGTCGGCAGTATTCCTGCCATGGAAAGACCGGCCAGCACTGCGGCCATGAATGTGGCCGGCATTACCGTTCTCAGCCCGCTCAGTTTTCGGATATCCCGCTGATGTACGGCGTGGTCGATGGATCCTGCCATCAGAAACAGCCCGCCTTTGTAAAACGCATGAGCCACCAGCAGGGCAAGAGCTGCGGTCAGCGTGCCTGCGGTCCCGATCCCCAGCAGCATCGTCAGTGTGCCCAGCACGCTGACCGTGGAATAAGCCAGTATCTGCTTCAGGTCCGTCGCTCGCAGCGCAAGCACCACGCCCAGAATCATCGTGACGGTCCCGACCGGTGCGATCAGCCAGAACCACTGCGGCGTTCCACCCAGAATCGGATGCAGCCGCGCAATCAGGTACACGCCGGCCTTGACCATGGTGGCCGAATGCAGATAGGCACTGATGGGCGTCGGAGCAGCCATCGCGTTCGGCAGCCAGAAGTGAAACGGAAACTGAGCCGACTTTGTGAAGGCTCCGATCAGAATCAGAAGCAGGATCGGCACATAAGACGAGTGCTGACGAATCTGTTCGGCGCCGGTCACCAGTTCTGACAGTTCAAACGACTGGCCCGCGATCCCCAGCAGAATTAATCCGGGCAGCAGCAGCAGCCCGCCGCCTCCTGTCACCAGCAACGCCTGCAGCGCCGATGCCCGTGATTCCCCACGGTTGTGGTTGAATCCGATCAGCAGGTAGGACGTGATACTGGTCAGTTCCCAGAAGACAAACAGCGTCAGCAGGTTCTCGGCCAGTACCAGGCCCAGCATGGCCGCCATGAACAACAACAGGAACAGCCACAGACGACCCAGCCGATCATCACGTTTCAGGTAGGTTCCGGCATAAACCAGCACCACCGCTCCGATGCCCGTCACCAGCAGCCCGAACAGCAGACTTAAGCCATCCAGCCGCAGTGATACGGCCAGATTCAACGCCGGAACCCAGTCGATGGACGCTGACACGCCGCGCTGGTCGATCACCGATCGCCACTGTTTCAGCAGGCACCCAACCACACCGATCGGCGCAAACGCCAGCAGCCACGCTCCCCGGTAACCGACGACGCGATTGACTCCGGGGGCGATCAGGGCAGCGATCAGAATGGCCCACAACCATGAGAACATCAGGACTCCATACAACAATTTCCGGGACGGTCATCCTGATGTCGGCGGAAGACGGTCGCTCCGGCGACAGGTGAACCCGGTCTGAAGAACTTCAGGCGGACAAGACCCGAGTCAACCCATTCTGAGGGAATTCGAGAAGCCTGGCCAGACATCCCGGCAATTGTTGTGCCACCGCTGATCAAGGGAATCACCGCCGGAATGACCGGGCACGGCACTGAGTCCCAACAAGTTGTCAACGAACGGCGACACTGTCGCAGCGGCTAAACCTTTTTCAGTCCATGCCAGCCGGACGGTGCCCTTCTGAAGTTGACTTCAAAACAGGAGTCATGGGCAGGATTGGAGGAAGGAGACGAAACCGCCAGACCCCGGCCGGCAGAAATTGCCGGTGTTCAGATTTCGGACCGGAAAATCCCCGGTCAGCCTGGTGTGGCTGAGCCGACAACTGTACTTCTGTTTGTGCTATTCGGCTATTCGGCTGGCGGCGAGACGAGGAAAGGCGATAGTCTCGCCGCGCCCCGGCCTTTGCTTCCAGAGGTTGCCCGCTTCCTGAATCGTGAAGCTGAATTGGAGATCTGAGATGAAACGCATCGCCTTCCTTTTTACGTGCGGCTGTCTTGTGCCCATGGCGTCCGGCTTTGACGGAGTTTCGCTGTCCAGCGCGGCTGCGACGCGTGTCAATACGCAGGCTGCCACAGCTGCCGCGAGCCGCGCAGCGGCGAATGCATCGACGCGGGCTGCGACCTCAGCGGCGGAGACCGTATTCCTTAATCTTGCGATACAGTGTGCGTTCGCCGATGCCCAGCAGGCGAGCCGTTTCTTCACGGTTGCCGTCGGTCAGTTCCAGTGCGCGCTGGATGTAGTATTTCTCGACCTCGTCCATGGGACGCCCGATCAGTGAATCGGCACCGGCGGGACCATCGCCGTCGACCTGAGCTTCTTCGCTGGTGACCAGAGGAGCGATTTCTGCGGGCAGTCCGTCAACATCCAGCAGACCATCCGTGTCCATGACCAGCATGCTTTCGATGGTATTGCGAAGCTGACGGATATTTCCGGGCCAGTGATAACTCAGCAGAGCACGGCGAGCGGTTCTGGAAAAGCCCTCGGCTTCGCGGCCTGTCTTCCTGGTCAGATCTCGCAGAAAATGTTCCATCAGCAGCGGGATGTCACCGGGGCGGTCGCGGAGGGGCGGCAGATCGATGACGACGACCTTCAGTCGGTAATACAGGTCTTCGCGAAACGTGCCTTCTTCGACCATCTTCTGCAGGTTGGCGTTGGTGGCGGCCACCAGACGGACATTGATGTCGATTTCGTCGTTGGCCCCCAGTCGAGTGATCTTGCGTTCTTCCAGCACCCGCAGCAGTTTGACCTGAGTATCCATCGGCATCTCACCGACTTCATCCAGAAACAGGGTGCCGCCGTTGGCGTGTTCAAACTTCCCGATTCGACGTCCGGCCGCGCCGGTGAAGGCTCCCTGTTCGTGTCCGAACAGCTCGCTTTCCAGGATGCTGTCCGGCAGCGCCGAGATGTTCAGCGGCACAAATGGTTTATTCTTGCGAAGGCTGTTCTGGTGAATGGCCTTTGCCACCAGTTCCTTGCCGGTGCCGTTTTCTCCCTGGATCAGGATCGTGGAATCCGTCGGGGACACATTCTTCAGGATCTCGATGATCCGATGCATCTGCGGGCTGTTGCCGATTACTCCTTCGAAACCGAACCGTTCTTCCAGCGACCGTCTGAGTTCGGCATTTCTGCGAATCAGGCGGAGGCGGGCAGAGGCCTTTTCTACGGCGGACCGCAGTTCTCCGATATCCAGAGGCTTGGTCAGGTAGGTATAGGCGCCATTCTGCATGGCGGTCACGGCCGAAGTAATGGATCCGTGACCGGTGAGCACGATGACCTCGGCATCCGGCAGTTCCTCTTTGGTATGCTGCAGAATCTCAAGTCCGTCGATATCGCCCATCTGCAGGTCGGTGACGACCACATCCCAGGACTCCCCGGAAATCATCCGGGCCCCGGCCTCACCTGAGGCGGCGACTTTGCATTCGCAGTTGATGCGTTCCAGGCTCTCTGCCACGGCCTGCGCATGACTTTCGTCGTCGTCCACCACGAGAACACGGACGGGGATTGAGCTTAAATCAGGGACGTCGTTCTTGCTATCAGCCATGTCATCAGTTGGCGGGCAACAGGATGGTAAACCGTGTGCCCCGCCCAGGTTCGCTTTCACAGGAGATGGAGCCGCCGTGGGATTCGATGATACGTCGCACCGTGGGCAGTCCCAGTCCACTGCCGCCGGAACGGGTGGAAAAGAAGGCCTGAAACATTCTGGAAACGGTCTTTTCGTCCATCCCTTCGCCGGTATCGATGACTTCCAGAGCAATTCCGCCATTGCGGCTCATGGTCAGAAATTCCAGAGTGCCGCCGTGGGGCATCGCCTGCAGGGCGTTGCGTGCCAGATTGGTCAGAACCTGTCGCATCAGCGACCTGTCCAGCCGGACCGACGGCAGGTTGGCATCCAGATGCGGCCGCAGTTCCACGCCCAGTTCTTCGGCCTGCGGCTCCAGAAAGTTCAGGAAATCCTGCAGTTCTTCGTTCAGGCTGCATTCGGCCAGATTCAGCTGCCCGGCCCGCGAAAACTGCAGAAAGTCGTTCAGCACACCTTCCATGCTGGTGCATTCCTTCTGCAGTTTAGCGACGCGATCCAGCATCCGGCGACCGTTGGGCAGCGATTCGTCGTTCAGGTCTTCCGCCAGCAGTTCCAGGTTCATGCGGATCGTGGACAACGGATTCCGGATTTCATGCGCAAGCCCGCCGGCCAGCGCAGCCAGTTCCGTATTCTGAGCCTGCAGGCGTTCGCGTTCGTCTGAATTGATCGCTGTGGTCATATCGCTGCCGAAACAGTTCATCAGAGAATCATGTGCGGCCGAAACCCGATCGCTGTTCTGTCCGGGCGGAACCACCGTTCTGTGTCTGATCGGGATGATGCGGCCGCATGGTGCGTACCGACTTCTCGCCGGTGGCATCGGACATCTGCCCGGTCAGGCGTCAGCAGCGACGGGCGTGTTCTGCAGAAGTCACGCCCGTCGCCACAGGTTCCGCCGTTGCTAGTCGTCATCCTCCTGGTCGTCACCGCCACCGGCTGCGGCCAGCACTGCCTTCCGGGACAGCTTCACGCGGTTCTGATCATCCACGGCAATGACCTTGACTTCAAGCATGTCGCCGACGGCACAGACGTCGTTGACATTCTTGACGAATCCGTCGGACAGTTCACTGATGTGGCACAGTCCGTCCTTGCCCGGAGCGATCTCAATGAAGGCGCCGAAGTCCTTGATTGAGGTGACTTTGCCCTTGTAGACCCGGCCCGGCTGAATGTCTTCCGTCAGCGCCTCAATACGGGCCAGTGCGGCATCCGCGGCAGTTCCGTTAGCAGCAGAGATTGTGACGGTTCCATCTTCGGCAATATCGATCATGGCTCCGGATTCTTCCTGGATCGCACGAATCGTCTTGCCGCCGGGACCGATCAGCAGACCGATCTTTTCGGGATTGATGGATGTCTGAACCAGCTTCGGAGCATGCTCAGAGACCTGTTGTCGCGGTCGGCGAATACAGGTCAGCATCTCTCGCAGCAGCTCCTTGCGGGCCTTCAGCGCCTGATCCAGCGTCGCGCGGATGATTTCCTCGCTGATCCCTTCATTTTTCAGGTCCAGCTGAATTCCCGTCACACCGCGACCAGTTCCGGCGACCTTGAAGTCCATGTCGCCGAAGTGGTCCTCGTCACCCATGATGTCGGTCAGCAGGGTCCACTTGTCGCCTTCATCAACGATGCCGATGGAAATTCCGGCCACCGGCTGCAGAATCGGCACACCGGCATCCATCAGGGCCAGCGTGGCGCTGCACACGGATGCCATTGAGCTGCTGCCGTTGGATTCCAGAATGTCTGAAATGATCCGGATGGTATACGGAAACTTTTCTTCAGAAGGAATCACGGGAGCTACAGATCGTTCTGCAAGGCAGCCGTGACCGATCTCGCGACGCCCCGGTCCCCGAATGGGACGGCATTCCCCGACGGAAAAGGACGGGAAATAATAGTGCAGCATCAGCCGATCGCTGAATTCGCCGAACAGGCCGTCATTGCGCTGCTGGTCTCGCGTGGTTCCCAGTGTGACGGTGGCCAGTGACTGAGTTTCGCCGCGTGTGAACAGCGAAGAACCATGGACGCGGGGCAGGTTGCTGACCTGGCTGGAAACCTTACGCAGATCGGTTGGTCCGCGACCATCCAGACGGGTGCCGCTCAGAATCAGTTCCCGCACGGCTTTGGCTTCAAGGGCGTAGAAGGCGTTTGAAAACTGAGCTCGCGTGAGACCGCCTTCGGCCTCTTCCGCATCGCCCGGAAAATGCTTTTCCAGCAGCTCGGCTTTAACAGCACTCAGTGCCTCACCACGTTCCTGCTTCATCCGGGTGGCCTTGGCCGCCTTGATCCTGTCATAGGCATCGGCCAGTCTGGCTTCAAACGGATTGGCTTCCGGCTGAGGCAGTTCCGGGGCCGCGATGCCAAGCTGACTGGCGAGGTCTTCCTGCAGCTGACAGAGCTGTTTGATGAACTGATGAGCGTACATGATGGCATCGCCCATTTCCTTTTCCGGAAGCTGCTGAGCAAAGCCTTCGATCATCAGAATCGACTTTTCAGATCCTGCCACGATCAGATCCAGCGTGCTTTCTTCCATCTGCTGGACCGTGGGCATGACAATCAGCTCGTCATCAATCATGCCGATTCGTACGGCCGCGATGGGGCCTTTGAAGGGCATGCCTGAGATCCGCAGAGCCGCACTGGCCCCGTTGATGCTCAGCACGTCCGGGTTGTTTTCTCCGTCCGACGACATGACGTTGGACATCACCTGGACTTCGTCCCGAAATCCCCTGGGAAAGAGCGGACGAATCGGGCGGTCCGTCAGCCGGCAGGTCAGGATTTCCTTGGTGGTTGGACGTCCTTCGCGTTTCTGATAGCCGCCGGCGAATTTTCCGGCCGCCGCCAGGCGTTCTCGGTAATCCACCGTCAGAGGAAAGAAATCCGTACCGGGGCGGGACGGTCCCGTCTGAGCCGCCACGAAGACGCTGGTTTCCCCATACTGAATCATGACGGCACCACTGGCCTGTTTGGCCAGTTCTCCGGAGGTCAGAGAAAGAGTGCGGCCTCCAAATTCACAATCGACAGTGACTTTCTTCACGATCATTCCTTACCCGGCCTGGCCGGAGTAACGACCGCTGATCGCAGTACAGGAAGTCAGATTTCGGCACGTGCAGCAACTTCACGGCATCAAAACAGCAAGCCGCAGACCATCCGGGTCTGCGAGGTTACGCGGGATCAGACTGATCCTGCCGCAGTTCCGGGGAACCGATCTTTTCTTTTTCGATTCCGTCTGCGGCAAACGCGCTTGGGGTCATCCAGCGTTACTTCCGGCCATCCTCAGGCTGATCACGGTGAAAACTCTGGTTTTCAATCATTGAGCGAAGGCTCCCGGTGATCTGCCCGGGTGGCTGACTACCAACCCGTCAAACAATACGCCTGCAAATTCCGACATCTCAAAGTCGCCCCAGGTGGCGGCAATCCGCTACGAACCTGCGGCAGCAGTCAAACAACAAAAAAATACTGACACCAACAAACGTGTTAACATCACCGGTTCACCGACTCGAGTCGTGTGAACCGGATTCTGCCCGCGGTCAGGCGAGCCTACTGAGCCGACACCGAAGCGCCAGCCGGGATGAGCCGCATCGCTGACAAGAAAAAGGTGCGGCCCGAAACAGGAAGACGGCGTTGACCCGTATGAAGCCAACGCCGCCCATGAACTACTTTCGAATTTTCAGCCGAGACAGCATTTCCAGATACTGGTCCGGAGCGGTTCGCTTCAGATAATCCAGCAAACGACGGCGACGACTTACCATTCGCAACAGACCACGTCGTGATGAGTGGTCCTTCTTGTTGTCCCGCAGATGTTCCGTCAGCACATTGATCTGATGAGTCAGGCAGGCAATCTGAATCTGCGGTGAACCGGTGTCGTTGTCGCTCTGCCCAAAATCCTTGCGAAGCTGCTGCTTCACTTCCTTAGCAATCGGCATTCGATCTTTTACTTTCACTGAATGACTGGGATCCGCCCGACGGGGTGTTCCGTGATATTCGTGCGGACTGCGGCGAGGTCTGAACCTGCGACAGTGCGGTCTCGGAAGCCCTGAAACGTCGATGTGGACTCTTCGAAAAGGCAGAACTCAACCGAAGTCCTGCTCACCAAGCCGCGGATTGTATCGCAGTTTGCGTCTCAATCAATCGAGATCCCCGATTGATCGGCCGCCATTCCGTCCAAATTGCGGGTTTCTGGCATAAATCGGCGCGATTTTCGGTTTTTTGGACGCCCCTCAGGGCGACGGCTCCAGCAGTCTGTCCGGAAATCCAGCTTTAGCGGAAGCCGCCAGCGGCTCTCGAAAACGTCCTTTGGCGTCGACCGAAGCTCCTGGTGAGCTTCGCTGCGGCATCCGGTCAGCCCCCCCCCGGCAGCCTGCCCGGATACTCCTGGATGACGGGCCGTATGACGGGCCGAATGACGGACTTCCAGGTCCGTCATTCGCCCCCCCGCCCTACGCATTTTCAACGCGCCCGGCCTACCGACGTACAGAATCTTCCGTTATCCGGCCAGGCTGCTAGGCGACCAGCCACGGCAGCATCAGTTGAGCAAACGACAGCACCAGAAAAAAGCCGCACATGTCGGTCAGCGTGGTCAGAATCGGACCGGACGCCAGCGCCGGATCCATCTTCATGCCCTTCAGCAGCAGCGGAATCAATGCTCCCAGACACACGGCGGCCAGCGTGTTGGCCGCCAGTGCTCCGCCGACCACCAGCCCCAGCGCCGCATTGCCCTTCCACAACAGAGCCACTGCCCCGAGCAGTGTTCCGAGGGCCAGTCCGTTCAGCAGTCCCAGCAGTACTTCCTTCCGGAAAACGTACAGCCAGTCCCGGGGCCGAATTACTCCCAGCACCAGTTCCCGAGTACTGACCGCCACGGCCTGATTGCCGCTGCAGCCGCTCATGTCAGATACGATCGGCAGAAACACGGCCAGCGCGATCACCGTCGACAGCGTGTCTTCGTACATCGCGATCACACTGGCCGCCAGCACGTTCAGAAAGATATTGATGGTCAGCCACGACAGCCGGCGTGCGGATCTGATCTTCAACGGCAGACTGCGCAGTTCTTCCCCGCCCAGGATGCCGGCAAAGCGCAGAAACGTGCGGCCAGCCTGCTCTTCACCCGCCTTTTCAATGTCGGCCCGACGCACCACTCCCACCAGCCGACCATCGGCGGTCACCACCGGCAATCCGAAAAAAGGACGACTGTCGAAAATGTGCTGCAGATCCTGCAGCGACGTGGTGTCCGGCACGCTGACCGGATCAGCAATCATCAGTTTTGAAATCAACCTGCCGGGGCGGGCCAGCACAAGGTCACGCAGCCGCAGTACACCAACCAGATGACCATCTGCTGATGTGACATAGATGTACTGAACGTTGTATTCCGCATACTTCTCGGCATCGCGACGCAGATCGTTCAGCAGGTCGTCGACCGTTCGCGTGTCCTCAAACGCCAGCAGTTCCGTCACCATCAGCCCGCCGGCACAGTCACCGTCGTACTGAGCCAGAAAGCGGATGTTATCGGCGTCTGCCGGTTCCAGTTCTCCCAGAATCGCTTCGGACTGTGCGTCGGACAGCTGGTCCAGCACGTCGGCCTGATCGCCACTCTGCATCTGATCGAAGATGCGGGCGGCGTGGTCCACCGGAAGACTGGCCAGCACCTGTGCTGCCTGCAGCTCCGGCAGCGATTCCATCAGGTCCGCAGCGTGGGAATCATCCAGCAGCGTGATGAACTCCTGCTGCTCAGTTGCGTCCAGCTGCGCGATGACACGCGCCGTTTCTCCGGGCGGCAGAGTCTTCAGGTATTCGTGGGCCGCTTCGGGACTGCCACTGGCGACAACTTCTTCCAGCTGTTCCCATTCATCCGGCTGACGAACTTCGGTCGCGACGTCCGGTTCCGTCGTCTCTGTTTCCGGTTCCGTCGTTTCCGAAGAAGAGTTCATGGCCGCGACTCCGGCGCTGACGTTCCATGGCCGTTTCCGGGGCGCTGTTCGTCTGCCGGACTGTTGTTCAGTGTGACTCGAATTCGTTCCGCCCGAGCCCCCTTGACTTCCAGGACTTCAGCTACCGCCCCGTCCAGGTCGATTGTATCGCCGGATTCCAGGATCTCTCCGTGACGCGACATCAGCAGCCCGGAAAACGTGTCGACATCGTCATTACCGCGATAAATATTCAGCACCTTTTCCACCACGTCGATCGGAGTTCCGCCCTGCACAATGTACTGGCCGGGGCCATCCGGCACGATCTCGGGCGTTTCCAGGTCGAATTCATCCTGCACCGCCCCGACGATCTGCTCAAGCACGTTTTCCAGCGTCACGATGCCGATCGTGGTGCTGTATTCGTCCACCACAAACGCCATGTGCTGGCGGGTCGCCTGAAAGTGACGCAGCAGCCTGCTGATCTGCATGTTCTCCGGAACACTTCTGGGCGGCCGCGCCACCCTGGTCAGGTCGAAGTCGGTTTCTTCTGATCGTCCGATCAGGTCCTTGATGTGCACCACTCCGGTGACGTTGTCCAGTGAACCGTCGCACAGGGGAAAACGAGTGTGCCGCGAACGCCGGACCTGCTGCAGACAATCCGACAGCGACTGATCCGTGGTGAAGAATTCGACATCGGCGCGGGGCACCATGACTCGCCGACAGATCATGTCGTCGAATTCGAAGACGGCATCGATCAGGCGATGTTCGCTGCGGGTGACATCACCATGG